>JAUXRI010000086.1 GCA_030681895.1 Myxococcales bacterium | reverse complement strand
CTTCTTTCCCGAGCGCGAGCAGGGCCTGCCCACGCAAGAGGGCCACCTTCGCCTGAGAGGGCTGCTGCTCTTTGCCTTCTCCCGGCGTAGCGGCCTCGAGCTGACTCAACGCTTCGGTCGGCGCGCCCTGGGCGATGAGCGCCTGCGAGCGCATCAGCTGCTCTTCGAAAGTGAACGCCGGCGTGCCATCGAAGGACAGCAGACGCATCGCCTCGGCCGCGTGCGGGTGCGTGGGAAATCGAAGCAGCAGACTTCGCAGATCCTTCTGCGCCTCGGGCTTCGCGTTCGTCGCCAGCCGCGCATACGCCCGCGACAAGAGGGCTTCGGGAGTCGGGGTCTCCGATGCGGCGGCCTCGAGCACGGGTCGCGCCTTCGCCGCCTGTCCAAGATCGAGCTGGAGCTCGGCGATGCGCACCTCGATGCGACGCGACAAGGTCGCAGGCGCTTTCAACTTCGCCTTCGTCAGCGTCTTGATCGCAGCGGCCCTCGCGCCAGACCACGCCTGCGCTTCGCCGAGGTACCAGCCGTGAAACGCCTCGAGCTTCTTCGGCGGCTTGACCGCGTTCAGCTGCGTCGCCGCGCGCGCCGCGTCGCCTTCGGAGAGCCACAAGACGCCGGTCAGAAGCGAGAGCCGGGCGTGATCGGCACACACGCCTGCTTCACCGCGAGTACAGGCGTCGAGCTCGTCTTGCGCGCGTGCAGCGAGGTTCGGCGCGTGCACTCGAACCGCGTCGAGCAGCCCTCTGGATTGCGCCGTTGCAGTCGTCGCCGTCAGGCACCACGCGACGACGAGCAGCGCACTTCCTGCCCGGCGAGGGGACCCCGGTTTGACATTTGTTGGACGGTTGCCGTACACGCTGCGTCGTCGAACGTAGTCGAAGTTCGAAGCAGGAGACGGAGTGAATCCCATAAGGATTCTGAGCTCACCGGGTTGATCAGTTGGGTCAGCAGTTCATACGGTGCGCCGCTGTTCCGAGCAGGGTGAGAAGTTGCAGCGCCGATGTGGGGGGCGAAGCTCGGAAGTGACTCACGCAACACGTCGTCGATTGACCGCAGAACGAGTGTCGTTTCCCGAGTTGCAGTGCGGGGGGAGTTTTTCAGGGAGGCCGAACCATCATGAAGCCGTGTCCGACCGAACTACCGCAGAGCATCAACCCCGAGGCTGGCCCAAAGCGCCTCGGTGTCGAGCAGCATCGCAATCTGAACTGCTCGCACTACGACAACTGCCTCGATGAGGCTGTCCGTCGAGGGTGGCAGAGCTTTACGTGCATCAAGTGCCCGCTCTACGCGCTGCCGTCTGGGCCGCAGATGGGCATCGAGTCGTTCGCGACTCAGCGCCGCCTGATCTAACGAACGACGGGCGACGTACCCACAGCTCAAACCAGTTCTGCCGCGCCGGATTCGTTTCCGAGCGCGGTGTTTTTTTGTGCCGACGGCGAGCGGTTCAGCCCTTCTTGAGCATCACCACGCCGCGGCGAATGAGATCTTTCATCGTCTCTTCGACGTCGACGGGGCTGATCTCGAGCTTCGCGATGATGTCGCGGGGGGCCATCTTGTCCTCGCAGATCAGCTTTGCGGCCTCGAGCCACTGCTTGGGGCCGACCTGCCGGTAGACGGCGTAGAGCTCGGGGTGCACCTCGACCTGAGTCGCCGACACCAGCAGGCTCTCGCGCATGCGGCGCTCGTTCTCGTTGAGCGTCGCGCAGGCGCGCTCGATCAACACGCCGGTCGGCAGGTGCAGGTTCTGGGGCGCAGCGCCGTTGCCCGGAGTCCACGTCACCTCGGCGTTCTTCGTCGCGATGAAGGCGTTGAAGGCGCGCTCTCCTTCGGCGGTGAACTTGCCGGCCTGCGCCGCGGCGTGCGTGCAGACGCCGTCGGTGAAGAAGAGCGAGTAGACGGCCCAGCCATCGCGGGCGTCGAAGCGGCCAGAGGCGTGCGACTCCTCGAGGCGCAGCAGCAGCCACTGCGGCCCGACTGGCGCGACCTGCATCGAGAAGGGCGCTCCCGAGGTGACCTGGGCCATCGCCGCCTGCCGCGGCTCGAGGAGCTTCTTCACCTGGGTGACGAGCGCGTCGAGGCGGGTGCCCTTCGAGAGGTACGCCTGAGCGCCTGCGTCGAGCGCCCGCAACGACTCGCGATAGTCGTCGTGCGCCGAGATGAAGGCGACTGGCAGCTCGCGCGTGCGGAAGTCTTCGCGCAACAGCCGCAACAGGCCCCAGCCGTCGAGGTGCGGCATGTTGAGGTCGGCGAGCACGACGTCGAAGTGTCTGGTGAGCGCGACCTCGGAGCCGAGCTGGCCATCGGTCGCGGTGCTGACCTTGAAGCCGTGCTTGAGGAAGAGCGTCTTGAACATGCGCAAGATCGCTTCATCGTCGTCGACCAGCAGCAGCTCGATCGCCTGCGCGCCCGGGGCGAGCATCGGCTCGGGCGTGAGGTTGGGAGGCAGGGGCGGGGGATCGTCTGGCGCCGAGGCGCGTGGCACCGACACCTCGAACGCGAGCGGCTCGTCTTCCACCATCGCCTGGCCAATCACGACCTCGGCGATCTCGGTCTCACCCGTCGCGAGATCGCCGACCTCGATCACCACGCCAGCGCCGTCTCCGGCCTGGCCTGCGACCTCGCTGAAGGTCCACGAGCACTTCGGCACCGAGCTGATGGCCTTGAGCGCTTCAGGGCCGACGGCGCCGAGAAACGACGCGCGCTCGAGCTTGCCGCGGCTGAACACTGCCCGGCCTTCGTTCGGTGTCCTCGGGTCGATGGTGAGGGCTCCGGCGCGGCGGGTGCGGCGGATGTGATCGATCAACCGGGCCAGCAGCTTCGCGTCGCCCTGGCCCTTCACCACGCCGGGCCGCGAGTGCAGCTCGTCGAACAGGCCCTTCACCGCGATGACGCTGGCCGCATCGAAGGGCGCAGGGAAGAGCGCCACCACGTTGGTGCGCAGGCCGCCGACGAACTGCGCGTCACTCACGTCACCAGACACCACGATGATCGGCAGGGTCGACGACAACACGTCAGCTGCGACGGCATCGAGCACCTGAATGACGAAGTCGCTCGAGAGCTCTCCGAACACCACGAGGATGTCGGGCGTGAGCTGCTTGATGCCGCCCTGCACCTTCTTCCGATCGGTGATGAAGCGATAGAACAAGCCCTGCGCGTTGAAGGCCTGCGCGAGTCTGCCCTGATTGGTGCGATCCTCGTCGATGCCGAGGATCACGGGTCGGGTCGTGGTGGTCACGTGTGCGGAGCCCTCTGAGGCGGCTGTTTAGCGCGTGGGGGCGCCGGCGTGCTCGGGTTTCTCGGGGTCTTCGCCAGCTGCCTCGCTCGCGTAGATCACCACGAGCCAGAGCTTGCCGTTGCCGTACTTCGCCGAGTCTCCGCGGGCGAGCCCGAGGCCCATCGCCGAGTACCGCGGGTCGGCGAGGTTCTTCGAGGTGGGCACCAGGCTCGGAGACTCGACGATCGCCAGGTCGATCGACGCCTCGCGGGAGGTCGTCATCGCCTCGAAGACCCGCTCGTGCAGCTTGTGTCCGTCCGACAGCTCGGCGCTCAACAGATCGCGCGAGAGGCAGCGGCGGGCGTGCTCCTGGGCGAGGGCTTCGAGCACCGCGTGGCGCTTGAGCGGCTTGAGGTTCTTGCGCGCGCGCTGATCGTCGATGGCCTGGTACGCAGCCCCGACGGGATCAGGCCCGCCGTCGTCGATGGGCGACGCGAGGACCTGGACGAGCAGGGTGACGCCGTCGGAGGCGCGGGTCGCGAGGCCGAGGCCGAGCGCGCGATGGGCCGGCTCGAGCAGGTTCGAACGATGGCCGGGGCTGTGCTCGATGCCGAAGTGCGCCGCGAGTGGTCCGTTCGACGCGCCCAGGTTTTCACCAGCCGCGGAGAAGCGGTATTGGCCCGCCGCCAGACGGGACTTGAGATCGCCTCCCGATGGATCGACGTGGGCGAAGAAGCCTTCGGCAGCCATCTTCTCGGCGTACCGCTGCGCGATCTTTTCGAGGGCCTTGTCGAGCACGACTGGCGCGAGCCCCATCGTCTTCCGCAGCGCGTTGATGCGAAGGAAGACGGCCCTGCGGGCTTCCGCGGGCGACGCTGGCTCGACGATCTGTTGGTCAGCAGCGGCCACTGACGCGCCGACGTCGATGAAGAAGAGGGCGGCGACCTCTGGGCCCTTCGGTCCTCGCGCGAGCACCTCGACGACCGAGCGCCCTCCGGACGGCTTGAAGGTCCCGCAGTGGCCGAAGGACGTGGCGCTCATCGCGAAGCGGGTGACGGCTCCAGTGGGTGAGGTGACGAAGAGCTCGGCAGTCTCGAGCGGCGCGACGAGCGTGCCGCACACCGTGACGCTCTTCGGCGGCTTCGCGTGGCGGCGTGTCACCGGCGCGAGCTCGATCTTCCGCTGCGCGAGCAAGATGCACAGCGCGACCCGGTCTCCCTTTTCAGCGACGCCGATGCCCATGGCCGAGGCGGGCTCCGCGGCGACGGAGGTGAGTTTGCCCAGCTCCTCGAGCACCGTCGCTCGCGAGGCCTTGAGCAGAATCGCCGTGGGGCTCGCGTCCCAGCCACCCGCGATCGACACGGCGTCGGTCACCGCGAGGAGCCCGGCCGCGTCACCAGCCGTCTTCTCGATTGCGAGCTGCGCAAGGTTGCGCGCGGCCTCTGACAGCTGCGCATCGTCGGCTGGCCGGGAGCGGCCCGCCGTCTCGAAGCGTTCGTGCACCGCCGCGATGGCGCTCTGTTCGACACTCGCTGCAGACAACACGACGGCGACCAACCAGGTCATGGAGCCTCGAAGACGAGCGATGCGACGGTTTTCTTCCCGAGGCTCGCCTGGAGTCGGCTCAAGAACTCGTCTCGACGTCGTCCGAGCTCCGCTGCCCAGCTCGAGGTGGTGCAGGTGATCACGAGCGTCGTTCCCATCCACCGGGTCGGGCGTGAGACAGCCGAGAGCGTGTCGCCGACCACCTGCCGCCAGACTGGATGCAGCACGCTCGCCGAGCCCGTGTCGCGCGACACCGACGCGAGGACGATGCCGAGGAGATCACCCGACGCTCTGGGAACGGAGGAAGCCACGTCACGCGAGTCTCGACGACCACGACAGCACTGTCACGCACGCCAAGACCCAACTGCCCGAAACGGTTTGTCTTGTCGGGTGGCACGCCCGTCGCTGTGCGTCAGGCGTCCCGGTTGACACGGGTAGGCCGATATCGGAAACGTGCCGCGCCTGTCGCACCGGCCATTTCCATTTCAAAGGGAGTCTCGAATGAAGGTCGATTTCCGCAACACCCTCTGGGTGGCGCTTGCAGCCTCGGCGCTGTCCATGATCGCCTGTGGTCCTCCTCCTGCTGGTGCCGACGGTGGAACCGGTGGTGGCGGCACGTCTGACTCGTGCAACGACGACGATCAGTGCCCCAAGCTCTTCCGCTGCAGCCGCAGCTCGAGCACCTGTGTTCCCGACTGTACGAGCGCAGCGCAGTGTTCGCCGACGGGTCGCGTCGCGGCCGGCTCGACCGCGCTCGAGCAGTGCCCCAACGACACCTCGTGCGTGTGCGACTTCACCGAGGCCGGTGGTGAGTGCAAGCCCAAGCTCTGCTCGGCTGACGCCGACTGTGGCAGCTCGCTCGTCTGCCGCTCCGGCAAGTGTGAGGCGGCTCCCGCGGCTTCTGCCGTCACCCGCTGCGCGATCATTCCCGACTTCGCGGTGGTGAAGGCCGGGTCGAAGACGAAGTTCTGGGTCTCGGCCTGGGCCGGGACGGAGCCGATCATCATCAAGGACGGCGCGACGTGGACGGCTCCCGCAGGCAGCCCGCTGTCGGCTCCGATGCCGGCGACTGGCGCTTCCTCTGAGTTCACCGCGGGTATGACGGCCTCCATGGGTGGCGACGGCGTTGCGGCCGTTCAGGCGGCATTTGGCGCCATCACCTGCACGGGCAAGGCGCTCGTCGTCGCGGCCCCGGTTGCCGGCGGTGTGGTCGTCGTCACCGATGAACTGACGGGCCGGCCGGTTGCTGGCGCGAAGGTCGTCGTGAGCGACGCAGCGGGAGCCGTCATTCCCCAGGCCGCTGAGGTCGTCACGAACGCAGGCGGCGTGGGCGCGTATGTCTTCCTGACCGCCACCTCGTACAGCGTCTCGGTCTTCCACCCCGAGTTCACCTACGTGACGATCGCGAACTACCGGCCCTCGGGTCCGGACGCGAACGTGCTGTCGGTGTCGATGCGCCGGAACCCGGTGAACAAGTTCGGCGGCTTCAAAGGCACCTTCGACGGCTACCCGATGAACGCCAACATCAAGGCGGGCGTGGGCGGCATGTCGCTGGCCGGCGCGGTCACCAACCTGAACCTCACCCAGCTGCTCGGGCCCTCGCGCATGACGCGCATCAAGCTCGGCACGACGATCGACATGAACGTCAACGTGCCCGACGGCGCGTTCCTCGTCTTCAGCGAGACGAACAAGAACACGCTCGCGGGCCTCGGCCTCAACGGCGTCTGTACCGACGCGACTGGCGCAGCTGACGAGACGAAGATTCGTGCAGGCACCTGCGGCACGCGCTCGGCCTGGGCGTTCTCGGGTGAGCTGACGATCGGCGACCTGAGCCCGCTCCTCGGCGCCTTCACGGGCGGCACGGAGAACATCAACATCGCCGGCCTGCTCGGCCAGGCGCAGCCGCTCATCCGCAAGCTGAACTCGTCGATCGTTCGCGACATTCAGTTCAGCCTGAACGACGCCGCCTGCAAGGACGGCAAGACGTTCCCTGACTGCACCGCGGGCTGGGACTACTCGAACACCGCTCAGTTCACCGACAAGAACCTGAAGTGGGCGAACGTGCCGCTCGCGTTCGGCTTCGCGCTCAAGTCGCCTCGCATGCCCAGCTACCGTGGCAAGCCGGCCGACGGCGCGCTGGCGCTGTCGGGTGTGAACGTGAACGGCCGCGGCGTCATCCCCCTCGGCCTCGGCGTCGCAGTCAACGTCGCGACCCCGGTCGACGACGTGCTCGACAAGCAGGAGACCCTGCCTGCCGCTGGCCTCATTCCCGTTCGTTCGGCGCCCTCGCACAGCGGCACCGAAGGCAACGAGTACGGCATCATCGTGGCGGCGCTCTCGGCGGCCGCGGCGAGCGATGCGTCGGCTCAGGTCGGCGCGTCGGCCCTGTTCGTTCGCCTCGCGGACAACAAGCTCGTCTTCGATCCCCGCGGCGCGACGCCGGTCGACATCTCGGCGCAGAGCTACCCCACCTTCCCTGAGTCGGGCCGCTTCAACGCGCACTCGGCTGCAGTGGCTGGTGTCGGCCCCCGCAGCTTCAAGTTCCTCACCGCGTCGGTGGCCACCGCGCTCTCGACCAGCGTGCAGATCGTTCGGGTCAGCTTCTCGGACGAGCTCGAGCACCGCTGGGACGTGCTGTTCGACGCCTCGCGCGCGGCCGATGGCTTCTCGTTGCCTGCCGTTCCGGCCGGTCTGCGCGATCGCCTCTTCAAGACGGGCATGACGAATGGCCCGCGTTCACCGATGCAGGTCCAGGCGCTGCGCACCAGCGCGGCTCCCACGCCTGCCGGCGGCGCGGCGCTGAGCTTCCAGGGCCTCGTCGAACTCAACGCCACCAACTACGAGCGCATCACGAACTACCTCACGGGCTTCGGCTTCCTCGACTACGGCGAGCAGAAGGTGACGTTCAAGACGCTGCCCATGCCGGTCCCCGACTCGGGCAAGATCACGGTCGAGGTCGCCAAGTTCAAGCTCGGCACCGCGGCTGGTGACGACGGCCTGGTGAAGCTCTCGTTCGCCACTGCGGCGGGCGCCCCGATCGCCGGCTGCGACATCATGCCCTCGTCGACCGAGACCAAGGCTGGCTCGGGTCTGGTCGAGTTCACGCTCCCCGCTGGCTGCACGGCGACGGCTGCGACGGTGAAGGCGCAGCTGTTCTTCGACAACAACACCCCGGTGCTGCCTGAGCTGTCCGTCAGCCAGACCGGCGTGACCATTCAGTAACGTCTCTTCGGCCTGTGCCGAACGTGGCGGGGCGCTCTGAGCTTCAGGGCGCCCCGTTTTCGTTGGGAGCGGGTAGGCTGGGCAGGCCGATGGGCCACAAGACCATCACCGCCGTCACCGCGATCTCGAAGATCCAGAAGCGGGCCTTCGCGCGATCGTCCGCCCTGGTGGTGATCTACGGCGAAGAGCTCGGCCGGAAGCACGATCTCGAAGAGGGCAAGACGATCATCGGGCGCTCCTCGAAGAGCGACATTCAGATCGATCACGACTCGGTCAGCCGCCAACACGTGAAGGTGACGGTCGAAGAGGGCCGGGTCTCGATCGAAGACGTCGGCTCGACCAACGGCACGTTCCTCAACGACGCCTCGCTCGACGGCAAGGTCGGCCTGCGGAACAACGATCTCATCAAGGTCGGCCGAACGGTCTTCAAGTTCATCGCCCACAACAACATCGAGGCGGCGTACCACGACGAGATCTACCGGCTCACCACGGTCGACGGCCTCACCCAGGTGCACAACCGCAGGTACTTCGACGAGGCCATCGAGCGCGAGCTGTCACGCTGCCGCCGCTACGGCCGGGCGCTCTCGCTGCTGCTCATCGACGTCGATCACTTCAAGCGCATCAACGACACCTTCGGCCACCTCGCCGGAGACGCGGTGCTCAAAGAGGTCGCCTCGGCGATTCAGAAGCGCATTCGGAAAGAAGATCTCCTGTCGCGCTACGGCGGTGAGGAGTTCGCGGTGCTGACGCCCGAGATCGATCACAAGGGCGCCCAGGCGATGGGCGAGAAGGTGCGAAAGGTGATCGAGAAGCACGAGTTCTCGTTCGACGGCGAGGTGATTCCGGTGACGATCTCGTGCGGCGTCGCGACGCTGGGGAAGAAGGGTGACGAGGCGGTCGCGCTGGTGCAACGTGCCGACGAGAAGCTCTACGAGGCCAAGGAGAGCGGCCGCAATAAGGTCTGCTGAACACCGTGAGCGCTCCCACCCCCTCGATCACCGAGCCCGTGGCTCCTGCTGCCCTCGCGAGGCGGTTCAAGACCAACGACGAACGCTTGATTGGACTCGAGCAGCGCATCGCGGTCTCGATCACCGATCGTGCGCTCGCGCTGCGGGCGATCACCCACAAGAGCTACTGCAACGAGCACAAGGACGAGCCCATCGAGGACAACGAGCGCCTCGAGTACCTCGGTGACGCGGTGGTCGATCTCGCGATCGGTCATCGGTTGATGGACCGCTTCCCGAAGGCGAACGAAGGCGAGCTCTCGAAGTTGCGCGCGTTGATCGTCAACGAAGAAGGCCTGGGCCGCATCGGGCGGGCGTTGAGCCTCGGAGACGTGCTCCTGCTGGGTCGCGGCGAAGAGTTGACTGGTGGGCGCGACAAGACCTCGCTCGTCGCCGACACGCTCGAGGCCGTCATCGGCGCCTTGTTCCTCTCGGACGGCATGCCCGCGGTGATGGGCTTCATCGATCGGGTGTTCGCCGAGGCCCTCGAGGGCGTGGCCGAAGGCCGGCAGGGGCAGGACCACAAATCGGTGCTCCAGGAGACCTCGCAGAGCCTCTACAAGGCCTCGCCGAGGTACCGCGTGGTCGGCGAGACCGGGCCCGATCACGAGAAGATCTTCGAGGTCGAGGTCGCGATCGGCGCCGAGATCCTCGCGCGCTCCACCGGCCGCTCGAAGAAGGAAGCGGAGCAGGCCGCCGCGAAAGACGCGCTCCTGGCGCTCTCGACGCGCACGGTCAACCCGGCGCCGGCCGACGGAACCGCCTGAGAATCGTCTTGGAGCAGCCATGCGCGGGCGGTACCTTCCGCCGCCATGCGAACCGTCCGTGCTCTCTCGTTGACCCTGATGCTGCTGCCCACCCTCGCGCTCGCGCAGGGCAAGTTCATGAAGCTGGCCGAAGAGGGGAAGGACCTCTACGCCACGTTCTCCACCACCCAGGGTGACGTCGTCATCCGCTTCTTCGCGAAGGACGCGCCGAAGACGGTGGCGAACTTCGTGGGCCTGGCGACCGGCGAGAAGGAGTTCGTCGACCCGAAGAGCGGGCAGCCGACGAAGCGCAACTTCTACGACGGCCTCATCTTCCACCGCTGCATCCCCAACTTCATGATCCAGGGTGGCGACCCCGAGGGCTCCGGTCGCGGCGGTCCCGGCTACACCTTCCAGGACGAGTTCCAGTCGAACCGCGGGTTCGACAAGGTCGGACTGCTCGCCATGGCGAACCGCGGCCCGGCCACGAACGGCTCCCAGTTCTTCATCACCACCGCGACGCCGACCCACCTCAACAACAAGCACACCATCTTCGGTGAGGTGATCTCGGGCTACGAGAACGTCTTGAAGATCGGCGACGTGCAGAAGGGGCCGGGCGATCGCCCCGTCGTCGATCAGAAGATCATCAAGGTCGTCATCTCGGAGAAGGCTCCGGCCGTGAAGAAGGACGTGAAGAAGTGAAGTCGCTCCTTTTCGTCGCGGTCGCTGCGCTCGCGCTCGGTGGCTGCAAGAAGGACGAAGCCGCTCCCGCAGGCGCGGCGTCTGGCTGGATGGGCAAGGCCGAGGCTGGCACCGAGCTCTTCGCGGTCATGAAGACCAACCTCGGAGACGTCACCCTCAAGCTGTATTCGAAGAAGACGCCGAAGACGGTCTCGAACTTCGTCGGCCTGGCTTCGGGCGAGAAGGACTGGAAGAGCCCGGCGACCGGCGAGCGGAAAAAAGGCGTCGCCTTCTACAACGGCCTCACGTTCCACCGTGTCATCGACGGCTTCATGATTCAGGGCGGCTGCCCACTCGGCACTGGCACCGGCGACCCGGGGTACTCCTTCGACGACGAGTGCGCGAGCGGCTGCAGCTTCGAGAAGAAGGGCCTGCTCGCGATGGCGAACGCGGGGCCCGGCACGAACGGCTCGCAGTTCTTCATCACCACCTCGACGCCGAACTACCTGAACAACAAGCACACGATCTTCGGTGAGGTCGTCAAAGGCTACGAGGTGGTCGAGGCCATCTCGAAGGCGCCGAAGGGCCCGTCAGACAAGCCCATCGAGCCGATCACCATCGTCAGCATCACGCTTTCAGAGTCACAGCCGTAACGTCGATCGTCGGGAGAGGGAGCACACATGGGAATGCTGGACGAGGCCCGCGCTGGCCATGATCTGTACGCGCAGTTCGACACCACGCAGGGCATCATCATCGTGAGGCTGTTCCCGAAGGATGCGCCGAAGACCGTCGAGAACTTCGTCGGTCTGGCCACCGGCGAGAAGCCGTGGACGCACCCCGGTTCGGGCGAAGCGATGAAGAACACGCCGTTGTACGACGGCACGCTCTTTCACCGCTGCATTCCCAACTTCATGGTGCAGGGCGGAGACCCGACCGGCACCGGCCGCGGCAACGCCGGCTACAAGTTCGAAGACGAGTTCCAGTCGGGGCGGCGCTTCGACAAGCCCGGTCTGCTCGCGATGGCCAACTCGGGCCCGAACTCGAACAGCTGTCAGTTCTTCATCACGGTCGGCAGCACGGCCTGGCTGAACAACAAACACACCATCTTCGGTGAGGTCGTTTCCGGTCAGGACATCATCGATCGGGTCGCGAACGTGGTACCCAAGGGCCCGGGCGACCGTCCGAAGACCGACATCGTCGTCAAGAAGCTCACCATCTCGAAGACGCCCTGACGTCGTTCGAGCACCAGAAGGACGCCGCCGTGCCCACCCGCAGTGGATTTGCCGCGCTGATTGGCAGGCCCAACGTGGGCAAGTCGACCCTGCTCAACGCGCTGGCCGGCGAGAAGCTGGCGATCATCTCGCCCAAGCCCCAGACGACCCGCACCCGCATTCTGGGTGTGGTGACGAAGCCCGAGGGGCAGATCGCCTTCGTCGACACGCCCGGGGTGCATCAGGCCAAGGGCGCGCTCAACACGCACATGGTCGACGTCGCGCTCAACGCCGCCTCCGAGTGTGACGTCGTGCTGTTTCTGGTCGAAGCCGAAGGGCTCGAAGAGGGCAAGGCGCCCGAGATCGGCCCTGGCAACCGCTTCGTGATGGAGCGCCTCAAGACGTTCAACAAGCCGACCATTCTCGTCGTCACGAAGATCGATCTCGTCAAGAAGCACCTGCTGCTGCCGCTGATCGACCTGTACCAGAAGCACTTCTCGTTCGCCGAGGTGCTGCCGGTCTCGGCGCGCGCAGGTGACGGACTCCAGCTGGTCTTCGAGCGCGCGCTCGCGACGATGCCGGAAGCGCCGAACATGTTCCCCGAGGACATGCTCACCGATCAGGCCGAGCGGGTGCTGGTGGCCGAGTACGTGCGTGAGCAGGTGCTGCGCCACACGCGGCAAGAGATCCCGTACTCCGCCGCGGTGATCGTGGAACTCTTCGACGAGAGCGATCGTTTCACGCCACCGCCCGAGCGCCCCCAGCAGAAGAAGCAGAAGAAGGGCAAGCCGCAGGAGCAGCGCCCGCCCAAGCGTCACTCGGGCCTGGTGCGCATTCACGCCAACATCTACGTCGAGCGCGACAGCCAGAAGGCGATCATCATCGGTAAGCGTGGCCAGATGCTGAAGACGATCGGCACCGACGCCCGCAAGTCCATCGAGCGGTTGCTCGCCACCAACGTGTTCCTCTCGCTCCAGGTGAAGGTGGAAGAGCGGTGGAGCGAACGCCACGACACGCTGCGCCGCATGGGCTACTCGATGGTCAGGGAGTAACCTGATGCCCCGACCGAACACCCGCACGCTCATCGCCATCGTCGGCCGGCCGAACGTCGGCAAGTCGACGCTGTTCAATCGCGTCATCCGCCGTCGTCGCGCCATCGTCGAAGACACGCCTGGCGTGACGCGCGATCGCCACTTCGCCGACGTCGAGTACCTCAACCGGCCCGTCACCTTCGTCGATACGGGCGGGTTCGTCCCGGTCGGGCAGGAGAACCAGATCGACAAGTCGGTGCGTCAGCAGGCGCAGGCCGCCGTCGAGGAATGCAACATCGTCTTGTTCATCGTCGACGGTCGCGTCGGCGTCACCAGCGCCGATGAAGAGGTCGCTCGCTACCTGCGCAAGCAGGACCGGCCGATCATGCTGCTGGTGAACAAGTGCGACGGGCTGAAGAACGCCGACACGATGATCGCCGAGTTCCATCGCCTCGGGCTCGGTGAGCCGATTCCGGTCGCGGCCGAGCACGGTGACGGGTTTCACACGCTCGCCGACCGTCTCGAGCCGATGTTGCCGCCGCCCTCGGTGCAGGCCGAAGAAGAAGAGGGCGAAGAGAAGCTCGCCGAGAAGGACGAAGACGCTCCGATTCGGGTCGCCATCGTCGGCCGCCCCAACGTCGGCAAGTCGTCGCTGATCAACGCGATCCTCGGTGAAGATCGCGTCGTCGCCAGCCCCATCGCGGGCACCACGCGCGACCCGATCGACTCACCGTTTCAGTACAAGGGCCGCGATCTCATCCTCACCGACACCGCGGGCATTCGGCGCAAGGCCGTCATCACGCAGAAGGTCGAAGGCTTCTCGGTCATGGGCGCGCTGCGCGCTGCCGAAGACGCCGACGTGGTGGTGCTGGTGCTCGACGCGAACGAGGCTGGAGTCGATCAGGACCTGAAGATCGCCGCGATCGCCGAGACCAAAGGCCGCGCGCTCATCATCTGCGTCAACAAGTGGGATCTGGTGCGTGGCAAGTCGGGCACGCAGGCCCAGTGGCGCGAAGAGCTCAAGTGGTACCTCAAGCACGTCGACTGGGCGCCGATGGTGTTCGTCTCGGCCACCGAAGGCTCGGGCGTGACGAAGGTGCTCGATCTCGCGCTGGAGCTCTTCGAGCAGCAGTACTTCCGCGCAGGCACGCCGATGCTCAACCGCGTCGTCGACCACATCACCACCGAGCATCCGTTGCCGTTCTCGGGCGGGCGCGCGCTGAAGATCTACTACGCGATGCAGGTCGGCACGGCGCCGCCGTCGTTCGCCTTCATCACCTCGAACCCGAAGGCCGTGCCCGATCGCTACGAGCGGTACGTCGCCAACTACCTGCGCAAGACGTTCAGCCTGCGAGTGCCGATGCGGCTGTTCTGGCGCGAGCGCCCGGGCAAGGCGAAGCGCGCGCTGGCCGCCCAGACGTTCAAGACGCGCGCAGAGGCCCGCAAGGGTCGAAAGCCGGTCAGACCGCCGAGACAGTGATCTCGTTCTTCGTGTCGGGGTCGAATGGAGATCCCTTCACGTCGACCATCGTCTTCACGAAGAAGCGCACCTTCTCCTTCGGCCACGACTTGTCCGAGAGCAGGGTGGGGATGTCCTTCTCCATGCTGATGATGAAGAAGTCCTCCTGCGTGGCGCCGCTCGACAACGTGTAGGGGTACTTCAGCATGTCGTCGGAGCGCGACGTGTTCGGCTCGGGGAAGACGTCCTGACCCAGCGTGACCTCTTCCACGCGGCCGTCGGGGTGCACGAACTCGGCGAGGAACGCGGCCTTCATCGACAGCACTTCACACTCCTTGTCGGCGGTGACGTTGAACTTGCCCTTCACCACGGTGTCGCCGATCGGCAGCGTCACCTGGAGCGGATCCTGCTGCTCGATGACGGTGTGCTGCACCTTCACGCCGTGGCCGCCCATGAAGTGTTTCGCTTTGTCGAAGAAGCCCATTGTCGTCGCTCCGGGACCTGCGGGGTGTGTGGGGTGAAACCCGGGCGGTCAGCCGGGTGTGCATGAAATCGCTCCTTCCCGGCGGCGGGTTGACTTGAGGGGGGCTCTGACGCGAGAAGCCCCCGCATGAAGCGCGTTTTCATTCACACGTTCGGCTGCCAGATGAACGTCAACGACACCATGCGCATGTCCGAAGCGCTGTCGTCGATGGCCTATTCGCCCACGCCCACGGCCGACAACGCCGACCTGATCATCCTCAACACCTGCTCCATTCGCGAGAAGGCCGAAGACAAGATGTTGTCGGCGCTCGGGCGCTACCGGCAGGTGAAGCTGCAGCGCGGCGCGCTGATCGGCGTCGGTGGCTGCGTCGCGCAGCAGGAGAAGAACCGCATTCTCGAGCGCGTGCCCTACGTCGACTTCGTCTTCGGGCCTGACGCGATTCAGAAGCTGCCGGAGATCATCCAGCGGGTCGAAGCCGACCGCGTGCGTGTCGTCGAGACGGCCTGGGTCGACAGCGAGAGCTACGTCTTCCCCACGGCGAACCCCAACACCTCGCGCGGTAAGGCGACCGAGTTCATCACCGTGATGAAGGGCTGCGACAACGTGTGCAGCTTCTGTGTCGTTCCGCACACGCGTGGGCGTGAGGTGAGCCGGCCGTTCACCGAGGTCTTGAAAGAGGCTGCGTCGCTCACCACCGTCGGCGTTCGCGAGGTCACGCTCGTCGGTCAGAACGTGAACTCGTACCTCGGTGGCATTTCGTTCGCCCAGCTGCTCCTGCGGACCGCGCAGGTGCCGGGCATCGAGCGCGTGCGGTTCACCACCAGCCACCCGCACGATCTCTCGGACGAGCTGATCGAGGCCTTCCGCATCGAGCCGAAGATCATGAGCCACTTCCACCTGCCGGTGCAGAGCGGCTCCAACGACGTGCTCAAGCGCATGCGCCGCGACTACACGGTGGTCGAGTACCTGGAGCGCCTCGCGAAGCTGCGCGTCGCCCGGCCTGACATCGCGGTGACGACCGACATCATCGTCGGCTTCCCGGGCGAGTCGGATGAGGACTTCGAGAAGACCTTCCAGCTCACCGAGCAGGTCCGCTACGCCGGGCAGTTCTCGTTCGTGTACTCGCCGCGGCCGAAGACGGGCGCTGCGATGCGGGAAGCGGAGTGGGGCTCGGTGCCGCACGACGTGAAGATCGCCCGGCTGGAGCGGCTCAACGCGGCCCAGAAGCGCATCAGCATCGAGCTGAACGCGGCCTTCGTCGGTCAGACCGTCGAGGTGCTGGTCGAAGGCTCGTCGAAGACCGACGCGAGCCGTCGCTTCGGCCGCACCGGGCAGAACACCACGGTGAACTTCGACGGTGACGCGCCGATCGGCGCTCTGGCGAAGGTGCAGATCGGCCACGCCAGCGCTTCAGCCCTCGGCGGCAAGCAGGTGAGCGTCGAGTCGATGCCCGCCGTGATGATCCCCGAAGCAGCGGCGGCCCCCGAAGTCTGCGTCGCGTGACGCTTTTCACTTCGGCCCGCCGTCCGGGGTCATGCTCAAGTTCGCTTGAACCCCATCCTGGAGCCTGCATGAACCGCCTCACCGTCTCATCGTTGCTCGCCGTCATCACGGTCGCCGGAGTCG
>JAUXRI010000079.1 GCA_030681895.1 Myxococcales bacterium | reverse complement strand
CTCTGACTCGGGTTTCGCAGTTAGGCAGCGCGAGGACGTGAAGAATCGGCGGGCGGCGCGCGTAGCGCCGCCGATTCGCGCAAGTCATCGGAATAGCAGCGCGGATCAAGAACGTCGGAACGGATGAGCGCACGTTGGGCGGCGCGAAGCACGTCAGCGAAAGCGAGGCCACGCTTGTGGGCGTACCAGGGGCGGCATGGCGGAGCGGCGATCGAAGTGCCATGAGCATCCGCTGCGAACCAGATGACGAGAGTTGAGTAGAGGAGTCCGATGAGGGGCGCGGTTCGAAGCACCGCGAGCTCGGTCCTTGCTTGAGAGTCTGCGAAGCCGAGATGTTGCTTGGCGTCGCGGAAGAAGACTTCGATCCCCCATCTGCCCGCATAGGTCTCGAGGATCGCCTCGACGGTGAGTGTTGGATCGGAGGCGAAGAAGACTCTGAAGGGCAGCTGCCCGCTCGTGCACTCCACGACGACGATGCGGAGCAAGCGCGTGCCCATCGCGCGGTACCACTGCGCATCGACGCTCTTGTAACGAACACGCGTCAGCTTTCCGTAGAGGAAGGCATGACCGACGGTCCATGCAGTCCGTCCGTCGCGCGCGAGCTTCTCGGGCTTTCGGAGCAGGTCACCGCGCTTTCTACGCCGGCCGCCGTACCCGTGATGGTGCGGCATCGGCAGAGTCGTGAGCACCGCGTCGGGGCGCATCGAGCCGAAGAAGAAGACATTGTCCGGCGTGCCACGAGAGAGCGTGTCGTTGCAGTAGGCGCCGTCCGCTGCGATTTCGAGCCGACGACCCGCGCTCCACGCGACGAGCAGGTCGAGCATCTCTCGCGCGAGCTCCGTCTTCTTCTTGTGGCGGATGCGCCGCCGCTCGCAGTCTTTGATGTTGCGATAGAGGCGAAACAGCACGGGTAACGCCCACGGTCGCTGCGAGAACGGAACGCGGACGAGGATGGCGACGACTACCCAGCAGTGACCGAATACGAAGATCTTCTGCCGCCGTGTCGAACGCACGGGGTCGAGATGGTTACCGAGGCCGAAGATCTTCGGGCCCTTCTTCGTTGCAAGCGTGTCGTCGACCACGACGCGAACCGTCCCCGGCTGCGTCGAAAGAAGGCGGAGAAAGACTTGCTCGCCGAGTGCGTCGACGCTCCAACTGCCGCGCGAGAGCAAGCGGTGAAATGCCGCCCAGTGACGGCGCCGCGCGACATCCGTCGCGACGAGCGCCGCCGTGACAGCGTGCGTGCCCTCCGTCAGCACCCAACCGCTGAGGAGGACGACGAGACGAATGAAGCTGGGCCGAGTCAGCGCGGGTCGGAAGCAGTCTTCCCAGACCGCGCGCAATTTGCGATCGTGCATGCGCGTGGCTCGTTGTTTGAGGACGTGTGGTAACGCCTCTGTACAGCGAGCCGCGCTTCGTTAAAAGGCCTCAAAAGGGCGAAACCCGAGTCTGAGC
>JAUXRI010000123.1 GCA_030681895.1 Myxococcales bacterium | reverse complement strand
GCCGCGCGCCCGCCCTCGCCGAGAAGCCGAACCCCGACGAGCGGAACGTGCCCGGCTCACCGTTGATGCTGATGTCGGCGCTCGCGAGCTGAATGTCACCCACCACGTCGGCGAACGGCGTCACCCGGCCGAATGTGTACTCACCACCGAGGCCGAAGCGCACCACCCACAGCGACAACGAACGCGGGCTCACGCGCAACGCGGTGCCACCCACGTCGACGTCGGCATCGAGCGCGCCCTGGCGAAACTGCGCGAACGGCTTCTGCAGACCGAGCGTGAAGCGCACATGGCTCTGAATCGCGCGCACCTCCCACGCAGGCCCCGCGGTGATGAGCTGACGCGCCGACGGCCCGCCGAACGGCGCCGCGAGGCCAGCGGCGCTGGGCACTGTCGAGGCCGCGCCTTCTTGAAAGACGAAGGGCATCGTCGACGGGTCGAGCACGCTGCCGGCGAAACCCATCGACCCCTCCCAGGCCCACGTCGGCTCGGGCTCCTTGTCTTTGACGACGACGGGAGCCCGCTTCCGCGTCTCGAGCTCGTCATCGAATTCCGGCCGCTCCTCGGGCGTCTTCGCCAACGCCATCATCGGAGCCAACAGCATCAGCGCCACCACCACTTCGCGTTTGATGTGCATGGGCTGTTGCAGAGCAAACGACCGGCCGCCCCCAAGTCCCCGGAACGCCGAAACGATGACGGCTCGATGACAGTGCGAGCCCGCCACCCCGACAGCGCCGCCTGACTCGCCGCCGACGCAGGGTGCGTAGCCCGTGACGCACCCGACGACTTGACAGCGACTAGCGCCGACACTAGTCAGGTCCTGACACTGTCAAGCCACGGAGCCACCGATGTTGAGCGCCGCACTCCTTTCGACGTTTCACCTGCTGGCTCTCGCCATCGGGCTGCCTGCGGTGGTGGCGCGGGCTCGAGCCCTTCAGCGTCTGACGAAGGACCCCGGCGCGTTGGAGGCCGTGTTCTTCGCTGACAACCTGTGGGGCGTCGCAGCGCTCTTGTGGCTCGGTTCGGGCCTGCTGCGCGCCTTCGGCCCCTTCGAGAAGGGGAGCGGCTACTACCTCAACAGCGGCGCCTTCCTGCTCAAGATGGGCCTCTATGGCGTCCTCGTGCTGCTCGAGCTGTGGCCGATGGTGGTCTTCGTGAAGTGGCGCATCCGGCAGGCGCGAGGGCAGCCGCTCGACACCAGCCGCGCGGGCCTGTTCGCGAAGATCACCGCGGTGGAAGCCGTGCTCACGCTCGCGATGCCCTTCGTCGCGTCGATGATGGCGCGCGGCATCGGCTTCACCTGGTTCTCGTAGCCGACCGACCGGGAGTGGCGCGTTCACCGGGTCGTTCATACCGGCACGCAGATGGCGCGAACGGCGATGTCCGGAGTCCTGCTGGGCGTGGTGGCAGGAACCCTCGCGGGCGCCCTGCTCTCGGTGGTGATGGTGCAGGCAGCGCGGGCCCGAACGACGGCCGAGTTCACCCCCATCCCCGTGCTGGCTGCGTCGAGAGACCTCGCCGCAGGAGTCCTGCTGACCGACGCTGACCTCATCGAGTCGACTTTCCCCGCGCCGCTCGTGACGCCAAGCTGCGCGACGCCCGCGACGCGCTCCAACTTCGTCGGCAAGCCCGTGCGGTGGCGCGTCACCGCAGGCGCGGTCGTTCGCGACACCGATCTGATCGAGTCAGACCCCGACTGCGCGGCGCGTGTCGAGCGCGCCCTTGAGCGCCTGGACGGGGGCACGCCCGAGACCCGCCTGCTCAGCAGGGCACTCCTGCAGCGGCACGGCGGTGCGCGATGAGCCCGTTTGGTCGTGGCCTGCTCGGCGGGACCTGCGCCTCGATGCTGGTGACGATCGCCGTTGGCTGGTGGTTCGGCGCAGAGGCAGAGACCCGCCTCCTCGTCGCCGCGATGGACATTCCAGAAGGCACCACGCTCACCGTGGGGTTGCTCGACGTGCGCGCGGTTGCCGTGCGATTTCTGTCGACGCGAAAGCTCGGCGCCTCGAACGTCGCGACCGTGATGGGTCAGCAGGCTCCGCAGGCGATGCGCGCTGGAGACTTCATCGACCCGACCCACTTCGGCACGAGCGCGGATGGCTGCGTCGTCGAGGCGAGAGCCACTGCGGAGCACCTGGCGCTCCCTCAGCCCACGACTCGCGAGTTCGTCGATCTGCTCGAGCGGAGCGCGCCCTGAGCCCGACGACCGTGACGCTCAGCGCGCGACGAGCGTGTACGCGAAGTTCCCGCGCGAGGAGCGGATGAGGCGCTGAAAGCGGCTCCACTCGGACGGCGGGAAGGTCTGACAGCCTGCCGAGGAGGTGCCCGAGTTGCCGCCGCCGTGAAACAGCATCGAGCCGCCACCACCGGTCCGCGCCGAGTCGTCCCAGCGGCCGTTGTGGTTCATGTCGCGCTGCACGCGGTAGTCACGAGCGGGCCGCAGGCAGAAGCCGTTCTTCCACGAGCTCTTCGCGAACTCGTACGAGCCCGGCGGAAGGCGGCCTTGATCAGCGCGCCCGTCACCGTTCACGTCGGCCGAGTACTTCGCCATGTCTCGCGCAGGCTCCGTGTTGTACCGGAGCAGCTCGACGTGCGGCTTTCCCGCACCGTCTTTCCACACCACGGCGAGGCGGTCGTCGTAGCTGCCGGCGCCACCATTGGCCGTGGTCGGCGTGTTGGTGCGAAGGCCGACGAGGTTGAACTGGTTGGAGCCCGTCTTGAACTTGCCGCCCGCGTCCTTTGCGAGGTTCTTGAAATACTCGTACTGCGCGAGCTGGCCGCGCGGCACTTCGCCCAGGCGCACCTTGCCCGGCTTCTCGGGGTCGGTCTTCCGCGGCGCAGTCGGCGTGCGGGTTGGTCGGGAAGGTCGTGACGGGTTCGAGGTCGTTCGGGGCTTCGCTGCCTTCGCGGTCGGCGCCTGATCGATCGTGTCGGCGCGGCCGGGGACCTTGAGCGAGTGGCCGGTAATGATCAGGTTCGGGTCTGCGATGTCGTTGGCCTTCGCGAGCGCCTTCACCGTCGTGCCGAACTTCCGCGACAGCGCCCAGAGCGTGTCACCTGACTTGATCGTGTACGTGCTCATCTCGTGCACCTCACCCCTTCGGAACGAACACCCGCTGGCGGCCGTGGGTCGAGATGCGGGCGACGTGGTCGCTCGCCTCGAGGCCGTTGCCCAGCGTCACCATGATGTGCCCATGTCGCGTGCGACCACCGGACGCATCGTAAACGACGATGGCGCCGGGCGGCAGCTTGCGGATCTGCGCGTCCGACACGTTGGGGATCTCACGGAAGCGCGAGTCCTTCGCGAGCTTGTTGGCGTACATGTACGCCGACGGCAGCGGCGTCGTCCCGAGCCCCGCGGCTTTCATGGCGCGATTGACGCCGCGGGCACACCAGCCGCGGGTGTTCATCATCTGCGCCTGGCGCTTCGCCGCAGCGGCGAGCTTCTTCGCCTTCGGTCCGAACGTGCCGACGTTCCCGGTGGGCTTCGGCCCCTGCACCGCGCCTCCGCCCGTCGCACCCTGGGTGAGCGCCCGTGCGATGGGACCAGAGAGGCGGGCCCGCTCGGTCGCCGAGATGCCATTGCGGTTGCCGTCGGCGGCGAGCGCCCGGCTGAGCGCGAGCGACACGAGGCCGCGCGACTTCGAGACCGAGACGAAGCCGCTGCCCATACGGCCCTGCTTGAACGCTTCACGGAGCGCGACGTCGTTGGCGCCAGTCACCAGACCGGTCGCGCGGCGCTGCTCGGTGGCAGAGAGGCGGCCGTCGCGGTTGCCGTCGGCGCGGGCGAGTGCAGTACGGACTGCGGCGGCGCGATTCGAGACCTGCGTGCGAGTGAGTGTCATGCGCTCATTGTCGGATGACGTGGGGAATCAGGTTCTGAGATGCCCTGTCAGTGGGGCTGACAGTTCCGGTCGAATTCCAGCGTGCCTTTTCGGGATCATTTCTCCCGCGCGGGCTGATCAGGCATCGCCGCAGAAGCGGGCGTAGACGGGGCTCTCTTCGTCCTTCGCTTCGTGCGCTTCGATGGCCTGCTGCACCTCTTCGAACTTCGGCAGCCAGGTCTGCGCCTCCGAGGCATGCAGATCGAGGATCTGCTCCAGCGCCTCACGCCACGGGTAGAGGACATCGAGGGCGTTCACGACGCGCGCCTTCGCCGCTTCGGCGAGGGTCACGGTCTTCTCGAAGTCTCCAGCATCGAGAGCGACATAGACGGCGCGCAGCGGCTCGTCGGCCGGGAAAAGATCGATGAGCGCGAGGAACTCCGCATCGGCTCGCAGGCCGTCGAAGTCGGGCTCGGCGCGCGCCAGCATGCGGACGGCGATCGTGCCTTCAGCGGTGTCGATGGCCTTCTTGAGCTGACCGAGCACCTGCTGCTTCTTGCCGACCCGCGCCATGACGCGGGCCGAGAGGTACAGCGCCTCGGGATCGGCCGCGTCGACCGCGAGCGCCCGCTTGAGGAGCGCCATCGCCTTCACCGCGTCGTTCTCTCGCGCGAGCAGTTGAGAGGCGAGCTGTCGCAAGCTGGGGGGGTGCTCGAGCTTCAACACGTCGACGACGAACGTGGCCGACAGTGCAGCGAGCGTCTCGGAGTCTCCAGTCGTGTCGAGCAGCCGATTGGCGATGCCGTGCAGGTCGAAGGTGATCTCCTCCTTCGCGTCGTCATCGGGTGCGGCCGCCTGGCGTTCGCGGAACAGCTCGAAGGCCCGCTTGAGCGCGGCCTGACCGGCGGGGAGCTTCTCGGTGGAGCAGAGGGCGAGCCCAAGCCAGGCCTGCGCGTGGGCGTCACGGGCATCGGCGGCCACCCGCTCCTTCGCGAGGGTCTCCACGTGCTCCAGGTCCTGCTCGAGCCAGGCCTCTTCGATGGGGTCGACTGCTTCGGCGTCGTGCGCGTCGTCACTCATGGCGTGGCGAACGGTACCCGACTGGTTCGATCCAGGTTGAACGGAAAGGAGCGCCCGCACTCCATCAGTGTGGTCGCGGCCCCACGCGTGACTGAAGTTGTCGGCGGGCCCAACCTGCCGAGTCTGCTCGCAACTCCGCCCGGCACAGTCCGTGGATCAGCTCTCCGCATGGAGCACCGTGACGCCCGACGAATTCCGCGCCGACTGAAAACCCGCTTCGGCGAGGGTGAGCCCCTCCACGCGGGCTTCACGCAGAACGTGAGTGAGACGGGGCTCTTCATCACCACCGCGAGGCTGCCGGCGATCGGCGCGACGCTGGCGGTGCAGATCGAGACGAGCAGCGGGAGCTGTCGGCTCCACGGTCAGGTCGTTCGGCACGTGATGGTGCCGATCGAGCTGCGCTCGATGAAGCCTCAGGGGTTCGGCCTGCGCCTCTTCAACGATCGCGCTGCGGTGCGCAGCGTGATCGAGGACCCCACTGAGCCGGAGCCTGCCGGCCCACCGGTCGTGCGGTTTGCGACGCGCGCGGCGTACGAGACGACCCGTGACACGGAGCTCAAGCGCGGCGGGTTGACCTTCACGACGGGAGCGCCCGTCGCAGTGAACGAGATGCTCGAGGTCAACCTCGAGGTCCCCTGGCGCAGCGGCGCCTTCCTGGTGCGTGGGCGGGTCGTCCACTGCAGGCCTGACGGTCAGGTCTTCGTCGCCATCATCCTGCTCGAGAAGCCGGGCATCGCGGTCGCCTGGCTGGACGCGACGCCGAGCGCCTGAGTCCCCGACTCAGACGGCGCCAGCCTGATCAGCGGCCGCCGACGATGCGAATGCCGTGAATGCGATCGGAGCGCGTGCCGAGCACCACCATGCCGTCGAACACGGCGGGTGAGGCCTCGATGTCACCCGAGAGCTTGAGGCTGGCCACTTCACGTCCCGTGCGCGCGTGCAGCAGCCGCAACACCCCGCCGATGCCGCCCTGGAGCAGGTAGCTCTCGCCGCCTTCGTCTTTCACCAGCGTCGGCGTCGACCACGCGTACTGCGCCAGCTCGAAGCGCCACACCTCTTTCCCGGTCGCCTTGTCGAGCGCGAGCACCAGGCCGTTCTCGGGGCCAGGGCAGCGCGCGATGGTGAAGAAGACGAGGTCGGCGACATCCCCGGAGCCGATGGCCGGCGTGCCGAAGAGGCCCGCGTCGATCTTCTTCGGCGTCAGCGCGCCACGGCACTCGAAGGAGTTGGTCCACTCCACGGTGCCGGTGAGCGCGTCGATGCGGCGCAGGTGGGTGAAGCCTCGCGGGCCGGTCTTGTCGACCTCACACCCGGTGAAGAGCGCGGGCCGCTCCAGCGCGGTGTCGAGCGCGAGGCTCGCGTCGGTGTCGTCTCCGGCAGCGAAGGCCCACAGCGGCTCGAAGGTGCGCAGGTCGATCGCCTGCAGCGTGCCACCGTTGTCGGCGAAGAAGGCCAGCCAGCCGAGGGCCGACATCGAGTTCTCGACGCCGAAGTGCTGACTCGACGCTTCTTTGTAGCGGTAGCGAACGACCTCGGGCGCCACCTTCAGCGTCAACGCGATGGGGTCGAAGTCGGTGTGGAGCTTGAGCAGGTAGATGAGCCCGTTCTCGCCGCCGACGACGTAGGTGTCGGTGTTGCGGTTCAAGAGGCCGGATGAATCGAACGCACCCCACTCGCGGCGTGGCGCTTCTTTGTCGGAGCCGGGCAGGAAGAACACCTCGCGATGGCCGATGAGCTCGTACACGCGCAGGCCGATGGGCACCTTCTCGGGAATACCCTGGCCGACGAAGAGGAGTGGATAGCCGCGCGGGTCGAGCGAGACGCTCCCCTTGATGGGGTTGCCGGTGATGATGGGCGGACGCGTGGGCTTGCCGGTGAAGAGATCGAGAAAGTGCACGCGGCCATCGAGGCTGCCCTGGATGACCTCGACGAGGCCGTCGTCCTGCGTGCGCGCTTTGAGCTTCGGCATCGAGTGCCGCACCACGCTCGGCCACCGAACGATGGCGGGCTGGCCCGTCCATCCCGTGCCGCCGAACCAGGGCGCTTTGCTCTGGCTGGTGACGTGCGTCCACGCGAGCTCGAGTGAGACTGGTGCGCGGGGCACGCGGCCGAACGCGCCACCGCTCCGTGACGGGCCTCCGCGGAAGGTGAAGACGCCATCGACGGTCGAATACGTCTCGGGGAAGACCTGACGATCACCTTCGGGCACGCCCGCGTCACGCAACACGCCGCGCCTGAGCGTCAGCAGCGAATCAGGCTGCGCGGTCGCGTCGAACCAGATGGGCCTGGGTGGCGAGACGGGCGCGATGACGACAGGCGGCGGAGGGACGACGGGCGGTGGTGGTGGCGGGACCGGACGCGGCGTGGCGCACGAGACCAACGACACGCAGAGGAGCACTCGAACCCGCACGGCCCGCGCACGTTACGCCCAGTCTGCCGTCACCGCCTGTTGCTGGCCTCGGTCGGACGGTCACTGCGAGATGCGCAGCACGACGGCGTTCGTCGGGAGTTCCCAGAGTTCGTTGGTGATGAGCGCGCCATCATCGGCGACGCCGAGGCATTCGAAGAGGCGGAGAATGACGACGCGTTCGGTTGGACGTCGTGATGAGGCGGAGCAGCCCGGAGACCGACAGCGCGGCGCTCAGCGTCGACGTCGCTTGCCGAGGAGCACGAGCAGACCCGCGAGCCAGGATGCACCGTCGACAGAGACAGTCGAACAGCCCGTGTTCGCCGCAACGCCCATCCGACCGCCGCCACCGGAGCCGGTGGAGCCCCCTCCCAAACCACCGGTTCCGGCGACGCCGCCGGCGAGCGCGCTCGTTCCACCTGCGCTCCCGCCGCCGCTCACGGTTCCCCCGCCAGTCGCTGAAGTTCCCCCACCGACACCGGCCGAGCCGCCACCTGTGCCGCTCATGCCGCCGCCGGTGCCGCTCATTCCGCCGCCGGTGCCGCTCATTCCGCCGCCGGTGCCGCTCATGCCGCCCGATGAGCCACCGCCGACGCCCGCCATCCCTCCAGCCATGCCGCCACCGGTTCCGCTCATTCCGCCCGCAGCGCCACCTCCAGCGCCACCTCCAGGCACGGCGCCGTACCGCCACGCCCGTGTGATGGCGACCTCATCGAGTTCACCATCGAACGCGCCGTCTCCGTTCGGACACGCCGCGCGCACACCCGGCGCTCCGATGAAGAGAACATCGTTCGTCCCCGCGAGCACGGCCGGTGCACGCACCACGCGGCTCGTCTCCACGCCGTTGACGAGGAACGCCATCGTGCCCGTGGCCGCGTCGTACTGAAACGCGACCCGCGTCCACTGACCAGGCGGAGCGATGGCGTTCGAACGAATGTCGTACTGCACGCCGCCCGCGACGCGCACGCGCGCCTGAAACGAGCGGTCCTCCTCGAGCACCAGGCTGTACGCGCCGTTGATGTTCGGTTTGCCCAGCAGCAGGCGGTAGTTGTTGTTCGCGTCGCAGTTCGGCTCGCTGCGCGGCTTGAGCGCGAGCTCGATGGTGATGGCGTTCACCGGCAGCAGGCTCGTCGCGTGCGGCACCTCGAGGCGACCCGAGACTCCATCGACCGAGAGCGCCTTGCCGAGCAGACCGTTGTTTCGCGCCGGGTACGACGCGCCACCGCGCAGCGTGCCGGTGTTCGAGTAGCCCGAGCTGTCAGCGGCGCGCGTGCGATCGTAGTTCCCCTGCGCGGTGACGAACTCGTTGAGGTGCCAGAGCGCCGCGTACCGGCCATCGAGCGCGTCGTCGAACACCACCTCGCCGTAGTTCGAGGTGTTGCTCCCGAAGAACGGCCACACATCCTGCCCCTGCGTCAGCGGGAGCGGCCGCACGTTCATCGGCCCCGGCGACGTGAAGAAGAGGCGTACGGTGTTGTCGGTGTCGGGGTTGAGCGCGCCGTCGATGTGCGAGAGCTGCCAGTTCGTCGGGTAGCCGATGACCGACAGCGCGTTGCGGCGCGGGCCACAGCCAGGCGGGTCTTCGTTCGGCGCAGGCGTGCGGCACGGCATGTTCGCGCCCGTGAAGTTCACGGCCTCGCCGTCGGGGAAAATCCACGGGTAGGCGCCGTAGAAGAGCTGCGTCGGGGTGTACGCGACGCCAGCAGGGTCACGCAGCGGGCGCTCCGCGAGGCGATAACGGCCCTGCACGGCCGGGTCGGTGTTCATCGCGGCGATGGTCTTCGGCGCGCTCCAGCCCGAGAGGCCACAGGCGGTCGCGTTCACCGAATACACGAGCGTGTCGATGGCGCCGCTGTTGTTCGGGTGCCCCTGCCAGACCATCAGCTTGCCGTCGCGCGTGACGGTGGGCTCGATGCCGCGGAGCGTGGGCGTCAACGGCGTCAAGGCCGAGTCGGTCCACGTGAAGCTGGCGACCGAGGCCTGCGC
>JAUXRI010000069.1 GCA_030681895.1 Myxococcales bacterium | reverse complement strand
CCGGAATGTCTCGTTCGGTCTGGGGTGGACGGCGCGCAACTCGCCGACCCTGTTGAACGTCGCGTTCTACGAGTGGTGGGGGTGGGACGGTCGAGCCGATACGTTGTGGGGGCAGGCGGTGCATGCGTACGAGGCGGGAGGGACGATGGGGGGGGATCGACTCCGTCTGGCCCGCGCGTTGGTGGCTCGCTACCGGGATCGGTATCAGGCGGTGTTCAAGGAGCCGTTGCCTGCCGGTTTTGCAGCGCCGCTTGCCCCCGGAGACGCAGCGCAGCTCGACCGAATCTACCTTCGCAGCCTGAAAGCCTGGGCCGCGTACATGAGCCGACTCACCAGCTTCGACTCACCGTTCGATCGTTTCGCGCAGGGCGACGATCACGCGCTCAGTGAAGGCGCGCGACGAGGCCTGACGCTCTTCTTCGGCAAGGCGGGCTGCGTGCAATGTCACCGCGGGCCGATGTTCACCGACAACCAGTTTCACAGCGTCGGGCTCGGTCAGTCGGGTCTCAACGTTCCCGCCATCGAGAAGGGGCGCTTCACTGGTCTCGAGAAGCTCAAGGAGCTTGCGTTCCGCCGCTCGGTCGAGGTGCCGGCGCCGAGCACCGCCGACGTGGGGCGCTTTCGCACCAAGAGCCTGCGCAATGTCAGCCTCACCGGCCCGTACATGCACGCCGGCCAGCTCGCGACGTTGAAGGACGTCGTCTGGTTCTACAACCGCGGCGGCGATCGCGATGGCGCTGGAACGCCCAGCGTCTTCATGGAGCCCCTGGGCCTCACCGAGTCGGAACAGAGCGACCTCGTGCTCTTCCTCGAGTCGTTGACGGGGCAGCCGCCCGACGCCCGGTGGACCTGCGACAACTCCCTCGACACCGATGCAGGCATGACGCGCGACTTCGGTGCGCCGTGTGCGGTGAGCCCATGACGAGCGCGATCGTCCTCCTGCTCCTCGCGGCGGCACCCGACGCTGGAGTGACGGACGCAGCGAAAAGACTGGAAGCGCGGCTGTCGGCGCTCGAAGCCGAGCTGAAGTCGACCCGCAAGGAGCTGACCGAGACCCGCGAGGCGCTCGAGGTAGCCAGCGAAGACGTCGCGACGGTGAAGGACGAGCTCACGCACACCAACCGCTCCGTCACCGCGCTCGGCGAGCGGGAAGACCTCATTCGCGAGAACTCGGTGTCGTGGGCCGGCTACCTCGACCTGGGCTTCTTCGCCGTGCAGGGCAACGGCTCGGGCGTGCGAAAGGACACCGATCGGCTCGTCTCGAACGCCGACGACGTCTTGTCGACCTGGGTGCTCCGCGGCGATCCGCTCGCCACTGCCATCAACTCGCGTGGAGAAGCCGCTGACATCGGAGACTCCCGCGTCATCGGGTTCGACGGGCTGCGGACTGGTGGCCGTCCGACGGTGTTGGTCAACAACGCGAACCTGCAGCTGCGCGCCACCATCGGCACCGAGCTCCTGGTGCACGTGATGGTCGATCTGTTGCCTCGCGAACGCACCGTGACGCACTTCGCGCTGGGCGACTTCATCGACATCAAGCTCGCCAACGTGAGCTGGCGCCGCCGCTTCGGGTTCGGCGACCTGACGGTGTGGGGCGGCAAGGTCGACTCGGTGCTGGGCGTCGAATACCGATTTCAGGAGTCGCCCGATCGGCTCACCGTCAGCCCTTCGCTCCTGTGCCGCTACACGTGTGGCCGTGCCCTCGGTGTTCGGGCGCGTGGGCAGTTCCTCGACGAAAAGCTCGAGGTACTCGCCGCGGTCACCAACGGCTCGAACCAGATCGAGGTGATGCCGTGGGGCGCCGAGGCCGGATTCAACGCGTCGCCGACGATCTCGGGCCGCGTCGGAGCGCTCCTCCCGGTCGGCGCCGGCCTCGAGCTCTCGGTCAACGGCATGGTGGGCGTGCAGGATCGTCAGTCCGACCCGACGGTGTGGCAGTTCCACGCGGGTGCCGCGGCGAAGGTCGATCTCTCGACGGTGTTCTTCACGGCTGAGGGCGGGTTCGGTCGCGCGGCTGGCAAGACAGGCGTCATCAACGGTGAGGCCGTGCCGTGCACTGCAGCGTCGTGTCTGGTGTACCGGGGCGCGTACCTGCTCGGCGGCTGGCGCGCGACGACGTGGCTGACGCCCTACGCTCGCGTCGATTGGCGCTCGGGCACGATGCGGCAGGCGCGCGACTGGGCCTACGAATCGATCCGCGTTCGCGCGACCGCCGGTGTCAGGGTCGAGCCGGTGCGGCACCTGACGATCAAGGCCGAGTACACGCTCAATCGCGAGCTGCTCGGCGCCGACTTTCCTGACGACGTCTTCACCACCAGTGTGATCGTGAGCTACTGATGCGCGCACTCCTCCTGCTGATCGTCTCGCTCCCGGCAGTCGTGTCCCAGCCGAGCCGGGCCCAGGGCTCGAAGTGCTCCCTCTCGGGCAAGGTGACCTTCTCGTCGAAGGACCCGAAGGTGAAGTCGACCGATCTCGTCGTGTACGTCGCGTCGAAGGCGCGCTCCGTGAAGCTGAGCGAGCCCCGTCGCCATGAGATCGCCCAGAAGGACCAGCAGTTCGTTCCGCGCATGCTCCTCATCCAGAAGAACGACTCGGTCTCGTTCCCGAACCGCGACAACAAGGAGCACTCCGTCTTCACGAGCGACCGCACCACCGTGAGGATCAACCCGACCAGGAAGGCCGAGCCAGAGCCTGTCGCGTTCCTGAGAGAGGGCGGGTTTCGCATTCAGTGTGACATCCACAGCAATATGCGGGCCTGGGTCGTGGTGGTGCCGGTGGTCGAACTCGCGACGAAGGTGGGCGCCGACGGAACCTGGCGGATCGACAACGTCCCCGCCGGAGCGCAGCTGTTGAAGGTGCTCGAGCCGAATGGAAGCAGCGTCGAGGTGCCTGTGACAGCGTGTGCCAATGACACGCCGATCGATGTGTCACTCGAGGGCAACGAGGGCCCTGCGCTCAGGCGCTTCAACGGCAGCCCCTACGGCGAGTACCAGCAGTGACGATGGTGGTTCCGCGATAGGCTCGCTCACGCAATGAGCGTCTGCCCCGTCTGCGAGCATCAACAGGACTTCGGCCTCGAGTGTGAGGTGTGCGGGAAGGACCTCGGCGATCTCGGCGGGCTCGGTCCGCCCCCCGTCACCCAGGAGCGCGTCGAAGGGCTCGAAGTGACGGTGCCCGACCGCGTGGGCGAGGTGCAGGTCGAGCGCGTCGGTGAGCTCGAGGCCACCCAGTTCGCCGCAGGGCAGGGTCCGGTGATCGCCGACGTGATGCCCGATCTCGACATGGGCCGTTCGGCGGCAGTGGGCGCCGTGGCCGTCGAGCGCATCGCCGAGATCTCGCAGGACAGGGCCGTCGATGACGGCGTGCGCACTGCGGCTCCGACGGGCGCGGTGATGTGCCGCTACTGTCGCAACGTTCAGGCCGCCGGGCTCATCTGCAACACCTGTGGCATGCGCTTGCCGAAGTCGGCCGCGCCGCCGCCGCCCACGCAGGCCGCCACGTCGAAGGTCGTCTATTCGCGCGGCGACGTGCGGTGCAAAGCCTGTGGCGCGCCCGCGACGCCCGGGCAGCGCTGCTCGGAGTGTGGCGCGCTCGCCCCCTTGCCGGAGTAGTCGACTCCTTCGTCGAACGCAGGGTATGAGCCCGCCCGTGACCGACCTCGTCGCCCTTCGCGCTGAACACGACGCGACCCTCTCCCGCCTCTCGTACCGGAAGAGCACGTCGCACTTCGCCCATACCGCCGTCTCGCTCTTCGTCGCGGCCATCACCGGCGGCGCGGCGTGGAGACTGTCGGTCGACGTCGAGCTCGAGTTCGCGCCGCACCTGGTGATCCCGGCCACGCTCATCTCGGTCTCGGTCGCGATCTACGGGCTCGTTCGGATGATCCTGGGCCGGCGCACGCTGAAGGACGAGGTCCGCGAGTTCGAGCGTCTCAAGGCGCTGCGCCACGAGCTGAAGCTCGACGAACCCCCGGCGTTCCCGACGGCGCGGTGATCATGGCGTCGCACGCCGCCGCGCTCATCATCGGCAACGAGGTGCTCACCGCGAAGGTGCGCGATCTCAACGGCGCCTTGTTGATCGAGCGGCTCCGGGCGCGAGGGATTCCGCTCGTCAGCGTCATGATGGTGCCCGACGCGGTCGACGCGATCGTCGAGGCCCTCGTGTACTCGAGGCGCCGCGCCCAGCTCATCTTCACCAGCGGCGGCATCGGCCCGACCCACGACGACGTCACAGTGCGCGCCGTCGCGTTGGCGCTCCAGCGGCCCGTGGTGCACCTGCCCGAGTTGGTGAAGTCGCTGCGCGCGGCCTTCGGTGACAAGCCCGTGCCTGCAGAGGCGATGCGCCTGGCGGAGGCGCCGATGGGCAGCCGGCTGATCTCGGGCCCGCGCCTGAAGTACCCGGTGCTCGCGTGCGACGACGTCTACCTGCTGCCGGGCGTGCCGGAGCTCTTCGAGGCCCAACTCGACACCGTGCTCGAGGGGTTGCACGGGCAGCCGGCGGTGACGCGCGTCGTCTTTCTCGATGCGCACGAGCATGAGCTGGCGCCGGTGCTCGACGCGGCCGCGCTCGCGGAGCCCGAGGTGGAGATCGGCTCGTACCCGACGTTCGATCCTGCCGCGGGCTACCGGGTGAAGGTGACGGTGGAGCACGTCGATCGGTTGCGCGTCGACGCGATGATCGAGCGCCTGCTGCGAGAGCTGCCGAAGGCGGCCGTGCTGCGGGTCGAGTAGCGGTCGGCAGTCGTCCGCGGTGGTGACATCGGGCGTGAGGTTCGCGCGCGACTGACGCCATGTCGCACGATCAGCCCGAGGCGAGATCGTCGACGATGAAGCACCGATGGCCGTGAGCGCCCTCGCTGCGGAGATGATTGAGCGCCTCTCCGTGATGGCCTGCGGCCTCGAGCACGTCGGCAAGCACCAGACGTCCCTGGGGGCTCGGGTTCTCCTGCTCCCGTCGTGCGATCGACACGATCTCGGCCGTGACGTTTACGGGGCTGCGGGGCCGAGACACCAGCGACCACGGCCCGGCCCCTTCCAGCGACGCGAAGCTCAAGGCCTCCTGCGTCCCCGGGTGCCAGGCATGACAACGGACGTCGAGGCCGCCGCGCCGGGAGAGATCGTGCGCGTCGAAGGCCTCGGTGCGGTCACCGAGCAGGATCAACTCGTCGCGCCGCAGTGCCAGCGCTGCGCCGATGGGCTGCTCGATGGTTGCCTCGGGGGCTTCTGCGCCGAGCTTCGAGATGACCAGGCGCTGGGTGCGATCGAAGTCGAGCACACAGGCGACGATTCGTTCGTCGTCGAGCCAGGTCATCGGCAGATCCCACGCGTCACTGTCCACGCTGAACTGCAGCGCGGCTTCACCCGGGCCGCGGAGCCACGTCTCGACATCGAGCGTGCCGATGAGGCCCATGGGTTGCCACACCCAGCCCGTGCTCGCGAGCTTGCGGCCCGACGGCGATCGCTCCAGCGCTCCGAAGAAGTAGTCGAGCTTCGTCTCGTCGAGGTGCGGGTCGAGCCGTTTGCCGGTGAGCACGTTCGTCACCGCGAGCTGGTTCCACTCCACGGCGTGCACCAGGCGACGATCGTCGAGGAAGCAGAGAGGAAAGGCGCAGTGCTCCGGGTGGTAGTCGCCCCGCTCCAGGCGGAGCGCCACCGTTCCAGCGTGGACGTCGAGCACGGCTCCGGCGCGGCCCTGCGCCTGCGCGACGGCGAGAAAGCGGGCGTCGTCAGAGGCAGTGAGGACAACGGCGTTCGACTGGCCGTCGAGCGCGAAGGGGAGCGCGTGGCGGAAGAACGTCTCTCCCGTCTCGAGATCGGCGCCGACGAGCTCGGTCGGAGTGGCGAAGAACCACCGCGGGCGATCCATCGTCCCCGCGTGGGTCTGCGCCACGAGGGGCCCGTCGAGCTGTGGGCGAATGGCGTCGCGTCGACGCCACTCATCAACCGAGTGAGACACCGACCCGCTGACGCAGCCGGAAGAAGTCGTCTGACAGGGCGAAGCCCATCAGCTCGCGCAGATCGGGCCGCTGCCCGAGCGCCTGCGTGATGACGTCGGTGCTGTCCGCCTTCAGCGCGGTCGGTCCCGACTCCTCCTTCAGCAGCAACGACAGGCCCGCGGCGACGTCGGCGCACACCAGCAGGCCGGCACGGTCGAACGAGAACAAGAGGCCCTGCACGAAGGGCTCGATCGCCACGGTGTTGATCGCCGCCATCGCGCTCGCCGGCTCCTCGAGCAGCTTGATGGCGCGCCGTGAGTACGCCTTGCGCAGCGCCTTCGAGTGCTCCTCGTTCTTGCGCCCCAGCCCGCCCCACATCGGCTGGTGGATGCGCACGGAGTTGCCCAACACGTCGGCGAACTCGGCCATCGAGAGCTTGCGCACCAGCGCCGCCTTGTCGATGAGGCCGAGCGCCGCGCGACCGAAGAGGAAGCGCTGCTCGCGAATGTTGAAGCGGCGCACCACGTCGGGCCCGACCAACACCGCCAGCGGCTCTCCCGTCTCGAGGTACACGAGGCCCTTGCGCGCCTGGTACGGCTCGAACTCTGCGCCACCGAACAGCTGCAGCACCGACGACATCGCCTTCACGACGGCGTGATCGGTCTTCAGGCGATCGGCGCGGCGATCGATGCCCTGGCTCTCGAGGTTGGGCGGGTTCAGCTTCGCGAACTGATCGCCGATGGCGCGCACCACGTCGACCAGCGCGTTTCGCGTCGTCGGGTGGTGCACCATCATCAGCTCGGGAGGGCCCAGCGAGTTGCGGAAGTCGGATGGCAGGCGGTTGCGGCCCTCGGAATAGAAGGCCTGCTCGACCTCGTTGGCCGCCTTGAGGAAGACCAGGATGCCGGCGGCGCAGAAGGCCTTGTCGAGCTGCTTGAGTGACTCCCACATGCGGAAGAGCGCGCGCAGCGACTCGATTCGCGCGGGCTCGAGCTTCAGCAGCGTGCGGTGGGTCTCGATGGCCATCGAGATCGACGCGGTATCTCGCGAGAACGCGTCGGCGAGGGCCACGTGGGCGTCGACGAAGGTCGGGTCGATCTCGGTCACCTGCCGGAACGTGGCGATGGCGCGCTGCAGATCGTCGAGCTGCTTCGCCTGAATCGCGCCGATGCGCATCTTGAGCGCGACGGCCCGCTTCACGTCAGAGGCCTGCTGCACCTGCTGCTCGAGCATCGTCACCAGCTCAGTCATCGCGCCGGTGCGCTCGTACAAGGCCACGAGTCGATCGAGCGTCGCAGCGTCTCCGGGCGCGAGCTCGAGGGCCTTGCGGTACAGGGTGATCGCCTGGCCGACGTCGCCGAAGCCCTCGTCGGTGATGCGCGCGAGCATCGTGGTGTGACGAGCGCGGGCGGTGATGGCGTTGTCGAGCTCGAGCAGCCGGCGCAGACAATCGGCGGCGCCAGTCCAGTTGCGGCTGGCGGTGTGAATCGTCGACAGGCGCTCGAGCGCTTCGGTGGAGGACGCGTCAGCGGCGAGCGCGGTCTGCAGGTGTGCCGCGGCGCGGGTCTGGTCGGAGAGGTGGTCGTGGTAGAGCGCGCCGAGCCTCAGGTGCACGCGCGCGAGGGTCAGCGGGTCTCCGCCCTGCTGCACGCGCACGGCGAGCGCGGCGGCGGCTTCTGCGTAGCTCTGCCCCTCGATGGCCAGCGTCGCCTTGAGCTCGAGCGCGTCGGGGAGCGTGGGCATCGCCATCAACGCGCGATCGAGCGCGGTCATGGCCTTGTCGCGATCCTTCACGCCGTCGAGCCAGATGCGGGCGCCCTTGTAGAACTCCTGGGCAGCGTTGAAGAGATCCTTCTGGGCCAGCTTCGCCTCGCCACGCTTCTCGTGCAGCGCCGCGAGATCGGCGGCGCCACCTCTGCGCGCGAGCAGCTCCTCCAGCGCGGGCCCGGCTTCGGCGTGCAACGGGTCTCGATCGAGGACCTTGCCGTAGTAGCTCGCGGCCGCCGTGTCGTCCTTGAGGGTGTCACGCGCGATGCGGGCCGCGTCCATCAGGGCCTGTTGCATCGTCGTCTGATCCCGCGCCGTCGAGGCGAGCTGATCGAGCACCTTCACCGCGTCAGCCGGGCCGCCGCTGCGCAGCAGGCAGCGGGTGAGGCCACGCAGCGCCGGGTAGAGATCGGGCGCCGACTGCAGCGCCGTCTCGTAGGCGTGCCGGGCTTTGGGCAGATCGTTCAGCCGGGTCTCGTAGAGATCGGCGATGCGCAGGCTCAGG
>JAUXRI010000064.1 GCA_030681895.1 Myxococcales bacterium | reverse complement strand
TGATGTATCATTACCGTTATCGAAACGGCAAGACCGGTTGCCGTTATTTCTCCAACATGCTGGAAGCAGGTCACAAATGCCGCGCGTGAAGACGGAACAGAAGCGACGAGACATTCTCGATGCCGCCGCGCGGGTCTTCTCGAAGCACGGCTTTCACGCGGCGACGGTGGCGCAGATCGCCGAGGACCAGGGCATCGGCCTCGGCACGTTCTACCGGTACTTCGAGAGCAAGCTCGACGTCTTCCACGCCGTCATCGACGAGGTGATGGGCGAGGTCGCCGCGGTCCTGGCACCCGAGAGCGCGACCGAGAGCCAGACGCTCCAGGCGTACCGCGTTCAGGTGGAGCGCATCGGCCGCGGCCTCTTCGACGCGTTTCAACAGAACCGTGCGCTGGCGCGGCTGTTGTTCGTCGAGGCGCCGGGCATCAGCCTCGAGCTCAACGAGAAGCTGCAGGCGACGGTGATGTTCTTCGGCATCGCGACGCAGGCGTACCTGGAGAACGGCGTCACGCGCGGCTTCCTCCGCAAGGATCTCGACGTCGAGGTGACGGCGCTGCTGGTGAACTCGATGGTCTTCGAAGGCGTGCGTCAGCTCGCGGCGAAGGAAGACGCAGCGGAACTCTCACGGTGGACGAAGGCGATCACCGCGTTGATGTTCGACGGCGTGCGGAGTTAACGAACTCTCACGCGCGTGCGGCCGATGGTGACGCTGGCCGTGCCGTTGGCGTTGGCCTTCACGGTGGCGCGGTACTCTTCGTTCTCGTTCACGCGCATCGCGAGGGCCTCGGCGACCTGTTTCGGCGTCTGGCCGATGCGGGTGTTGATCGACGCGCTGTGCGCCGTCAGCCAGCGGTTCTTCTCGACGTAGCTCCGCGAGCTGTCGAAGTCGGGCATCTTGTCGCGGTCGAACGAGATGCTGAGGCCGCCACCGAACTGCTCGGTCTTGTAATACTCAGGCGTGCGCTGACGTTCTTCGAACGAGGCGTTGCGGGCGGTGGGGTCTCTGGTCTCGACGCCGCGCGCGACGCCCGAGATGACGAGCGCCTGCGTCTTCACGGTGATCTTCGTCGAGAGCCCGGTGTCGCCGCACTTCACGTCGCTGAGCTTGACGATCGCGGTTCTCGTCGAAGGGGCTTTGGACCGGGCCCGGGACGCGGGGCGAGGACGACGAGTGACGGTCATGCCTCATTCTTTCAGATCGGCGGCCGTTTCCAGCAACTGTTTCCTGCGTCACGCGTTCACGGCGTCTCGCCGAGCGCTCGGAGCTGGTCGGCGCTCTGACGCAGCAGTTGCTCGGCTTCGGCGAACTGACCCTGCTCATGGAGCACCACCCCGCGCAGTCCGACGAGCCTCGCCGCGACCCGGGCATCGTTCACCTGGGTGTCCGTCAGGGCCCGGGCTTCCTCGAAGCGCTTGAGCTTCACCAGCGCGATGACCTGGGTGACGATCGCCCGGTCGAGTGACGGCTCCCAGACGCGGGCCTGCGTCGCGAAGGCGAGCGCGCGGTCGAACTGCTGCTTCTCGAGCGCCAGCGCTCCCGCGGCGGCGGCGGCCTTCGCGCGATCGGCCCCGAAGGCGAGCTCCTCGAGCACCACCAGCGAGCTCGCGTCCTTCCTGGCGACGATGCGCGCCGCGACGGGCCAGCGCTCCGAGGCCTTGAGCGCGCAGAGCTGGGTCAGCTCGGTGACGGCGAACGTCGGGTCGAGCCGCTCCTTGCCCGCGCGCGCCATCGCGATGAAGCAGTCGAGGCCCGGGTAATTCGGCTCCATCGAGCGAACCGTGTGGAGCTCGCGCATGGCTTCGTCGAAGCGGCCGACTCCACCGAGTGCGCCGGCGAGGTTGATGTGAACGACCGTCGAGCCCGGCGCCAGGGCGACGTTGCTCGTCCACAACGTGACGCCGTCTCTCCACTCGCGCTGGCGCATGACGTTCGGCACGGCGAGGGACAGGACGAGCGCTCCGAGAATGCCGAAGCCGACGCGGCCGAACGCCACCAGCACCGTCGCGAGACCGACGGCCAGCACGAGCGCCGGGTACAACGTGTACCGCTCGGCGACGGTGTGGACCTGCGGCACCACGCCGGTGAACGGCAGGAGCGGGAGAAGAAACAGCACCGCGCCGATCGCCAGCGCTCGAAGGATGCGCGGGGCGCTGGCACGAAGCCCGATGGTGACGACTGCGGCAGTGACGACCCAGCCGCCGATGACGGCCGCAACCGTCGGGCCCGAGGGCGGCGACCAGTCGTAGACCGCGCGCGAGCCCACCGGGAGCAGCGTTCGACCGAGGTACCAGAACGGCGTCGTGAGCGGGGTCGCCCAGTTCAGCGAAAGGCGTCCCGTCGGCAGCGAGAGGCGATGCACCATCACGGCGAGCACGCCGGCCGCGACGCCAGGAATCAACCAACGCAGCGATGACACGAGCGCTGCGCTTGGCTTCGCGCGTCTCCACTCGAGCAGCAGGAACAGTGGAGCGAGCGGCGCCAGCGAGGCCTTGCCCATCAGCCCCACCACGAACACGAACGCCGAGAGCCACCGACGGTTCGATGCGTACGCAGCCATCGAGCCGACGAGGCAGAGCAGAGAGAGCGTGTCCTTCAGGTTGGCGACCCACGAGACGGACTCGACGCGGAACGGGTGCGCGAGCCAGAGCGCGGTCGCAAAGAAGGCAATCGTGCGGTCGACGCCGAACGCTCCTAGCGCCTTCGGCATGAGCGCGACCGCGCACGCGAAGAGCAGCCACTGCACGAGGTGGTACGGCAGGGGATTCGCAGGGTCCTTCGCTCCCGTCAGCGCGAGCACCGCATGCGAGAGGGGAATGTACGCGCCCTGGTACGCGGTGGTGAACGCGCGCGCTGCGCCCGAGACGCCCTCGGCCACGAACGGGCTCTGCGTCGTGTAGTCGGGGTCGTCCCAGGTCGTCAGCCCGTTGGCGAGGCTCGGCGCGTAGAGCACGAGCGCGAAGACGAAGAGCAGCCAGGGAGCGCGTTTCTCCAACACGGGAAACGCGAGTCACCACTCAAGACGCGCATCGTCAAGCGTGATGCCTTGACCCTGCTTCTCAACGGTGCGACGAGGCCGCGCTTTCCGCTGTCCCCTGGTTGATTTCTTCGCGAGGTCACGATGAGCGACGCCGCCGTTGCCGAGACACCCAAAGGCCACCCCAAGGGCCTGTACGTGCTGTTCGTCACCGAGATGTGGGAGCGCTTCAGCTACTACGGCATGCGCGCCATCTTCACGCTGTTCATGGCGAAGGCGCTGCTCTTCGACAAGGGCCGCAGCTCCGAGATCTACGGCAGCTACACCGGCCTCGTGTACCTCACGCCGCTCATCGGTGGGTACGTGGCCGACCGCTTCTGGGGCAACCGGAAGTCGATCATCTTCGGCGGCGCGCTGATGGCCGCTGGCCAGTTGATGATGTTCTTCTCGGGCACCTTCTACGCAGACATCAACGTCGCGACGCCGCTCATGTACGGCGGGCTCGGGCTACTCATCTTCGGCAACGGGTTCTTCAAGCCGAACATCTCGACCATGGTGGGCCAGCTGTACCCGGTCGGCGACAAGCGCGTCGATTCGGCCTTCACCATCTTCTACATGGGCATCAACCTGGGCGCGTTCTTCGCTCCGCTGGTGTGCGGCTTCTTCGGTGACACGGGCTCGCCGGCCGACTTCCGCTGGGGTTTCCTCGCGGCGTGCATCGGCATGATCTTCTCGCTGATTCTCTTCATCCTCCTGAAGGACAAGTACATCGTGACGCCCGAGGGCGTGGCGATCGGCGACAAGCCGAACACCGCGCGTGAGAAGAAGGTCGAAGGCGCAGAGACGAAGACCAACAAGAGCATGATGCCTGAGCTGATCTGGGCCGGCATCGCCCTGGTGCTCGCGGCCATCTTCTTCTTCGGCGCGGGCATGGACGTCATCGGCACCTTCATCTTCACGCTGACGATCGCGGCGCCGGGCTACATCATCTCGGACCCGTCGCTCACCAAGACCGAGCGCCAGCGCATCTTCGTCATCTACATCGTCGCCTTCTTCGTCATCTTCTTCTGGGCGGCGTTCGAGCAGGCCGGCGCGTCGTTGACGTACTTCGCGGAAGAGCAGACCAACCGCGAGCTCTTCGGCAAGACGATCCCCGCGTCGTTCTTCCAGGCGATCAACGCGGTCGCCATCGTGCTGCTCGCGCCCGCCTTCGTGGGCCTCTGGAGCGTGCTGGGCAAGAAGAACCTCGAGCCGGCGTCTCCGTACAAGCAGGCGCTCGGCCTGTTCCTGCTCGCGCTCGGCTACGTCGTCATCGCGATGGGCGTGAAGGGCCTCGCGCCGGGCGTGCGCGTCTCGATGATGTGGCTCATCAGCCTCTACACGATTCACACCCTCGGAGAGCTCTGCCTCTCGCCCATCGGCCTCTCGATGGTGAACAAGCTGGCGCCGGTGCGCTTCGCCTCGCTGCTGATGGGCGTGTGGTTCCTCTCGACGTCGGCCGCCAACAAGTTCGCCGGCACGCTGTCGGGCCTGTACCCCGAGCCCGTCGTCGCCGTGTCGACGGTCGAGAAGCTCGAGGCCGACAAGGGCGTCGCGCTCTTCCCGAAGGAATACGACAAGCAGAAGCGCAAGGTGAACGAGGTGCCCGTCATCGCGATGGAGCTCGTGCAGCTCGGCGAGGTGAAGGATCAGGGCACCAAGGACGGCATCAAGCAGGTGATGGAGACGAACCTCGTCGACAACGCCAAGTCGTTCCTGGGCTTCAAGATCGCCACGCTCTACGACTTCTTCATGCTCTTCGTGGTGATGGCCGGCGCCTCGTCGCTGGTGCTCTTCCTGCTGTCGAAGAAGCTCCTCGACTGGATGCACGGCGTTCGCTGACCAGCGCCGGAAAACCTGCTGACGGGACCTTGCGCCGCTTCAGTTCGGTGGCGTAAGGCGGCCACCCGGGGGAAGTCGATTCGTGAGTCAAACGCCCAAAGCCCTGCCGGTCGATCTCGCTGAGCTCTGCATCGCGTTGGCCGCGGAGTCCGAGGTGTCTGACCTGAAGTGGTTCCTCGACCTCGAGTCGGGCAGGGTGATTCTCGTCAGCCGTGAGTACGACGCGAACGAGTGGGGCGGCCTCAAGCCCGAAGACATCGAGAACAACCCCTCGCGCTTCACGCCGGTGCCCGCCGCCGACCCGCAACACCAGCTCGTCGACATGCAGGCGTTCGTGCAGGGGCTCATCGACGTGCGGCTCAAAGAGTCGCTCGAGCTCGCGTTGACGGCGCCGCGCCCCGAGCGCCGGTTCCGGGCGGTGCTGGGTTGGCTGCCCGACGAGCTCGAGAAGTGGCACGCGTTCCGGCAGCAGCGGTTCGAGGCGCGCGCGCACTCGTGGCTGCAGACGCTGGGCGTCGCCGCGAAGAGCTGACCCGTGGAGACGTGCCCGAGGTGCGGCTCCTTCGCGGTGCTCGTCGACGCTCGTTTCGGCCGGCTGTGTGCGCCGTGCGTTCCGTTGAGCCGCGCCCCCGCCGCCTCCAACCGTCGCTGACGCGTCGCTCACACAAGCCCCTCCACCCGGCTGAGAAGGCGTGCCACGCGCCCCCGAAGACGCTATCTCTCTGAGCCCCGATGAAGTCGGACACCGCCGAAATGCTGGAGCCCGTCGCCGCCCGCATTGTGCTCGTCGACGACGATCTCGCGACCCGCTCCGAGCTGGAGAGCCAACTCGTCGCCGCTGGCTTCGAGGTGCGCTCGCTGCCCGACGTCGCGACGCTGCAGGCCACGTTGACCGAGTGGCGCCCGCACCTGCTCATCCTCGACGAGTGGCTGCCGCAGACGACGGGGCGTGAGACGGCGCTCAAGCTGCGCGCGCAGGGTGCGTTCTTCGACATTCCCATCATCGGCCTGTTGTCCGAGGCCTCGGTACCGCAGGCGCTGCACTGGCTTCGCAGCGGCGCGGTCGACCTGTGGACGCGTGGCACCGACTTCGACCCTGCCGAGCGCGCCAGAGATCTGCTCGACGAGCTCAACGAGAGCCGGGTGCACGCCGCGTCGCTCAAGGCCCGGCTGACCGCGTGGGCTCGCCGCCGCCACCTCTCGGGCACCGTCCTCTTCTACCCAGAGACGCCGTTCGAAGGCCGCGCGCGCTTCGAGAGCGGAGAGCTGACGTTGGTGCGCTTCGGCGGCCTCGAAGGTGACGCCGCGCTCGAGGAGCTGCTGCGCATCGACGACGCACCCGCGCGCTGGGTGCCTGGCGACGAAGTCACCGGCCGTCACCGCGTGCCCGGCGGCTCGTACCGCCCTCGTGTGTTGGTGGTGGAAGACGACGACGCGCTCCGCGGGCTGTTGCTCAAGCAACTGGCCCCGTTCGGCGACATCGACGGCGCGGCCGACGGCATCGAGGGGCTGCTCAAAGCAACGAGCACGGCGTTCGATCTCGTCGTCGCGGATCTGAACCTTCCCGGGCTCGATGGCTGGGGCCTGATGCGGCAGCTGCGGCAGAACATCGTCGCGCGAGAGGCCGCCATTCTCGTGTTGTCTGCGCACGACGAGCTGCGTGAGACGCTGAAGCTCGCTCGCGCCGGCGCCCGCGCGTACCTCAAGAAGACCGGCCGGGCGAAGCCGCTGCTCGACACGCTCGAGCTGTTGCTCACGCCGCGCCGCGAGGCGTGGGACTCGCTGGCCCGCAAGGACAAGACGGCGATCGATCTTCGCCTCGTCGGCCCGATGTGGACCCTGCGCGCCGTCGCCGAGCTCGATCTCGTCGGGACGATTCAGATCGAAGAGCCGCTCGGCCGCTTCGAGGTCAAAGCCGCGCACGGCCAGCTGCTCTCGGCCACCGCGCAGACCGGCAGCCTGCGCATCGAAGGCGTGATGGCGCTCGAGTCGTTCCTCTCGTCGACCGGTGAAGGTTTCTTCGTGCCCGGTGACGTCGGCCCGGTGCCGAAAGACGCGCCCTGGCTCTTCGAGACCGCCGAGAAGGCCGGCAAGGCGCTCGAGGCGTGGCTCTCCGCGCGCATGCGTGACGCGGTGTCGCAGCCGGGCAAGTTGTTCCTGCACCCCGATCTCTCGTTGCTCTTCAGTCGCGTCGCCAGCGACAAGGAGCTGAAGGTGTTGGCGGCGCTGCGGGCGAACCCGCTCGGCGTGGCCGATCTCAGCGACGCGGTCGGGCTGCCCTACGAAGACGTCGAGCACGCGCTGTCGGAGTTGCTGCGGCGTGGCGTGCTGATGACCGAGGCCCCGGTGGACACCTCCTCGTCGGCCTCTGGCGTCCACGATGCTCCGCCGGAGTCGTAGGTGATCTCGCAGGGTGACGTTGCGCCGTTGCTCGACGACCTGAATCCGCCTCAGCGCGAAGCGGTGCTCCACGAGCTCGGGCCGCTGCTGGTGCTCGCAGGCGCAGGCTCGGGCAAGACGCGCGTCATCACCCGGCGCATCGGCTTCCTCGTCACCCAGCGCAAGGTGCCGGCGTGGAAGATCCTCGCGGTCACCTTCACCAACAAGGCCGCGCGCGAGATGAAGCAGCGGCTCGAGACGTTGCTGGGGCCGCAGGCGCAGGGGCTGGTGGTCAGCACGTTCCACTCGGCGGCCGCGATGCTCTTGCGGCGCGAGGCCGAGTCGGTCGGGCTCACGCGCAGCTTCGTCATCTACGACGACAGCGATCAGCTCACGTTGATGAAGCGCGCCATTCGCGACGAGGGCATCGAGCTGTCGACGATGACGCCGCGCGAGGTGCTCTCACGCATCGATGGCGAGAAGAACCAGGGCCGGCTGCCAGACGAAATGAAGCCGGGCGGCGACCCGAAGGCGCAGACGGTGCAGCGCCTCTATCGCCGGTACCAGAAGCTGCTGCGGGCTGCCGACGCGGTGGACTTCGGCGATCTGCTGATGCTGCTCGTCGAGGCGCTGCGCACGAACGAAGAGCTGCGGCTGCGCTACCAGAACCGCTTCAGCCACGTGCTCGTCGACGAGTTCCAGGACACGAACCCGGTGCAGTACGAGCTGCTCAAGCTGCTGGCGCCACCGCCGGGGAGCCCGGACTCGCTCCGCAACGGCGTCGTGCGGCCCTCGAACCTGGTGGTGGTCGGCGACGACGACCAGAGCATCTACCGATGGCGCGGCGCCGAGGTCGACAACATCCTCTCGTTCCCGTCGATGTACCCGGGCGCGCTGGTGGTGAAGCTCGAGCAGAACTACCGCAGCGATCAGACGATCCTCGAGGCGGCGCACGCCGTCATCGAGCGCAACCGCAAGCGCATGTCGAAGAAGTTGTGGTCGGCGCGGGCGAAGGGCGAACACCTCGAGCTGATCGCGGCGCGTGATGAGCGGGCCGAGGCGCAGTCGGTGGCGATGCGGCTGCACAGCCTGCGCAACGAGGGCGTCGCCGACTTCGAGCAGATGGCTGTTTTCTTCCGCACGAACGCGCAGAGCCGCGTGCTGGAAGAGACGTTTCGGCTCTCGCGCCTGCCGTACGTGCTCGTCTCGGGACGCAGCTTTTACGAGCGCACGGAGATCAAGAACGCCGCGAGCTACCTGCGGTTGATGGTGAACCCGAAGAGCGACGCCGACATCGATCGCATCATCAACGTGCCTCAGCGCGGCATCGGCGACACCACCGTCGAGCGCCTCAAGACGTTCGCGGCCGAATCGGGCATCAGCTTGTACGAGGCGCTCGGCCAGGTCGGAAACATCGACACGCTCAACAGTGGCCAGCAGCGACGGCTGACGTCGGTGCGGGTGCTGCTCGATGAGCTGGTTCGGTTCGCGCACACCGCGCCCGAGGTGACGCCGGCTGCGGAGTTCATGCTCGAGAAGACGGGCATGCTCGCGGGGTATCTCGCTGAGGGCAGCGACGAGGCGATGACGCGAGCGGAGAACCTTCGCGAGTTGCTCACCGCAACGCAGGAGTTCGATCAGACGCGTGCCGAGGCGTTGGGCACGACGACGGCGCAGGGCGAAGTGAAGGCGCTCGTACCGCCGCCGCCACCCCCCCCGCTCCCGCTCCCTCCAGAGCCCGAGGCCGCGAGGTCCGAGGCCGCGAAGTCGGAGACCCCGAAGTCCGAGGCCGCGAAGTCCGAGGCCGCGAAGTTCGAGACCGCGAAGTCTGACGCGCCGAAGAAGCGCGGGCCGACGGGGCAGGGTGACTTCTTCGCGCTGATGTCCACGCCGGCTTCCGAAGACCCTTCGCCCGAAGTATCTCCGCCCGCCCTCCTGCTCGACGCGGGTCACTCTCGCCCAGGAACTGAAGAGCCTGCGCTTGAGACACCCGTGGCGGCAGGGGCGTTGACGTCGTCGGCTGCGGCGATGCGCAACTCGGTCACCTCCGGGCCGGAAGAGACCTCGCGTGGCACTGCGAGCTCCGGTCGGGCGGCGCCTGGTTTCTCGCTCGAGGCCGAAGCGCCGCCGGTGATCGACTCGTCGGCCGAGCCCGTGTCGCTCGAGGTCGAAGCACCGCCGCTCCAGTCGTTCCTCGAGCGCATCAGCCTGGTCGGCGACGCTGATGGAGAGTCGGGCGTCGGCCAGGGGCGCGTGTCGTTGATGACGCTGCACGCAGCGAAGGGCCTCGAGTTCGACGTGGTGGCGCTCACGGGCATGGAGGAGGAGATCTTCCCGCACCGCCGCGCGACGGCTCCTGAAGCGTCCGAGGAGGAAATGGCCGAGGAGCGACGCCTTTGTTACGTCGGCTTCACGCGCGCGCGGCGGCGGCTCATCTGCTCGCTCGCTCAGCAACGCGCGCTCTTCGGCGACCTTCGTTTCAACCCGCCTTCACGCTTCTTGTCCGAGGTACCGCCCGCGCTGTTCGGTCTCGATCTCGACTCCACCGGCGTGCCCAGCATGGAGCACGTGCCGCAAGCGACGCGCGGACCGATGATTCGCCGCCGCCAGGCAGATGAAGGCCCCGTCGTCGACCGCACCTACGATCAGTCGACCGACTTCCATCAAGACGGCTCGCACGACGTTCGTGGCCAGCGCGTGCAGCACTCGTCGTTCGGCAAGGGCGTGGTGCTCGACGTCTCTGGAAAAGGTCCGAACGCGAAGCTCACCGTGCGCTTCGAGCTGGGCGTGAAGGTCGTGGTCGCGCGCTTCCTGACGCCGCTGTAGGTCAGCGACATGTCGTCACGCGCGTTTCCCTGGAAGGTCGTGCTGGTGGGCGGAGCCGTCGCGCTCCTGGTCGCGGCGATCGGCGGCTACCAGTACGTCATTCGGTCGTTCATTCAGGCCTACTACACGTCGGAGTACCGGCCCGAGGCGTTGACGGCCGCGGAGCTCGGTCAGCCGCCCGCGACGCATCGCCTCGCCGATGTTCCGTGGCTGAGCGAGACGCCCGCATTGTGTCAGTCGATCAGCCTGCGCATGTTGGCCGTGCAGCAGGGGCGCCTCGAGTCACGCCCGACGATCGACTTCATGATGGGCTTCACGTGGGGCGCGACGGCGATTCCACGGCGCACCGGGTTCTTCCCCGGGCAGGATCCTGAGGTCGGTTTTCTGCGCGCCGCGCCGTACCTGGGCTTCACGCGCCGCTACTTCACCACCGACAGCGCGGACGACTTCGTGCGCGCGCTCAAGACGTTCCTCTCGAAGGGCAGGGCGGTGCGGGTCGCGGTCGATCGATCGTTGTTGTTGGAGGCGCGAGGCGCGGTGCCGCACAGCGTGGTGCTCATCGGGTACGACGCCGAGGGGTTCGAGTACTACGAGCCGACCTGTGACGACGCGAAGCGCTGCGCCGCGACGGAGCGTGCACCCGGTCAGCCGGGTCTGACGGTGACGACGGCGCAGTTGCTGTTGGCCACAGAGTCGCAGGCGCTCGTGTTTCAGTACCCGTGGAAGTACCAGCTGCTCGTGCTGGAGCCGTCGAGCGCTCCGGTGCCTGAGCTGTCGTCACTGTTGGCCGTGAACGGTCGCGCCCTGATGGGAATGAAGAGCGCGGGGCCGTCGACCGGGTCCGTGGCCGTCACGGACACCGCCAGCGCCATCGAGCGGCACGGGAAAGACGTGGTGACGCCGGAGCTGCTCCGAGGCGTGAAAGTCGCCGCGCTGGTGCGTCGCGACGATTCGATCGCGCTGAGCTCGTTGTTTGCCGCGCGCTCCGAGCTGGCGCCTGCGGCCGAGGCGCTCGACGACGCAGGCAAGGCGTACGCGCGGGCCGTCGCGGCGTTCGAGGCGAATGAGCCAGAGCAAGGCGCGCAGGCGCTGAAAGAGGCGGCCGCGTTCGATCTCAAGGCGGGCGAGGTGATGCTGCGAGTCGCTCCGAAGTGAGCCTCAGCCCTTCACGCAGGTGACGGTGAGGAATGGGTACGAACCGCCTTCGACCGGCTCGTCGATCTCCGAAATCTCGGTGATGCCATACGCGCCGAACTCACGGGTCACCGAGGCCCGGTCGTAGAAGAACATCGGCACACCGGGCGCGCGCTCGTACCAGTCCTCTCCGAGCTTCGGGCCTTGCCCGTACATCGGCGCCGTCTTCGAGATGACGGTGAAGATCATCGAGCCGCCCGGCCGCAGTTGGCGAAAGCAGTCGGCGTAGAACTTCGCGCGCCCCGCCGCGTCGAGCAGGTACGCGAGGCCGTAGCAGAAGACGCCGTCGTACTCGTTGGTGTCCAAGGGCATGCCGCCGACCGGGCCGTGGTGAATCGGAAAGTTCAGGCCGAGGTCCGAACGCGCGAGCGCGATCGCCGATGCGGAGACCTCGATGCCGGTGACCGACATGCCGCTGTCGATGAAGGGCTTCGCGTTGCGTCCGTAGCCGACGCCGGGGATGAGGAGGTCTCTGGCGCCCCGCGTGACGAAGAAGTCGCGCGCAAGCAGCGCCGAGCGCGTCGGCTGGTCTCCCCACATCACCCGCCTGGCCGCAAACAGCGATTCCCAGATTTCGGTCATGCAGTGCCGTACCCCGCGCACCCGATCAGCGATAGCGGGCGCGTTTCGTTTCGATCGGCGATTGGCGTCGGTTCCGACGCGGGTGGAACTCGCTGAGGCCGAAGTCGCGTCTCAGGGGTCCCTCGACGCGCCTTTGTTCCTCCTCTCCTGCCCGTCTCGCGTAGCGTGACGCCTTACGCATCCCTCGGAGAAGCCATGAGACCTCTGCTGCCGCTCGTTGTGGGGGCCCTGTTGAATTCCGGCTGCGGAGCGCCACTCATCGCGTTTCCCACTCCGTACCAGAAGGTCACGACGATCAGTCTGAAGGTCGTCGGCTCGAGCGCGAACGACATCTGGTGGAACGCGTGCCAGAGCGGCAAGCGCGACCTCTGGCACTACGACGGCACACGCTGGGCACAGGTTGTCGCGCCTGGCGAGTGCAGCGGCACCGAGCATCTCTTCGGATTCCAATCGGCGGGGCCTGGCGCGGTCTGGCTGGTTGGCGTCACCGGGCAAGGACCAGGGGTCAGTCGAGTGACCACCGCCGGAGTCATCGAGCATGTCGGCACCAGCGGCCAGATCTCCTGGTCGAGCGTTGGCGAGCACCTGTTCGTCGTCTCAATGCCTGACGGCGGCACGAACACAGAGCTGCGGCAGTACACCAGGACCTCGCTGACCAAGGCCTTCACGCCCGCGCCTCCCGGAAACCTCGGGAGCATCGTCGCAACCAGCCCGACCGATGTCTGGCAAGACCTGGGCACGACGTTCGGCACACCCGTGATCGCCAACGGCTCGCACTTCGACGGTACGACCTGGTCGGCCTCCATGGTCGGGCCGACGCTGGGCCGCCTGAACCCGGGCTTCGCGTCGAACGACGTGTGGGCACTCGACGAAGACAACGCTGGCGGCACGGTGATCAATGCCTGGCACTGGGACGGTGCGACGTGGACGAGGACAGAACTGCCATCGCCGAAGCGCGAGCGGCCAGGCGGTTTTCACCCCGGCAGACTGATGAAGGGCTCTGACGGCAGGCTCGCCGTGTTCGGTTCCTGGCGACAAATCAGCGGAGGGGTCGTGGGCGCCGGTGAGCAGATGATCTATCGCCGCACGACGACCGGTTGGAGCGAAGGCGAGGCCGTTCAAACCAGCCGCGTGATGGAAGGTTGCAATGGCAGCAGCTGCGGCGTCTCGGTCTCAGGCCTGATGCAAGATGGCACGCTCGTGCTCAGCAACGCAGTCGACGACAGCCTGTCTCTGATCGCCGTCAAACCGTAGCAGGAGCCACCAGTCGCGCTTCAGCGCAGCCGCGCGAGGACGGCCTTGATGGTGCTGCTCTCTCCGGCGGGATCCAGCGAACGCTCGACCGCGCGCTGTCGCACCGTCTCGTCGAACGCCGCCGTCCGCCCGGCCGCGTCGAGGTCGTGCCACGCGGGATGACTCTTGATGACGCCATCCACCGTGCGCTCGCGTCGAGCCGAGACGACCTGTTCCAGCAGCAGCAGTTCTTCAGGCGTCATGGCGCGAGCTCCAGGTCGAGATCGATGCCGGCCTTCTTCAGACACTCGGCGAGGAACTTCCGCGCGCGCGTCACGTTCTGCAGAAACGTGTTGAGCGACATACGCACCGACGCCGCCAGCACGTGATCGTCATCGGGTCGATCGATGCGCGCGCCGAGCGCCATGCCTGGCTGCGGCGGCAGCTTCTCTCTGCACTTCGTGATCGCCACGCGCAGGTGCGGGTCGGGGAGCCGCGGCTGAACGTCTCCTTGCGCCTCGAGCTGCCGATGGAGTTGGTCGACTTCCGTCGGTGTCGACGCCACTTTCCGCATCTCGGTGAAGGCGACGTTGCGCGCCGTGATGACCGCGAAGCGCAGCAGCGCGTTCGGCTTGCCGTCGTGCACGAAGCGCGGAGCCACCTGCCACACCCGCAACAGCGCCTCTTGCAGCACCGCCTCGGTGTCACAGCGCGCCGCGAACGGGCGAAGCGACCCTCGCAACGACGACTCGACCGACGACGCCCACCGCCCGAAGGCAGCGGCATCGCCGGTCGAAATCTGCGCGAGCTGAGCGACTTCAGCCTGCATCACGCACTCCCTGCCATCACGGCGTCGACAGCGTTACTTCGATGTTCTGCCCATATGAGACCAGCTGCACGCGCACCGGCTGCTGCAGCTCTCCCGGCGTCGTCAACGTCAGCGTCAGCACCAGGCCCGAGCCGTACACGCCGTTGGAGGTGGTGAACGAGAAGTTCACCTGCGCCTTCACGGTGGTGCCGTCGGCGAGCTCGATGACGGCGTCCTTGTGCGGCTCCCAGTCGAGCTGCGCGTCGAGCACGATCTCGATGTCGAGCCGTGTGCCGTGCTGGCGGAGGACCCGGCCGGTGATGCGCTTTCCGCCACCACCGATGACCTTCACCAACCGGTCGACGAGGTCGCCGAGCCCGAGGCCCTTCTTCTTCTCAACGGGTTCCGGCGCCTTCGCCGCCTTCGGCTTCGCAGGTGCAGGACTCCGGGCCAGCTCCTCGAGTGACCGGGGCGCCTCGGCCTTCGCGTCCTTGGAAGCCTCCGCCTCCATCGGGGCCTCGTTGACGTCGTCGCTCATGCCTTCGTCAGCGCGGACGTCCTGCACCCGCTGCCGTGAGGGGCTGACTTCTTTGTCGGCCTCGTCCCGCTTGAACCCACCAGCCGCAGGCGCGGACGGCAGTGCCCCCCGCGGCATACTGCGTCGGGAGACGGTCTGATTCATGGCCATGCCCGAGCCCTGCATCGGTGCGGCTGCGACCGGAGCTGCCGCCGAGCGCAGGCCGACGCCCTCCGCAGACATTCCGAACGCGAGCTCCTGCGGCTGCGTCACGTTGCGCCGAGCGAGCCGCGGGTCGACCGTCATCTGCTCACTGATGGCCACCCACGAGGTGAGCCGCGTGGAGATCTGGAAGTCGAGCCCGATGGCCGTCACGGCCGCGTCGACGGAGTGGCCTGGTTCGACCACCCGCTGCGTCTCGAGATCCTCCACCAGCTCCCGCGCGAAGAGCGTCGCCACCGAGCGGCTGCCGTACCCGCGATCGACGGCCGGCACCTCGACGGTCTCTTCGAAGTCACCCTGCGCCGTGCGTCCACGCACCGTCACGCGGCCACCCGAGGCCTTGAGCTTCATCGACAGCAGCGCAGGCGAGCCCGAGTACACGTCGGGCAAGCGCTGCGGCGCCTGCATCACCAGCGCGTCACCCGACAGCTCGACGTCGGTGATGAGCGGCGCCGTGGTGCGCGCGAGCAGCCGGCGAATCGAGACCTCGACGTCTTCTCCGAGTCCCATCACGAGCTCGAGGCCACGACCTGCGCGCGCGGCGGGCTGGGTGAGGCTGCGGTTCACGCCCGAGCCGACGCCGACGGTGTGCACGCGGGAGCCCGAGGGCAGCCGGTGCGCGATGGCGGTGAGCACCTCGTGCTCACTCCCGATGAGGCCGTCGGTGATGAGCACCACCTGGCGCTGCGCCTCCTGCCGGAGCGGCGAGAGGGCTTCGATGATGCCGCTCGCCATCTCGGTGCCGCCCGACGCGCGGAGCCTCGACAGCCACGCCTGCGCGTCCTTGCGGTTCGACGACGTCGCCTGCACCGAGCCGCTCTTCCAGCGCCGGGGCGACGACGAGAACTCGATGAGCTCGAGCGAGTCCTGGTCCTGCAGGGTGTCGATGAGCGCCGCGGTGAAGCGACGCGCCTGATCGAGCGGCAGCCCCGACATCGAGCCAGAGGTGTCGAGCAGCACGATGAGATCGCGCGCGACGGCTCCCATCTTCGCTTCGACCGCAGGCGGCACGAGGGTCATGAGCCCGAACACAGACTCCGACGACGGGCCCTTGCCGGGCCGAGAGACGTCGAGCTCGACGCCGACCTTCAGCTGCGCGGCTCTCCAGCGAACGACGACGTCACGATCGAGGCTGGCGCCGGCGTCATCGGCGAAGGCGACGTCGGTCGACGACAGGCCCCGCACGGTGTGGAGCGCGTGGCTCGGCGACTCGGGTCGAAACCCCTCGGCCATACGATCTCGAATCGTCATGCCGAGCGACAGCTTCACCGGCATCGCCTGGTCGGCCACGTCGACGGTGACGCGCGCATGATCCGCCACGCGCCCGGGCTGGCCGAGGTAGCGGGGCGCGACGACGGTGGGGAAGCGCCACTCCCAGTACCCGTCTGCCAGCCACGCGAGCTTCTGATCGATCGTCACCTCGCACACCACCGACAGCCGCGGCGGCACGTTGCCGACCTCTTGCGTGAAGAGGCTGGTGCGCTCCTGATCGAGGATCGCGGCGGTGCGGCCCTCGAGCACCGCGTCTTCGAAGCGACGGCGCGCCTGCTGCTTCGTGTCGACCTCACCGACGATGCGCTGATCGCCGATGGTGAACGAGAACGCGCTCACCGCGCCGTCGGCCGGCAGCGGCAACGAGTACGTGACGCGCAGCGGCTCGGCGTGCGGGTTGTGGAACGTCTGCGTCAGCTTCACCTGCACCACGCCGGCCTTCGCGTCGGCGGTCAGCGAGGCGCCAGTCAGCGGCAGGGTGCGGCCATCGACGGCGACCAGGCGGCCACCGGAAGACTCGTACGAAGAAGAAGAAGACGGAGCGGCGTGCGATGACATGTTTTTGGTCCTTTCGTCGGGGTTCGAAGACCTCAACGCGACCACCCCTGAAGCTTGTGACAGCCTTTCGCTCGGGCCCAGTCAAACCCTCGCCGTGACGGTGGTTTTCGCTCTAACGGCGGTCGGGAAAGAGCACCGAAAAGGCCGCACGCGTCTTCGCCGTCAGGGCCTCTGGGTCCGGCCAGCGCAGCTCGCTCTCAGGCACGAGGGACTTCACGTACAGCGCCTCCATCACCCGCTTCACCGAGCCGTCGGGCATGGCGTCACGATCGAAGCCGGGCACCAGGGCGGCCAGCGTGTAGCCGCGTCGCTCGGCGAACAGCTGCTGGCCCTTCGAGGCAAGGGTGACGAACACCTGCAACGACTCAGCACCGATGGCGGCTCCGAGCGCTTCGAAGAGCGGAAACCCCATCGCCCCGAGCAGACCTGCTCGAGCGTCGGGAGCCAGCACGCCAAGCCGCCCGTGCAGCGTTCGTGACGCGTCTTCCCGCTCGAACGCCTGAAAGCCGACGACAACATCATCGAGACAGATGGCGCAGACCCAGAGGCTGCTGGGCGTCGAGAGGTGTCGATGAAGAAACTCGCGCTCCAGGAACACCGACTCCGCGCCGACCCGAATCGCCGGGTACCAGCCTTCGAGCAACGTGGGCAGAGCGTCGAGCTCGCCTTCGGAGAACGCGCGCAGCGTGACGCCAGCAGGCAACGACAGCACCTGCCCCATCGCCTCAGGAGTCGGCCAGGCCTTCATGGCCGCGCATTGATCACCTTCCGACGCCGAGCGCCACTTCGGTCAGCGCACCCGAATCAGAGAAATGCCGGGAGGCCCGACGACCAGCACCTGGGTGCCTCCGAGGGCGACGATCGCATTGCCCCCAGACGGCGCTTCGAGGTCTTCCCAGGTGCCGCCCACCTGGTGACGGAAGATGCTGGTGTCGGTCGCCACGTAGCGGTCGGCCGAGCCGGTGCCCCACGCCATTGCCTGCACCGCGCCGCTCGGCAGGCTGCTGCTCTTCCAGTCCGGACCGGGGCCCTGCACGAGCACCGGGTCCGCCGTCATCGTGGAGCGACGTCCGAGCGCCCAGAGGCCATCGCCGTCGACCTGCACCTTGAGCCACCGCGCGAGCACCGGCGCCGCCATCGGCACCCAGCCCGGCCCCTGCGTGGTGAACATGCCCTCGTCTCCGACCGCAACGACGCCGTCGCCGAGCGGCGCCAGTGCGTTGAGCGGCATCGTCGACACCGGCGAGATGATGAAGTCGTTCACCTCGTACACGCCGACCGCGCCGTTGGAGCCCGCGACGTAGAGCTTCCCGTCGTGGCGCAGCACGGCGGAGAACGACTCGGTGCGCGTGTGCGAGAGGGGCCTCAGCGCCGTCGGCGGGCCCGTCAGCACCACGCCGTCGTCGCCCACGATGGTGAGAACGCCGTCGCTCGCGATGGTGATTGCTCGCAGCGTGCTGGTGACGCCGCTGACCGCAGGAGCGCCCCACGTGCCGTTCGCCAGAAAGGGGAGCACCGCGCCGCGCTCGCCAACCGCCCACACGGTGCGATCGGGTGCCAGCGCCGCGGCGTACAGCGTCACCGCCTGCATCGTCGGCACCGCGCGCCACAGTGGGCGGGCGAGTGGATCAGACGGAGTCACCCGCACCGTCAGCGCCCGGTTCTCTCCGCGCCACGTCGCGCCCAGCCGCACGGGCCCCGCGCACGCTGCTTCTTCCGAGGGCGCGCAGCGAAACGTCGCCGACCCGGTGCCCGAGACGAGGGCGACCTGATCACCTTCGACGAAGGTGCCGACCGCCGCCGTCAGTTGAACGATGCCGGTGCCCGGATTGCCACGCTCGTCGAAGGCCTGAATCGAGACGATGGCGCGCTCGCTCCGCCCGTCGAAGGTGTACTTGTCACTCGAGAACGAGAAGTCGGGAGTGGCCGGAGCCACACACCCAAGAGCTGAAACCGTGAGCAGCGCACACGTGGCGACACGACGCATGGGGAAGCCTCCAGCGTCGTCTTCGGCACGGCTGTCGTCGGCCTTAACCCCCGAGGGTCTGCGAGCTGCCGATCTCGATGGTGAACCTGAAGGCCGGCTGCACATCGGAGCCCCACACCGACACCACGAACGTCTGGCCATCGGTCGCGGTCGCAGGCACTTCGAAGCGATAGGTGAAGACGGCTTCGCCACGCTTGAGGCCCGCGCGGAGTCCATCGGTGTAGCTGACGCGCCCAAGCCCTGCGCCGCCGCGCGCCTCGGCCACGACGTCGAGCATGCCTCCGCGCGTGAGCTTCACGCGCCGCCCGTCGAGCGCCGCGCCCGGGTTCGATGGGTTTCCGTGAATGCGCACGTACTCGACGGCGCCGCTCGAGGGCTCGATGGCCACACCAGCCCCTGCGCGCTGCACGAAGAACTGGCGATGAAAGAGGGGAGCCTGCTTCATGACGGGGGAGCCTCGGGGTGAAACAACGAAGACATTGTCGTGAATCACCACCAACTTGTCGCCGAGTCACGGGCGCCCCGGGTCACGTCATTCCTCTGACGCAACCGAGCGCCGTCGTGGAGAGATGCGCTCGGCGAAGTCGTGAGCGACCCGTCGCGCTCCGGGGTCAGCGCGGCCCGGTCGACGGCGGTTGACCCGCCTCGAGCACGCGCTTCTCGAGCCCTGCGAGGCGGGCCAGCGTCTGCTCGTACAGCGCATCGACCTTCACGTGCAGCTGCGTCACCTCGAGGCCGGCGCGAATGTTCGCGTCGTACTCGGCATCGGAGCGGATCCGTTCCTTCGCCGCCTGCCGGTTCTGGCTGATGAGCACCATGCACGAGAGGAAGATGGCCTCGAGCGAGACGACCATCGTCAACAGCCCGAAGGGGAACGGGTCGAACGCTTCGACCGAGGGCACGAAGCCCAGGTTCACCGAGATCCACACCGCGAACCACGCGATGTGCACCACGAGGAACGTGATGCTGCCCGAGAACGCCGCGGCCTTGTCGGCGATGCGCTGCACCGTGGTGAGCTTCTCTTCGACGGCCTCGTTCGGGCTGTACGTGGGCCGGGTGCCGATGAGGCGATCGGCCTCACGAAGGCGTTTGCCGATGACGGCCAGCACGTCCATCGCCGAGGTGGGGTGGCGCTTGAAGAGCAGCTCGAGATCGTTCCGGTCGAGCCGCACCGCGCGCGTGCCTTCCATCGCCACCGCCGAGGCGCTGCGTGGGTCGCCGTCGAGCAACGAGAGCTCGCCGAAGAAGTCGCCGGCCTTCGCGGTCTCGAACACCACGCGCTGACCGACGGTGTCTTCGACGAAGATCTCCACCGCGCCAGAAACGACGATGAAGATCGAGCCGCCCGGGTCGCCGCGCTTGAACACCACCTGGCCCGCGTCGAACGAGACGTCGTCGAGCTGGGCTGCCAGCAACGACCGCTCTTCTTCGTCGAGGCGCTCGAAGAGCGGAACGCTCGCGAGCAGGGCAGTGTCGGCAGGCATGCGACACGGCACCTAGCCTTGCAGGCAGCACGCATCAACCCTCGCGCGGCTGGCCGTTTGCAATATCGTCCGTTGCCCCGAGCGCCGTGGCGGGGAGCGTGGGTGTGGCGAGCGCAGCGAGTCTGCTGCGACCTGCCAGGGAGATGTCAGGTGGACGTGATCGATTGGCAGGCGCTGAAAGAAAACTGCGCAGGTGATGAGGGGCTCGTGACCGAGATCATCGAGCTGTTCCGCAAGGAAGGCCCGGTGCTCCTGGCCGACGTGCAGACCGCAGTCGGCAGCCGCGAGCCGCTGGCAATCAAGCGCACCGCGCACCGGCTCAAGGGGGCGCTGGTCAGCCTCGCGGCGCACTCGGCGACGTCGCTCGCGAAGGACCTCGAGCTGGCCGGCTCGCAGAACGATCTCACGCGCGTGCCCGAGCTGGGCACTCAGCTCGAGGTCGAGATGTCGAAGCTGATGGGGGCGCTGCAGTCGCGGCGCTCCTGAAATTCAGGCTGCGAACTGCCGCTCGATGAGGCGCTTGTAGAGGCCTTCCTGCTCCACCAGGCCCGCGTGCGTGCCCGACTGGACGACTCTGCCTGCCTCGAGCACCACCACCCGGTTCGCGTCCTTCACCGTCGAGAGCCGGTGCGCGATGATCAACGTCGTGCGCCCGTGCATGAGTCGCTCGAGCGCTTCCTGCACCAGGTGTTCGCTCTCGGCGTCGAGCGCGCTGGTGGCCTCGTCGAGGATGAGGATGCGCGGGTTCTTCAAGATGGCGCGGGCGATGGCGACGCGCTGCTTTTGCCCACCCGAGAGCTGAATGCCGCGCTCTCCGACGAGCGTCTGGTACCCCTCGGGGAACGTCGAGATGAACGTGTGGGCGTTGGCGAGCTTCGCGGCCTGCTCGACCTCCTCCATCGAGGCCTCGGGCCGGCCGTAGCGGATGTTCTCGGCGATGCTGGTCGAGAACAGCAACGGCTCCTGTGCGACGACGCCGATCTGCCTTCGCAGCCATTGCGGGTCGAGCGATGAGAACGGAATGCCGTCGAGCTGCAGCGAGCCCGCCTTCGGATCGTAGAGGCGGTACAGGAGCGACGCGATGGTCGACTTGCCGGCGCCCGAGGGGCCGACGAGCGCGACGATCTCTCCAGGGTCGAGTGAGAGGGAGAAGTCGTCGAGCACCTTCGTGTCGGGGCGCGCGGGGTACGTGAACTGAACGTGCTCGAAGCGCACGGCGCCTTTGAGCGCCTCGATGGTCGCGCCGCCGGTCGAGGGGATCTCGGGTTTGCGGTGCAACAGCTCGAACACGCGCTCGGCGGCGCCCGAGGCGCGCTGCACGTCGGTCCACAGCTCGGCCAGCGCCGACATGCCGAAGGCCAGCTGCATCGTGTACATCAGGAAGGTGAGCAGCGAGCCGGCGCTGAGCTCGGCGTTCGCCACCATTCGCGCGCCGTACCAGAAGACGAACGCGCCGGACGAGAAGGCCATGAACGACGCGACGCCGAAGAAGCTCGACGACAGCCGAATGCGCCGGAACGCGAGCTCGAGCGAGGCGTTGATGGCCTCTCCGTAACGGGCCAGCTCCTTCTTCTCGGCCGCGAACGAGCGCACCGTGCGAATGCCCGACAGCGACTCGACCGCGACCTCGCTCGCCTTGGCCAGCGCGTCCTGGCTCTCTTTCGAGAGCTTGCGCACGCGGCGGCCGTACCACACGGCGCCGATGGCGACCGGCGGCACCACCGTGAGCATCATGAGCGTCAGCTTCGACGAGGTCAGCATCAGCATCGTCACCGAGCCGATGGCCTGCACGATGTTGCGCAGCACCATGCTGATGTTGGCGGTGACGGTCGTCTGGAGCACCGACGCATCGGACGACAGCCGAGACGACAGCTCGCCGGTCTTCTGGCCGTCGAAGAACGCCGTCTCCTGGCTGAGCAGCGAGCCGTAGAGATCGTGACGCAGCCTGCTGACGATGCGCTCGCCGGCGCGGCTGAAGATGAAGAAGCGCAGCGCCGAGGCGATCGCCGTGACGAGGAAGATGCCCACCAGCGCCAGCGCGAGGCGGTCGACGCGCGCGATGTCGACGGCGCCCGTCTTCACGTTGAGCGCGCCGTCGAGCAGCGAGCCGGCCGCCGAAGGGAACGCGAGCGAGCCGCTGGAGCTGATGATGAGAAAGCTGGTGGCCAGCAACAACGTCCACCGCTCGGGCCAGGCCAGAGAATAGAGCCGGCGGAGCGTCACCTGCGGTTTGGGTTTGGGGGTCTTCTTGTCTCGATCGTCGCGGCTCACGCTGCGCACCCTAACCAGCAACCTTCGGCCGCACACACCTCTTCACCTTTCTTCACCCGCGCGCGTTGTCGATCGACTCACTCGCGTGGCGGGCTAGGCTGCGCGCCGCATGCAGAGTCAAGAAGACGCGCTGCTCGGTCGAATCGCCGTTCACTACAAGCTCATCAGCCAGGAGCAGCTCACCTCTGCCGCGCAGCGACAGGCGTCTGATCCAAAGCCCCTCAGCGCGCTCCTGCAGGAGCTCAAGTTCATCAGCGCCGACCAGGCGAAGTGGCTCGCGCAGGCTCAGGCGCAGTACCTCGCGAAGCAGGGTGGGGGCGCCCCGGCACCGGCTTCCTCGGCTCCCACAGCCGCGCCTGTCGCCGCGAAGCCCTCAGCACCAGCGCCCGCGGCGGCACCCGCGCCTGTGGCGGCTGCAGCGCCTGCCGGCCCCGCCGTTCAGGTGACGCGTGCTGGTCCTGCCAGCAAGCTCCCGACGCTCAACCAGATCCTCACCAAAGCCGTCGAGGCGAAGGCGAGCGACGTGCACATTCACGGTGGTGCGCCGCTGCAGATGCGCGTCAACGGCCAGCTCAAGGAACTGAAGACGGGCGTGCTCGACGCCGTGGCGGTCGAGTCGATCCTCAAGGACGCGCTCGACCCGGCGCAGCGCAAGCTGCTCGACGAGAACTGGGACTTCGACGTCGCGCTCGCGCTTCCGGGGGTCGGCCGTTTTCGCGCGTCCTTCTACAAGCAACAGCGCGGGTGGGACGGCGTGTTCCGCACCATTCCGCCCGAGCCGCCGACCCTCGAGAGCCTGGGCCTGCCCGCGAGTCTCTCGAAGTTGACCGACTACCATCAGGGCCTGGTGCTGGTGACGGGACCGGCCGGCTGCGGCAAGTCGTCGACGCTCGCCGCGCTCGTCAGCCTGCTCAACGCCACGCGCACCGATCACATCATCACCGTCGAAGACCCCATCGAGTACGTGCACACGCCGCAGAGCTGCGTGGTGAACCAGCGCCAGGCGAACAAGCACACCTTGAGCTTCGCCAACGCCTTGCGCGCGGCGCTCCGTGAAGACCCCGACATCATCGCCATCGGCGAGCTGCGCGATCTCGAGACGATTCAGCTCGCCATCTCGGCCGCAGAGACGGGCCACCTCGTGATGGGCACCCTGCACACCAACAACGCGGTGCGCACCATCAACCGCATCCTCGACGTGTTCCCGCCCAAGCAGCAGTCGCAGATCAGGGCCATGGTGTCGGAGTCGCTGCGCGCGATCGTCTCGCAGCGCCTCGTGCTCACGGCCGACGGGACGCGGCGTATCCCCGTGCTCGAGATCCTCTACGTGAAGCCGTCGGTCTCGAACCTGATTCGTGAAGAGAAGACCTTTCAGATTCGCAGCGTGATGCAGACCGCGAAGAACGACGGCATGTGTCTGCTCGACGACTCGTTGTTCGACCTGGTCAAGAGCGGGCAGGTGACGAAAGCCGAAGCCCGCCGCCACGCAGAAGACCCCAAGCGCTTCGCCTGAGAACCCGCCATGGCCCGCCTCGACCCACTCTTCAAGCTGCTCAAGGACCAGGGCGGCAGCGACCTGCACCTCGCCGCCGGCATGCAGCCCCACATGCGCCAACACGGTGGCGTGAAGCCCGTCGGCGGGTGGCCGACCTTCAGCGACGAGTCGCTGCGCGATCACCTGAAGGAGCTCGCAAACGAGAAGCAGTGGAGCCACTACGGCACCAACCTCGATCTCGACTTCGCCTATGCGCTGGCGGGCGTCGGGCGGTTCCGCGCGAACTACTTCAACCAGGAGCGTGGGGCCGCGGCGGTGTTCCGCATCATCCCCGAAAAGATCCGCTCACTCGAAGACCTCAAGGCGCCGGCCGCGTTGTCGGCGCTGGCCGATCTCGAGCAGGGCCTGGTGCTGGTGACGGGGCCAACGGGCTCGGGCAAGTCGACGACGCTCGCGGCGATCGTCGATCTCATCAACACCAAACACTCCAAACACATCGTCACCATCGAAGATCCCGTCGAGTTCGTGCATCAGAACAAGAAGTGCACGCTGAGCCAGCGCGAGGTGGGCAACGACACCAAGAGCTTCGCGAACGCCTTGCGGAGCGCGATTCGCCAGGACCCCGGCGTCATCCTCGTCGGCGAAATGCGAGACATGGAGACGATCGCCCTCGCCATCACCGCCGCCGAGATGGGCGTGCTGGTGTTCGGAACGCTCCACACCAACAGCGCGCCCAAGACGATCGATCGCGTCATCGATGCGTTCCCGACCGATCAACAGCAGCAGGTGCGCACCATGCTGTCGGAGTCGTTGGCGGCGGTGGTGTCGCAGTTGCTGCTCCGCACCCCCGATGGCCGCGGCCGCATGGCAGTGCACGAGATTCTGCTCAAGACGCCCGGCCTTCCGAACGTGATCCGTGAAGGCAACACGCCGATGATCATCTCCATCATCCAGTCGGGGAAGCAGCTCGGCATGCAGTCGATGGACGACGTGCTCTTCAAGCTCGCCGAAGAGGGGAAGATCTCGGGCGAAGACGCCTTCCACAAGGCGTCGAACAAGTCGCGGTTCGACCAATTCGTGAAAGAGCTCGGCTGAGCCGCTGGGCCTCGACGCAATGAAGACGGGTGGCAGGGCGCGGCGTGGGTGGTTAGTTCTGCGGCCATGCTGACCACCCTCGCGCTGTCCCTCTCTCTCGCTGGAGCCCCCATGAGCCTCTACGATCTTCAAGTGCAGACCATCGACGGCAAAGACGTCTCGCTCTCGCAGTACAAGGGCAAGGCGCTGCTGATCGTCAACACCGCGTCGCAGTGCGGCTACACGCCCCAGTACAAGGGCCTCGAGGAGCTGTACCAGGCGTACAAGGCGAAGGGCTTCGAGGTGCTCGCGTTCCCGTCGAACGACTTCGGTGGCCAGGAGCCCGGCACCAACGCCGAGGTGAAGGCGTTCTGCGACCTCAAGTACAAGACGACGTTCCCGCTCTTCGCGAAGGTGGCCGTCAAAGGCGACGCCGCGCACCCGCTCTACAAACACCTGCAAGGGCTCAAGGAGAACGGCGGCGAGGTGAACTGGAACTTCAACAAGTTCCTGGTCGCCACCGACGGCAAGGTCGTCGCGCACCTGCCCTCGAAGGCCGAGCCGATGAGCCACGAGGTGCGCAAGCAGGTCGAGGCCGTGCTGCCTACGAAGTAACGGCTGGCTGCTTCTTCGAGAACAGTGCGCGGAGCCTGGGGTCGACCCGTTCCCAGGCCTTCACGCAGAGCCACGTCGAGAAGACGAGGGCCGCGAGCACCGGCCAGTACGTCACCCAGTCGCACCGCTCGCGGAACAGCTTCGTGAAGACGCCGACGGTGTTCTGGTAGAGGAGCATCTCGTGGAAGAAGTACGCCGAGAGCGATGACGCTCCGAAGGTGCCGAGCAGCGCCGCGAGCCTCGACTTCGGTGAGCCCGGCACCCGCACCTCGATGACGCGGAACACGGCGATCACCGAGAGCACCAGCGTCCACCGCTGCGCGGCGTTCGCGGGGTTCGTCACCCAGAAGTTGTGCGCCGGGTAGAGGGTTCGCCAGAAGCCTTCTGTCATCCACAGCGCCACGCCGAGCCCCCAGAGGAGCCCCAACCAGCGCCACAATTGGGCTTCCTGTTTCATCATGCCCACGGTCGCGCCGAACGAGGCTCCGAGGAAGACGTAGCCCGCCCACGGAAACAGGGCGAACGTGGTGCCCAAGGTGTCGTCGAGCGCGCCGACGCGGGTGTTGACGAAGATGCTCGCGAACCCCGTGACGTTCTCGGTCAGCGGCGAGAGCCCGAACACGAGCGCCGCAAGGCCCAGCATCACCCAGCGCAGCACCTGCGGCCGGCCCGCGAGGCTCACCAGGAACGGCAGCGCGATCAGCAGCGCGAGCCCGATGCAGTGAAGAATGTCGAGGCGCAGGAGCCACTTCGGCTCACGCCACGCGTGAAACCAGATGGTGTTCACCAGCGACGCCACCAGCAGCACTTCGCCGATGCGCTTCAACGTCTTGAGGGCCTGCGCCTTTCGAGAGCCGCCAGCCAGGGCCGCCCGCACCTGCACCAGCGCCAGCGCGAAGCCTGCCGAGAAGATGAACGACGGCGCCACGAGCCCATCGATGCGCACGAGCCACGAATGGAACGGGTCTTTCTCGAGACCCTTCTGCAGCAGCACCAACGAGTGCGTCTGAATCATCACTACTACGGCGACGCCGCGCAGCCAGTCGAAGGCGTGGATCCGGCCCGGCGAAGCGCTCACCTCACGAAGTCTGCCACGAAGTCGCGCCCGGCCAGTGGCCCGCTCTTCAGTCCCAGCTGAAGCCGGCCATGCCGTCGAAGAGCGAGCCCTTCGCCAGGAGCTGCCCGCTGGCGCTGAACACCCGCACCTTCTCGGCGTCGCCGTTTCCGTCATCGAGCGCGCTGAAGTGCACGACGTAGACGGGCTGCCCCGCGAGGGTGGCTTTGCGGGCCACGACGCTCTCCCAGGTCGCGTCGGCGTCGGGCTCGCGCGTGTCGGCGAGCGCCTGCTGCACGCTCTGGGGGAGCTCGATCGTGTTCTTCACTTCGCGGCCGGGAACGGCGAGCGAGCTGAAGGGCTTTGCTGCGCGAATCGAGAAGTCCGCCTTGATGGCTTCGACCGTGGCGGCGTCGAGGGGTTTCCCTTTGCCGACGAGCGCGAGGAAGGCGAGCGCTTCTTTCGCAGCCGGCCGGGTCAGCACCGGGTCTTGAGAGAACGTCGACGCGGCGTGGAGCGCCTCTTTGCGCGTGAGCCCCTTTTCCTTCAGCACGCCCAGCGCAGCCTTCACCTCGCCGTACGAGACCCGATGGCTCTGTTCGCTTCCGTCGGCCCGGGCCTTCGACCACTGCGCATCGAACTGTTGGGTGCTTGTCGCTCTCACTGAGGCCATGGCGTGTCCCTTCTGCGTCGAGGAGCCCCAGCAGGTAGTGGCCTTCGGTTCAGCGCGGAAGGACCAGCGCCCGGAATTCCCGTGGACCAGTGCGTCGCCGTAGCCTTCCGCGCGCGGTGTCGCTATCACTGGGCCCATGGGTTCATCGAACAAGCCGAGCGATCCGAAGAAGCTGCCCGTTCCGTTCAAGGGCCGCCCGACCACCGACATCGTCCACCAGGACTCCGAGTGGGGCACCGGGAGCGAGCAGCGCGGTGGAGGCAAGGTGCCCGCCGACTTCACGTGGGGCACCAACCCCAAGCAGTACCAGGAAGAGCGCGGCGCCGGCGAAGCCGAGACGCCGATCTCGAAGTAGTCAGCTGGTGACGACTGCGATGGGCGCCTTCACGTCGGGGTGCCTCGCGAAGGCCCTCAACGCGAACAGCAAGCCGATGGCCATGCACGCGGCTCCGAAGAAGAACGGGGCGCCGGGCAGCTGGAACGGGGCCTGGGTGCTGATGAAGAAACCGAACAGGCCCGTCGCGACCGGCGGCCCGATCACCTGGGTGAGCGCCGTGAGGCTGACCAGGCCTCCCTGCAGCATGCCCTGCTCGTTGGCGGGCACTGCGCGCGAGAGCAACGCCTGCACCGCGGGCCCGGCCATGCCGCCGAGGGCTCCGAACGGAATGATGAGGTAGGCGACGAGCCCCGTCGGCGCGAGGCCGTACCCGATGAAGGCGGCCATGCCGACGAGCCCTGCGAAGAGGAAGACGCGGCGCTCGCCGAACATCGGCACCACCCGACGAACCACGCCGCCTTGAACGATGGCCGCGCCGACACCGACCGCGGCGAGCGAGATGCCTGCGTCTCTCAAGTCCCACCCGTAGCGGTACTCGGTGGCCAGCACCCAGGTCGTCTCGAGCGCGCGCTGCCCGAGGTTGAAGAGGAACGCCGTCGCCGTCATCGCCCACACCAGCGGGTAGCGGCCCAGCGCCTTGAGCGTGCCGAACGGGTTGGCGCGCGCCCACGAGAACGGCCGGCGGTTCTCTTCAGCGAGGCTCTCGGGCAGCACGAAGAAGCCCCAGGCCGCGTTCGCCAGCGTGACACCAGCGGCGACGAAGAAGGGCAGCCGCAGAATCCACCCGCCCAACAACCCACCCATCAGCGGCCCGAAGATGAAGCCCAGGCCGAACGCGATGCCCACCAGCCCGAAGCTCTGCGCGCGCTTCTCGGGCGGCGTGACGTCGGCGATGTACGCGGTGGCGGTGCCGATGCTCGCGCCCGTGACGCCCGCGATGAGGCGGCTCACGAAGAGCCAGCCGAGCGACGGCGCCAGCGCCATCATCACGTACGCCAGACCCTGGCCGAAGTTCGAGAGCAGCAGCACCTTTCGCCGGCCGTATCGGTCCGACAGGCCGCCGATGATGGGCGAGAAGAGGAACTGCATCGCCGCGTATGAGGCGATCAGCCAGCCGTACCACTTCGAGGCGAGCTCCTGTGGCGTCGCGCCGTCGTGCGGGAGCAGCTCGATGAGCGTGTCACCAGAGCCCGTCAGCGCCTGCGCCGCGAACGACTGCACCAGCTTCGGGACGATGGGGATCAGCAGCCCGATGCCGAGGATGTCGAGGAAGAGGGTGACGAAGATGAAGCCGATGCTGGCTTTTCGTGGAGCGGCCATGCGCGCTGAGGTCCATACCCCGCGACGCGCGAGGCTGCATACGTTCCGGCAGCTACGAGCCCGACGGACCGAGTCCAGCGAGCAGGCGATCGGCCTCCATGCCGGTCGGGCCGTGCGCGTCGAGCGCCTTCGCCTTCGACAACGCCATGCGCGCGACCTCTTTCTGGCCCTTGAGCTTGTACGCGACGCCCAGGTTCAGGTGCACGATCGCGTTCTCGGGGTCCATGTCGAGCGCCTCGCGGAACGCCTTGAGCGCCTCGTCGAGATCGCCCGAGAGCAGCGCCTCTTTGCCCGTGGTGATGCGCTTCTCGGAGTCGTTCACCAGCTCGACCTCGATAACGGCGCGCCCCGCGAGGTTGAAGACGAGCAGGCGCAGCAGGCCCGTCCAGTAGAACGTGGCGCCTTCGACGGCGACGACGGCCGCGAGGGGCAGGTCTGGCAACAGCTGCTTGCCGCGGAACTTGAAGCGCACCTTCGTGTAGCGGCCCTTCTTGGTGAGCTGCACGAGCTGGTCGCGGAACTTCTTGAGCGAGTCTTCGACCTTCTTCGGGTCGATCTCGAAGGGCAGGGTGTTCTTCGGGAGCGGCGGTTCGGTCTCAGCGCCTTCCTTGATCGCCACCGTCTCGGGCTCGGGGCTCGGCTTGGCGGTGGGCTTCTTCTTCGCGGGACGAGCAGGTCGGCGGCTGGCCATACCCGCACGTTAGAACGGCCGCACTGCTTCGCCACTGACTCATCGACCGGGCTAGGGTGCTCGGCATGTCGATGTTCCAGGAGTCACTCCGCGCCTTCTTGAAGCCCGTCGTGCAGTACCTCGACGACGAGACGGTGTCGGAGATCATGATCAACGGCGAGAAGGACGTGTGGATCGAGCGCAAGGGGCGCCTCTACAAGACCGACGCGACCTTCACCGAAGAAGGCCTGCTCGGCGCGGCGCGCAACATGGCCCAGTACGTCGGCCGCCCGCTCTCGGAAGATCGCCCGCGCCTCGACGCCCGCCTGCCTGACGGCAGCCGTATTCACGTGGTGCTCCCGCCCATCGCGCGCAAGGGCACGACGATCTCCATCCGTAAGTTCTTCCGCGACAAGCTCACGCCCGATCACCTCGTGAAGTTCGGCTCGATCACCCCGGCGATGGTGCGCGTCATCGAGGCCGCCGTTCGCGTGAAGCTGAACATGCTCGTCTCGGGCGGCACGGGCTCCGGCAAGACGACGCTCCTCAACATCCTCTCGGGGCTCATCCCCGACGACGAGCGCATCCTCACCATCGAGGACTCGGCCGAGCTCCAGCTCAACCAGGAGCACCTGGTGCCCTTCGAGTCGCGCCCGCCCGACAAGTTCGGCAAGGGCGAGGTGAACATGGGCCACCTGCTCCAGTCGGCGCTGCGACTGCGGCCCGATCGCATCATCGTCGGCGAAGTCCGCGGCGGTGAGGCGTTCGACCTGATGCAGGCGATGAACACCGGCCACGGTGGCTCGATGGCGACGACGCACGCCAACACGCCCACCGAGTCGCTGCGCCGCATCGAGTCGTTGTGTCTGATGAGCGCGGTCGAGCTGCCGATGGTGGCCGTGCGGGCGCAGGTGGCCGCGGCGATCAACTTCGTCGTCTGCTGCGAGCGCCTGCAAGACGGCTCGCGCAAGACGATCGCCGTCAGCGAGGTGTTGCCGCTCAACGAGAAGGGCGACTACCGCACGCAGGATCTGTGGCTCTACATTCCCGTCACCAAGGACAGCGAAGGCAACGTGCTCGGCTACCACGCGCCGACCGGCATTCTGCCGACCTTCCTCGCCAAGGCTCGCGCGTACGGCTTCACCGATCTCACCGAGAAGTTCTTCGACCCTGCGACGTACGGCTTGCCGCCCCCGCCGTTGATTCACGGCGTCGGCGAGAACGTCACCACGCACTGGGCGCCGTCGCTCAAGCACCGCGAGAAGCACCTGCCGGACCCCGAGGGGTGGGCGGACGACTACCACGCGTTCGAGCAGAAGCTTCAGGACGACGCGAACCGGAAGCTGGCCGAGAAGGCCGCTCCCGCGAAGGGGAACGCGCAGGTGCAGGTGCCAGCGGGGCCGAAGCCTGGCGCGCCGCCGCCTGCTCGCCCGTCACAGGTCGCCGGTGCGCCGAAAGCCGCCTCGAAAGATGACGCGACGCCGCCGCCGACCCGAAACCCGCTGCTCGCGAAGAAGCCTGTCGAGCCCAGCTCGCAGACCGGTGACGACGAGCCTCCTGGTGGCGACGAGAGCGTGGAGGTCGATCAAGCGCTGATGGCCGAAGGTGACGCCGAGCCGGGAGACGGCGAGGGCACCAACATCAAGGCCTACCCGCAGGCGCCGGCGAATCGCAGACCGGGAGCCCCACCACCCGCGCGTCCCGCGACGCCCGGGGCCCGCCCGTCGGTGTCGCCGCACCGCCTGCCACCGAAGAAGTGAAGCGTGGTGGAACCCTTTTGGGCGTCGCTGCATGAGACCCGCTCGTGAACGAGCTGGTCGCCAGGGTCCGTCAGCGAGATCGAGCGGCAGCTCGGGAGCTCATGCGGGCGATCGGGCCGCGGTTGGCCGCGCTGGTGCGGCGGCTCGGCCTTCCCGGAGAGCGTGAAGACCAGCTCCAGGGCGTCGTGGCGCATCTGCTCTCGGTGCTCGATCGGTTCGAACCCGCCGGGCCCGCGCAGTTCTCGACGTGGATGACGACCGTCGCGACCCGCTGGCTGCTGATGGAGGCACGGAAGCGGCGGCCCACGACCGTCGACGTCGACGACGTCGCCCTCACCGGTCCACCAGAGCTCGACCCCGCGCAGCGCGCCGAGACCCACCAGTTTCACGCGCAGCTCGAGCACGCGCTGAGCACGCTCCCGCTTCCGCAGCGGCGCGCCTTCGTGCTGTCGGCCATCGAGGGCCTGACGCTTCCTGAGATCGCCGACTGTGAAGGCGTGCCGGTCGGCACCATCAAGTCGCGGCTCTCACGCGCGCGCATGGCGTTGGTGACGACGCTCGGCCCTGCGCTCGATCGGCTCCCACCCGGAGGTGCTCCATGACGCCGCGCGACTGGGAGTTCTTGTCGGAGTGGTTGGACGGCACCCTCGGTGCCGAGGAGCGCGTGGCGTTCGAGCACCGGCTCGCGACCGAGCCCGAGCTCGCGGCTGCGGCCCGCCAGCTGAGGGCGCTCTCGTCAGCGGCGTCGAAGCTCGGGCCCTCGACGGAAGACACCGTCGCCGCAACGCGGCTGAGTTCCGCTTCTCGCGCGTGGGTCATCACCGGGCTCGTGGTGTTGCTCGGGGTCCTCGTCGGGGGCCCCATGCTCCGCAATTCGTCGGAGCCCGCTGTTCCGGACGCGGTGACCCTCGCGCACGCACCGCCGTCGATGGAACCGTCGCAGCCGCGCCCGCATGTCACCGGGTCTCTCGATGCAGGACGCCATGACCCGTTCGCTCGACGCAGCCGTCCTCGCTCCACTCGCCGCCATCGTCGTCGCCACTGCGGCTGGCCCGTCAGCTGCCGAGGCGCCCCGGCCCGTCGCGTCGAGCCCCGGTGACGCGGGCCGCGGAACGAAGCCGACCCGCCTCGCGGTCGGCGGGAAGCTGCGACTCGGCGCGCCCATCACCTCGGTGCGCGCCCTGCCAGCAGGCGTCGTCGTCCTCCTGGATCGTGGCGACTGGACGCTCGTAGAGGGGCGAACGCCGGGCCATGTCGTGATCGAGACGAGCGCGTCTGATGGCGGCACCGGTGATCGCCTCGAGGTCGACGTCGAGTCCTTCATGACGCCTGAGCGGCCGCTGGTGGTCCAGCCCGGGCAGTCGCGCCCACTTCTGACGCCTGGCCGGGTGCGCTGGTCTATCGGCGACCCGACGGTCGCGAGCGTGACGGAGGAGAGCGGTGGGCTCGAGGTTCGCGGCGAGCGGCTGGGCAACACCACCGTCGAGGCCTGGTTCGAAGATGGCTCGTCACGGAAGTGGCCGGTGCAGGTCGAACCGCGCTTCGGCGCCGGTGAGGTCCGGCTCAGCATCGGCTCGCAGAAGGTGCTGACGCTGCCTTCGATTGGCGAGCAGTCAGTCGCGCCCGCGGGCATCGCGACCGTCAAGAGCATCGGGAATAGGCAACTGCTCATCGTCGGAACCGCCGAAGGGGTCGCGACCCTCGAGGTCGCGCAACCCGGCAAGCCGGCGCTGCGGTATCGGCTCTCTGTCTCCGCCGAGCCGAGGCCACCCGTCATCGATGGCGCACAGCAGCGTTCCTTTCCTCCCGGGTCAGCGGGGCCGCTTCGTCTGCGCGTCGGGCGTCCCCTCCTGCTCGTGACCGGCGACATCGCCCAGGGCATGGCGAGCGACGGTCTTCGAATCGACCTGGCGGCCCCCGGCGTCGTGGCGCTCACGGCTGAAAGGCCGCTCACCGGCACGCTCGATCTCACTCGTGTCGGCGGCGTCGTCGAGCACGTCGAGGTCATCGTCGAGCCGTGATGCTCAGCGCCCGGCGTCATCCGCTTCGAACCACCCGAGCGCCTCGTCACTCAGTTCCGGATGCACCGCGACGTCGGGTTGCTCATCGTGCACCGCGAGCGCCATCACGAAGCCGTCGGCGATCGCTGAGGCGATGGCCGGTGCACGTCTCGCGAAGACTCCCGCGTCCTTCACCGCGTCGTGCCGGTAGATGAACTTCTCGAGGTGCCCTGCCGCGCGCCACCCGTTGGTCGCGTCGCGCAGCCGAACGCACGGTGGTGAGAACGTCTCGGTGGTCGTCTGCCCATCGAGGTCGACCGAGACCGTCACCTGCATCGTGCATGCGGCGCCGTCGTGAGCCGCGGTGAGCGGCGGCGAGATGGTGACACGGGTCGAGGTGCGCACAGGCTGACCGCTCCTCGGCGCCTCGTGCTCGTCGAGCCAGACATCTCCCACTCGCTCGAACGTTCTCGTCGAGAGGGCCTTGCGGCCGTCGGTGATCCTCCGTGACGGGGCGTTCGACAGACGCGGGGCGTGCGTGAACACCGCGGCGTGGAAACGCCAGGTGCCGTCGGGCCAGCTCACCTCGACCTCTCGATCGCGCCGGGTCCAGCTCCCGGTGGTTTCCACAGCCGGCGAGGCGCAGACGCCGTTCGCGTCGAGTATGTCGCGCGTCGTCGTGGAGCGCGCGCTCCCGTCTGGTGAGAACGACCATCGGAGCGCCCGATCGTTACAGCGCGCCGCGGTGATGGTTCGAAAGATCCACGGCGTTCCGGTCAGCGCAGTGGAGAGCGGGTCAGCCTCGCCGGGACCGGGAGCGTCTGGCCACACTGGCCCGCCACGCCCACACCCAGAAGTGAGGAAGCAGATCAACGCCGTCAGTCGGAGCGCCATGGCGACGAAGTGCTCGAGCCTGGTCCAACCTTCAGAGAATCGTCACTCTTCGCCGAGCCGTGCCCGGCGTGCGCGGTGGTAGTGCGGCCCGCAGAGCCCACGCGCCAGCACCGGTCGATCGCAGCCCTCTTCCGAGCACCCCGCGACACGTCCTGCCCTTCGCGTGTCGGGCTCCAGACCGAACATCGCGTGACCGACCGCGATGACACGATCGACCTGCGCGCGGGTCAGCTGGGCCTTGCGCGCGAAGTCGAGCAACCGCACGTGAGAGGGATCATCGGAGGCGAACGTCGGCCCATCGCGGAAGAGTTCGGAGACGGGCACCTCGAGGGCGCGCGCGATGCCGATGAGCGTCTCGTACGAAGGGCTCCGCTCCCCGCGCTCGAGCAGCGACGCGAAGCTCACCGAGATGCCGCAGCGCTGGGCGAACGCGTCTTGCGTGAGCCGCATCGTCTCGCGCAGGGCCCGAACCCGGCGGCCGAGCGCGTCGAGGTGTGCGTGGGCTTCGCCGGGCGACGACTCACTCACCCGCAGTAGTTCCCGAGGCCCGCCTGGCATGAGCCGGTGGTGCAGGCCGTCCCGCTCGTACAGCACTTGTAGCCGCTGTTGCCGCAGCATGAACCCGTCGCCAGGTCACACCGGCCGGTTCCACCGCAGTGGCTGTTCGACGTGCACTTCGGGTAACAGACGCCCTGGTAGAAGTTGTCGACGATGCCGCGCTCGCAGAGGTAGTCGGTCCGGCACCCCGACTGCGTCGCGAAGTCGCAGTTCTTGAGGCAGTGGTTGGGCGAGCCCGAGTACAGCGCGCACGAACTCCCTGTAGGGCATGCAGCGGGTCCGGCCGTCGTGCAGCTGCCGATGCTGCAGTAGCCACCCGACCACGGGGGCACGCCACTCCACGTCGGGTTGCACCGGCGGTTCGACGCGCTGCCTTCACATTGCGACTGGCCGGTGCAGGCCGAGCCGACGAGGTTGCCCGACGAGGCGCCACCGCCCGTGCCCGAGGAGCCGCCCCCGGTGCCTGACGATCCGCCGCCCGTGCCGGACGAACCACCACCCGTCCCCGAAGAGCCGCCACCGGTTCCAGACGAACCACCACCCGTGCCGGAGCCCGTGCAGTACCCCGCAGTGCAGGTGAAGCCGGAGTCGCACTGCGTGTTGTTGCAGCAGGCGTACGGCGCCGCTCCGCAACAGAAGCCTCGCGCATCGCACTGGTTCGCTCCGGCGCCACACGACGACGGAGACGTGCAGGCGGGCACGCAGACCGGCAGGTTGCTGATCGAGACGTTGGCCTTGTCGCAGACGTAGTTCGGGCGGCAGCCGTTCGACGTGCCCGGCGCGGCGCAGTTCTTCAGGCACACGTTGCCGGCGCCCGCAGGGTTTCGGCCGCAGCGACTGCCGAACGTGCAGTCTCCGTCGCTCGTGCACGCCTTCGAGCAGTAGCCGTTGTCGAACAACACCGTGAGGCACATTCCGTCGGAGCATTCGCTCGGCACGGTGCAGGGGTCGCCGACCGAGAGAAGGGCCACGCCGCCGCCCGTCCCGCTGCCTCCGCCCGTCGCCATGCCACCGCCTGTCGCCACGCCGCCGCCGGTCGCCATGCCGCCGCCGGTCGCCATGCCGCCGCCCGTCGCCATGCCGCCGCCAGTCGCGATGCCGCCGCCCGTCGCCATGCCGCCGCCAGTCGCCACGCCGCCGCCCGTCGCCATGCCGCCGCCAGTCGCAGATCCTCCGCCCGTTGCGCTGGGGAAGGTGCACGTCCCGTTGGTGCAGATGTTCGAGCCGAGGCACGAGGAGTTGCAGCACGGCTGGTTCGTCATGCCGCAGCGGATGCAGAGGGCGCGGCTGCACGAGAGCGTCAGGTTGCAGGCCTGATTGGCGCAGCACACTTCTCCTTCGCCGCCGCACGGCGCCATGCCGCCGCCACCAGTCCCCGACATCCCTCCGCCCGTGCCTGCGGTCCCGCCACCCGTCGACACACCGCCGTCGGGGTCGATCACGCACCGGCCCTGCGCGCTACAGGTCTGATCGACCAGACACGCCTTGCAGGTGGCGCCGCCCGAGCCGCAGCCATTGCGAGACTGTTTCCCTGTGGCGATGCACTCCTCGGCCTCGGTGCAGCAGCCCGAACAGTTCGACGGTTGGCACTTCACGGGCACGGTCGGGCCACAACTGAGGACCAGCAAGGTGAAGGCCAGAACGCCGGTCGAAACTCGAATCATGGACGGCATGCTACGCGCAGCCCTATGGTCCGCGCACCATGACTTCGGCAGAAGCCGCCAATTGGTACTTCAAGAAGGCCGCACGCATCATGGACGTGGGGGAGCGCATTGAAACGCTGCTCGCCACGCCCTTGCGCACCGTCAGCGTGCAGGTCTCCATCGAACTCGACAACGGCGAGATCCGCACCTTCAAGGGCTATCGCGTGCAGCACGACAACGCGCGCGGCCCGATGAAAGGAGGCCTGCGCTTCCACCCCGACGTCAACGAGGACGAGGTGCTCGGCCTCGCGTCGTTGATGACGTGGAAGACGGCCGTGGTGAACCTGCCCTTCGGCGGCTCCAAGGGGGGCATTCAGTGCAACCCCGCCGAGCTCTCCGTGAAGGAGCTCGAGCGCCTCACCCGCAAGTTCGTCGATCAGATCCACGACGTCATCGGGCCGACCCGCGACATTCCCGGGCCGGACATGAACACCAACCCGCAGGTCATGGCGTGGATCATGGACCAGTACTCGCGCTACCACGGCCACTCGCCGGCGGTGGTGACGGGCAAGCCCATCGATCTCTATGGCAGCCGCGGGCGCGAGGTCGCCACGGCGCGCGGGCTCCAGTTCATCGCGCGTGAGATCCTGCGTGACGTCGGGCTGCAGATGACCGGCACCCGCTTCGCGATTCAGGGCTTCGGCAACGTCGGCAGCCACTCGGCGCGCCTGTTCCATGAAGATGGAGCGAAGATCGTCGCTGTGAGCGACGTGCATGGTGGCGTGCTGAACGCGCGCGGCCTCGACGTTCCGGCGCTGTTCGAGCACGTGAAGAAGACCGGCTCGGTGCGCGGCTTCTCGGGTGGCACGCCGTGCCGCAACGAAGACGTGCTCGTCGCAGACTGTGACGTGCTGGTGCCCGCGGCGATCGGCGGCGTCATCGACAAGCGCGTCGCCGCCGAGGTGCGCGCCCGCATCGTGCTCGAGGGCGCCAACGGCCCGTGTCTGCCCGAGGCCGATGAGGTGTTCGAGCAGCGTGGCGTGTTGGTGGTGCCCGACATTCTCGCGAACGCCGGCGGCGTCACCGTCAGCTACTTCGAGTGGGTGCAGAACATGCAGCACATCACCTGGGAAGAGGAGCGCGTCACCAGCGAGCTCCAGCGGGTGATGAAAGAGGCCTACGAGAAGGTCGGACAGATCTCGCGGACCCGGAAGCTCCCGCTTCGTACCAGCGCGTACGTGCTCGCCATCGGCCGCGTCGGCAAGGCGACCGTGTTGCGCGGCATCTGACGTCACCCGTTGTTGGCCCCGCCAAGGACGCTCCCATGTCGATTCCTGCCTCGCTGCTCAAGAAGCTCATTCAGATTCCAATCTTCCAGGGCCTGACGGTTCCCGAGGCGGCCGAGTTCTTCGAGGTCGCGCTCGAGCAGTCGATCGAGAAGGGCCGCACCGTCTTCCGCGAAGGCGACGAAGGCGACGCGCTCTACGTCATCCTCTCGGGCGAGGCCCTGGTCACCAAGAAGACCGTCGAGCTCGCGGTGCTGTCGACGCACGCCGTCCTCGGAGAGATGTGTCTGGTCAGCCCTGGTGACACGCGGTCGGCCACCGCCATCGCGAAGACCGATCTGACGATGCTGAAGATCCCCAGCAAGCGCGTGCAGAAGCTCCTCAAGGGAAACAACCTCGCCACGCTGAAGGTCGTCGCCAACCTCGCGCAGGTGATGGGACAGCGGCTCGCCGCCATCAACGACCGCCTCGTCGCGGGTGACACGAAGAAGAAGCCCGAGGGCCGCAAGGAAGAGCTCGCCGACTTCGCGGGCATCTTGAACCGCTGGTCGTTCTGAGGCCGCGTCTCGCGTAGACTCTCGCCGCGTGTTGACCGCCTCGCTGCTGCTCGTTCTGTCCGGAGCGCCCACCGCCGCCAGCGCCGACGCATTCGCGAAGGCCGCCCAATGGGAAGAGCTGTACCTCGCCTTCGCCGCCGTTCAACCGAAGGGCTACGCCGCGAAGGACCAGAAGCGCATCGCCACCGCGCTCCTGAAGGGCTGTGAGGCGCTGCTCCCGGCCGACGCGGTGATGGCGTTTTCGCTCGGAGAGAAGAGCGTCGCCTTCGAGAGCCAGGCGCAAGCCGTCGTCTGCACGGCGCAGGCGGCCATCAAGACCGATCAACGCTCGGCCGCCGACGACGTGTTGCGGGTCGGCCTCAAGCGCCACGCGAAGGACGGCGCCATCGCAGTCGAGCTCGCGCGGTTGATGATCGAAGAGAAGGACGGAGCTGGCGCGGTGCGGGTCCTCTCCACCGTTCCGAAGACGTCGAAGGCCTTCGGCGACGCGCAGACGTTGATGGTGAGCGCGCAGGCCCTGGTCGAGGAGGCCGCGTCGGCGCGGGCGCAGCTCTCGGGCAGAACGCGCAAGGCGGCCGAGCCAGAGGTCCGCTCCAGCCCCCTCGTCGTCGAGACCGAGGGCGGGGACGACGACGACGAACGACCGTCGAACCCTCGCCGTCCCGCCCCGCCGAAGCTGGGAGAGTCACGCAGCTACGAGTCGAGCGTGGACGAAGAGGGCCGCCGCACCCGCCAGAACGCGTACTTTCGGTTCCGCTACTTCAACGCCCAACGCGACTTCGGCCAGCGCGCTGAATACGAGGGCCGCGTGCAGGCCGCGCTCGAGGAGTCGCGCCTCGCCGCCCGCAACGTGATGGGCGTCGCCCGCGAGAGCGCCGTCGACGTCATCCTGTATTCGAAGGCCGAGTTCACGATGCACCACGGGCCGTGGGCTGCGGCGGCGATCGCCGGCTTCTACTCGGGCAGCGCGATTCGCATGAACGACTCGGCCGAGATCAACCCCCAGAACATGGCGACGCTCGTGCACGAATACGTTCACGCCGTCGTCGACGAACTCTGTCAGTTCGACACCCGGGGCCTGCCGAAGTGGGCCAACGAGGGGCTGGCCGAGTACGTCGAATGGGAGTTCGTCGGCCGCAGCAGACCCGAAGGCCGCTACCACGCGTACCTCAAGCAGCTCGCCGCGCAGAAGCGGCTGCCGTCCCTCTCCTCGATGCGCGACGACCCGCTCATCGCGTCGTCGGATCCCGGAATGCTCTACTCGTACGCGGCGATGGCCATGCGCACCTACGTGCAGCGCTACGGCATGGCCGATCTCGTCAGTCTGCTGCGCGACGTAGGCAAGGGTGTGCCCTTCGAGAAGGCCTTCGGCATGCACACCTCCTCCGACCTCGCGCGCTTCGAAGACAGTGTGCGCGACGAAATCCTCGCGAACTAGCTGAACGCTTCCTTGGGGTCTGGAGATTTCGGGCTAATCTCGCGCCGTTCTTATGTCTGACACCCAGGCAGCCATGCGCGAGTTCCGTTTCCTCGATGACAAGAGGAAGACGAACGGGCTGACACCAAACGAAGACCAACGTTGGTACGAGCTCGCGGCGCAGCTCGGCGTCGACATGAGCCAGTACGGTCAATGGGGCGCCGACGGGCAGTGGTACCCGTACCCGCCTGGCTACGACCCGAACCAGCCGCAGCAGTGGGGGCAGCAGCAGCAACAGCCCGGGTACTACGACAATCAGGCGCCGCAGCAGGACTGGTACGGGCAGCAGCAACAGCAGCCGGGTTACTACGATCCCAATCAGCAGCCTCAGGCGTACGACCCGAACCAGCCTGCGTACGATCCGAACCAGCCGCAGGCGTACGATCCGAACCAGCCTGCGTACGACCCGAACCAGCCTGCGTACGATCCGAACCAGCCCGCGTACGATCCGAATCAGCCGGCGTACGATCCGAACCAGCAACAGGGCTACGGGTACGCTCCGCAGCAGTACCAGCAGCCCTACCAGGCCCAGCCGCAATACCCGCCGCAGCAGGGCTGGTACGGGCAGCAGCAACAACCTGGCTACTACCCTCCGAACCAGCAGGGCTATTCGAGCCCAGCACCCGCATACGGTGCTCCGGAGCAGCAACAGGGGAGCTGGGAGCAACCCGCGCCGCCGCAAGGCCCGCCGCCGACCTGGCAGTCTGACCCCGCTGCGCCGGTTCCGTCGGCGAGCCCGTCAGGTGCGTCCGAGGTCGCAAGCGAAGAGGTGATGGAGGTCTCGGACGAAGAGGTTTCTCCGATTCCGACGGCGCCGTCCGCGCAGGCGCGGCAGTCGAGCGCGGTTCCTCCGCTCAACCTCAACATCCCGGAAGACCCGGTCGCCGATCTCCGCTCGGCGCTCCTCGATGACGAAGACGGTGGCCCCACGGCGCCTCCTCGCGCTGCGGCCCCGCCCGTCGCACCGCCGCACGCCGAGCCGCCGCCCATCAAGATTCCTTCGATGCCGCTGTTCGGAGGCGCCGGCTTCAGCAAGGCGTCAGCCCCTGAGGCTCCGCGGAAGGTCGAGGCGACCGCGGTGTCGTCGCTGTTGCCGGCGCCCGCAGACGAGCTGCCGCTGGTGAGCCTGAACGACTCCACCGAGAGCGTCGCGACGCAGCTCGAGGTGGCCGCGTTCAACGCCCTGAGCGAACTCCCGTCAGTCGATGACGTTCCCGAGTCGAGCATCTCGGGGATCACCGAAGTCGCCGACGTCGAGCTCGGCGGAGCTGACGCCCAGTCGAGCCCGTTGCTCGCAGAGTTGTCGGCAGCGCCCGAGAGCACGGACGTGCTGCCCGACCTCCCGATGCTGGCGTCGAAGAAGGCGCCCACGTTCGATTCCGCGTCGTCCGATGGGCCAGTGATCGACCCAACGCCCAGCATGATGGTGGACGTGGCGGCGTCGGACGGGCCGATCATCGACCCGACGCCGAGCATGATGTTCGAGCCGGCTCCCGAGGCGGGGGCCCTGCTCGAGGTCCCGCCGCTGGCCGGGGTGCCCGCTGCGGTGTCGCTGCTCGACGTGCCGATGCTCGAGGAACCGATCGCCGGCGTCGAGGTTGCGACGGATGGCGAGATGCTTCCCGTCGTCGAGGTGGCGCCGATGGTCGAGGTGGCGCCGGTTGTCGAGGTGGCGCCGGTTGTCGAGGTGGCGCCGGTCGAGACCGCATCGGTTTTCGAGGCCGAGCCGATTGTCGAAGCCGCATCGGTTTTCGAGGCCGAGCCGATCGTCGAGGCGGCGCCGGTTGTCGAGTCCGCGCCGAGTGTCGAAGCCGCGCCGATTGTCGAAGCCGCGCCGGTTGTCGAAGCCGCGCCGGTTGTCGAGGCCGCGCCGATTGTCGAAGCCGCGTCTGTCTTCGAATCGGCTCCCATCGTCGAGGCCGCGTCGGTCTTCGAATCAGCTCCCATCGTCGAGGCCGCGTCGGTCTTCGAATCGGCTCCGATCGTCGAGGCCGGGCCGATCGTCGAGCCCTCCGCCTTCGAAGACGCGCCGATCGTCGAAGCCGCGAGCTCGTTCGAGAGTGAGCCCATCGCCGAGACAAGCCCCGTCGTCGAGGCAGGCGCAGCGTTTGAAACCGACCCCATCGTCGAGGCCGCGTCCTTCGAGGCACCGCCGGCCACCGAGGTCGCACCCCTCGTCGACGCCGCGCCCGTCACCGGCGAATCGTTCGATGTCTCGATGAGCTCCGACGATGTTCCCGTCGACTCGAATTGGGCAGAGGTCGTCCAGGCCTCGCGCGCTCCCGAGGAGTCGTTCGCGCCGTCACTCGATGACCTTCCCGTTCTCGACTCGACGGTCGAACCGCAGCCCACGGACAACGGCCTCGAGGCGTCGCTCGACGACCTTCCCGTGGTTGGTGGTGAAGTCCTGACGGGACTGGCGTCCTCCCCGTCCGCGTTCGACGCGCTGGCGATTCCACCGCCGCTGGCCTCGACCCCTGGCGCTGCGATCAGGACTGACTCAGCCGCCGCGCGGTGGGAGGCCCCCGCCGCACCCTGGCAGCCTCCAGCTCCTGCGGCCGTCTCCACCGACTGGGCCGTCGCCCCCGAGACGGCACCGCCGGCCGCGACCGAGGTCTTCGCGAGCAGTTGGGATGATCCGATTCCGCTCGAGACAGGGCCCGCTGCCGCCGCCTCGCAGGTCTTCGCGAGCCAATGGCAGAGCGACGCATCGGCCGCTCCGGTGGCCGACCGCTCGATGTTCGGTGACGTCGCGACGGCGGCGCCTGAGCTCGCGGGCCAACCCGAAGACCAGGTCGAGCTGGCGTCGAACGCGGACTTCATTCCCGGCGGCCTGACGAACGAGCTCCCCACGATGGACGTGGGCGACGTGTCGGTCGACAGCGAGCCGTTCGAGGTCGAGTCAGGGCCGGCTGCGAGCCTCGCCAACGCGATGCCGATGTCGAGCGAGTCGTCGATCGAAGAGGGGCAGATCGAGCTCTCGAGCAACGCCGACTTTCTCGACGCGAAGGCCCTGACGAGCACCGGAGAATCGTGGCAGCGCAGCGGGGCCTCGATCGATGTCGAGGAAGAGCCCGACGGCGAGATCATTCAAGGCATCGTCGTCGAAGAGGACCTGCCCAGCGAACCAGCTGCCTGGGATGCCGAGATTCCGGTGGCACCCGCGCCGCCTCCGCTGAACACGCGCGTCGCGGTCCCCGCACCGACCTTCGTGCCTCCTCCCGCTCCCGCTCGCGTTCCAGCGCCCGTCGTTCCCGCGCCGTCTGCGATACCGGTTCAGCCGCCGCCACGCGTGATGGCCGATGAGCTGTTCGACCGATCTGGCACCGTGAAGTCGAGCGGGCCGGTGCAGGTCGCTGGTGAACACCGCGTCATCCTCCACACGATGGAGGGGCAGGTGAAGCGCGGCGCCCTGAAGGACCCGGACCTCGGCGCCGATTCGTTGTCGCTCGAAGGGCCCGCCGGCGTCGAAGGCATCGCGCTCGGCAGGGTCAAGGCCATCTTCTTCATGCTCGCCCCGGGCGCCCGCTCGCCTGCGAGCACCGGCCAGAAGGTCCGCGTGACCTTCAAAGATGGTCGCCAGGTCGCGGGCTTCTCTCGCGATCACGGCCAGGGCGGCCCGGGCTTCTTCGTGGTGCCAGCCGACAACCGCACGAACACCGAGCGCATCTACATCTATCGCCACGGCGTTCAGACCGTCAGCATCGAGAGCTGAACCCACACGCAGCGCTGGCTGGACACGCGCAGAACCGCTCTCGCGAGGGTGCCGATGCCGCCACGCGTCGTAGAATTTTCTGTTCCGACGGCCCCGCCCCGTTGACAGCACGTGTGCAGTTCGCGCACTTTGTCACCCATCGCCACACTGCAGGGCCGGAGGTGCGCATGCTTCAAAGCGGTCTGGAAAAACGAGGGTTTCCGCGAATCCCCGTGACGCTGACGGCCCACTGCCGCATCGGCAACCGCTACGTGAAGGACGCCGTCGCCGATCTCTCGGAAGGTGGGCTCTTCCTGAAGACCCGTGAAGCTGCGCGGGAAGGCACTCCGGTGCGGGTGGCGCTCGCGCTGCCGTACGGAGATGGCCCCAGGTACTGCACGCTGGTCGGCTCGGTGGCGCGCATCGAGCGAGACGGGCGCGGGGTGTTGCGTGGGCTCGGCGTCTCGTTCACGTCGGAGCTGCCGGCAGGTGATCGTCAGGCGCTCAGCGGGTTCCTCCGCACCACGCGCTGAAGCGAACGTCGCGACGTCAGTTCATGTACGAGTCGCGGTCCTTCTTCTGACCCTTCACCACCGAGAGATGTGACGAGCGCTTTCGAAGATCGCGCTCGAGCTGTCGCGAGCGGAACCGCAACAGCAGCTGCGCGGGCGTGTAGCCCTGCACCCACGCGACGGTGATGGCGATGCCGAAGAGCTGCGGCACCACGGCGACCCAGCTGCCCGTGATGCCCGCGAGGAGCGTGAACGCCGCGCCGATCACCGCGAACGCGTAGCCCGACACCGGAAACCCGAACCAGTTGAGGCGCCCCGGCCCGACGATGAGCCCCTGCGCAATCCACAAGGCTTCGATGGTGGTGTACCCGCCGAAGAACGAGCTCGCGAAGACGCTCGGAGAGAGCAACCCCACCAGCACGGTCGCCACGTTCGCGAGCAGGTTGACGCCGAAGACGAAGAGCCAGACCTTGGGGCGGCTCCACTGCGTCTCGAGCCAGGCGCCGGTCTGCAACAAGATGATGAGCCCGAAGATGAGCCCGAGCGGAGAGGGCGGAACCAGGAACGTCGGCGAGACGAGCTGCCACAGCTTGAACTGCTGCAGCACGTCAGAAGGGTTGAGGAGCAGCTGCTCCATCACGGGCCGCGAGGCCGCCGCGATGATCGACGTCACGACGAGGAGCAGCGCCATCTGCCCGCCGACGCTCCTCGGCGACACCCACCTCTTCACTTCGTCGGCGAAACTCATTCTTCGTACCCCGTGAACCGACGTTGTGCCCGAGGCCTTCCACCGCCGCCACCTCGGAGCCTGCCCATCAGGAAGAGCGCCAGCACGGTGAGGACCACCGCCGAGATGGCCAGGTTCCACCAGGGGATCTGCTGCATGGGCCGGGCCTCGCTGGTGAGCACCTCATCGGTGAGCTGGGCGACGAGGGTCTCCACGGGCACCGCAAAGTTCGCGCTCGCGAGCTTCGAGCGAACCACCGCCACGACCGCGCCGTCGGCGTCGACGACGGGGCTCCCGCTCGAGCCCGGCTCGGCGTTGATGGACAGCTGCAGGAGCGCCTGTTTGTCGGCATCGTCGAGCGTGAGGCCGAGGTCGGCTGGCAGGCCCCTGGGGCGCAGCGCCGTGAGCACCCCTTCGTTGAAGGTGAAGTCGAGGCCCATCGGGTTGCCGGCCATGAAGAGCTGCGAGCCTTCTTTGAGGCCCGTCGAGCTGCCGAGCTTCAGCGGGACCAGGCCGCGCGCGTCGATACGAACGACGGCGAGATCGTGCGCCTTGTCGAGCAACAGCACGCCCGTCACCTCGGCCTTGCGCCCGTCGGCGAACACGGCGCGCATGCTCCGGTGGCCGTCGACGACGTGATGGTTGGTGACGACGAGGCCGTCTTCACGGAGCACGAAGCCCGTGCCGTTGCCGGTTCGCTGGCCAGACGACGTCGAGACCTCGAGCACCACGACGGATTGTTTGAGGCGCGCGAAGAGCTCTTGCCGGGCGTCGGGAGCGATCGCCAACAACCCTGACAACACGAGGCTGGGCAGCATCAGCCGCGCCTTCAGCTCTTGTGACGGTAGAACAGCGTGACGGTGAGGCAGTGGAACTCCTTGTCGGAGCTCTGCGTCACCACCTTGTCGACGAGGTCGGCCTGGGGGTTGTCCTTGATCCACCGGGTGATGGTCTCGCCCATCATCTCGCGATCGCGCGCGAGCGTGGTCGAGAAGATCTTCACACCCGTGAACTGAATGACCGCCATGGGCTGACCTCGTCGTCTCTCAGCGAATGCCGCTCTTGGCGGTGTGGGCCCGGTAGTGCTCGCAGAGCCCGGGCTCTTTGCAGGTGGGCCCGATGCCGTCGGGGTGCGCGACGAACGGCGTGCGCTCGGTCTCGTCAGTGCCGCAGAGGGCGCACTTGCGCTTGCGGGTCTTTGCGTCGATTCGGCGCTGCTCGGCGATCTTCTTCGCCTGCTCGCGCAGCGTCTTCGCGTCGGGAACGTTGCTGCTCGTCACAGTGCCTCCACGAGTACCGCGATGCCCTGCCCACCACCAATGCACGCGCTGCCCACTCCCCACCGCGCGCCACGCCGCTTCAACTCATACAGCAGGTGCAGGGTGATGCGCGCGCCAGAAGCAGCGAGGGGGTGTCCGACGGCGATCGCGCCACCATCGACGTTCGTCCGGTCTCGTGGCAGGCCCAATTCCTTCTCGACGGCCAGGTACTGCGGCGCGAACGCTTCGTTGACTTCGAAGAGATCGATGTCCGAGAGCTTGAAGCCGGCGCGGTCCATCAGGGCGCGAATGGCGGGCGCGGGGCCGATGCCCATCACCTTCGGGTCGCAGCCAACAGCAGCCCAGTTGACGAGGCGGCCGATGGGCTTCTTGCCGTTCTTCTCGGCCCACGAGCGGGTGGCCATCACGGCGCTGGCGGCGCCATCGTTGATGCCCGACGCGGCGCCGGGGTGCACGACGCCGTCTTTCTTGAAGACCTTCGGCAGCCGCGCGAAACCTTCGACGGTCGCGTCGGGCCGGCCGTGCTCGTCCTTCGCGAAGAAGGTCGAGCCCTTCTTCGACTTGAGCTCGACGGGCATGATCTCTTGCGTCAGGCGGCCGCCCTCTTGCGCAGCGGCGTGGCGCTTCTGGGAGAGCACCGAGAACTCGTCGACCTCTGCCTGAGTGAGCTTGTACTGCTCGGCCAGGTTCTCGGCGGTGATGCCCATCGGGAAGCCGGTGTAGCTGTCGGTGAGGCCGACGGTGATGGTGTCTTCGAGGCCGCCTCTGCCGAGCGGCAGGCCCCAGCGCGCGCCACGAATGACGTGGGGCGCCTGCGACATCGACTCGGTGCCGCCCGCGAGCACGACCTGCGCCTGGTCGGTCATCATCATGCTGGCGCCGATGGTGAACGCCTCGAAGCCCGAGCCGCAGAGCCGGTTGACGCTCAGCGCCGGCACCGGAATGGGCACGCCGGCCTTCAAGCCGATGTGGCGCGCCAGGTAGATGGCGTCGGGGCTGGTCTGCATCACGTTGCCGTAGACGACGTGCTGTACCTGATCAGCCGCGACCGTTGCTTGCGCCAGCGCGGCCTTCGCCGTCTCGACGCCGAGGTCCGTCGCCGAGAAGTCCTTCAAGCTGCCGCCGAAGGTGCCGAACGGCGTTCGTTTGCCACTCAGGAACCAGATGTCGTCTTGTTTCCACGCGCTCTTCATGTCGTCCCTCAGAACCGCCCCACCAACGGGCCTGCGACCATGCCAAGGCCGCCGAGCGTCCACAACAGTCCTACAGCGTGTTGTCGCTGCAGCTCGGCGCGACCGACGGAGGCGTGCCAGTCGCGCAGGTGAGCCAGCAGGCCCTCGAGCGTGAAGGTGCCGGCGGGAACACCCAGCTCCTCGACGCGGCGCAGGTGCGCGCGAAAGAGACGCTCGGCCGAGGCGTTCGGCAGGCCTGCGCAGAGGTGGCGGTGTGGAATCGTCGCGCCCGGTCGTCGGAAATTCGACGAGAGCAGGAAGCCCGAGGCCGCCGACACGGTGACGAAGGTGACGCGCGCCGCCGGTCCATCTCGCTCGAGGCGGGGCTCCGGTGGCGTCAACGGCGTTCGTTTCACGCGCACCAGCGGTGAGTCAGAGACGATCGCGAACACGCGCTGGGTCTCGTTCACGTAGCCCCACGACGTGCGCGCAGGGCCCAGGCGCCGCAGCTCGAGCCAGCTGCCCACCGGGGCGAAGCCGAGCCCACGCAGCGTGGTGTGCGTCTCTTCGAGCCACCCGGGCACGGGCGCGTCGGGGCTGCCGTCTTCGATCTCGAGCGTGGTGGCCGACGGCGTGACGAAGATCAGCGTGCGCCAGAGGTTGGCCCAGACGAGCACGGCGCCTGCGACGGCGATGGCCAGATGGAACAGGCTCTGCCCGTCGAGCGCCATGCGCTGTTCTTTCGCACACCGCGCGGGCCCACGCAGCGGCAAACACCACCGCGCGCAGGCGAAGGTGATTCTCTGTCGGGGCGAAACGAAGCACGATGCCGCCATGTTCGCTCTCGGAGCGCTGCGCGTCGTCCAGACGGGTCTGTCGGCGGAAGAGGCTATCGCCGGGCTGCGCCAGGTGACGCTGCCTGGTGGGCTCTTCGCCCTCGATCGGCCGAAGCCGGGCTCGCCGCCGCTGCGAGGCACCATCGAGGGGCTGCGCTTCTCGGTCGTTCGGCGCACCCAGTTCCGCAACAGCTTCACGCCGGTCGTCGAGGGCGTGATCGTCGCCGGTGAGGTGGGGAGTCAGGTGCAGCTCCGCCTCGGCATGCACCTCGTGCCGTTCGTCACGATGGCCGTCTGGCTCTTCACGATGCTGGCCCTTGGCGTGCTGGCCGCCGAGAGCGAGGCGCTTTCCGAGATGGCGCTGATGCTGGTGGGCGTGTCGCTCCTGGGCCCGGTCGTCGGGTACGTGGCCTATCGGGCCGATGCGTCGGCCGTCGTCGAGGAGATCTCGTTGGCCGTGACGCAACCCACGACGTCGTCGAGCTGAGTCGAGGGCACCGCTTCTCGTTGGCAAGTCGGTTCGACGGCGCCTCGGCTGGCGACTCGACCTGCGTCGAAGCTCGTCGCCGTCGCCCCGTCCGGTTGTTCAAGGCAGAGCAACGTGCGACTCGATCTGCCCTCTGATCGGCATGCGCGTGCCTCCACACTTCGCCTCTCACGTTTCGAGAGCCCGGTGGAGCGCGTGGGCACGTCCGCTCCGTGAGACGCCGTCGAGCTCGTCATCTCGCGCGACTGGCCCGTTGCCGGCCCCGGCACATGGCTTGCGATGGAGCCACGCACTGCGACGGGAATGGTCTCGCGCAGCAACGGGCGGTGAAAGGGATGGGTGGCGTGATGAGCAAGGTTTCGGAGAAGTTGAAGGCGGTCGCGGCTGCGGTGGCGGCCATCGAGAAACAGTTCGGGCGGGGGAGCGTCATGACGATGGGCAACGACTCGGGCGAGCTGGCGCCGGTGCAGGTGATTCCGACGGGCTCGGTGGGGCTCGATCGGGCGCTGGGCGTGGGGGGCTACCCTCGGGGTCGCGTCGTCGAGGTCTTCGGCAACGAGTCGTCGGGCAAGACGACGTTGACCCTGCACGCCATCGCGCAGGTGCAGGCGCAGGGCGGCGTCGCGGCGTTCATCGACGCGGAGCACGCGCTCGACATGGGCTACGCGCGCAAGCTCGGCGTGCGGGTCGAGGAGTTGCTGATCTCGCAGCCCGACACCGGTGAGCAGGCGCTGGAGATCACCGAGCACCTCGTGCGCAGCGGCGCGGTCGATCTGATCGTCATCGACTCGGTCGCGGCGCTGGTGCCGAAGGCCGAGATCGAGGGCGAGATGGGCGACGCGCACATGGGCGTGCAGGCGAGGCTGATGAGCCAGGCGCTGCGCAAGCTGACGGGCGCGGTCAGCCGCTCCGGCACGACCATCATCTTCATCAACCAGATCCGCATGAAGATCGGCGTCGTCTTCGGCAACCCCGAGACGACGACGGGCGGCAACGCGCTCAAGTTCTACTCGTCGGTGCGGTGCGAGATCCGGAAGGCGGGCAACCTGAAGGACGGGGAGTCGGTGATCGGCACCCGCACGAAGGTGAAGGTGGTGAAGAACAAGGTCGCGCCGCCCTTCCAGGAGGCGGAGTTCGACATCATCTACAACAAGGGCATCAGCCGGGCCGGCGAGGTGCTCGATCTCGGTGAGAAGTGCGGGCTCGTCGAGAAGTCGGGCAGCTTCTACTCCCTCGACGGTGAGCGCATGGGCCAGGGGCGTGAGCGCTGCGTCGAGTGGCTGGTCTCGAACCCGCAGAAGCTCGAGGCCCTCGCCGAGAAGCTGCTGACGGCGCCACGACGTGAAGTGGCCGCGGCCGAGGCCGCCTGAGATGACGGCGCTCGTGCTCGGCCTGCTGGTTCGCTTCGCGCCCGCCGCCCAGGTCTGCCTGATGCCCCGGTCGAGTCGGGTCACGGTCGTGGCGAAGGTCGAGCGTGCCTCGCGTGAGCAGCACCGCCGGCCTGTGTCGCGGCCGCCGTGGCGGCACTTCACGCGAAGGCTCGTCAAGTCGGGCCGGTGACCGTGCACCCGGGCAGGGGCGGCGCTGTCCGCTCCTGCTCGGACGCGCTCGGCGACTCAGCTCAGCGCAACCGGGCGAGCAGCCTGTCGACGTCACGCCGCAGCGAGCCGTCGAGATCGAAGAACTCGATGCCCATGCCTGACGCATCGCCGACCCGGCGAACCCAGGCCACTCGGCCCTTGAGGTGAAGCGAGAACAGGGAGGACGGCGGCCGCACGACGAGCTCGACGACCTCGTCGACGTCGAGGGGATCCCACGTGCGCACGAAGGCGCCGCCGTGCGAGAGATCGGCGAGGCGCTCCCGGCGTGACGTCTTCCCGTGCAGCAGCTTGATCGGCAGCTCGATCTCGATGCGGCGCTCGAGGCGGGTGGTCTCGGCAGAGACCTCGTTGCGCGCGAAGGCGAGCATGCGGTTGAGGGTGGTGTCGTCGTCGGGCTGGAAGTCGACGCCGAAGCACTCGACCAGCTGCTTCGAGCCCTTGCGCCTGGCCCACGCGACCTGCCCCTGGAAGACGAACTCGCGGGGCGGCTTGCGGACGCGCACGGTCAACTTGACGAACTCTCCGAGCGCGCCGGGCCAACCACCGTCGAGAGACAGGCCGCCGAGCTTTCCGTTCGGGTAGAAGCGCGGCAGCAGATCGCCCGGCGCGGCGACGATCAGGTGCAGCTGGTGCTGACTCGGCGTCACCATGCAGGTTCGTCCGTCAGCGAAGGAGCGCGAACCACTGGCGCTCCGCTAGTTCTGGGGCCCTTGCTGGAGCAGGAGGCCGTTGTCGAGCTCGGGCTGCCCGCTGACGAGCTTCGACTTCAGCCTCGCGTGCGTCGCCCAGACCCGGCCGTTCGCGTAGACGCCGTCGGCGAAGAAGCCCACCGCGCCTTCGGTCGCCAGCGGGGGCTGCACGGTCCACGTGGTGGTGCGCTTCGCCAGCTTGAGATCGCCGCGCGTGGCGTCCTGGTAGACAGCCCACACCTGACCGGGCTGCGTGCCGAAGACGATCGCCGTGTCGGTGCCGACGAAGCTCTGCTCGCCGGGCCGCGCCATGTCGACGCCGTTGTCGATGGTCTCGAGCGTGACGCCGGCCTGCAGCTGCGCCGAGAAGTAGAACTTGAGGCTCTTGGACGTGAAGTCGTGGAACGCGATGGCGACCTGCCGCGACGACGGCTCGATCTTCACGTCGGGGAAGTAGCCGGTGTCACCGACGCCGTCGACCAGCACGGGCGTGCTGCGCACGTTCTGGGCGTCGAGCTGCACGGCGTAGAGGTCGCCGTCTGGCACCACGCGGCCATTCACCGTCGGCCCGGTGCGCTGCATGTACGCGATGACGGCGTTCTTCCCGTTGAAGGCGAGCGACGCGAAGACGCCGGTGCCGAGGGGGATGTCGACGAGCTGGCTGGGGTTGTACTTCTTCCCGCAGCGCGGCATCGAGTTCACGGTGACGCAGACCTCGGTGTTCATGTCGCACGCAGGCATGCAGCCCATGCCGGTCATCAAGCAGGTCGGGCCGGTGCCGGTGTCGGCGCAGGTGTTGGCGCAGCCATCACACGGCGGCGGCGGCTTCGCGAGGCACGCCACGACGCGCACGGTCCAGTCGGCCGCAGAGGTCGGGTTGGGCACGCGCGCGCGGGCGAACTTGAGCGCGGTGAGATCCTTCAGGGCGCCGGTCGGAGCCGGGGCAGGGCAGTCAGAGACGGTGAACGACGCCTCGGCGGCGCGCATGAAGTAGGCGACGCCAGGCAAGCCATCGGAGTCGACCGCGAGAGAGCTGAACAGGCCGACGTCGCCAGTGGTGCCGTCGACGCGGTGGGTGGTCCAGGTCGAGCCTTCACGCACGGCCACCTTCAGGTCTCCGTTGGTGACGTCATAGTAGCTGACGTAGGCGCGGTTTCCGCTGATGGCGATGTCGGTGTAGCGGCCGACGTCGGGGCCGGGCTCGACGATGCCGCCGCGCGCGCCGGAGGGGCCGTACCGCACCTGGCCGGAAGGTACGCCGTCGATGTAGTCGACGCCCGTGCGCGTGCCCGCGGTGTCGTAGCGATAGACGACGAGGTCGCCGTACTTGCCGTCATACGTCGACGCCATCAGCCCCTCGGTGCCGCTGGCGAGTGCCGAGAAGCGGCCGAGGTCGTTCGACTGCAGGCCCGGCAGCTCCGCGCAGACGCACTTCACGTCGGGCAGCTTGCAGGTGTCCCAGATGTTCGCCTTGTCGCCGGCGTTCTGGCGCTTGGGGTCGAAGGTGGCGATGAAGCCCGCGTTGCACGTCATGGGGCAAGCGGCGGCGGGGCGATCGGTCGGGTTCGCGTAGTTCTGGCAGCGACCAGCCGAGGGCACGCAGCCTTCGCCGGCCTGACAGCTGCCACCGCACGGCAACTCGCCGACACACTCACCCTGGAAACAGGACTGGCCGTTGGGGCACTCACCGAGCGCGCCGCAGGCCTTGTGACGGCAGCGCTTCGTGACGGTGCCAGTGGGATCGCTCCAGTCTTCACAGACGCGATCGCCGACGTCACCGCAGTCGACGTCAGTGGTGCACTCGTTGAAACGATCGCCACACCGCGGCGGGGAGCGGGCCGTCTGGCACCCCTGGCCCGGGCAGCAGTCGGCGTCGCCAGTGCACAGGCGGTCGACGAAGACGCAGCACTTGAGGCCGGCTTTGTCCTTCACCTCTTTGCATCCGTGGTGATCGCCGCAGACGGTGTTCTCGTCGCACGAATCGGGAGCGTTCGACCCCTCGACGCCGAGGCACTGATCTTTCGTGACGATCGGCGTCGTGCCACAGCCCTTGCAGGCCGACAGGGAACCACTGACTGCGCAGATGCACAGGACGACGAGCCAACGCTGGAACATGGGGCGCATCCTACACACACTCCCTCAGGGAGCGGGAGGAGGCGTTGCAGCAGAACCGCCATCGTTCGACGCGCCCTGCCCACCGTCCTGAGGGAGGTCGTGCCGCATCGTGTCGGAAGGCCCCGCGCCCGCGTCGAACCCCGTCTTGAGCAGCCGCTGGAGCTGCCACCCCGCGTCGCTGACGACGGCGCAGTCGCGAGGCTGGCGGGCGAGGGTCTCGAGCACCAGGGCTCCTGGCTCGCACGCGATGATCCGCGCCGGGAAGGAACACCCTCCAGCGTCAGCGGGAGTTCTGGCCACGCCGACAAAGCCGGTAGGCGTTCGCCTGAGCGCCAGCCGGGCGATGGGCGCGGGCCCGGCGTCACGCGTGAGCTGGCCGTCGTCGATGCCCGCATCGGGGGCGGGCACCAGCCAGGCCAACCCTCCGTCACGAGAGAAGCGCCGAACGGGCCGCCCGGCGTCGACTGGAGGTGTGAAGAACACGGACAGCTCGAGCGAGCCCCCGTCGTCCACGGCCTCGTACTGAAACCGTGAATCGGTCGCGTGGTGCCACGCGCCGCGTTGGAGCTCGACACACCCGGCGGGGATGACGACGGGGGGCGGGGGCGGCGGCACGGGCAGCGGGACCAGTGCAGGCGGCGCACGGACGCAGGACGAGAGAACGAGGAGCCACCAGGAACGTCGTGTCGGCATCGGGCGTCGAAGCGCGTCGCACCGTAGCGTCATTTGAGTTTCTGCAGCTTCGAGAGAACATCTGCGTGCTGGTCGACTGGCCTGCGAGGCCGGAATAGAGTTCCAACTTCATGACGCGCGCTCTGCCCTGGCTTCTCCTGGCGGTCTTCTGTTTCTCGCAGACGTCCTTCGCCCAGGACGACGATGAACTGGCGCCGCTCGCGCCGAAGAAGCCCAAACCCGCCGCGAAGCCCAAGCCGGCTGCGAAGCCGAAGCCCGCGGTCAAGCCGGCCGTCAAAGCAGCGCCCGTCGACGATGACGATCTCGCGCCGCTCGCGTCGTCGAAGGGCGACCTGAACATCAAGCTGCCGCAGGGGCTCTCGAACGCCATCGTCTCCATCGACAACAAGGACGTCGGGCCTTTCCCCATCGGGTCGCAGACGCTCAGCGTCGGTGAGCACTCGGTGAAGGTGCGCCGGCTCGGCTACGCGGACTTCGTGAAGAAGGTGACCGTCCTCAGCGGCAAGACGGTCGACGTCGAGGCGAAGCTGACCGCGGTCAACGCCATCCTCTCGGTCACCAGCGACGTCACCGAAGCGCAGGTGTTCGTGAACGGCCGCCTCGTCGGCACGGCTCCCATCAGCGAGCTCGAGGTGCCTGCGGGCGCGGCGGAGATCAACGTTCGCAAGACGGGCTTCAAGGACGACATCAAGCGGCTCACGCTCGTCGCCGGCAAGGACTACCCGGTCGTCGTGAAGTTCAACCCGGGCACCACCACGACGGTGGTCGCCACGAGCGATCGGCCGGCCGAGACGAAGCTGACGCCTGACGAAGATCCCTCGATCGCCACGGGCCCGGTCGTCACCACCACCGTCGACGAGACGCCCATCTACGGCCGATGGTACTTCTGGGCTGGCGTCGCCGCCGTCGCGGTTGGCGCTGCGGTCGTCACGGGTGTGGTGGTGAACAACAACCAGCCGCCAAGGCCGCTCACCGAAGACGCCGTCTGTGCCGTCAACGGAGGCCGCTGCAACATCTGCGTCGGCCTGCAGTGTGCGTCGAGCGGGCTGCCGTCGGGCATCCTCAACTTCTGAGGCGAAACGTCGAGCTGGTTCTGGAAACCGGCTCGCGCGTGCGCGCTGCCTCATCCTCTGCCATGCGGGCGGCCTTCAAGGAGTCGCCGCATGCGTGCCGTCCTCGTGGGTGTCGTGTTGTGCCTGGGCTGTACGCCCTCGCTGAAGCCGCTCGAGGTGCCCGCCGGGTGCCAGCCGCTGCTCGCCGGGGCCGACTGTCTGCTGCCGTACCCGTCTGACTACTTCCAGGTCGTCGATGCCCGTCAGCCCACCGGCTTTCGCATCGCGGTCGGGCAGGCGGCGGCGCCGACCTCGAAGGACGGCAAACGCTACGACGTGACGGTCGACGTGCCGCTCGATGGGTTCTCGATGGTGCCGACGATCGTCGCGACGCTGGGCGTCGAGCTCTCGCCCGAAGGTTTCGTGACGCTCGAGCAGGGCGGCGAACGCAGTCTCTCGAAGGCCACCTCGAACACGCTGCTCCTCGACGGCACCACCTTCGAGCCGGTCGCGCACTTCGTCGATCTCGATCCCCGGGCGACGGATTTCACGAGGCAGGCGTTGGTGCTCCACGCCTTCGGGGGCCTCAAGGAGAAGACGCGCTACGTGGTGCTCGTCGCGGGCGCGAAGACGCCAGCGGGTGCGCTCGCTCCGGCGCCCGAGGGGTTTCGGCGGCTGCGCGAGCAGCAGACGAGCGGGGACCCGGCCTTCGAAGGGCTCTCGCGCGCGTTCGAAGATCGAATCGTGCCGGCGGCGAAGGCGGCGGGTTTCGCGCGCTCCGAGCTGCAGCTGGCCTGGGAGTTCACCACCGGCAGTCGTGAGTGGGCGACGCGCGACATGCTGCGCGTGCGGGAGCTGACGCTGGCGTGGCTCGAGACGAACGTGGCCGACGTCGTCGTGTCGTCGGTGAACGAGCAGGGCCCGGCCGACACCTTCCGCATCGTCAAGGGCACCATCACCGGCCCCAGGTTCTGCAGCGACAACGCGCAGGCGGGGTGCGTGCTCGTGCGCGACGCCGAGGGCCGCGTGAAGCAGGAAGGCACCGTCGCGTTCCCGTTCATCGGCGTCATTCCGCGTACCGTCGAGGCGGCCCCGGGGCCTTCGCCGATGTTCCTCTACGGCCATGGCTTCTTCGGAAACCTCGAGGAGGTCGACTCGGGCGCCGCGCGCCGCATCGCGTCCGAGGTGAAGCGCACGATGCTGGCCACCGAGTGGTGGGGCATGGCGTTCAGCGACGTCGCGATCGTCGGTGACGCGTTGACGGGGCGGCTGACGCAGTCGACCCGCCTCACCGAGCGGGTGCATCAGGGCATGGCGAACTGGCTCGTGCTGACGAAGACGGCGGAGCGGCTCGGCACGCTGCCGGCCTTCGAGCGTTCGCCCGGCGTTCCGATCGTGATGGGCAAGGCCGACGCGTACCTCGGCATCAGCCAGGGCCACATTCTCGGGGGCACGATGAACGCGCTCAACCCGATCACCACGAAGCTCGCCTTCAACGTCGGCGGCGCCGGGCTGACGACGATGATGATTCGCGCCGAGGCCTTCAAGCGACTCTTCGAGCTCCTCGAGGTGAGCGTGACCGAGCCACTCGAGCAGCAGAAGTTCCTCGCGTTGATTCAGCGGCCGCTCGATCGCATCGACCCCGCGAGCTTCGCCGTGTTCCTGCAGCAGGCGCCGTTGCCGGGGAACGCCCCGAAGCACCTCTTGATGCAGATCGGCGTGATGGACTCGTCGGTCCCCAACCTCGGGAGCTGGCTGCACGCGCGCCTGCTGGGCTTGAAGGTCTTCGCGCCGTCACCGCTGGTGCCGTACGGCCTCGAGACGCAGAGCTACCCCGCCACGAGCGGGCTGCAGATCTTCGACTTCAAGGTGGGCGACGCCGACGCGTACTACCGCAAGGCGGACTTCCCACTCGTCAACACGCCAGTGCACGAGGCGGTGCGTGGGCAGCCGTCGGTGTTGCGCCAGCTGAAGGCGTTCTTCGACGACGGGCAGATCGTGCAGACGTGCGACGGCGCCTGCGACCCGAACTGAAAAACCTACTGCCCGCGCAGATCGTCCGACGACGAAGCCTTGGGCTCGACGCGCACGAAGACGTCGCTCACCTTACCGACGCCGAAGTAGTCGAGCACCGTGGCGCGAAGCCTGAAGCTCCCGTGTTCGGGCAGCACGGGCGCGAGGTTGAGCTCGCCTGCCTCGAACGAGAACGCCTGGCGCCCGAGGTTGTCGATCGTCTCGCGGCCCTGTGACACGGGGTCGGAGTACCCGATGACGGCGGCGCGCAGCACCTTGCCGTCGGCGCCCAACACCTCGAGCAGGATGATGTTGTCGACCGAGAAGCCCTTCGACGCGGCCTCGTCGCCGTAGAGCCGCACGTCGGCGCCTTCTGCCGAGAACAACGGCGTCTCGCCCGTCGCCACCACGTGGGGCGTGCGGTCGAAGTCTCGGGTGTCGACCTCGAGATCCTTTCGGAGCTCGGTGAGCTGCGCCGTCTCGCGTTCGGCCGTCTCGGAGAGCAGCCGAATGGTCTTGCCCGTCACCGCCGGAGCCACCCGCTTCGGGCACCCCACCAGCATCATCGCCACCACCAGCAACCCAGCGCGCATCACGGATTCACCAGCCTCACGGTCGTGAACGACCCGCCATCAGTCACCTGCCACACTTCGTAGGGAGACGCGGGCGCACCTGCGTCGAGATCGAAGTCGAGCTGCCCGCTGGTGCCGTCGAGGTTGACGGAGCGGCCCGCCGCGAGCGCGGCCGAGGCATCACGCCACGTCATCGGGCTGAGCCTGAAGCTCGTGCCCGTGCCCACCGACACCTTCGTCAAGGCCTCGCTGATGCGGCCGCCGGTCAGCGCGCCGTTGTCGCGAGTGGCGTACGCGGCGCCAAGCATCACCAGAAACGCGGCGTCATAGCTGTGCGAGGTGAACGAGAAGTCGTTCGCGTCGATGCGGAACCGGTCTCGATACCGCGAGCGGAAGTCGGCGTACGCGGTCCCCGTGCCCTGGGCGGGGGTCGTGCCGAGCGCGCCTCTGAGCTGCCCGAGGGTCTGCGAGGTGACGATCGCGGGATCCTTGGCGGAGTCGGAAAAGAACCAGCGATGCCCCGCCGCGTACGAGAGCGTCGGGTTCGTGCTGGCTGCCGCGATCACCGGGACGATCTCGCTGGGGAACCCGACGAAGACCGTCGCCTTCGGCCCGGGCCCGGCGCCGGCGTCCGGTGCGCTGCGGTGAAAGGTCTCGAGGAAGCTCGTCGCCATGCTGGTGTTCACCGGCTTGGTGTACGAGCGGATCTCCGAGGTCTTCCCGAGGGCAACCAGGCGCTCACGGAGAATCGACGCGATGCCGCGGCCGTACGAGCTGTCTTCGTAGAGGACGGCCATCGTGCTCGCGCCCGAGTACTCGAGCTCCGCGAGGAGGGTGTTGGCCATCACCCGGACCTGGAGCGTGTCGGGAGGCGCCACCCGCCAGGTCGAGCCGCTCCGCTGGAACGTGCCGATCAGCTCGGGGCTGGTCGCGGTGGCCGAGATGATCATCGTGCCGGCGTCGATCAATGCCGGGGCTCCCGCCGCAGCGAGGGTCTGACCGCTCCCCGAGGTGATGACCGCAGGGACGCCGAGCTGGGTGACGGCCCAGGTGGCCTGCTCGACCAGCGTCTCGGAGTTTCGTCTGGTGTTGCAGCGGTACAGCGAGAAGAGCCGGTTGTTGATGCCCGCGCTCCCGTTGACGTCCTCGACGGCCAGCTCGATCGCATTGAGGCCGGCAATCTCGCTGTCGTCGTTGATGTCAGTGCCACCGTCGATCATCTCTGACAGGGGCAGCAGCGCCACGAGGCGAATGGGGTTCACTGGGTCGGGGCTGCCGACGAGGCGGCACTGCGCCGGCAGCGGCAGGCAGTAGCGCTGAATACAGACCCCGCTCCCGCCGCACTCCCTGTCGGCGGTGCACTCCTCGAAGCCGCTGCCGTTGATCAACGTGCAGGTCGAGCCGAGCGCGAGCACCGCGACCGTCAGCAGGCGCAGTCGTCGGAAGGCCTGTCGGGTCATCAGAAGGTCCACGTGAGGGCTCCGAGCGCGCCGCCACCGGGCAGGGGAATGAAGGCGACCGCCCCGTCGGGCTCACCCTTCGGGAAGAGGATGATGGCCGTCACTGCGCAGGCGACGCCCACCAGCAGCGAGATGTCGGCGACGATCGACTGGGTGAGGGTCGCTGACTGCTGCGCCCGTTTGTCGTCGACGGTCGTCGCGCCGCGAAACGCCTGCTTGGAGCCGTTGGACAGCAGCCCGAACGTGAGCCCCAGACCGAGGGCCGCGACGCCGACGCCGCCCACCACGAACGCCGCCGTCTTCCGGCCGCTCGCCTTCGTCTGCTGAGTCTCCGACTGCGCCTTCTCCTTCGCTTCGAACTGGGCCTTCTGGCGGCGCCCCTTCTCGGCCTCGGCCTCGGCTCGTTCGCGGGCGTCTTTCGCTTCTTTCTCGAGGCGCTCCTTCTCGGCGTCACGAATGCGCGAGTCGGCCTCTTGCCGCGCGAGCAGCTGGCGCAGGCGGTCCATCGACAGGTTGGCCTTCTTGACCAGGTCAGGCTCTGACTCGGTGGTGGGGAGACCGACGTACTTCCGGTAGGCGTCGAGGGCTGGCTGAAGCTCGCCGGCCTGATCGTACGCGCGGGCCATGTTGTAGAGAAACTTGGGGTTGGCCTCGAGCGCCTGGGCTTCTTCGAGCAGCTTCGCGGCCTCTTTGTATTGGCCGTCTTTGTAGAGGCGCTCGGCGTCCTTCGCGAGGGCGGTGGCGCGCGCGTTGGGTGCGGCGTGGGTGAGGCCGGCCAGCGCCACCACGAGGAAGGCAAGACGTCGTGCCATGGGCGCGGAGCCTACACGGTGGCCGCGGTGGATCCAGCGCGCCGCAGGGTTGACGCGCCGGGGTTCTGACGCCGTGGCCCGGCAGCTCGTGCTGGGTAACGTCGGCACACTTCGCCGTGGCGCGTCCCTCGCTCGGCAGAAGTCACCGGGGGTCGATGGCGAGCGGCGTGCTTCTGCGCCTTCGCCATGCAGACGTTGCTCGCCCTCATTCCGCTCCGCCGGCCGGTCGTCACGCAGGCCTGGCTCTCGCTCGCGCTGTTCAGCGCGCTCCTGCTGCCGGCCACCTTTCTTCCCGCGGTGCTGGCGCCCGCGTCTGGCTACACGTGGAGCCTGCTCGTCTTCGCCGTGCCGTCGCTGGCGATCGCGCGAAGCCTCTCGGGTCACCGCCTGCTGCAGCGGCTGCAGCGACCGGTGCTCGGCGCGTGGGCCGTGTTGGTGCCGATGGGCGTGGTGCTGAACCTGCTCTTCGCCGACGACTTCTTCACCTACCCCGACGGAGCGGCGGTCTCGGGGTTGTCGGTGCCTGCGTTCGACTTCACGGGAATCGACTGGGCTCACCCGATTCCACTCGAGGAGTTCGCGTTCTACGGCCTGGGCTTCCTCACGATGCTGCTGGGCTACGCGTGGGCCGACGAGGTGTTGTTGCCGCTCGCCGCGCGCGCCGGCGTTCAGAGGGGCGCTCCAGGGTGGCTCGAGGCAGCCCTGGCGCCGCTCGCGCTCGTCGTGGCCGGCGTGGTGCTCTCCGACGGCTCGACGCCTTCGTACTGGACGTACCTGAGCCTGGTGCCGTTGCCGGTGACGTTGCTGCTGTGGCCGGTGGTGCGCGCGCGGCTGAACATGCCCGCGCTGCTGGTGACGATGGCGGTGCTCTTCGTCTCGTCGCTCGTCTGGGAAGCAGGGCTCGCGGTGCCGCGTGGCTGGTGGGGCTACCAGCCTGACGCCACGCTCGGTCGCGCGCTCTTCGGCGTCCCCATCGAAGCCGTCGTCGTCTGGGTCCTCGCGCCCGTCACCACCGCCGTTCTCTTCGAGGCCTTGCGCCTTCGCCGGAGCTCCACATGAACCGCACCGAGACCGCCGTGTTGAAGCCGCTCATTGGCCTGTCGCTCCTCGTGGTGGTGATGGTGCTCGCGCGGGCCATCGCCGATGCCACGGGCCTGAAGGCGCCCTGGTACCTGCTGCACGAGCTCACCGTGATGCTGGTGCCGATGGTGTGGCTGCTGGCGCGGGTCTACCCACGGCTCGACGAGTCGAACCGCATGGGCTTCATCGTCACCAGCGGCGCGTTCATCGCGTTGTCGGCCATCGCGGAGTTGCTGGCGATCGCCGCGCGGTACTGGTGCTTCTTCGAAGGCTTCGATCCGCTCTCGGGGCTCACGCTCGGCGCGATTCCGCTCGAGGAGTTCCTCTCGTACCCGCTGCTCCTCAACATCCCCATCTTGTGGTTCCTCGAGCTCTCGCAGGCCCGGCCCGACGAGCCGGTGTTGGGAGAAGCGCGCGCAGTGAGCCTGGTCAGGTTCTTCAAGCGCGCGTCGGTGGTGGCCTTCGTGCTCGCAGGCGTCTTCATCGCGTTGGCGCTGGTGGCGGCTCCGGTTCCACTCGACGTCACCACGCCGGCGTTCGTCGACGGCGCCGGAGCGGTTCGTTACAGCGCAGGTCCGAAGCAGTACGGGTGGACGATCGTGCAGCTGTTGGGGTGGGGCGGCACGTTCGCGCTCGGAGCGGCCGTCGCGCACCGCCTGCGCTGGCGAACCGTGTTGATCGTCGTGGCGACCTATTTCCCGTTCGCGCTCTTCGTCGAGCTGCTCGCGTGCGGCCGTGGTTGGTGGGTGTGGAACAGCCAGCAGACGCTCGGGCTCTACGCGTGGGTGCTGCCGGTCGAGAGCTTCAGCATGTACCTCACGGGCGCGCTGATGCCGGTCTTCTGCTTCGAGTGGCTCAGGGGCCTGTGGGCAGAGGAGCCCGCCTCGAAGGGCCTGTCTCCCAGCCGCGCGTGAGCCGTGCGAAAAGCTCGCGTGCGTGGCCGACGGGCATAGGGTGATCGGGTGTTGTGGAGAAGACTGACCGAGCCGTCGTCGGGCCTCGTCGACGATCTGGAGCGACGACAAGCGAAGCTGCTCGCCTCGGCGCTCGTATTCATCGTGCCCGTCTGGTGCCTCACCATCGGGACGGCGATCGCGACTCGCGCGACCCCGCTGACGCCGACGGAATGGGCGGTGGGAATCGGTGAGACGGCGCTGGGCTTCCTCGCCTACGGCCTGAGTCGCACGAAGCACTATCGCGTGGCCGTCATCACCTTGATCGTCACGTCGGTGTTCGGGGGAAACCTTTCGGGCTTCGTCGAGCCGGAGCGCGTGCGCGCGGTGGTGAGCATGCTCTACGGCTCGACCGGCGCGCTCTACGCCGCCATCTTCATGAACACCCGCGCGACGCTCAGCGCGGCGATCGCGGCGATGCTCTGCTTCATCGTGTTCGGAGCGCTGCACCCCGCGCTGACGACGCCCGACTTCGTGCTGCCGATGTTCCTGCTCGGCTTCATCCTGGCGTTGACGGTCATCGCCTCGGCCGTTCGGGAGTCACACCTCGAGACCATCAAGGCCCAGTCGGCGCATCTCGCGGCGATCTTCGAGTCGGCGACCGACGCGGTCGTCGTCGTCGACCAGGCGGGGCTGGTGAAGGACTGGAGCCCGCGCGCCGAGTCGCTCTTCGCGGTGAGCGCGCCAGCGGCGGTCGGGAAGCCGCTGGCCACACTGGTTTCGGCTGGCGCTGACGCGGGGCCCTTGACCGCCGCGTTCGCCTCGAAGGAGCCCCGGCTCGAGTTCTCGGCCAACGGCCGTTCGTTCGAAGCCTCGCTCGCGCCGCTGAAAGACGAGAGCGGCTCGCTGGTGGTGATCTTGCGAGACGTCACGGAGCGCAAGCAGCTCGAAGAGCGGCTGATGATGACCGACCGGCTCGAGACGATGGGCCGAATGGTGGCGGGCGTCGCGCACGAGATCAACAACCCGCTGGCCTACGTGCAGGCCAACTTGCGGGCCTTGAGCGACGAGCACGAGCAGCCGGCCGCCGGGAGCGCGGAGCATCACGAGCTGATCACCGAGACCCTCGACGGGACGCGCCGCATTCAGACCATCGTGAAAGATCTGCTCACCTTCTCCCGGCACACGGGTGAGCACGAGGCCGTGGTTCCGGTGCTGGTCGAGAAGGCGCTCGACACGGTGCTCAACCTCGCCCAGGTGCCGATCACGAAGGCGCGCGCGACCGTCATCCGGCAGTACACGAACGTGGGAACGGTGATGGCCGTCGAGCCGCGGCTGGGGCAGGTGTTCCTGACGCTGGTGATGAACGCCCTGCAGGCCCTGCCAGTGGAAGGCGGCCGCCGCGAGATCCTGGTGTCGACGCGCCGCGAGGGCGATCGGGTGGTCGTCGGGGTGCGCGACTTCGGCCACGGCATCGCGCCGGAGGTGCGCTCGAAGCTCTTCACGCCCTTCTTCACCACCAAGCCGGTCGGTCAAGGCACCGGCCTGGGCTTGTCGATTGCTCACAACATCGTGCGCGCGCTCGGCGGAGAGGTTCGCGTCGAGAGCGCGCCGGGCCGTGGCGCGCTGTTCGAGGTGTGGCTGCAGGTCACTCCGGCAAGCGTGACAGCAGCTCCTGGCGAATGAGCTCGAGCGTCCTGGGCATGCGATCGCCGAACTGCTCGAAGAACTGACGCTGGCTGAGCAGCTCGTCCTTCCACTCGGCCTCGTTGATGTGGGTGGCTTCGTCGACCTTCGCGGGGTCGATGTCGAGGCCCGAGAGATCGATGTGGCCCTGCTTGGGCACCCAACCGAAGAGCGACTCCTGCGCGCCGACGCTGCCGTGCGCGCGATCGATGATCCACTTCAGCACGCGCATGTTGTCGCCGTAGCCCGGCCACAGGAACTTGCCGGCCTTGTCCTTGCGGAACCAGTTCACCATGAAGATCTTGGGCGGGTAGGGGATGCGCTTCTGCATGGCGAGCCAGTGCGAGAAGTAGTCGGCCATGTTGTAGCCAGCGAAGGGCAGCATCGCCATCGGGTCACGGCGCACGACGCCCTGGGCTCCGGTCGCGGCGGCGGTCGTCTCTGAGGCCATGGTGGCGCCGAGGTACACGCCGTGCGCCCAGTTGAACGACTGCATCACGAGGGGAATCGTCGTCGACCGGCGGCCGCCGAAGATGATGGCGCTGATGGGCACGCCCCGAGCGTCGTTCACGTGGCTCGAGAGCATCGGGTTGTTCGACGCGGGCGCGGTGAAGCGGGAGTTCGGGTGCGCGGCCTTCTCGGTCGAGCCCTTCTTCCAGGGATTGCCCTTCCAGTCGGTGAGCTCGTCGGGCACCTCGCCGTCGAAGCCCTCCCACCACACGCCGTTGTCCTTCGTCACCGCGACGTTGGTGAAGATGGAGTTCTTGGTGAGGGTCTTCATCGCGTTCGGGTTCGACTGCCAGTTGGTGCCCGGCGCGACGCCGAAGTAGCCGTTCTCGGGGTTCACCGCCCACAGGCGCCCGTCTTCGCCGACGCGCAGCCACGCGATGTCGTCACCCACCGTGTAGACCTTCCACCCGTCGAAACGTTTGGGCGGAATCATCATCGCGAAGTTCGTCTTGCCGCAGGCCGAGGGGAACGCGGCGGCGACGTAGGTGGTGCGGCCCGACGGGTCCTCGACGCCGAGGATGAGCATGTGCTCGGCGAGCCAGCCTTCCTTCTGGCCGAGGTAGCTGCCGATGCGCAGCGCGAGGCACTTCTTGCCGAGCAGCGCGTTGCCGCCGTAGCCCGAGCCGAACGACCAGATCGCGTTGTCCTGGGGGAAGTGGCAGATGTAGCGGCGCTCGGGGTTGAGATCGCCGGTGCAGTGCAGGCCGCGGTTGAAGGTCTCGGAGTCGGCCAGCATGTCGAGCGCCGGCTTCCCCATGCGCGTCATGATGCCCATGTTGAGCACCACGTAGACGCTGTCGGTGATCTCGATGCCGATCTTCGAGTGCTCGCTGTTGAGCGGGCCCATCACGTACGGCACGACGTACAGCGTGCGGCCCTTCATCGAGCCGGCGAAGAGCCCGCGCAGCTTCGTGTAGGCCTCGTCGGGCGCCATCCAGTTGTTGGTGGGGCCGGCTTCGTCCTTCGTCGGGGTGCAGATGAAGGTGAGGTGCTCGACGCGCGCGACGTCGCTCGAGCTGGAGCGGTGCAGGTAGCAGCCCGGGTGCTTCTGCTGGTTCAGCGGCGTGAGGATGCCCTTGGAGACGGCGTACTCGGTGAGGCGCTTGCGCTCCTCTTCGCTGCCGTCACACCACACCACCTGATCCGGGGTGGTCATCGTGGCCATCTCGTTCACCCAGTCGATCAGCCGCTGGTTCTTCGTGAGCGTCGTCGTGCCGTTGGACATGGCCGGATGCCTCGCATGGGGCATCGGGTTCATCAAGGTTGAAGGCCTCATCGGACCCATGAGTGAACCGCACGATGCGATGCGTCACCCTAGGGCAAGGCCCTGACGGGCTGGTCGTGCGAGCCTCGCCGGCCATGAACGCGAACGGGCGAACGAGCTCACGAGCAGGGACTCCGGGCGTGCTGGCGGGCTTCGGCTCGGAGCTGTCGAGCGAGGCGGAAGCGGGGGCCTTGCCGCGCGAACAGAACAGCCCACGTCGGGTGCCGATGGGGCTCTTCGCGGAGCAGCTCTCGGCGACGCCGTTCATGGTGCCTCGTGCGCAGAACCGGCGCTCCTGGCTGTACCGGGTGCGGCCGTCGACGGAGCAGGGTGACTTCTGGCCGGTGCCACACCCCGGCATGTCGGCGTGGGGCTCGCACGTCGCGCCGAACCTGCTCGGGTGGAAGCCGCGGCCGCTGCCGATGACGCCGACCGACTTCATCGATGGGCTGATCACCGTCGCCCTCGGCGGGAGCGCGGCCGATCAATCAGGCATGGCGATTCACAGCTTCGTGACCAACGCGCCGATGACGCGCAAGGCGTTGGTGTCGGCTGATGGCGAGTCGTTGCTGATTCCCGATGAAGGGGAGCTGTTGGTGCGCACCGAGTTCGGGCGGTTCCTGATCGCGCCGGGTGACGTGTTGTTGGTGCCGCGTGGGGTGCGGTTCTCGGTCGACCCGGTGGGGAGCTCGGCGCGTCGCGGCTGGTGGGTGGAAGCGTTCGGGGCCGGGTTCGAGCTGCCGAACCGTGGTGTGGTGGGTGCGAACGGCCTGGCCGAGAGCCGGCACTTCGTGGCGCCGAATGCCGAGTACGAAGACGAAGAAGCGACGTGGACGATCGTGCACAAGTACGGCGGCAGTCTGTTCGCGGCCGAGGCCACGCACAGCCCGTTCAACGTCGTCGCCTGGCACGGGAACGCGGTGCCGCTCGTGTACGATCTGGCGCGCTTCTGTCCCGTGGGGTCGGTGTCGTTCGACCATCCTGACCCGTCGATCTTCACGGTGCTGACGGCTCCGACGGGGTTGCCCGGGCGCAACGCAGTCGATCTCGCGCTGTTTCCGGCGCGGTGGGACGCGGCGAAGCACACGTTTCGTCGGCCGTACTACCACCGCCAGTCCGCCTCGGAGTGGACCGCCATTCTCACCGGCCCGACGTCGAACCGCGTCTACTCGCGGGGTGGGAGCAGCCTGACGCCGCCGATGACACCGCACGGCATCACTCCTGATGCGCTGGAGCGTGAGCTCGCTGGCAAAGATGACGAGAAGCCGCGCTTCATCGGAGAGACGGCGATGTGGGTGCAGCTCGAGAGCCACTTCCTGCTGAGCGTGACCGACGCGTGGCGTGATGCGCCGTTCCGCGACCAGGACTTCGCGTCGGTGGCGCGTGGGGCGAAGGTGCGATTCGCGAAGCCGCGCGCCGAGGCCGACCGCAGCTCGCTCGACACGATGCCGTGGTTCAAGCCGTAGACGCAGAAACGCCCCGGAGCCGTGAAAGCGCCGGGGCGAAGGAATGGTGCTTCTGCTGTTCAGTACACCGAGTCGCCACGGCCGTAGCCGCGCAGCGAGTCGACCTTCATCGCCTTCACGCTTTCGGACTGTGCGGCAGCGGGAGCGGCCGGTGCCTTGCGGGCGACGTCGAGCTGCCTCGCGTTGCCGAGGTAGTCACCCTCGAGGGCGGCGGCTCCGGCGACGGGCGCGGCTTCATCGAAGAGCACCGTGTTGTCTTGAATGAACTGCTGCGCTTCTTTGTACTTCCCCTGCTGCATGGCCGAGGCGGCCTTCTCGACGTTCTGCGACGCACGAGCGCGGGTCGCGAGCACGAAGGCGTCCTTGTCGCGCTTCTGGTCCGCGAGGCCGCGGTCCGGCGTCACCATGGCGGCGAGCTTCACGTTGGCGTCGGCGGCCTGCGAGGTGAGCAGGTCGGTGTAGTCGAGGCGGAAGTCGGCGACGTCGAGGGCGGCGGCTTCGGCGCCGGTAGCGCGGGCGGTGAGGTGCACCACGAGCTTCTCGCTCTGACGCGACGAGAAGTCGGGGAGCGAGACGGTGACGGTGTTGCCGGAGCGGAGGACGGGGCGGCCGAACACCTCGCGGAAGTCGATGCCGGCGGGCACGGTGAACTTCAGCGTCACGCCGCGGGCCACCATGGTGCCGGCCTGCTGCAGGTCCTTCTCGAAGAGGGCGACGGTCGACTCGGCGTCACGAATGAAGCCGTAGGAGCCTCCGCCGACGTCGGCCAGGCGCTGCATGAGGTCTTCGTTGAAGTCGGAGCCGACGCCGAGCGAGGTGATGGTGGTGCCAGCCGCGCGGAGGCGAGAGGCGATGTTGACGAGGCCGTTGTGCGAGGTGACGCCGACGGTGGGCTGACCATCAGAGAGCAGGAGCAGGCGGTTGACGGTGAAGTCACTGCGGGCGATGTCGAGCTGCGCTTTGCCAGCCATGAGACCGTCGCCGATGTTGGTGCCGCCCTCGTCCGAGATGTTGCGAATGTAGCGGCGCATGCGGTCTTTGTTGTCGGGCGTAGCGAAGGCTCCGGGCATGAGGCGCACGTCGGAGCCGTAGTGAATGATGGCCAGGCGATCGCTCTCTTCGAGCAGGTCGACGAGGCGCAGCGCCGCGCGTCGGGCCTGGGCGATCTTCTCTCCAGACATCGAGCCGGAGCGGTCGATGACGAGCGAGAGGTTGACGGGAGCGCGCTTGGCGTTCGGCACGTCGACGCCGGTGACCTCGAGGGTGGCGAAGACGTCGCTGGTGCCGGGGACGAGGTAGGGGTGCGAGAGCTTGCCCGTCATCGTCAGCGAGCCCGGGTGCGTGGTGGGCGTGGCGATGGGCGTCGGCTCAGGCGGGGGCGTCACGGTCGGGACCGGCGTGGGCACCGGTGGTGGCCGGGGCGTCGGGCCCGATTTCGGCAGGCCGACGACGACGGCGGTGAGCAGCAGAGCAGCGGCGATTCCGAGGAAGGCGGTCGTTCGGTTCATGGGCGTCGGCATGAAACGGCCGGCGCGGGAGTTGGATCTAATTGCGCCCGGAGAGACCTGAAATCAGAGACTTGCGGGTTTGAGCGGCTTCTGTTCGCCGCGCGGTAGCAGCGACCACCACCACGAGAGGTCGAGCGGTGAAGGCGGGAACATCATCGGCAACTTGCCGTCGCCGCTGCCCCGTGGGTGCCAGAGCTCACACTGCCGAGAGCGCTCGTTCCATGAGCCTCGAACCGCGTTCGCAGGCGTGCGTGCGAATCTCGTACCGCCCCCAGGCTCCGAGCGCGCCAACCAGCAGGCCGCGCCCACCCCAGCCCTCGTGAGCATCCGCGTCACTGGTGACCTGCCGAACTTCACTTCCCGTCGTTAGCGGTAGCAACGATCAAGCTCACGCTCCCGCAGATGCGAACCATGGCATCAATGAGGAGTCGGCTGTTCAGCTGAAGTTTGGAACGGTCCACGGAATTAAGGAGGTTCGCTATCTCAGTCGCACGCACAGCTTCATGCAGAACGGCTTGCAGGCTAGCCGCATCGGCCTGCGGAGACTCTCTGAGTTTCTTCGCAAACTCTTGCTCAATTGAGGCGTCCAAGATCATAGGCACCGAACCAATCTCTCAAGCTCAGCGAAGCTGGCTCTCGACTTTGCGTCGATTGGGTAGAAGAAATACGGCGTTGCCCATTCTGCCCAACTCCTCAGTGATGCAGCGGGCATGCTCACGAATCAAGTCAGCGTCTTCGTCGGCGAGATGACTCGCATGCTCCGCGACATTTTCGGCGGCTCGAAGAAGACGTATCAATACGTCCCCTTGCGGAGTTGCGTCCGAAGCGATCTTTGCCTCGAGCCCTAGCCGAAGATGTCTCACCAGTTCGATGCCTGCGAGTGCCATACTCGTTCAACCTCGTTCTTCTGCAGTTCTCGCGACACACTTCGTGTGCAGCTTTCCGCGCCCAGCGCTGATTGGCTGACTCAGTTGTTGCACGGCACTCTACCTCTGCTGGTCAGCAGCTCACATCGGACAGCGCTGGAGCGGCTAGAAGTCCCAAGGCACCCAGCTCGTAGCTGCTGTGCGATGGCTTCAGTTGAGCGACGGGCCTCGTCGACTTGTGTCTGTTCGTCAGTCCGAGACGCAGGCCGCAACTTCGACACCACGACCGACTCGCCTGGCAGCCAGGTCACGAACGAGCCATCGCCGCAGGTCCAAGCGAGCTCACCAGTCAGCTGCTTCTCCGAGACTGGCCCTCCGTCAAAATGCGTCACGCCAAGGTCGATGCATGCCCGACCGCCGTCATAGGCGATCGTTTGATAGGCACCGGCGAACTTGGTGCAGCCCGAGAGCATGAGCACTGCGCAGACTCTGGCTATGGCCATGGCCAGGGCCTCGAGTTGGAACTTCGGGGGCCAGCCTCAAGAGGGCTTGAGTCCTGCGAGCCCGTCAGCAGGGTTGATGCACCGAGCCCGGCCAAGCTCAATGGCAGAAATGAGCCGGGCGCGATTGCATCGAGCCCCATGTCCTGATTCCTGTGGGCTGTCTCGTGACGCCGCCAACCTCGGTCGGATGCGGTTGGGAAGCATGACGCTCGCCGGTGAAGGGCCACGAGCTTCCTCTCAGGCGATCGCCGCCAACTCTGCGTCGAGCTCTTCGTCGGTGACGGACTCTCCACGTCGCAGCGACGCCTGGGCCTCGCGCAAGAGCAGCCACTCCCGGTCGGAGAGATTCCAGTTCGTCGCCTCAGCGTCATCGCCGACCACGACCCCGACCTCGGTCCCCTCTGGGAGCGGCTCGTCGAGCACGACCGTGTTGCCGACGACTCTGCCTTTCACGACGCGCATGGGCGTCATTGTGCGCGCCGCATCGTCAGTGGCGCAACTCGTCTCCGACCGGTGCACAATGCCCGCCGCGTGGCACGAGACTCCGACGGCATCGACATCACCCTGGCGAAACCCAAAGCCGACGGCAGCGCCTCGAAGGCCGAGTCGTTGCCGGTCGAGCCGCAGGGAAAATACGAACAACCGAAGACCGCCGGCGACGTCGAGCTCGGCCGCGGCGGCATGGGGCGGGTGCTGCGCCTCGAAGACGTGCACCTCAAGCGCGAGGTCGCCGTCAAAGAGCTGCTCTCGGAGCACCACCCCGCGATGAGCCAGGGGCCGATGCTGGCCAACCTCTTCATTCGTGAAGCGCAGGTGCTCGCGATGCTGGAGCACCCCGGCGTCGTGCCCATCTACGAGCTCGGCCGCCGCCCCGACGGCACGCCGTACTACGCGATGCGCAAGGTGACGGGCCGCTCGTTCTCCCACGCCATCGCGGCCTGCGCGTCGCTGGAGGACAGGCTGTCATTGCTCCCGCACCTCGTCGACGTCGCGCACACCGTCGGCTTCGCGCACGCCCGCGGCGTCGTGCACCGCGATCTCAAACCAGACAACGTCATGGTCGGCCCCTTCGGAGAGACGCTCGTCGTCGACTGGGGCCTCGCGCTGGTGAAGGGTGAAGACGACGCCGAAGGCACGCTCGCCGGCACGCCCGCGTACATGAGCCCGGAGCAGGTGCAGAGCGGCAAGCTCGACGCGCGCAGTGACGTCTGGTCGCTCGGCGTCATGGCGTACGAGCTGTTGTCGGGAACGCTCCCGTTCGACGCGTCGACGGTGACCGAGCTGCTCAACAAGGTGAAGACCCAGGACGTGCCGCCGATCTCGAAGCGTGAGCCGAAGCTCACAAGGCCGCTCGTCGCAGTCGTCAGCAAGGCGCTCCAGCGAGACCCCGCCGCGCGCTACCAGAGCGGAGAGGCGTTCGCCGCCGCGCTCGAGCAGGCGATTCGGGAACGCACGCCGAGGCCGGTGACGCTGCCCATCATCCTTTCCTGTATCGTCATTGCGCTCAGCCTCGGGTGGATGCGCGCACGAAGCGCCATCGGCTCCCTCGAGTCAGAACGTGAGACGCAGCGGCTCTCGGCGGACGACGCGAAGCGGGCCCGAGCGAATCAACTCGCCGAGGCCGCCGCGCGCGCCCTTCGTTCGAATGACGCCTTCGAGGCCGATCAGCTCGCCCGCGCCGCGGAGGCCGACGGTCCCAACGCGTTGGCCCGAGGCGTTCGGATGCTCACGCACGAGCGCGGCGTTCCGACGTTGCTGTGGAAGATGCCGGTCGAAGCGGGCTGCGCGCGTGTCGCGGTCACCAGCACCACCGTCGCGTGCTCCACCTTGAACGGCGTCGAGCTGTTCGACGTGAAGACCGGCGCCGCGAAGGGGCGGCTCTCGGCGGGGCCTGCTGCGGGCTGGCTCCCCGCGCTCGCGGTGCTGTCCGATGACGTCATCGTCGCCGGCGCCGACAATCGCGTGCTGTACCGCTGGGAGCTCGAGAAGCCGAACGCGCCCGAGACGGTCTCGTTCCCCGACTCCATCACCGCCCTCGCGCCGACGACGGGTGGGGTGTTGGTCGGCCTGCGCGATGGCTCCTTGTTCCGTCAGCCGCGGACGGGCGAGCGCGTGACGCTCCCGGGGTTGTCCAGCCGCGTGAAGGCGCTCATCGCCGATGGAGCCCGCTACGCCGTCGGTGGAGACGCCCTGTTGAAGCTCGTCTCGCTCGACGGGAAGACCGTGACGACGCTCGATCGCACCGCGCTCGCGCTCGATCAGGGCTCCAGTGGAGCGCTCTATGCCGGCGTCGAGCGCTCGGTGCTGCGGCTCGAAGGTGGAGTCGTGAAGCAGGTCTTCTCGGGGCACCGCGACGCCGTCAGCGCCATCGCCGCGGGAAAACGTCTGGCCTCGGCCGACGCCGATGGCACCGTGCGAGTGTGGTTCGACGACGGCGATCTCCTGACGGAGTGGCGCGCGTTCGAGCCGGGCGTGCAGTCGATGAGCTGGTCTGCCGACGAGTCGGTGTTGATCGTCGCTCCACGCGCCCGCTCACTCGAGGCCTGGGCCGTGCCTCAGCCGCTCCAGCAATTCGCGGACGAAGGCGTGCCGACCTTCCAGGCGTTCTGGCTCCGAGGCTGGTTGCTGACTGGGCTGCGCGACGGGCGCATTCGGAAGATCGACACCGCGACGGCGAGCGTCGATTTCCTCGAGTCGAAGCACGCCGGGGCCGTTCGTGCGATGGCCGAGGTGACCGGCGACGGGAAGCCGGACTCGCTGCGGCACCTCTCGGGAGGCGATGACGGTCAGGTGCTCGCGCAGCGATGGAACGGTGAGGTCGAGACGCTCGACGCGCAGAAGAACGCCCGTGTCACTGCGCTCGATGTGTCGGCCGATGGAGCCCACGCGAGCTGGGCCTTCGATGACGGCACCGTCGTGCTCTACGCGCTGAAGTACGGGAAAGAGGTGCGGCGGGTTCGAGAGGCCATCGTCCGCTCCATCCGGTTCTCGCCTGACTCGAAGCGGCTCGCGTGGGGCCGCGACGACAAGCGCGTGGTGCTGCTCGACGCAACCGACGGGAAGGAGCAGACGCGGCTGGAGGAGACCGACGCTCCGGTGCTCGCGCTGCGCTGGGCGGGCGAGGGTGTGGTGACGGCGCTCGCCAACGGCCACGTGCAGCTGTGGGACACGGTCGAGAAGCGCGCCCGGCGCACGTTCACGCAACCGCGCGATCGCACCACCTCGGTCGACGTCAGCCCTGACGGCTCGAAGGTGGTGGCCGGAAGCGACGACGGACACGTCTATCTCTGGGCGCTCTCGAGCGGCGAGCTGCTGGCCGACGTCCCCGCCGATGCCGGCGAGGTGAAGAGCGTCTCGTTCGTCGGAAACGACTCGGTCTTCGCCGCCGGCACCGATCGGCGCATTCACCTCTGGGCGCTCACCCCTCCGTAAGCGGGCCCTTCCACGTTCGCGGCCTTTCGGGTACGTCGGGCGCGACCACGCGAGACGGCTTCCGTTCCCGGTGGATCACAATCGCATGACGACCGAAACCACGACCGAGCAGGTTTCTGAGCGGCAGGCTCCCGCGCCCGACGACAGCGCGCGGAACAGCCACGCTCTCCTGACTCCGACCGAAGTGTCCGATGCCCGTACCTCACCCGAGATCGACCCGACGTTTCTCGACGCCGACGCCGTGCGCGTGCTGTTGCGGCTCAAGCAGAATGGCCACCAGGGCTACCTGGTTGGCGGCTGCGTGCGCGACTCGCTGATTGGGCGCACCCCGAAGGACTTCGACATCGCCACCAGCGCGACGCCGAACCAGGTCAAGAGCCTGTTCCGGAACTGCCGGCTGATTGGGCGCAGGTTCCGGCTCGCCCACGTGTACTTCAAGGGCGGCAAGATCCTCGAGGTGTCGACGTTCCGCGCGAACCCGACCGTCGTGGAAGAGCCGCTGCCCATCGAAGCCGCTGAAGGCGACGTGCGCACCGAAGGCACCGAGCACATCGTGGTCGCCGACCGAGAGGCCATCGAGGCCGTCGAGCGCGGAGAGCCCGTGCCCGAGGCGATCGTCGAAGACAACGCCGACGATCCCGCGGTGTCGCTGACGCCGAACCCCGATGCGCCGCGGCCGGAGCGCGATCTGCTCATCACCGAAGACAACCCCTTCGGCACCGAGCTCGAAGACGCGCTCCGCCGCGACTTCACCATCAACGGGCTCTTCTACGATCCGCTCTCCGGCAAGGTGATCGACCACGTCAGTGGCCTTCGCGATCTCGCCGCCGAACAGATCCGCACCATCGGCGACGCGGAGCAGCGCATGCGCGAAGATCCCGTGCGCATCCTGCGGGCCGTGCGGTTCGCCGGGAAGCTCGGCTTCGACATCGAGTCCCGCACCTACGCCGCGATGGAGGGGTCGATCGAAGACCTGCCTCGCTGCTCGGCGCCTCGGTTGCTCGAAGAGACGTTCCGGCTGATTCGTGGTGGTGGCGCGTCGCCGGCGCTCAAGCTGCTGCTCGCGCTCGATGGGCTCAAGCACCTGCTGCCGCCCGTGAACGATTACCTCGCGGAGCAGGACGCCGAGGGCCAGGCCGCGTACTTCAAGTCGATCGCCGAGATGGACTCGCTGGTGAACGCGGGCACGTCGTTCGATGACTCGATGTTGCTGGCGTGCATTCTGTTGCCGATCGCGCTCGACGAGCCTGAGCCTGAGACCGTGGAAGGCGCCGCGCAGCCGGTGGAGGCTGTCGTCGCTGCTCCCGACGCTGAGGTGCCTGCGGTCGAAGGTGCTGCGCCGGTCGAGGCGGCGGTGGTCGCGGCTCCGATGGAGGCTCCTGATCGTCCGCCCTCCGTGGCGAAGGCGATTGAGCTGCTGTTGAGCGAGCTGGTGCGGGCAGCGCGGTTGCCGCGTCGCATCGCCGAGCGGTGCCGGATGATCCTGCTCTCGCAGAAGACCCTCGCAGGCCTGCGTCGTCGTCGTGGTGGGCTCCAGGGCTTCCGCAGCCACCCGCTCTTCAATGAGTCGCTCGCGGTGTTCGAGGTGTGGGTGCGCGCGACGGGTGAGCACAAGGCGGCGCTCGATTCGTGGAAGGTCGGCGCGGCTCCGAGCGTGTCCACTGATGCGGAAGGTCCTCGTCGTCGTCGCCGTCGTCGCCGTCGTGGTGGCGGTGGCAGCGATCGCCCGCAGGCGTGAACCCGATCGTCCATGCCGAGCTGTCGTGGCTCGCTGGAGCGCGGCTGACCGAGCGGCGTGATCGACTGTTGATCACGCTGGCGGGCGTTGCGCCCGATCTCGATGGCCTCACGCTCCTGGCGGGCGAAGAGGCGTACTCGAGGTGGCATCACCTGCTGACGCACGGGATCGTCGCGGCGACGATCTGTGCGGTGGCGTTCGGGGCGCTCGCGAAGCAGCGGGTGCTCGTGGGCGCGTTGAGCTTCGTCGCGTTCCATCTGCACCTGCTGTGCGATCTCGCGGGGAGCGGGCCGGGCTGGCCCATCTGGTATCTGTATCCGTTCAGCCAACACGAGACGATGTGGAGCGGGCAGTGGAATCTGGCGAGCTGGCAGAACTCGCTGATCGGGCTCGCGGCGACGGTGGCGGTGTTGTGGTGCGCGCTGCCGCTGGGACGGACGGCGGTCGAGCTGTTCTCGGTGAAGGCGGATGGCAAGGTGGTCGGTGCGTTGCGGGCGCGGTTTCGGCGTGCGCCTCCGCATTGACCTGCGCGCGGTGCGTTCGCCCTCATTCGTCGTCGCGCACCACCCGCACTGCATCCTTCGGCAACGCCTGCGCCGCCTTCGCCCGCGCCTGCTTCTCTTCTGAATAGAACCCGTCGCGTTGGCTGAACGCATCGCCGTCCGCGAGGTCTGCGGTCACGACGGCCTTCGTCCCGAACTTCGCGGCGATCTTGTCGAGCGCCTGGTTCAGCTTGTCGTTCTTCGGCGGCGCCTCGGGTGCGAAGAGCCCCAGCTGTTCGCCGGCTCCGACGAGCTCCTGCGCCGACACCCCGGTGAGACGAATCTTCCGGCTCAGGTCCACCTTCGATAGCAGCCCGCGCGCCTCGCGATACAGCACCTGCCCGTCATCAGTCGGCACCTCGAGCGTCTTGCGCCGCGTGATGCTCTGAAAGTCGTCGTACTTCACCGTCAGCTGCACGCAGCGGCCCTTGAGCCCCGACTTCCTCAACCGCCGCCCGACGCGCAGCGCCTGCCCATGCAGATGCGGAGACAGCGCCTCTTCTCCGCGCAGATCCTCCTCGAACGTGTCCTGCGCGCCGATGCTCTTCGCGTCACGATCAGGCACGACGGATCGCGGATCGATCGCGTTCGACAGCTCCCAGAAGTGCTGCCCCGACGAGCCAAGGTGGCGGGTCAGCCACTCGAGATCCTTCGCGGCGACGTCACCGATCGTCTTGAGGCCCAGGCGGAGGAGCTGCTCCTCGGTCTTCGGCCCCACGCCCCACAAACGCGACACGGGCAGCGGCGCGAGGAACTCCTTCGACGTGCCCGGGAGCACGACCTTCTGCCCTGCAGGCTTCCCCGAGTCCGAGGCGATCTTCGCGACGAACTTCACCTCGGCGATGCCGGCGGACGCAGGCAGGTGGAGTTCGTCACGGATCTCGGCCCGAATGCGCTGCGCGAGGAGAATCGGATCTCCGAACAACGCCTGCGAGCCCGTCACGTCGAGGAACGCCTCGTCGAGAGACAGCGGCTCGATGAGCGGCGTGTAGCGCTCGAAGATGCGGAACACCGCCTCGCTCGCGTCGACGTACGCCTCGAACCGAGGCGGCACCACGATCGCCTTCGGCGCCAGCTTGATCGCGCGGCCCATCGGCATCGCGCTGCGCACCCCGAACGGGCGAACTTCATACGACGCCGCCAACACCACACCGCGCTGCGGGTGTCCGCCGACGATCACCGGCTTGCCCTTCAAGGCAGGGTTATCGCGCTGCTCGACCGACGCGTAGAACGCGTCCATGTCGAGGTGAATGATGGCGCGTTCCCAACTCACGTGAGCTCGCGAGTGTCGGCGACAGACGCCAGGCGCTTCAAGGCACCAGGCGTTCGAGCACGCGCGACAGCTCCGGCGGCAACGGGCTCTCGACCTTCGTCATCTCTCCCGTCACCGGGTGCGTGAAGGTCAACGACGCGGCGTGCAGGAAGAACCGGGAGAGATCGGGCTCCGCGCGGCCGCCGTAGCGCGTGTCTCCGATGATCGGCGCGCCGATGGCCGACAGATGCGCGCGCACCTGATGCAGGACGCCCGTGAAGAGCCGCACCTCGACCAGCGAGATGACGCCCTTTCGTTTCAGCACCGTGAACGACGACTTCGCGGGCCGAGCCTCTTCACCTTCGATGGCCGGCCGAACGTGATCGCCGGCGTGGACCAGCGGCAGCTCGATCTCGCCTTCATCGGCGAGCGGCCCACGCACCAACGCGAGGTACCGCTTGTCGACGCCGCCAGACTCGCTGAACGCCGCGCGCATCTTCGTCCAGACCTCAGGCGTCTTCGCGACCAGCATCGTCCCCGAGGTCTCGACGTCGAGCCGGTGACACAAGCCCGCCTCTCGTGGATCGGCGCCGACGCTCGCGAGCGCAGGCCACCGCGCCACCAGGGCGTTCGCCACCGTGCCGGTCTCTCCGGGATCGATGGGCTGCGTCGGCACGCCGGCCGGCTTGTCGACCGCGATCAACGCGTCGTCTTCGAACAACACGACGAGCGTCTGCGTGGTGTCGGCCACCGCACCGATCGGCGCGTCGTTCACCTCGACCACCACCGTCTGCCCGGCGCTCAGGCTCACGCCCTTCTTCGCGCGCCGTCCATCGACCCGCACCGCGTCGGCCTCGAACAGGGCCTTCAGCCGGTTGCGCGACAGCGACAGCTGCTCGCCGATGAACACGTCGATGCGCTGGCCTGCGCCTTCAGGAGGAACCTTCAGCTCGTGTCGTGTCGTGGTGCTCATGCCTGCAACAACGCTTCATAGACTTCTTCTGCCGTCTGGAAGCGATCGCCAGGCTCTTTCCGAATCAGCTTCATCGCCACCCGCGCCAGCGTGCGATCGACCTTCGGGTTCATGCTGGCCAGCGACGCCGGCTCGGTCTCGAGCACCTTCTGCCAGAGCTCGTACGGCGTCTTCGCCTCGAACGGAGGCCTGCCCGAGAGCAGCTCGTAGAGGATGACGCCCA
>JAUXRI010000058.1 GCA_030681895.1 Myxococcales bacterium | reverse complement strand
AGGGCGTGCCCATGATGCCGGTGAGCTCGACGTCGTCGAGGTCCCACCCGCCGGGCGCGCCGCCGTTGACGTCGGTGGCGATGACGAAGCGCAGGTGCACCGTTTTGTTGGCGTACCCCGCTCCCAGGTTCACCGTCTGCGCCACGAACGCCGGAGCGTTGGCGTTCGATCGGACCCACGCAGGCGCGCCGGCCTCGGGGTTCGTGCTGGCAGCGCCGGTCGACGTCACGGTCGAGATGGTGCCGGGGTAGGCGGGCGACATCGCGGTCGCCGGCACGCGGGCCCACGTCCGCTGCCCGTCGTCGGAGATCTCGAGATAGGCGCCGTCCCACGAGACCATCGCGCTCGACTCGAACTGCCAGCGGTGACGGAAGCGCAGGGTGAGCGCCCCCGGGCCGACTGACAACGCAGGCGTGGTGAGCCACGAGTGGCCGGTCGACTGCGCGTTCGGCCCGTTCAGCACCGTCTGCGTCGGCGTCTGGGGAGAGCTGCGCCAGAGCTCTTCGATCAAGAAGTTGTTCGACTCGAGATCGTCGCCCCGTCGCCAGCCCGCGCCGCGATCGAGCGCGATGGTGCCCTCGAAGTCTTCGGTCGTCGACATGACGAGATCGGCGTTGGCGAGCGTGGCGACGATGGTGGGCGCCGACGAGCTCGCGCCTTCGACGTCGACGCGGAACTCGAGGCTGCGAACGTCGGTGCCGGTGTCGAGGCGCACGGGCACGGTGGTTCGCACCAGCCCGAACGGCGGCGCTGCGGGGAAGGTCGCGCGCCCGTCGCCTTCGACGATGACGCCCTGGGACAGCGGCCGAATCGTCACCGGCTGGGGCGCCGACATCGTCGAGGTGCCCAGGTTGCGCGCGGTGATGGTGAGCACGCCGCGCTCGCCAGCGTCGATGAGTCCGTCGCGATCGCACCACTGCACCGAGTCGTCCACGGTGGCGCCGATCACCCGCAGGGCGTCGCTCGTCATGAAGTCTTCGACGACGGGCGAGTTGTTCGTGGCGAGCTTGCTGGGCGCGATGGCCCGCGGGCCCGCGCCACGCCGCGTGAAACCCTCGTACAGCGTGCGGAACATCGCGGGGTCGGTGGCGAAGGCGACCGCCAGGAGCGCGTCACGAGCCTCGAGGAAGTCAGGGTTGGCTGGCGTCGCCTTGAAGCCCGCCACCAGCGTCTCGAGCATCGTCGTGCGGGTGCGCTCGAAGTCCGCCGAGGTGCGCAGCATGCCGACGAAGCCCTCCCACAACATCGAGCACCAGACCTCTCCGGCGCCGTGCACCTCGGAGTTCGGCGCGCCGTTCGGGAACGCGCCGGGCGGCAGCGACGCGCCATCGCGAATGTGACGGAAGGTGAGGCCGTTCTTCTCGGTGTCGACGGAGTAGGGCGCGCGGCGAATTCCGAACCAGTGGTGCTCCAGGGGACCTCCCAGGCCGTCGACGCCACCGACGGAGAAGGCGGCGGATCCGAACGCACCGCGCCAGTTGGTGTTGCCCGGCCGCGTCGCGTCGCCGGGCCGAATCGCCTGCAGCAGCGCGAGGAAGTCGCTCCAGCCCTCGCCCATCGAGCGCGAGATCTGCAGCTGCAGGCCTGCCGTGTTCGAGATGAGGCGGTTCGACAAGAAGTGACCGAACTCGTGCGTGACGATCTGCGTGTCGAGCGCGCTGGGCCGCGGGGGCTGGGGTTCGGAGTACAGCCTGGCGGTGAAGGCCACCCCGGCGTCGAGCGCCGCGACGAAGGTCGTCTGTGTGCTCGGCAGCCCCACCACCGGGAGATCGATCGATGCGTCGGGCAGCGAGAGCGAGGGGACCCCGGTGCGCGTCGGAACCACGAGCAGTGCGGCCGCGCCAGCATCACGAGCGCGCTCGAACGAGACGCCGACGGGACAGCCGGCGTTGAAGGTGACGGCCAGCGCACCGTTCAGGCTCGAGGGGTCGAAGAGCTCCTCGCAGCCGTTGGGGCCCGCGTCGGACTGCATCACCACCACGGGCGCGGTGAGGTCGAAGCTCGTCAGCGGCGCCGGCGTCGAGATGTTGACGTTGACGCGACCGGCGTCGAGCGCGGTGAGCTCGAGGAAGCGCACCGTCGGCGCCGCGAAGTTGCCCATCTGCATGCGGCTGGCTTCGCCGTCGGCGAAGGTGGCCATCGACGCGTTGTTGGGCCGCGCATGGCTGAACGCCGAGAGCTGGAGCGCGTCATTCCCCATGCCGCCGCGCCCGAGGTTGTCGGTCTGCCCATTGCCCGCGGCTTCGTCGAAGCCTGCCGCGAGCAGCCAGTCGTGCAGCCAGTTCACCGTGAAGAACAGGTGCGTGCTCGCGGCCGAGGTCTGGCTCAGCGCCGTCACACCGCCGTCGAGCTGCCAAGGGTGGTCGAAGACGCCAGGCGAGGTGGGCAGCGTGAGCGGATCGACGGGCGCCGGCCCACCATCTCGAAGGCCTGCGTCGGGCGGGTTGGCGCCGTACGGCGCGTAGAGATCGGCGAAGGCGAACGCGTTGTTTCCCCGCAGCGTCGTCGGGTTCGCGGCCAACCACGGGTCGCTCCGGGTGCCCGGCTTGAAGTCGAGCGTCACCAGCTTCGCGCTGACGAAGGTGCCTTCGATCGCCGGAAAACGGGCTCCCGTCGGGTGCGGCGAGAAGTCGTTGCCATACGGAGAGTCGTCGGGCGCGAACGGCGCCGCAGCCTCGGCCCACACGCGGTAACTCGCCGACTCGTCTTCCCGCAGGTTCTTGCGAGAGAGCACGCGGCCATTCCACGCGGAGATCACCTCGAACATCGCCTCGTCACCCGAGTCGAGCTCGACGTACCAGGCCGCCTCGAGGCCGTCGGGCAGGCCGAACCACACCCGGCGCACCCGCGCGCCGCGGAGCTGGCCGGACGCGTCGCTCACCCGCTGCCACCGCTCGCGCTCGGCGTGAACCTGAAGGCCCAGCTGCGAGAGCCCAAGCTCTGCCGCGGCCAGTGACACGGCGGTCTCGGCCGACACGCGGAACAGTCGTGAAGCCGGCTCCTTCGGCTGCGCCGGGTTGACGTTGCCGGTGATGGCGACGAGCTCGCGCTGCCGCGTCATCACCACGTGCACTTCGTCGCGGAACAAGGCCAGGCCATCGTGAACGCGGCCGAAGGTGACGACGAGCGGCCCATGTCCGAGATCGTGCGTGTGGCGGTGCTCGAGCCGGGCGACGGCTTCTCCGCCGAGCCGATAGAGCGGCGCCACGCCGAGGAGGTGTCGCCGCGCTGCTTCGGCGGGCGTCAACTCAGCGCGGGTCCACGCGGGAGCATCGGGCCCAACGGCGATCGCCCACGTGAACGAAGGAACGCCGAGCCTGGGCTCGACGTGGGCCACGAAGACGTCGTCGGTCCCTGGCATCGAGCGCACGACGTCGCTCTCCAGGAAGACGTCTGCGTTCGGTGGCGGGGCTGCGGCGAGGATGAGGATCGCGAAGGAAGAGAGCATGGCGGCGCCTCAGGGCGTGAAGACGGCGGTGGTGACGACGGCGCGGCCGAACTCGCGGTCGTTGTGAAAGCCGAACCGGCGCGCGTCGAAGCTCGTCGTCACGGCCACGACGAACGCGACATACGCCTCGCCTCTGGTGAGCGCGAAGGGGGGCACTCGCAGGCGCGAGAACGGCGTGCGGACCTGCGCGGTGAAGCTCTCGCTCAGCGTCGTGCCCTGGGGCGTGAGCTTGTAGATCGTCACCACGAAGGTGCCTGGCGTACCGACGGCCGGTTGAGACCATTCGATGACCGGCGTGAGGCCGACCCCAGTCCGGTTGACCGACGCTGACTCTCCGTTGATGCGAATGAAGCGTGGCGGGCTCAGCGTCACCTCGAGCACGCCTCCGTCAGCGCGGGTGGTGGCGATGGCGTCGATGGTCCGGTTGAGGGTTCGGCCTGACAGGGTGAGGGGCACGCGGGCCGTGAGCCGGCCTTCGACGAGCAGCGGCGCTGCGCCGAAGGGGCGCCCGAACGTGATCGCAGTCGTCACATCGCCGCGGCCCGCCTGCTGCGACGTCGTGGCGATCACCGTCGACCGGCCGACGAAGTCGCCTCCTGCCGCCGGTCGTGGCGCGGAAACGAAGGTCGAGACGGCCGAGAACGTCGAGAGCGGGCTCGCGCTCGGGCTGATGTCGCTCACGAATTGCTCGAAGTCGGACGCCCGAATGGTGAGCTGGAGCGGCTCCTGCGCGAGAGGCGAGAGCGTCACGCTCGCCATGGCGCTCTGCTGGGTCGCGAGCTCTGGAGCCACGACTGTCGCGCTCGAGTGCGCCGCAACCCAGCTCGAGCCGCCGTCGGCGACGCTGCGCCGCAGCACCACCGTCAGCTCGTCACCATCGGCGCCGCTCATTCCATACGACTGCTGGGCTGTCGCGAGGTCGATGGTCGCCGAGGCGATGCCCGCGTCGTTCGGCAGGCCGAGGGTCATGAAGTCTGCGGTGGTGCCCGAGCCCAGTGAGGTCAGGCCCATGCTGTCGCTCGGCCGCGCCCCTGCGGGCACACCTCGCACCTCGACCGTCAGCGTCGTGTTGGTGTTGAGGACCATGCGGTCGCGCTTCCCCAGCGTGCGCGCGCCGAGCTCGAAGTCGTCGGCGTCCGACACGACGTATTCGAAGGCCCTCGCCAGCACGTACGGGCCGACCGGAATGCCGTCGTAGCGCAGCTCGAGCCCGCTCTCGGTCGGCATCACTTCGATCCACTCGCCGGTGCCGTCCTCGTAGAGCAGGCGTTGGTTCACCGAGGTCGCGAGGTTGAACTGCGTCACGCGCACGCCGCCGTCGGGCAGCAGCGCTTCGTCGGTGCGGCGGACTCGAACGGTGCGCAATTGCCCCGCGTCGAGCGGCGCTTCTCCAGCGTCCGGCACGCCCGCGTCCACGTCGACGCCTGCGTCCATCGGCGGCATCACACACGCGCCCGCGACACACTGCAGCGCGCCTTCGCACGAAGAGCACATCGCGCCACCGACGCCGCAGATCGTCTTCGTTCGCCCAGCGACGCAGACGCCACGGCTGTCGCAGCAGCCGCCTTCGCAGCTGGCGGGCCCGCACGGCGCGATCGCCGGAGCGCACGACGCGAGTGCGAGCGCCGCCGCGAGGAACTGCATGAGCTTGATCATGTGTGACGGCCCCCAGAGAGCAACGACCGGCGCTCGTATTCGACCGCGCGCCGGTCGCCAACCCATACGGCCTCCCCTGTTCACGTTTTTGTCACGTCGCTCGCAGGCGCAGCATGTAGAAGCGCGCCGTGTCTCGCTCCTGGCTCCTCCTCGCGCTGGTCTCGGTTGCCACTCAGGCACAGGAGCGGCCCCGCCTCGGCGTCATGATCGTCGTCGACCAGCTCTCGGTCGACTCGTTCGACAAGCGCTTGCCGCTCGCGAAGGGTGGCTTCAAGCGCATGGTCGAGCAGGGTCTGCGGTTTCGTGAGGTGCAGTACCAGAGCGCGCCGACCCTGACGTCTTCAGGCCACGCCACGATCGCCACGGGCGCGTACGCCTCGGTGCATGGCGTCGTCTCGAACGAGTGGACCGACTGGGAGACGGGCAAGAACCTGCTCTCGACCGAGGACCCGGCGTACACGGTGCTCGACCGGCCCGCCGCGAAGCAAGACGGCACCGCGCCCACGATGCTGCGGGCGCCGACGGTGGGCGACTCCGTCAAGGTGCACGACGCGCGCGGCAAGGTCGTCGCCATCAGCGCGAAAGATCGTTCGGCCATCTTGATGGTGGGGCGCTCGGCCGACGCCGTCGTGTGGTTCGACGCGGAGCGGCCGATCTTCACCAGCAGCACGTTCTACGGCGCGACGGTTCCCGCGTTCGCGGCGCCGGTGAACCAGCGCATCGGCGAGGCGCTGCTCAAGAAGGCCTTCGAGTGGGGACTGCCGGGTGGAGGCACGACGGGCGCGAACCCGAGGCCGACCGGGCGCCAGGGTGACAGCGAGCCGGACGCCGAACAGCCCGTGCTCCAGCCGCTCGTCGACGCGTGGGAGGTCGATCTCGCGCTCAACGCGGTGAAGACGCTTCAGCTCGGCGCCGACGACGCGCCCGATCTGCTGACCATCAGCTTCTCGGGCCACGATCGTATCGGCCACTCGTTCGGGCCTGATTCGCCCGAAGGGCTCGCGGAGTTCCTCGCCGTCGATCGCGAGCTCGGCCGGTTGCTCAGCGGGCTCGATCAGCAGGTGGGGAAGGGCGCGTGGGTCGCGGTGCTGTCGTCGGATCACGGCGTCGCGCCGGTGCCCGAGGCGCTCAAGCAACGTCGAATCGACGCAGGCCGCATCGACATGAAGGCGCTGCGCGCGCTGCTGGAGCAGGAGGCCGACACCCGCCTTGGCCCCGGTGACTGGTTCGCGAGCAGCAAGACGCCCGGTCTGGCGGCGACGCCGAAGGGTCGCGAGAAGCTCAACACCATCACCGACGCCCTCCGCGACCTCGCGCGCAAGCAGCCTGGCGTGCTCGATCTGCTCCCGGCGTCGAAGCTCGCGACCGGCGCGCTGGGCCCTTCCGCCGAGCTGTGGCGAAACGGCTTCGTGGCCGGCCGCAGCCCCGACTTCATCGTCGTCTCGAAGCCGTACTGGATCTACGGAGCCGACGTGACGGGGCACGCCTCGCAGTGGCTCTACGATCGCGCCGTGCCGCTGGTGGCGTTTCCCTTGCGCGATGATCCGCGAGATGCGCTCGTCACGCGCCATCATACGACATT
>JAUXRI010000056.1 GCA_030681895.1 Myxococcales bacterium | reverse complement strand
GCCGTGCTGCCCGACATGGACTTCCGGTTTCCCGCGAAGGCCGACCCGAAGAAGCTGATCGAGGCGATGACGACGCACCGCTGCACGTCGATGTTCGGCTCGCCAGCGCTCATCGACAACCTCGGCCGCTACGGCGTCGCGAATGGAATCACGCTGCCGGGCCTCAAGCGGGTGTTGTCGGCGGGCGCTCCGGTTCGGGTCGACGTGCTGGAGAACCTGACGAAGATGCTCGGCCCCGACGCGCAGATCTTCACGCCGTTCGGCGCCACCGAGTCGCTGCCCGTCGCGAGCATCGGGAGCAAAGAGGTGTTGGCCGACACGGGCCGGCTCGCGATGCAGGGGAAGGGCGTGTGCGTCGGGAAGCCAGCCGCTGATGTGACGGTGCGCATCATCGAGATCTCCGACGAGCCGATCGCGTCGTGGGCCGACGCTCGTGAGGTGTCTCGAGGGACGATCGGAGAGATCACCGTCGCCGGCACCGTCGTCACGCGCGAATACTGGGCCCGGCCGGAGCAGACGAAGCTCGCGAAGATCCAGGACGGCGATCGGATCGTCCACCGAATGGGCGACGTCGGGTACTTCGACGAGCTGGGTCGCTTGTGGATGTGTGGGCGGAAGGGCCATCGCGTGGTGACCTCGGCCGGCACGTTGTTCACGACGCCGGTCGAAGAGGTGCTCAACCAGCACCCTGCCGTTCGGCGCTCCGCGCTCGTCGCGGTCGGCTCGAAGGGCTCGCAGGTGCCCGTCGTGCTGCTCGAGCGTGAGCCGATGACTGGCGCGGCCGACGCCCAGCTGGTGCAGGAGATCAAAGAGCTCGCGTCGAGGCACGAGTCGACGAAGCGCATCGCGCACGTGCACGTCTTCCAGGGTGAGTTCCCCGTCGATCGCCGGCACAACGCGAAGATCGAGCGCGAGAAGCTCTCGGTCTGGGCGACGCAGAAGGGACTCGGTCGATGAAGACGATGGTGACGGGGGGAGGCGGATTCCTCGGGAGCAACCTCGTGAAGGCCCTCATCACGCGCGGAGACTCGGTGCGCGTGCTCGCGCGTGGCGACTACCCTGAGCTGCGTGCGCTCGGCGCCGAGACGATCCGTGGCGACATCACCGACGCCGCGGCGACCGCGAAGGCCTGCGAAGGTGTCGACGTGGTCTTCCACACGGCGGCGAAAGCGGGCGGGTGGGGCGATCCGAAGGAGTACGAGGCGATCAACGTCGGCGGCACCGACCACGTCATCGCCGGCTGCGTCTCGGCGAAGGTCCCGGTGCTGATTCACACCAGCTCGCCGAGCATCGTACACGGGCACGAAGACATCGAAGGCGCGAACGAGTCGCTCCCGTACGCGGCGCACTTCACGGCTCACTACCCACGCACGAAGGCCATCGCGGAGCAGCACGCGCTCGCCGCGTCGAACGCCACGCTCAAGGTGATCTCGCTGCGGCCACACTTCATCTGGGGGCCGGGAGATCGGCACCTGCTCCCGCGGTTGATCGCGCGCGCGAAGACGGGGCGGCTCCGGCAGATCGGCTCGCGAGACCCGAAGTGCGACACCATCTACATCGACAACTGCGTCGACGCGCACGTGCTGGCCGCCGAGAAGCTGCTGGCTGGCGCTGCCCTCGGTGGGAAGCCGTACTTCGTGAGCGACGACGCGCCGATCGGTGTGTGGACCATGGCCAATCGAATGCTCGCGTGCGCGGGGCAGGGGCCGGTCGGGCGCCCGATTCCCGCCGGGCTGGCCTACGCGGTCGGCGCGATGATGGAGGGCGCGTACTGGCTCTTCGGCGTCGCGAAGGAGCCGCTCATCACCCGCTTCGGCGCCAGCGAACTCTCGTACGCGCAGTGGTTCGACATCAGCGCCGCGAAGCGCGACCTCGGCTACTCGCCGAAGGTGACGATCGACGAAGGCTTGAAGCGCCTCGCCGAGTCGCTGAAGGCCTGAGCTGCGCACCTGTGCAATCGGTTGCACCGCGCTTCGCGTGAAGCCTGCGTGATCACGTCCTCGATGATGGCGTGTGGGTTGCTGCTCAGCCCGGCATGCACGCGAACTGGAAGCACGTCAGGCTGTTGGGCTGGGCACACGAAGTCCCGCTGACCGAGATGACGAGCGAGGTCCTCGAGGAGCGGATCGCGCCGCTGCTGGCGAAGCTCGAGGTCCCGCGTGGAACCCTCGCCGAGAAGACGGGTGTTCACGCCCGACGCTGGTCCGAGCCCGACGTCGACCCCGAGAACGTCGCCTCGCACGTCGCGGCAGCTGCACTCACGAAGGCGGGGCTCGACTCTCGTGACGTTGGCCTCATCATCAACGCCAGCATCGATCATCGCTTCTTCGAGCCGTCGGGCGCGCACCTCGTGGGCCGATACGTCGGCGTTGGCTCTGAGGCCCAGCTCTTCGACGTTCGCAACGCGTGCCTTGGCTTCCTCGACGCGGTGACGATCGCCGCCGATCGCATCGAGGCCGGCGTCGTCGACGTCGCGATCATCGTCGCCGCCGAGGCGGGTGGCATGCGTCGGGCGATCGACCGGGCGATCGACGATGCGCTCGAGCAGGGCCAGCTGACTCCTGAGCTCTGGGTTCCGCTCACGATGGGGTGTGGCGCGGTGGCGTGGGTGTTGGGGTCGTCGAGCGTCGCGCCGGGCGTGGCGTCGATTGATCGATGTCTCACGCGCAATCTCGCTGAGCGCTCGGAGCTCTGCGTCGGGCGAATCGAAGACGACGGGCGGCTCACCATTCGTGCGAACGGGGCCGGCATTCTGCGTCAGGGCGCCGCGTTGATCGCCACCACCTTCGCCGAGGCCCAGCGCCACGGCGCCACGTTGGAGCAGGTCTTCATGCACCAGGTGGGGGTCGCGCACGTCAAGGCGGTCGAGAAGGCGCTCTCGTTCACCATGCACCCCGGGAGTGCGGTCTTTCGAGAGCTCGGCAACACCGGACCGGTCGGAATGCCGCTCGCCCTGGCCCGCGCTGCAGACGCCGACGGCCTCTCGCCGGGACCGGTCACGTTGCTGGGCGCAGGGAGCGGCCTGTCGGCGTCGGTGATGTCTCTCACCTGGGGAGCGTCGTCATGAGGGCACTCGTGACTGGCGCGTCGGGTTTCATCGGCGGTGCGCTCGCCGGCCACCTCCTCGACGAGGGCTGGGAAGTCATCGCGCTCAGTCGCCGACGAGGCTCCACGCCGTTGGGCGCGACGTTCGTCGAGTGGGATCTCTCGAACCCTGTTCCTGCGTTCGCGCTCGAGGCGGTCGACGTCGTCTTTCACGTCGCGGCGCGGGTGGGCGACTGGGGCCGCCGACGCGACTACGAGCGCGAGAACGTCGCGGCGACGGCCCGGCTGGTCGACGCGAGCGAGGCCGCGGGCGTGAAGGTGTTCGTCCTGACGAGCTCTCCTTCGGCGGTGATGAGCGATCGCGACATCGAGGGCGAAGACGAGTCGATGCCATCGCCAGCCAGATCGTTGAGCGAGTACTCGCGATCGAAGGCCCGCGCCGAGCTCGTCGTGCGTGCACATCGCGGCGTCATGAAGACAATCGCCTTGAGGCCGCACGCCGTCGTGGGGCCGGGCGAGCGTCACCTCGGCAGCCTCGTGGACGCGATGGTCGCGCTCGGCACCGTCATCGTGATCGGCGATCAGGACGTCGCGGTGAGCATGACGTCGATCGATACCTGCGTCGCTGCGCACCTTCGCGCGGCCGAGCGGCTCCTCGACGGCGGCCCGTCAGGAGCGGCGTACTTCGTGGCCGACGAGCCTGCGCTGTCGCTCACGCAGGTCTTGATCTCCGAAGTGGGCCGCAAACTCGGCCGGCCGCCCCGGGTCGTTCGCCTGTCCCGCCGCCTCGCCATGACGCTCGCGACCCTCGCCGAGTTGGTGCACGCGCCGTTCCCGCAGTGGGCGCCGATCATCAATCGATACCGCGTCGTCATGCTCTCGCGCGCGCACTGGTTCTCGGTCGAGCGCATGAAGCGCGACCTCGGCGTCGTGCCGAAAGATGCGCGCACGTTCTTTCCCAGCGCCGGTGAAGGGGTGCGCGTTGCTGAGGGCCCGGATGTTCCGCAGACGGAGCTGCCGGTGAGCTGATCGGCTTGCACGAACGTCTTCAATCGCGCTGTTCCTCGTGAGGGCGCCACGCCTGTCTCAGCGCGCACGCACCATCGCGACGACGCGGTGTTCATCGAGCCACAGCAGCTCCGCCTCGGGCTCGAAGCGCGGGTCCGTCGGTTCCAGGAACAGCTCGATCGCCACCGACTCACGGGAGCGCACGTCGACGCGCGCCGCCTGAAACCCGAAGAACCGGCCCAGCCGCGGGGCGAGCGCCTTGTAGATGGCCTCCTTCACCGCGAAGCGGAGCATCACGTTCGGCCAGCGCTCGGCCTCCGGCAGCGCCTGCACTTCGACGAGCTCCTCTGGCCGGCAGACCCGCGTCATGATCGCCGAGCGATCGCGCGCGCCGCCTTCGAGGTCGATGCCCACGAGGCCGGCGTCACTCGGCGCCACGAGCGCGAGCGCGAGATCCTCCTTGTGGGTGAGCGACACCATCACCCCGGGCGGACACAGCGGCGCCCGCGCGGAGTCTGAGAGTAGCGCCCACGACGACACCTCGACTCCCAGGCTCGCCGCCGCCGCCCGCCACGCGACCCGGCCGCCTGCCACCTCGATCTGCCGACGGCCGCGCTCCGACAGGGCCAGGGCCCGCTCCTTCGGGTGGAGCGTCGCCAGCACACCCTCGGGCACCGGCTCGAGTCCGGCCGGCAGGGGCACGGCCGCCAGCACCCCGAAGCGCACCGCCTTCACCCACGCTGGAACGAACGGCGTCGTCACGAGATCGTCATCGTACCCGCCGTGAGGTCTGCTGGCCCTGCCTGAGAATTCTCACGGATTCGACGGCGCCTTCGGTAGGTTCGTCGGCCGAGAGGTCGCGCCTGGACGAGCTGGTCAACAAACGCGTCGTACTCATCACGGGCAAGGGCGGTGTCGGCCGATCGGTCATGACGGCGGCGCTCGCCAAGCTCGCGGCGAAGCGCGGCAAGCGTGTGCTGGTCACCGAGGTCGGCGACGAGGGCGACGACTATTCGCCGCTCGCCCGGCACTGGAACCGCGATCGCCTGCCGAAGCACCCCGAGCCCCTCGAGACGAACATTCATGGCGCGGTGTTGCTCGCGCGAACCGGGCAGGAGCTCTTCCTCAAGTCGGTGCTGCGCTCGGGCACCATCGCCCGCGCCGCGTTGAGCAGCGACGCGCTCCGCCGGCTGCTCTCGGCTGGCCCGTCCTTTCGCGAGATGGGCGTGTTCTTCCAGTTGCTGATGGCGCTGCGCGAGAAGACCGGCACCAACCCGACCCACGAGCTGATCCTTATCGACATGCCCGCGACCGGCCACACGTTGTCACTCACCGGTCTGCCGGAGCTGCTCCTCAAGCTCGTCCCAGGCGGGCCGATCGCCGCAGCGCTCAAAGAGGGGCAGACGTACCTGAACGATCCGAAGCTGGCGGCAGCGTGGATCGTGACGTTGCCCGAGACGTTGCCGGTGAGTGAGTGCCTCGAGCTGATCGACGGCCTCAAGAAGACGAAGATGCCCGTCGGCGGCGTCGTGGTGAACCGCATGCCGGCCGACCCCTTCTCGAAGGCCGAGCGTGAGGCGCTGGCGCCGCTCGTCGACCAGCACGCCTGGCTGGGCCGTGAGCTCTTCAAGAAGCCGATCGTCGCGCATCGCGAGCTGGCCCGGCTCCGGAGCCACACGACGTTGCCGCTCTTCGTGACGCCAGAGCTCCCGCACGATGGGCTCATCGCCTCGCTCACCACGCTGCTCGACGACGCCAACCCGCTCCCGATGCCGGGTGGAGGCGCCTGATGAACGACGTGCGCGTCGGAGAGTTGTTGCGGAAGAAGAAGGTCATCGTCTGCTGCGGCGCAGGTGGGGTCGGCAAGACGACGACGGCCGCGGCCATCTCGATCGCCGCGGCGAGGGCCGGGCGCCGGGTGTTGGTGCTCACGATCGATCCCTCCCGCCGGCTCGCCGAGACCCTGGGGGTGTCGCGCAACCCGACCGATCCCGTGCGCATTCCGAAAGACCGTTCAGACGCGGCCGGAATCACCACCGGCTCCCTCGACGCGTGGATGCTCGACATCAAGCTCGTCTCGGACGGCGCGGTTCGGCGCCTGGTGAAGAGCGAAGCCGACGCGCAGCGCATCTTGACCAACCGCATCTACCAGCAGGTCAGCACCATGGTCGCGGGCATGCACGAGTACACCGCGATGGAGGCGCTCCACCGGCTGGTGCACGCGGGCCAGTACGATCTCGTGGTGCTCGACACGCCGCCGTCGCGGAACGCACTCGATTTTCTCGAGGCCCCCAAGCGGCTCTCGGGGCTGGTCGACTCCCGAGCGATCTCGGCGTTCCTTCCGAAGTCGGACAGCCTGGTCGCGCGCGCTGCCTCTCGGGTGATCGAGAAGATCCTCGGGGCCGTGTTCGGCCAGGAGTTCGCGCACGAGTTCGTCACCTTCATCGGGACCTTCACCAGCATCTTCCAGTCGCTCAACGTCGACGTGAACGAGATGCGGCGGTTCCTCTCGGGAGACGACGTGGCGTTCCTGCTCGTGTCGTCGCCTGCGCCCGCTGCGCTGACCGAGGCTTCGTTCTTTCACGACAAGACCAGAGAACTCTCGCTGCCGTTCCGCGCGTTCGTGCTCAACCGAAGCCACGCCACCGACGCGGGCCGGCCGATGCCGACGGAGCCGCAAGACGCGTCGGACGCGGTGCGCAGCGGCCTCCCGAAGCTCGCGGGCCTGGCCGAGATCGAGAAGGCCGCAGCGGTGCGCGACCTGACGTTGCTGGGAGAGTTGCAGAAGCGCGCAGGGCAGGGCGCCACGGCCATCGCGCTGCCCGATCTGCCGCAGGGCGCCGACGACGTCTCGACGCTGGTGACGGTCGCCGAAGCGCTCGCGTCGTCGTGATCGCTACTTCACGGTCAGTCCACCGCGGAGCAGGGTGACCGACTCGTTGGGCTCGCTGACGGTGACGACGATCTCGGTGATCACCAGGCTCGTCGGTGCCTTCGCGCCCGAGAGATCGAAGAGCACGGCCGGCGAGAGCGCGATCGAGCCACCGTTCGCGTCCATCTGCGCCAGCGTCGCGCGGTACTGGCCATTCACGAGCACCTCGACGTCCTGCCACACCTCGAGCGACTCGTTCTTCACGAGGTAGATCGGCTTCGCCGCGTCGCCGCCCACCACCAGCACCGCGTTGATGTCGTTCGTCGGGCCCTGGTTGCCGCAGGCCACGCCCACGCTGGTGACCGACAACATCAGCCACACCACGAGCACGCCGGCCTTGTATTTGAAGAAGCGATCCGAGGTGCGGAAGTCGTCGGCCAGTTCAGAGAGGATCGACACCGAGTTCAGCAGAGTGTCGACAGCGCCCTCTTTGATCGCGCCCTTGTCGAGCTTCTTCTTCGCCTCGGGCGCCATCGGGAGATCGCGCATCGCCGAGCGCACGGCCCGCATGTTCGGGTTGCTCGGCGTCGACTTGAGCGGCGGCGGCGGGAGGTCGAGCTCGAGACCCGACGGGTCGAAGCTCTGCTGGTTCGGGTCGTCGTTCTTCTCGTCCACGACGTGCAGTCTAGCCCCAATCAGGGCTGTTTGACGCGCTCGAGCGCACGAGAGGCCAGCGCGTTCTCGGGTTGCTCCTCGAGCACCTTCTCGAGCCATCGGGAAGCCTCGGCCTGGGCGGCCTGTCGCTCCGCCGCGGGCTTGACCTTCATGTACTTCTCCGTGTGCAGGAGCCCCAGCCGGAGCGCGGCCTCGAGGTTGTCGGGGCGCTGGCTCAGCTCGGCCTTCAGCTCCCGATCGGCGGCGGGCCAGTTGCCCTCGAGCTGAAACACCATGGCGAGCTTGCCCCGCGCGAACCAGTTGTCGGGGCGCAGCCGAACGGCAGTGCGGAACGCGGTGCGTGCTTTCTCGAGCTCCTGCCGCTCGATGGCCACGTCGCCCAGCTTGAACCACGCGTCGTCGAGGGTTGGGTTCTTCTCGAGCGCCTTCTCGTACAGCTCGCGCGCCTGGGTGCTGCGCTGCCGGGCCGTGTAGAGATCGGCGAGGTAGAGGTAGGCCTTGCCGTCTTCCGGCGAGAGCTCGATGGCACGCTTGAGCTCCTCCATGGCGCGTCCGGCATCGTCGACCCGCGCAGCAGCGAGCCCGAGCAACGCGTGCACGACGCCGAGATCGGGGTACTCGCGAAGAATGTCCTCCAGCTCGGTGATCGCCTGCTGCGGCACGTCGGCGACCTGGAGCCAGCCCAGCGCTTGATCGAGCCTGGGCCGCGCCGCCTTGGGAAACCCGGCGAACGGGTCGGCGATCTCGTCCATCAACGCCCTCGCCGTCGCGGCCTCCTGGGTCGTGCAGTCACTCGTCACCACCAGGCGAATCGAGGCGGTCGCGTCCCTGGAGCGGCCCACGCGGTGGAGCGCCTTCGCGTATGGCAGGTGCCACGAGGTGCGCTGAGGGGCGCGCTCGAGCGCGGCGGCGAGGCTCTCTCTCGCGGCCTCGTACTGCTCCGACTCGAGGAGCGCGATGCCGAGGCGGTAGTGCAGCTCTCCTTCGGCCGGGGCCTTCTCGACGGCCTTCCGGAACGCCAGCACCGCACCGCCGCCGGCTTCTTTCGCGTTCGCGAAGAGGATCAACCCACGAACGTAGTGGGCGACGGCCGTGTCGGCGGTCCCCAGCCGGCTCATCACACCCGCCGACGTCCCGTTCTTCACGTGCGCTTCAGCCCAGCCTCTGGCGATGTCGAGATCGGCCGGCGCCTCGGCGTGCAGGGCGTCGAACAGCACCACCGCCTGGGCCGTGTCGCCCTTCTGCAGCGCCACCATCGCCTTCTCTCGCGGCGAGAGGACCGCGCCGCCCGACGACGTCACGCACGACGCGCCGAGGAGCAGCGCTGCGACGAGGACGGCCCTCATGCCGTCGCCTGATCGCGGGGCACGCCTTCGCGGCCCTTCATCGCCACCACGGTGCTCTTGTCGCCGCCCTTGCCGCCGAGCTCGAGCGAGAGATCGATGATGCGATCGCGCACGGCCTTCATCAGCGCCTCGCGATCGTCGCCGAACTGCTTCGGATCGATCGGCTCACCCAGCATGACGGTCACCGGGCCAGGCGTGATGTTCCACGAGTTCTTCGGCATCAGCTTGCCCGACCCTTCGATCACCACCGGCACCACGGGAACTCCGGCCTTCATCGCGACCGCGAAGGGGCCCTTCTTGAACGGCATCACCGACCGATCGTCGCTGCGCGTGCCTTCGGCGAACATGCCGATCGAGATGCCGCCACGAATGCGCTGCGCCGCCAGCTCGAGCGAGCGCACGGCCTTCTTGTGGTTGCTGCGATCGACGAAGACGAACTTCGCCATCGACATGTACCAGCCCAGGACAGGCACGTACTTGAGCTGCTCCTTGGCGACGAAGCGGAGGTTCACCGGCAGCGCCGCGAACAGCGCGGGGATGTCGAGGGTCGACTGGTGGTTGCAGACGTAGATGGCCGGTCTGGTGAAGTCGGCCTTCTCGAGTCCGCGCACCGTGTACTGCGCGCCGCCAGCCCACAGCAGCACGGGAGACCAGATGCGCCGCACCACGAAGAGCGAGTTCGAGATGTTCAACGTGAAGAGCGAGATGACGATGGTGACCGGGAAGAGAACGGTCGTCCACGTGATGGCGATGAAGACACAGAAGAGGTTGCGGAGCATGGCTACGGTCCAACGACGTCGGTGAAGGCAGGGGAACCCACAAGAAAGGCGAACGCGGGGTCGGCCGCAACGGCCGGAGGGCTCCAGGCGCCCTTTGAAGCTGCCCGAGCGGCCTTCAGGTAGAGCAGCACGTCGGTCGATCGGCGCTGAGCTGCGGCCACGCGCGCCAGGCCATACGGGCCGAAGGCCGACTCCCGGCTGGTGCGCTCGAGCGCCTCGAAGGCGGTCTGCGCCTCGGCGAACCGGGTGAGCGCCAGCAATGCGCAGCCTTCGAGGTACCGCGCTTCGATCGACGTCGGCTCGACGGCGATGGCGGAGCGCGCCTCTTTCAGGGCGGCTTCACCGTCACCGGCGCCTGCCCGAAGCAGCAGGGCCCGGCCCCGAATGACGGTCGCGACCGGCTCGTTCAGCGTGTCGACCCACGACAACGCGGCGCCGGCGTCGAGGGCGTCGAGCGCGAGCCCGCCGAGCCCCAGCCTGGCCTCTCTCGAGGCGGAGTCGATCTCGAGCGCCTTGTCGAACGCAGTCGCGGCGAGAGGGCGTTGGTTGAGGCGAAGGTTGGCCACGCCGACGAGCGCCTGCGCCTGCGCGTTCGCCGGGTCGGCCTTCGAAGCGGCCTCATAGGCCGTCACAGCCTCGGCCCAGCGGCCCTTCTTCGCCTGCTGGTGCCCTTGTTGGAGCAGCCGCTCGGACGTCGACGGGCAGCCCGCGAAGGGGAGCACCAGAAAGACGACGAGCCCGGTGGCATATCTCCACCGGGCTCGTCGGTCCTGTTGACCCCATCGGGATTCGAACCCGAGTTTTAGCCTTGAAAGGGCCACGTCCTAGGCCTCTAGACGATGGGGCCGAAATTGGTGAGTCGCGGGGGATTTGAACCCCCGACCCTCGGCTTAAAAGGCCGGTGCTCTACCAACTGAGCTAGCGACTCGCACCTGTTGTTTTCGGGCTTCGTGTTTCCTCACTTCTTCTTCAGCGTTTTGTCTTCTTCGACGGTCACTTCCAACGACGCGGTGATGCCGTCAACCTGAATGTCGATGGTGGTCATGCCGACGTCCAATGGCAGCACGGCGTTTCCACCGACGATGGCGGCGATCTTCTTGTCGCGGGGCGTGTAGGTGGCTCCCCGCTTGCCGAGATCGCGGCCCTTGAGGCCCAGGAATTTCAGCTGGATGGGCACCGACTCGCCGCCCTCCTTGATGGTGATGACCGGGTTGAGCACCTCGACCTTCTCGACGAACGACACCCGCACGGGGATCGCCGACTCGACGTCCTCGTACTTTGCGATCGCCTCGGTCACGCCACTCTTCTTCGGCGTCACGACGCCTTTGGGGCTCACCTCGGCGATCTCGGGGTCCTTGCTGCGCCAGGAGACCATCGCGCGCTCAGCGCGGTTGCCAGCGCGTGACATGCACCGCGCCGAGAGGTTCTTCGACTCGCCGCGAGACTGGAACTCGACGTCGGCGGGAGCGATCTCGATGAAATCGACCTTGTCGCAAGCGGTGGCGACACAGGCGAGCACTGCGAGGGAGAATCGTCGCATTGGGCGCGCATAGCACGACCGGCTGGCTCCACGTCACGTCTCGCGGTACCTGTGGTGTTCCATGCCGAAGCAACGCGACGACGACGAAGCCGAGCCGACCGAAGACGATGGCCCGCTCGAGCAGACCGATGACGACGAAGACGAGCCCAAGCCGAGAGGCCCGCTCTACATCACGCCGGGCGGCGCCGAGAAGCTGCGCTCCGAGCTGCGTCAGCTGCTGACAGTCGAGCGCCCGAAGGTGACGGCTGAGGTGTCGGCCGCGGCCGCGCTGGGCGATCGCAGCGAGAACGCCGAGTACATCTACGGCAAGCGACGCCTGCGCGAGATCGATCGACGCCTGCGGTTCCTCCAGAAGCGCCTCGAGGGCCTGACCGTCGTCGACCCGAAGGAGCAGAAGGACCCGACGCGGGTGTACTTCGGCGCCACCGTCACGCTGCAGAACGACGAAGACGAGACGAAGACGACCTACCAGCTGGTGGGCCCCGACGAGACCGAGCTGAAGACTGGGCGGATCTCGATCGACTCTCCGGTTGCCCGCGCGTTGATCGGCAAGACCGAGGGCGAGACCGTGACGGTGATGCGGCCCAAAGGTGAGGCCGACTTCACGTTGCTCACGATTCGTTACGTCTGACGGGCGGTTCGCGCCTATGTTGCTGGTGCTGCATCTCGCTGCACAGCACTCCATTCCTTCCCAGGGGGCCGTTTGTCGCGGAAGAACTTCGTTCTCGACACCAACGTTCTGCTGCATGACCCGCGGTCGATTTACAGCTTCGATGACAACACGGTCGTCATACCGATCTACGTCATCGAAGAACTCGACCAATTCAAGAAGGACATGAGCGAGCTGGGCCGCAACGCCCGGCAGATCGCCCGATACCTCGACTCCCACCGCGCCGAAGGCACGCTCGCCGAGGGCGTGCCGATGCCCAACGGCGGCCTGCTGAAGGTCAGCTTCGTCGAGCGCGACCTGCCGAAGTCGATGGCCGACGGCAACCTGATGGACAACCGCATTCTCGCGGTCGCCATCGAGACCCGTCAGCGCGACCCGAACGCGCAGACCGTCTTCATCACCAAGGACACGAACCTTCGTATTCGCGCCGACGCCCTGGGCCTGCTCGCCCAGGACTACGAGCCCGAGCGCGTCGAGATCAGCGAGCTGTACTCCGGCGTCTCGGAGCACACCGTCTCGGCCGAGGTGATCAACGAGCTCTACAAGCCCGGCGCGCAGGTGCAGCTCGAGGCGACGCTGTCCGCGAACGAGTTCGTGCTCCTGAAAGACGCCGCCAACGGCTCGCACACCGCGATGGGCCGGTACGATCTCGCGCAGAAGAAGATCGTTCCGCTCAACCGCGCCGTGAAGGACGGCACCTGGGGCATCCGGCCGCGCAACATGGAGCAGGGCTTCCTGCTCGACCTGCTGCTCAACGACGACATCAAGCTCGTCACCATCGTCGGCAAGGCCGGCACTGGAAAGACGCTGCTGGCGATCGCCGCAGGCCTGCAAAAGGTCACTGAAGAGACGGCGTACCAGAAGCTGCTGGTGAGCCGGCCGATCTTCCCGCTCGGCAAAGACATCGGCTACCTGCCGGGTGACGTGGAGCAGAAGCTCAACCCGTGGATGCAGCCGATCTTCGACAACGTGGAATACCTGCTCAACCTCTCGCGCACCGACAAGAAGGCCGGCCGCGGGCACCACGAGCTGATGGATCTCGGCATCGTCGAGATCGAGCCGCTCACCTACATCCGCGGTCGTTCGATCCCCAACCAGTTCATCATCGTCGACGAGGCGCAGAACCTGACGCCGCACGAGGTGAAGACGATCATCACGCGCGTCGGTGACGGCACGAAGATCGTGCTGACCGGCGACCCGTACCAGATCGACAACCCCTACGTGGACTCGACCAACAACGGTCTGGTGCACGTGGTGAACCGGTTCCGCAACGAGCGCATCGCCGGCCACATCACCATGACCAAGGGCGAGCGGAGCGCGCTGGCCGAGCTGGCGACCAACCTCCTGTGAGCGAACCGAAGGCCCCGTCGACCGATCAGCCGCCGCCGCTCATCGAGTACCCGACCGTCTACGCCTTCAAGGTCATGGGCAAGCAGGAGCACGGCTTCTCGGAGTACGTGCGCCTGCTCTTCACCAGGCTGATGGGCACCGAGATCTCGCGAGACTCGATCGCGATTCAGCCGTCGTCGAAGGGCACCTACGTCTCGCTGACCGTCTCGGTGTACCTGCTCAGCGAAGAGCACCGTCGGAGCATCTATCTGCAGCTCCATCAGGAGAAACGAATCGTCTACTACCTCTGATCCAACCCCCTGCCGCACCTCGGCCGCGTCGGCGCATGACAGCCGCGCGCAGAGTGTGTAAGGGCCTGCGTGAGCCCATGGTCGATCCGTTCCCGCTGTATCTTCCCAGTGAAGCCCGCCGCCTGTTCCAGAGCGAGTCGCTCCTGCGCCGATTCGCTCAGGCTGCCCACTTCACGGGCGGGTCGCGGCTGCTCGAAGTGCATGCGAGCCTCGGCGGCCTCGCGCTCGCCCGTGCGCTGAACTGTTCGCTCACCGTCATCGAGCCCGACGCGAAGGTCGCTGACACGCTCAAGGAGCGCGCACGCCTCGCAGGCCTCGGCGACAAGGTGACGTGGCTGGTGCAGCCGCTCGCGACGGTGTCGTTCCCCGCGAAGTCGTTCGACGGCATCTTCTCGCTCGGCCGGATCGCAGGGCCGCCGGAGCTGCTCGCGCGCATGTTCCGCCCGTGGCTCGATGAGAAGGGCCGGCTCGCGCTGACGTACGTGATGGCTGTCGGACGTGTGCCGTCGCCGACCGCGCTCGAAAGCTGGGCGGAACGTCTGGGCCGGCCGATCGTGTCGCCGCGTGAGACGCTCCTGAGTGTCGAGCCTGAGGGCTTCGAGCCCGAGATCGTCGAGACCCTCGGTGACCCCGAGATGGACGAGTTCTACCGCGAGGTCGAAGCGGCGCTGGTGAAGCAGCCCGTCGAGACCGATGCGATCAAAGCGGTGAAGGCCGAGATCGTCGTGCACCGCGCGCAGCACGGCAAAGCCGGCGCGACGTACGGGGTGATCGTCGCGCGCCGTAAAGAGCCTGGTGAGAAGCCTCCGCTCTCTCGCGACGGCGGCTGAGCGTGTTGCAGGCCGCGCCTGGGCTATTCGTTTTCTGCGGCGACCACCGCTTCAACCGGCAGCAGAGCGTTCAACCCGCGTACGTCACCGACCTCGTGAGCGCAGGGACTGGCTCAACAGACTCACCTCGATGCCGGTGCCATCGGGACGCCACACGGGCGTCGCAACGCGTTGGCGCGCGCGCTCGGCGTGCTTCGGGTCGGGTGATCGCCCGGCCAACCGCACGATGCCGTCACAGGTGATCGGGCAGGCGAGGGCGAACCGTGGGCTGTCCAGGACCTGCGCCGTCAGCGACTCGCCGATCTGCCAGCCGACGTAGCGCTGGTGGTGGCCCGGCTCCGCGAGGTCCGAGATGACGACGGTGTGGGCTCGCACCGTGCGCTGAACGAGCACCACGCCGCTCGAGACGAGGGTGTCGACGATGAGATCGCCCGCGACGGCCATGCGCGCGCCGACGTCGACGATCAGCGAGCGCACCTCGAGATCGCCTGCGACGACCAGACTCCGGCCCGGTTCCAGATCGATCAGGCCCGCGTTCGTGATCGATTCGCCGATGAACTGGTTGGAGCGCGTGTCGACCCGCGCAGGCGCCTCGAGGTTCAGTCGCACCAGCGCCGCAGCCAGCCAGGTTCCGAAGAGCGGCCACGGCTCACTCAAGAGCCAGTCGATGGACGGCGACGAGCGGAACGCGCGCTCGAGTTGCCGGAGATCGGGCCGGCCGAACGGCGCGAGGAAGCGGAGCAGGGAAGGCTGCTCCTGCGCTTCGTCCCAGAGAATGGGGATCGCGTCGGCGACACTCTGGAGCAGCTCACGTTCGGTCACGGGATGGCCTGTGCTCCCGATTCAAGCATCAGAGGTACAGGCGCAGCTCGATCGACGGCGACGGAATGAAGCTCGCACCAACCACCACCTGGTTGAATCCGGCTATGTCTCGCGCCGCTGGGTCACACCGTCACCCGCAATCTTCTCGAAGAGGTTCTCGGCGCCCACCTTACGTGTACGCCGTCTCCACCCCGTCCGCGTCTCGCACCAGCGTCCGCGTCAGTAGGAAACGGAGGGGAACTGGTCTTCAGGCCGCCTCGCTGTCCGAGGCCAATCGGCCAAAGGCACCACCAGCGTCGCGCCCAATATCGTGAGTTCCTCCACCTCGAGCCGTACGCACAACCTGGCTGCACAGCCAAGGCATCGAGCATGGCAAAACTCATGCACCGGCGTGCCTTTCGGAGGCGGCCCCCAGACTTGCCATGTACTGAATTCGGGGTGGCTCGGCGGCAGCCACCGCAGCCGGTCCCCGACACCATACGTTCGGTTCATGAAGGGACCCTCGGCATCACCGTCATAGTCGGCTGCCAAATGAATTTGGCACGCAGCCTCGGTCCGCAGGGCGCACTTGGGACAGACTGTCTTGACCAAGACGGTATTGAACGCGGCCACTACCATTCCTCGGCGGCTGGAAACCGCTGCAATAGGTTCTGATCACGGGTGAGAAGGTTGATTCGATCTTCCTGAGTCGAAGACACTACGCCCGGATCTCCGGCTGATCGATTGCGAATGTTACGCGCAGTCCTTCGGATTCCCTGTGCCTCTGCGGCGGCCCTCCCCTCCACTGTCGATGCGGCGCCCAAACGGCCCTCACGCTCCCGCAGGAACCCTCGCAGGGCGTCCGCATTTGCTGCTCGCGCACGACGGGCGGAGGTGGTGGCGCGGACTCCTCGGCGCCGAGCGCACTGGAACCGAAGAGGGAGACAGCGATCATGAACGCGAGGCGCATGGGGTCCTTTCGAGCGATCGCCCCGCCTAGCACGGGAACTTGGGGCAGGTGACAAGGTGGAGGACACTGTTCATCCGTGAGCGACGCCGCCCTCGACGCCTTCATCACCTTCCTTCGCGCCGAGCGGAACCTCGCGGCCAAGACGGTCGATGCGTACGGCGCCGACGTGAAGGACTGGCTCAACGAACTCGCCCGCCGGAAGATCGCCGTCGAAGCCGCCACGCGAGACGACGTGCTCGAGCACCTCGCGTGGCTGGGTCGCAAGGGGCTCGCCGCGCGCAGCCGAGCCCGTCACCTCGCCGCCATGCGCGGGTTCCACCGCTTCCTCGAAGACGAGAAGCTCTCTCCCGGCAACCCGACCGACGATCTCGACACGCCGAAACACGCGCGGAAGTTGCCCGTGTTCCTGACGCTGCAGGAAGTCGAAGAGCTCCTCCAGGCGCCCGATGTGACCACGCCCTCAGGCCTGCGCGATCGCGCGATGATCGAAGTCCTCTACGCGACGGGACTTCGGGTCAGTGAGCTCGTGAAGCTGAGCATCAACGACGTCAACCTCGTCGACGGCTTCGTGATGGTGATGGGCAAGGGCCGCAAAGAGCGCATCGTTCCGCTCGGCAAACACGCGATCGAGCACATCCGCGCGTACGTGAGCGAGTCCCGGCTGGTGCTCCTGAAGGGCCGGGAGACGAAGGCGCTCTTCGTCACGCTGCGAGGGAAGGGCTTCTCACGCATGGGCTTCTGGAAGCTCCTGCGTCGCCACGCGCGCACCGCCGGCATTACCAAGAACCTCTCGCCTCACAAGCTGCGCCACTCGTTCGCAACCCACCTCGTCGAGCGCGGCGCCGACTTGCGCGCCGTGCAGGCGATGCTCGGCCACGCCGATCTCGCGACCACGCAGATCTACACGCACGTCGACAGCCAGCGCCTGCGCGGCACCTACGACAAGCATCACCCACGCTCGAGAACGAAGGCGCCGAAGGCTCCAAAGACGTAGGTCGTCAGCGAAAGTGGACATCGCGCGTCGGCTTCGCCACAAAGGCACCCGATGGCACAGCGCATTCTCAGTGGTGTTCAGTCGTCCGGCAGGCTCCATCTCGGCAACTACTACGGCGCGATTCGGGAGTTCGTTCGCCTGCAGGATCAAGGCGAGGCGCTGTACTTCATCGCCAACTACCACGCGCTCAACACCGTTCGTGACGGCGCGCTGGCGAGACAGCTCACGCTCGAGACCGCCGTCGCGTATCTCGCGCTCGGGCTCGACCCGACGAAAGCGACGCTGTTCCGCCAGTCCGACATCGTCGAGCTCGGCGAGCTGTACTGGATCCTCGGCACCGTCATCCCCATGGCCAACCTCGAGCGCGCGACCAGCTACCGCGACAAGATCGAGAACGGGCAGGCGGCCGACTTCGGGCTCTTCGCGTACCCGGTGCTGATGGCTGCTGACATCTTGATCTACGACTCCGACGTGGTGCCGGTGGGCCGCGATCAACGTCAGCACCTCGAGTTCGCGCGCGACTGGGCCACCAAGTTCAACGTGCAGTATGTCGAGAAGTACGACCCGAAGGATCCGCTCGGCGAGAAGTCGAAGCGCCCGGGCCTCTTCAAGCTCCCGCAGGCTTTCACGCGCGACGAGACGGCCGTGGTGCCGGGTCGCGACGGCCAGAAGATGTCGAAGAGCTACGGCAACACGATCGACTTGTTCGCGCCGGACAAAGAGGTCGAGAAGCAGATCAAGTCGGTGAAGACCGACTCCACGCCGCCGGAGCAGCCGAAGCCGGTCGACAACCAGCCGCTCTACCAGCTGCTCCAGGTCGTGCTGCCGCCCGCCGCGTTCGCCGACGCCGACAAGGCCTGGAGGACCGGTGGAGACCCGAAGACGAACGGCTACGGCTACTTCAAGAACCTGCTCCTCGAGGCGTACCAGCAGGAGTTCGGCCCGGCCCGGAAGCGCTACGGCGAGCTGATGAACGACCAGGCCGAGGTCGAGCGCATCTTGAAGGCTGGCGCCGAGAAGGCCCGCGGCTACGCGGCGCCCGTGATTCAACGGGTTCGGCAGGCCGTCGGGCTGTAATTTCGGGTCTGAAGATCGCCTTTCTTCGAGGTTGAGCTATAGCGCTGCGAGGCCGATTTCCCGGCCTCTGGAGCGATTCCTTGGCCAACGTGAAGGACGTGAGTCCTGCACCTGACGACGGGCTTGGCGAGGTGATGGCGCCACGTGATGCGTTTCGCATCGCGCTGCCCAACTTCGAAGGCCCGCTCGACCTGCTCCTGCACCTGATCCGCGAGCACAAGGTCGACATCCTCGACATCCCGATGGCGCTGATCACCGAGAAGTACCTCGGCCACCTCGAGCGCATGCGGGAGATCGATCTCGACATCGCCGGCGAGTTCCTGGTGATGGCGTCGACGCTGTTGCACCTCAAGTCGCGCATGCTCCTCCCGCGTGAAGAGCGGGCGCCGGGGCCCGAAGGTCTCGAGGCGGCCCAGGACGCGCTCGACCCCCGCGCAGAGTTGGTGCGACGCCTCCTCGAGTACCAGAAGTACAAGGCCTCCGCGGAGCAGCTCGCCACGAACGATCTGCTCGATCGCGACGTCTTCCCTCGGCGCGTGTCGACGCACGAGATCCCGCTCGATGCCGAAGAGGCCGGCCTGCAAGAGGTGAGCGTCTACAAGCTCATCGAGGCGCTCGACCGGGTGCTCGAGAAGCTCATTCCCCAGAAGCAGCACGAGGTCACCCGCGAGGTGATGTCGCTGTCGTCGGCCATGCGCCGCGTCGCCGACCAGGTGCTCGCGAACGGGAAGGGCGCGTCGGTCGGCTTCTTCACGCTCTTCGAGGGCATGCGTCGTCGCAGCGAGGTGATCATCACCTTCCTCGCCATGCTCGAGATGTGCAAACACCGCTTCCTGCGCGTCTTCCAGGCGGAAGCCGGTGGAGAGATTCTGATCAGCGAACGTGATGATGCGTTGTCGTCGCCCGCTGCGCAGGCCCTGGGTTCAGAGGAGATCGACCGTGAGTACCAGTAAGTCAGGCGGCCCTTCGCCGTTCTCCGAAGAAGAGGTCGCCGCCGTCACCGCCGGCCCCTCGACGGATCCCGAGCTCGACGAAGTCGAGGCAGCGACCATTGACGCGCCGGATCTCGAGACACCGTTCGAGAAGGTCGTCGCGAAGGCGCGGCGCCTCACCGAGCAACAGGTGCGCAACGTGATCGAGAGCGTGCTGTTCGTCGCGCCTGAGCCGCAGACGCTCGACCAGCTCTTCGACGCCACCGGCATCGATCGCGAGAAGCTGCAGAAGAGCCTCGAGGAGCTGCAGGGCCACCGCCGAGATGGGCTGTCAGGCGTCGTGCTCCACGAGGTGGCGGGCGGCTGGCAGCTGCGCACGGCTCCGGAGTCGAGCGACTTCGTGAAGCGTTTCCTCAAGGTGAAGCCGCAGCGCCTCACGCGCGCGGCCCTCGAGACCCTGGCCATCTGTGCCTACCGTCAGCCCGTCACCCGCCCCGAGATCGAAGACATTCGCGGCGTCGACTCTGGCGCGGTGCTCAAGGCGCTGCTCGATCGCCGGCTCATCAAGATCGTCGGCAAGAAGGAAGAGGTCGGCCGCCCGATTCTGTACGGCACCACGCGCGAGTTCCTCGAGTTCTTCGCGCTGAAGGATCTCAACGCGCTGCCGACCTTGCGCGAGTTCCACGAGCTCACCGAAGAGCACCAGGAGATCGTCGAGAAGGAAGCGCCGCGCCCGACCGCTGCTGGCACCGTCGAGGCCCTCGCCGACCCCCTCTTCAAGGAGCGCCTCGCCGAACAGGAGAAGGCCTCCGAAGCCGCCCTCGAGCAGCTCGAGAGCGCGATCGAAACCGCAGACGTCACCACCAAGGCTGTCTCGAAGGTGCTGGATCCGCCGAAGCCCCCCGACGCCCCCGTCGCGGAGCCGCAACCCGATGGCGGAGCGCCGCCGTCGCCTGCCACCACTCCTCCACCGGCAGGGAGCTAGTCATGCAGGAACGTCTTCAGAAATACCTCGCCCGTGCAGGTCTCGCCTCGCGGCGCGCCGCCGAGCTGTTGATCACCGCTGGCCGGGTGAAAGTGAACGGGAAAATCGTTCGCGAGCTCGGCACCAAGGTCGACGGCGTGAAGGACCTCGTCGTCGTCGACGGCAAGCCGGCTGTCGCGCCGAACGAGAAGACCTGGCTGATGCTCTACAAGCCCACCGGTGTCGTGACGACCTTGAGCGATCCTCAGGGCCGGCCCACCGTCGGCGACTTCCTGAAAGAGGGCGCCTCGCGCGTCTTCCCGGTCGGCCGCCTCGACTACGACGCGGAAGGCGCGCTGTTGCTCACGGACGACGGCGACGTCGCCAACAAGCTGATGCACCCGCGTCACCAGGTTCGCCGTGTCTATCTCGCCAAGGTGAAGGGCGATCCGACGGACGCCTCGCTCGAGAAGCTGCGCGGCGGCGTTCGTCTCGAAGATGGCTTCGCCAAGCCCGCCGAGGTCGCCCGCTTCGAGCGCGCCGACAAGAACACCTGGATCCGCCTCGTCGTCACCGAAGGCCGCCCACACCTCATCAAGCGCCTGTGCGCCGCCATCGGCCACCCGGTGACGCGGCTCTACCGCCCCAGTCATGCGGGCATCTCGGTCGAGGGGCTTCGTCCCGGCCAGGTTCGGCAGCTGACGAGCGAAGAGGTGCGTCGCATCGGTGCCGTCGCCGATGGCAAGCCGGGCCTCGAGGCTGCGCAGCTCAAGCTCCCGCCGCGTCGTCACGGCCACGGCATCGGAAAAGAAGGACCTGCCGAGGAGACCCCGGAAGAGACCGCGCCGCCGAAGAAGGCGGAGCCGCGTGAACGTCGTGAGCGGCCTGCTCCATCGCGCTCCTAATGTGCCTGTCATCGCGCCCTGCGCAGGGTAGAACGTCGGTCATGTCCGCACGTTGGACCTGCCTGGCGTTGTCCCTGTGGCTGGCCGCATGCACTGGCGGGCGTGACAAGTGGCTCGCGCAGCTCCAGAGCCCGCGTCCTGACGATCGCGCCATCGCGGTGAAGAAGCTCGCCGAGAAGTACGACGCCGACGATCTGCCCCTGTTTACCCAGGCGGCTCGCGACCCCGTCGGCATGGTGCGGGCTGAAGCCATGAGCGCGTTGGGGAAGAGCAACGATCCCCGCGTCGTCGATCTGCTCGGTGAGGCGCTCGGCGATCCCGATGAAGATGTGCAGGCGGCGGCCGCGCGGGCGCTCGCGATCATTCGCAACGACAAGGCGCGTGGCTATCTGACGCTCCAGTACTCGCGGCGCGGGCGCAGCACCCGGCAGGTCATCGTCGAGGGGCTCAAGAGCGCGAACGTGCCCGGCGCGATGGCGAGCTGCGTCGCTGCCGAGGCGAACTCGATCTGGGAGCAGAACCTGAAGGCGCTTCAGGATGGCGCGTTGCCCGAGCGTGTCGGCGCGGCGGAAGAGCTCGGTCGCTCTGGCCGCCCCGAGGCCGTCAATCGCCTGGTGCCGTTGCTCAAGGAGAAGCAGGTCGTGCTCGCTGCCGCTGCCGCTCGAGGCCTTGGGTCTGCGCGCGACGTTCGGGCCGTGCCTGCGTTGACGGCGCTGCTGGCAGAGAACTACCCGGAGCTGCGTGAGGCGGCTTGCGAGGCACTGCTGCGCCTGCAGGATCCCTCGGCGCTCGGCAACTTGTCGGCGGTCGCGCTCGAGGGCAGTCCGGCCAGTCCGCTCGCCACGCGCGCGATCATCGCGTTGCCTGCCACGCCCGAAACCAACAAGGCCCTCTGTGACGTGGTGATCTCGGGCGGCGGGGCCGAGGTCGACGCCGCAGGCCGTGAGCTCTCGAAGCGGGGCGGGTGTCCGGCCGAGCCGCTGCTCGAGAAGCTCAAGAGCGGAACGCCCAACGCGGCCCTTCGTGCGTTCGTCGTGTTGGGCCCGCTGCTGAAGGATCACGCAGCGAAGGTGGCTCCCTTGCTGGCCTCGGCAGATCCCAGCACGCGCAGGCTCGCCGTCGATGCTGCCGCGGCACTCCGGGAGCCGACGCTGGCGGCCGCGCTTCTCAAGGCGTGGGAGGCCGAGCTCAAGGCGATCGAGCCCCTTCGCGCTGACTGGGTGCCTGCCGATCTCGCCCTCAAGTACGCGCCCGGCTTCAACCCTGACGAGGCGCCGCCCGAGAAAGACGTCTTTCGCGTCTCGCGCTCGAGGACGTCCGAGATGCTCAAGCGCGTGCAGGCGCTCGACGCGCAGCGGCTCCGGGAGCGCGGGAAGGTGCCGCTCCAGACGCGGGCGCCGCGTGAGCTCGTCGATGACGGCACCGAAGACCAGTACGAGTTGATGGCGTCGTTGCTGCGAGGCATGGGCCGCCTGAAGGTGGACGGTGCGCGCGCGAGGCTCGAGCCCTTCACTGAAGAGCAGAGCCCCACCTTGCGAGCTGCGGCGTTCGCTGGCCTCGCGATGCTCGGGCCCGAGACGATCCCCGTCGTGAAGCGCGGGCTGCTCGACGCTGAACGCTCGGTGCAGTCCGCGACGGCGCTCGCGCTCGCAGAGACCTCGGCGGAGGGCAGGGTGGTGGTGCTCGAAGCGCTGAGCCAGCTGGTCGGCGATCGTTCTCGATTGGTCGAGCCGCTCCACGGCCGTGAACTCCCCGCGTCGGCCGCTCCCATTCTGCTCGCGCTCGTGCGGGAAGGTGGCGCTGATGGCTCGACTGCTGCGGCGATCCTCGCGGAGCTGCAGGCGCCCGAGTCGGTCGGTGCGATCGCAGAGCTGCTCAAGCAGGACACCGTCGTCGGCCGCCGTCAGCTGATCGCCGCGCTCGGCAAGGTGAAGTCCGCAGACGCGGTCGCGGCGCTGGGGCGCGAGCTGTTCAGCGACTCCTCGGGGGTTCGGGCTGCCGCTGCCGACGCGCTCGCGCTGCAGGGTGACGCGGCGAAGAGTCAGCTCGAGGCGCTCGATGCCCTCAAGGGCGACTACTCCTTCGTCGTGCGTCAGGCGGCGACGGCGGCCGTGACGAAGCTCTCTGCGACCGAGGCCCCGCGCTGATGGATCCCCGCGAGTTGAAGGACAAAGCCACCGAGCTCTTCTCCAAGGGCAAGTTCGCCAAGTCGGCTGAGACCTACGAGCAGTACTGCAAGGCCGACCCGAAGGACCTGCAGGCCAGGCTCCGCATGGGTGACGCCTGGTCGAAGTCGGGCAAGAAGGACCGCGCGATCATCGCCTACCAGGCGGCCGCGGAGGGCTTCGCCAAAGACGGGTTCCTTCCCCGCGCCATCGCAGCCTCGAAGCTCGTCCTCGAGCTCGACCCGGCCCACAAGGGCATCGCGCAGATGCTGGCCGATCTGTACGCGCGCAAGAGCGGCGCCAGCCGGCCGTCGACCGCCCGCACCATCGGCGCGAAGCCCGACCCGGTGGCCGCACCGAAGGCAGCGCCCTCGCCGATGAACCGCCCGGACGCGATCGAGATCAGCGTCGAAGAGGACGCGCCAGCTCCGCCGCCTCCGCCAGCGCCGGCGGAACCGTCGCCGACGAACCGCGCCGACGCGATCGAGATTGCCATCGAGGAAGATCGGCCGGAGCACTCGAAGCCTCCTCCCGAGGCACTCGACAGCGGTGACGGCATCGAGATCGAGCTGGGGACGCAGCCGGTGTCCGGGGAGATCGAGGTGCCGATCGTCGGCGTCGATCTCACGCCCGCGCCCGGAGCGCTGCCCGCCGAGACGTCGTACGAACTCGAGGTCAGCGAGCCGGCAGCACCAGCGCCGTCTCCGTTCGAGCTCGACCCACCTCCGGCGCCCGAGAGCCACTACGAGCTGCGCGACGTCGTGGAGGCACCGCCTCCCCAGCCCGAGCGAGTGCCGCGGCCGGTCGCGGTGGCTGCTCCGCCACCTTCTCGCGAACCGGTGGAGCTGCCGGTCACGCCCGAGCCCCACTTCGAGCTGAGCGACGTGGTGGAGTCACCGCCACCGCCGCCTGAGGATGCGGTCGCGCTCGATCCTCCTGCGCCACCGCCCAGGCCACCCGAGGAAGTGCGTGCTCCCGTCGCGCCGCCTCCTCCTCCTCCCGAGCCTGCGCGCGCCCCCGTCGCGGTTACTGCGCCGCCGCCTCCGCCACCCGAGGAAGTGCGTGCTCCCGTCGCACCGCCGCCTCCTCCGCCCGAGCCTGCTCGCGCCCCCGTCGCGGTTACTGCGCCGCCGCCACCTGAGGACGTGCGTTCGCCCGTCGCGCCTGCTCCTCCGCCCGAGCCTGTCCGCGCCCCGATTGCCGCCGCTGCGCCGCCGCCGCCTCCACCGCCCGAGGACGACGTCGTCATCCTCACGAAGAAGCGCGTCGAGCCGCCAGTCACCAGCAGCCCCTCGGGCGCCACCACCGCGCCTCCCGGCTTGAAGCCGAAGCGTCAGGATCCGGTCGAGCCGCCAAGGAGCACCCCCAACGGGGCGCGCATCTGGCTGCCGCCGACCTTCCAACCGCCGGCTGCTGCACCGCTGAACGCCGCCGCACCGACCAGCGCGCCTGCTCCGAGGGTCGAGGCGGTGTCTGCCCAGACCGAGCTCGAGCGCAGCCTCGAGGTCTTCACCCAGTTCGACGTCGACGTCCGGCCGGCGGCGCCATCGCCAGTCGTGGCCGAGCCTCAGCGGGTGCCCATCGTCGCGAGCTTCACCGAGCTCGAGCTCGAGGGCGACTCGTTGCTCCAGGCTGTCGAGGCCGCTGCGACGCACGGGCTCGGAGTGCCGAAGAGCTCGCCCTCGATGTCCCTCGCCGCCGAAGAGATCATGGAGGCGCCGGACGATCTCAAGCCAGACCCGGGCGCACTCCCGAAGATTCCGCTCTTCTCCGATCTGCCCGAAGACGCGTTCATCGCCCTCTTCGAGCGGTGCCCGCTGCGCCGTGCCGAGCCCGGCGACCGAATCTTCGAGCAGGGCAGCCAGGGCACGAGCTTCTTCGTCATCTGTGCCGGCAAGGTTCGGGTCCTGCGCACCGATGGCGACGCCACCCGTGAGCTTGCGACCCTCGAGGAGGGCGCGTTCTTCGGCGAGATGGCCCTGCTGTCGGATGCGCCGCGCAGCGCGAGCGTCGAGGCCGCGGCCGAAGACACCCAGCTGCTCGAGATCCCCGCGAGCGTGCTGACCGATCTCTCGAGCCAGCACCCGACCGTCGCGACGGCCCTCAAGAAGTTCTGCCGGCAGCGCCTGTTGGCCAACCTGATGAACAGCGCGTCGCTCTTCAAGCCGTTCACCAAGTCGGAGCGTCGCGGGCTCGTGCAGCGGTTCCGCGCGCGCGACGCGGTCGCCGGAGAGGTCCTCATTCAGGAGGGGCGGCCGTCAGACGGGCTCTACGTCGTGCTGACCGGGGAGGTCGCCGTGGTGATGGGGAACCGGCAGGTCGCCACGCTCCGCGAGGGCCAGGTCTTCGGAGAGATGTCGCTGCTCACCCGGTCGCCGACGAGCGCGACCGTGAAGACGACCCGCCGAACCTCGTTCCTGAGGTTGCCGAGGGAAGACTTCGACGAGCTGATCATGAGCCACCCGCAGATCCTCGAGCAGGTGGCCGAGCTGACCGACGAGCGCCGCAAGCAGAACGCTTCGCTGCAGGTGCGACCCGACGCGACGGCCGAGATGGTGTGAGCCGCTATTCGTGGCGGTGAATTCGCTCGAGGTACTCTTCGCGCGTCAGCAGGCCCGCCTCGATCAACAGCTCGAGCAGGCTCCTCAGCGCGCGGACCTGGCTGCTGATGATGCCCTCCATGCCGTCGACCTGTTCCCGGAGGATGGCGATCTCTCTGCGAAGCGCCTCGGACTCGAGCGGCGGCGGTGGAGCAGGGACGGCCGTTGGGCGCGCTGAGGGGGAGCGGGGAGACGCCGCCGGCGCCGCCATCAGCTGATCGAGCTCGTAGGTCGTCTCGCTGAGTCCCAGCTCTCCAGGGGTCGCCGCTTTGCTCGAAGAGACGCTCTCGCCGAAGTAGTGCCGCCGAATCGCGCGGTCGATGGCCGATGCCGTCGCCACCATCGGGGTGATCTTCAGCCCGGTCGCGAACTCGAGCTCCTGCAGGGCCTCGACGTTCGTCGGGTCGGAGCTGGCGACCGAGAGCGTGTTGTTCGAGGTGTCAGCCGCGACGGGGAAGACGCCGTACCGCTCGGCGAGGTCGAGCCGCAGGTGCTCGGTGATGCGCTCGGGCAGCTGGGCACTGTCGAGCGCGATCGTCTCGAGGCGCAGCTGTTGGGCCAGGAGCCGGCACATGACGGTCTCGTCGACGAAGCCCATCTCGACGACGACGCGCCCCAGCCGGCCACCCCACTTGCGCTGCTCGGCCAGCGCCGCCTTCAGCCGTGATTCATCGAGCACGCCCGCCTCGATCAGCAGCTCACCGAGCCGGCGCCGAACGCGTGATGGAGGGGCAGGAGGAGTCACGCCGAACAAGGTACCAGCCGTCTCGGCGCCGGCAATATCCCTTCGGCCGAATCTTCGAGTGACGCTGGAATCGCGGGCACGAAAAAAGCGCCAGCTCCATGACGGAACCGGCGCTTTTCGGGCCCTACCAGCCGCTTACTTGTTCTCGGCGGCTTCGCGAGCGGGCGGGGCGAGCTTCTTGGCTTCGGCCTTCTCGCCAGCGGTGAGCGGCTTCATGCGGAAGGACTTCCACTGCGCGTCAGCGCCCTTGAGCTTGAAGACGGCGGCCATGCCAACGCTCTTGGTGCCGTCGTTCATCTCCCAGCCGAAGGTGTCAGCCGGGCCGGGGTTGATGAAGAGCGACTTCGAGGCGGTGCCTTCCTTCACGAGGGTGGTGCCGGCCGGATCGGAGGTCGCGCGACCACCGGCCTCCTTGATGTTCGAGGCGAAGGCGAACGGGATCTTCGCCTCTGCAACCGCCTTGGCGATGGCCTCGTCGCCGACGTTGCCGGCGGCGCCCGCGAAGTCGAGGGCCTGATTGCCGCTGCCGTGCGGGGGGCCGTGCGCCACCAGCGCGACCGGCACCTTCGACGTCTTCGCCTCACGAACGACCTCGTCGACGGTCGTCTGGAAGTAGCGGCAGCCCGTGCTGCACTTGACGTAGTTGGCGTCGTGGTAGCCGGGCAACGAGACGAGCGTCAGCTCGGGGAACTCGACGACGCGCACCGCGTTCATGTTGACGACGTTCGAGGCGTCCTTCTGGGCCGTCGTCACGCCGTCGGTGAACTCGGCGCGGCACTCCTGGTTGCCGGCGACCACCAGCACAGGGACCTTCGCCGAGGCGAGCTCCTTCAGCACGCGCGTGATGCCCGCGGCAATGTCGCCGACGTCGCCGGTGACGACGATGGCGTCGACCTTCTCGTCCTGGAAGAACTTCACGTAGCGCTTGAGCGCCAGCATGTTCTCGCCCGAGTCCTCATTCACGGGGCCCACCACGCCGAGCGTCAGCTCGCCGTCGGCGTCCTTGTCGGTGAACGCGAGGTGCGCACCGGAGAGCTTGGCGGCGCGCTCGCCGATCTTGATGTCGGTCGTGGGGCCGGGATCGATGGGGGCCGCGCACTCCTTTTCGGCGCGCTCCGTCGGCGGTGGAGCCGTCGCAGGGAGCACAGCGGGAACCGCGACCTTCGGCGGCTCAGGGGGAGGCTTGGGTGCTTCGGTCTTCTTCTCGGGGCAGCCCGTGAACGCGAGCGCGCCCACAAGCACCACTGCCTTCGACAGCCGGCTGAACATGAGAAGTCCCCTCGTGTTACGTGAAAGGTTGAAAGGCTGCGCGGAGTTAGCGGAAACGGACTCGCCGGTCCAGCAGGTTCGCGGTAGACCGTCGAACATGCGGAGCACGCTTGGGTTCGTCGCCGTTCTGGCCGTCGGCTGTGCGCACACCCCGTTGGGCGCTTCTTCGCTCGATTCGCTCGAGCGCCCAGCCTTCATCGCGCGCATCGAAGAGGGCGCGGGGCCGAAGTCGGTCGTCTTCCGCGACGACTTCGCGAGCTATGCGCCGCGGCTGAAGAAGCTCGATGCGAAAGAAGCGGATCGACGCCTGACGCTCAAGCTCGAGAAGGGCACTGACAGCGAGCGTTCGATCAACCGGTACCAGGTCGCCGACACCATTCGCGCCAACGTGCTCGCCGAGCTGCCGAAGTCGGCGCCGTGGAATCGCCTCGCGTCGCCCACGCAGGTCGCGTCACTGCTCGAGTCGTTCCTCGTCGATGAGGTGCCCGCGAACGCGCCCGACATCAGCCGGCTCGCGCCGCTGGGCGTCGACTCGATCATCGAAGTCGTCGTCGAGGACTACGGAATTCGGAGCACCGGTGGGAAGGCCGGCATCTACCTCTTCGGCTTCGCTCAGCTGTATCGGGTCGGCGGCGGCACGCTCTATCGCCGCGCGTTCTACAGCGACGAGCTGCGGGCCGGGCTCCCCGGGCTCGATCCGTTCCAGGTGGCCAAACACCCGGCGATCTTTTCGGAGCGGCTCAAGACGATGCTGCAGACGATCGCTCATCAGATCGCGCTCGATCTCTCTCCGGCGACTCGGGCCGCGCAGCGTGACGTGCCGCCGGTGAAGGACGACGACAAGCCGATCAAACCGGCCGAGGACGATCCTCTCTGAGTCGGCGGGTGCAGAATCGCGCGCCGTGGCTTCTGAGCGTCTTCATCGCTGCCTGCGCTGCGCCGATGCAACTGGACGCGGGGCAGCAGCTCGACGCTGGTGTGGCTGCACCTGTCGCCTTCTGTCTCTCGTCGGAGTGTGAGGTCGACGGCACCTGGCAAGTCTCCTTCACCCGCGACTCGGGCTACTACGGCATCCCTGCTTGTTCTCCGACGACTGCGGCGCCGTTGCGCCTGACCTCAGACGGAGGTTCGGTGTGCATGATCGGCGCTGATGAGGGTTCTTCCGATGGCGGTCGTCGTTTCTTGTTTCACGTGTCCCGCACTGGCTTCGATTGGGCAGGCTCTGAAGTGTGGGCCGTCGACGAAGCGCGTGATGGCGGAGCACTCGTCGGCACGTGGACCGTCTCCATGGCGTTTCCGTCGTGCTCGGACTCGTACTCCATTCGCGCAACTCGCTGAGGGGTCCTAGCCGGCAAAGCGCGGCGCGATCGACTCCAGCAGCGGCGCGACAATCCAACGCTCCAGGATCCACGCGAGCGTCGCGCCGATCACGCTCCCGATGAGATCCCACGTCAGATCGCGGAACGAGGCCTCACCCAGCCCGAGGCCATCGAACAGCTCCTTCGCGACGCCGAGCGAGAGGCTCGAGACCACTCCGATCGCAGCGCGCTCGAGCGGGTCCTCGATCCACGCTCCCGTCACGGCTGTTGCTCCAGCCGCCAGACCGATGCTCACGCCGAGGTGCAGCGCTTTGTCGGGGCCCCACCAGGTGTCGGCTCGGGCAGGCAACGCCGCGAGCAACAGGAGCATCGTCAGTCGAGCGCTCAAGGAGACCTCCCGCCGCGTGTGCGTCCCGACAGGAACTGCACCTGGAGTGACACGGGACGAGTGCTCACGAGGCGGCACGTCGCCCCTGGGGCGGCGTTGTTCTGCCTCGGACTGAGGTCGAAAAGCGCGCCCGGAGTGACACGGGACGAGCGCTCAGAACGCCCTCGCTTCGTGGCAGCAGAACGCAGGGCGAGAGCGATGTCGCACTTCCGCTGTTGGCCGCCGCGTATGCGTCGCGAGGGAAAGCCCGCAAGCGAGGACCCGTCACCGCACGCGACGGCGACGTGCCGCGAGGATCATCGCCGCCAACACAGAGAACAACGCGCCGCCGCCGCCCTGGCACGTGCAGCCCATGTTGTTCACCATCACGTTGCCGCCAGCCGCGCCGCCCGCCGCGACGAAGCCGCCGCCCGTCGAGGGCCGGCCTCCGCCTGCCGAGCCGCCGCCAGCTCCTGCGCTGCCACCCGCTTCGCCGCTGGTGTCGACGGTGCAGTAGAAGTCGTTCGCCAGCGCCGTGCACAGATGGCCGGCGGGGCAGGTCTGCGGGTTCATCGGATCGCAGCGGCCCTGACAGACTCCGCTGATGCATCGCGTGCCCGGCTGACAGCTCGAGATGTTCGGCAACAGACAGCTGGCTCCCGGCCCCACGACTTGATCGGGACACGCGCAGACCCCGGCGCCGCTGCCCTGCGGTGGATCAGGCTCGACCTGCACGCACGTCGCGCACTGGTTCGGGAGCGTCGTCGTGCACGGCGGGTAACAGCGGTTCGAGTAGCAGACGAGGCCGGCTTCACACTGGCCGCCTTGCCCGCACACGGCGCACTGCTGGCCCGAGTTCCCTGGAATGCAGACCTGCTGCCCGTCGCTCAGCTGACAGGTCGCGCCGGTGGGGCACGAGGTCGGGTCGGCAATGGTGCAGCGCCTTCGGCAGAAGTTGCTGATGCAGGCCAGGCCGTTGCGGCAGATGGCCAGCATGGTGCCGGTGCTGCTGCAGGCCTGATTGGCGTCGCTGATCTCGGTGGCGCCACACGCGCAGATGCCGCCGTTCACCGTTGGAAGACACGCAGGACACGAGCCTGGGCTGGCCGGGTTGCAGCTCGCGCGACAGACGCCGCCGAGGCACTGCGCTCCGCCGGAGCAGGGCATCGCCGCGCTGCACTGCTGACACGTCGCCGCGCCGGAGCTCGGGTAGCACAGCGCTTCGTTGCGGCCGGGAATCGGCAGGCACGCAGTCATCGCGCCGCCGACGGGGCTGCACGTGGTGGTCGAGCAGCCGGTGCACAGCGGGCCCCCGCCGTTGCAGCACGCACGGCAGAACGAAATGCTCGGGTTCGTCTCGTCATCAGCACACGCGCTGCACCCATTGCAGACCGCCGAGACCTCGCAACGATCGCCCGTGTTGCCGGTGGGCACGCAGGTGCCAGCGGTGCACTGGTACCCGGGCGCGCAGTTCGTCTGCACGTTCGCGGTGGTGCATTGGCTGGTGCACGCGGTGGCGGGGTGGCAGTAGCTTCCGGCTGGTGACGTGGTGCAGGTGTTGCCCGTGCCGCACTGCCCCGCGACGCTGGGGTTGCACGACATCGAGCACCAGTTCCGGCCCATGCCGTCAGTGAGACAGAGGCCCGTCGCGCAGTCCTGCCCTGACGTACAGAACTTGCACATGTCGGGCGTGCCGATCTGCGGCAGACAGGCAGAGCCGTTCGTCGACGCCTGGCAGCTGTAGCCACTCGGGCAGGGATCATTCGCCGCGGCGCAATCGCGCGTGCAGATGCGCGAGCTGCCACCAGACACGCCTTCACAGACGAGCGGCGTCGCGCACCCGGCGCCGGAGCACGTCGATCCCTGGCTCCCCAGCGTGCCCGGGTAGACGGTGCAGACGTCGGAGATGTCGGGGCCGGCGAGGTTGCGCTTGATCTCTCCGGTGCCCATGTTCGCGAACATCACGGCGACCGAGTTCGCGGTGTGCGCGAAGCCGATGAAGTGGCCCGCCTCGTGGGTGACGATGCTCTCGTAGTCGTAGTCGCCCGAGGAGATCGTCGCCCCCGCGCCCCAGGTGACGGTCTCAGCGTTCATCTCGAGGTCCGAGTCGCTGAGCTCGCCGACGACGTACCAGGTGTTGGTGGTGAGCCCGAGCGTCGCCGCCGAGTAGCGCCAGTTGCCGCCGGACAGCCAGATGACGTTGTTGTTGTTGTCGGTGATGTTGACGGCGAGCGCCCCCTGCGGGCTGCTGAAGTTCGGCGACTCGTAGGCGAAGGCGATCGTCGGTGAGCACGAAGTGTTCGGCAGTGCCCAGCGCTCGAAGGCCGTACGCATCGTCGAGAGCACCGTGGTGTACGAGATCTGCTGCGTGCCGCGCAGCGTCGAGCCGCCGGTGTTGTCGATCGACGCGGCGAAGCGCACCTCGGGCAGGCACTTGCCGTTGCGGCAGACCTGGTTGCCACTCGTGGCGCCCGTCTGCAGCGTGCAGGTGTTCGTGCAGTTGTTGAGCAGCCACCGATTGCCGCTCGGCACCGCGAGGGCCGAGAGCGGAAGAAGACACGACACGACGAGGAGCGCTCTCACTTCGCGCCTCCCTTCGCGGCCGCACGAATGCGAGCGAGGAACGTCTCGGCAGTGCCCAGTGTCTCGCGCTCGATGACGGGGCCCACCGCGCCAGGGGCTCCGCGGCGCGCGAAGCTCAGGCCCGCCAGGTTCCGTCGCGCCACCTTCGGGCCTGTCGTCTGCTCCAGCGTCACCTTGCCGGCCGACATCGCGAGCACGACGTACGCGTTGCGCTCGTCGACAGCCGGCTCGAGGAAGAGGACGACCTCTTCGCCCTCCTGAAACCGCGCCGCACCCGACACGCTCTGCCCGATGCCCTGGAGCACGCCGCCCGGCTGCTTCACGAGCACGGTGGCCGCGCGGGGACCCTTGAGCGTCTCGCGCACCGAGACTTCGGTCCACGTCCAGATGCCGCGTTTGTCTTCCGTCCAGTTGGTGACGGACCGCTGCACGGTGCCGTGCACGACGACGGGCGCCATGCTGGTGAGCTCCTCCATCGACAGCGCCATCACGACGGTGGCGAGGGCGGTGAGGGGCGCGGCGAAGAGGAAGAGCGACAGAAGACGACGAGTGGGGACCATCGCGGGGCGGCTCCAGAAGGCCCCCAGGCCGGGGCCCAAAACGAACGACGTGCGCGCGAGTCTAGCGGCTCCGCTACAGTCGCGGGCAATGTCTCGTCTGGTGATCTTCGTTTCGAATGGCGGGTACGAGGCCGCGTGGCAGGCCACCTCGCTGGGGCTGACGGCGACCGCGATGGGCGACGAGGTCGTCTACGTGTTCGCCTTCGATGCGCTGCGCGCGCTGTCTCGGGGCACGTTTGGAAAGCCGCTGACCGAGCGTGAGTCTTCAGCCGCGACCCGTGGAGAAGGGCTCGGCGCCCCGCTCGCGGCTCGAATGCTCGATGACGCCCGGCAGCTGGGCGCGCGCGCGATCGCCTGCGACACCACCGTCAAGCTGTGTGGGCTCGATCCCGCGGAGCTCCTGCACGAACGTCACCTCGACGAGGTCGCTGGCCTACCCGAGATCTGGAAGTTGACGCTCGAGGCCCGGCTGCTGTCGTTCTAGGCGGCGCACCGTGGTGTTGCTCGGCGGCACGGTGTCGAGCTCGACCGGGCTGTCAGACGTGTCCTACGGGCCTTGATGCCCGCAGTGATCGGGTTTCACGAAGTAAGTGGCGGACGCCCCAAGCGGGTGGTGCGCCGAGAGCCGAATGGAGTCGTGCTCGCCGCGGACGACGTGCTGGAGAATGGCGACGCCGAGGCGCTCGAAGCTGGCCAGCGCGGTGCTTAGAGCGTGCTGACGATTCGGAACTCGACCTTGAGCGGCTCAGCCGTCGTCGACGACTTCACGCGGTCGCAGAGCTGCCCTGCGAACTGCACCGCGCCCGTGGGCAAGAGCGACCAGGTGTTCGGCCCCTTGGTCGTCGTCTGTCCATTGATGATCACCGCGAGGAAACGGTCGTCGGTTGGCCGATCCGAGAGGCTGAAGTTGCAGGGGTCGCCCATGCCGATCAGGTTCTGGATGTCGGCGAGCGCCGTGGCGAGCTCGGTCGCATTGGCAGCTGCGTAGAACTGCTTCTGGCAGAACCTCGTTGCGCCACCGACGGCGGGGAGGCAGGTGTTGTTGCTGCCGCACTCCGCGTTGGTTCCCATCGGGCACTTGCGACCGAAGCCACCTTCCGCAGCCATCCCGTTCAGAACGTCGAGCGCCTCGGGGCTCGCGAAGTCGGCGCCGAAGCCGACGACGATGGTGCTGACGTTGCGTGAGCGCAGCTGCTGCACCGCCGTCACGACGCCGTCCTTGTCGAGGTACCCGGCGCGGCAGAACGTGCCGGTGCAGCCGTTCCCGCCGATGCCGAGGGTACAGAGGGTCGCGGGCGGAGGCGGCATCGAACTGCACGAAAGCGTGTTGTTGCTGTTGCAGTTGGGCAGACCGTCCGTCAACAGGAGCACGAAGTCCTGACGATTGTCCCGGTCATCGAGGAGCGGCGCGTACGAGCCGAGGAACGAGAGCGAACCGCCCGTGGGGGTCCCGCCGATCACCTGCACCATCGAGCCCGGCGCAGAGCGCATTGCCTGAATCTGGGTGTTCACTGCGGTCGCGTTGGCGGTCAGGGGGGCCGAGTCTGTGTCGCTGATCGACGGAGCCGGAAGGTCAACCGCGATTCTGGCCGTCGGAGCGCAGACTGGATCGGCCGGGAAGAACGCGAGGCCCATTCGTGCCACCGTCGCGGACGTCGACAGGAATTGACCCATCGCTGTCTTGAGCTCGGTGACTCGGGTGGGACAGGTTGCCGGACAGTTGTCTCCGCTGCAGTTCCCGCAACTCGGCGTACTCGAGTTGATCGGCGCGTTCATCGAGCCCGACTTGTCGACGAGGATCATCAGGTTCGGCTTGAGGTTTCTCGCCACCACGTTTTTCGTCTGCGTCGTCTGCGAGATCGCGATGGGCGTGACCGGCTCGAAGTCATACGTCTGACAGGCGGTCGCGAAGAGCACGGCGGGGACGAGGAATCGGGTCATCGGAGTTTCCTTCGGACAACGGAACGGGAGTGAGAGTCGCTCAGGTCGCAGAACGGCTCAAGGGGAACCGGCCACGCGCACCTGGAGCGTCGCGCCGGTGTTGGCCTCGCAGAACGCCTGCGCAAGCTCGATCTGGCGATTGTCGGCCGTGAGGTCCCAGGTCTGCGGCCCTCGCGCGATGGAGCGCCCGCCGACGATCAGATTGACCGCTTCCCGAGTGACGGGCCGGTCGGGCAGCGGGCGGGTGCACCTCGCGGGGGTCAAGCCGGTCAGCACGGTCGTGAGCACCTGCTCGAGCTCGGCGCGGTTCGACGCCTGGAACGACCAGCGCCCGCACTGGCCGGTGGAGCAGCGATCGCCTGCGCCGCACTCCGAGTCCATCGTGCACGTGCGCGGGACACGGCCTGCAAGCGCCAGACGCTCCAGCACCTCGCGCGCATCGGCTTGATTGGTGTCGGCCCCGAACCCCACGACGATCGTCTTCACGCCCGCAGTCGCGAGGCGTTCGACCTGCGCCACCGTCGCGTCCGCGTCGAGACAGCCGCGCCGCCGCGTGTCGGGGCTGCTGCAGTCACCACCGCCGGTCTGACACCGGCACTGCGCCGCGCTCTGCACGAAGTCGTTCGGGTTGTTCGCGTTGCAGTTCGGCAGGCCGTCCGTGAGCAGCAGCACGAAGTCGTTTCGGAAGTCGGAGGACCTCAACTCGAGAAGCGTGGTCAGGAACGCGAGCGTCGCGCCCGTCGGTGTTCCGCCCGCAGGCTGAAGCGACTGCACCGCGGCGTTCACCTGCATCGTGGTGACGCGGTTGGCCTGGTTCGCCTGCGCGTCATCGGCCCGCGCGGGCACCGGGAGCGGCACCCGGACCTCGGTCGCCGGCTGGCACGAGGCCTCGGCTCCCGACATCGAGGCGGTCGGATCTTTCGGGAAGGTCGTGAGGCCGAGCCGCACCCGATCGTCGGCAAGCGTCGCGAACGTGGCCACGGCTTGTTTCAGCTCGCTCATGCGCGTCGCGCAGTTCGTCGTGCAGGCCGCATCGAGCTGCCCGCCCATGGACCCCGATCGATCGACAGCCAGCATGACGTTGGGTTTGAGCACCGGCGCGAGATCGAACACCTCTTCGGAGATCACGATCGTGACCGGAACGACTGGCTCGAACTGGTACGCCTGACAGCTCAGCAACGTGAGCGCAGCGATGAAGGACGCGGTTCGCATGAGGCTCCCGGGGTGATCGGCGAGGTGAAGTGTCGGAGGTCTTCCTCGAGGACCGCAAGGGCTACATCCGTCCGAAGTTGAGTGATTTCGACTGGTTCGTCGGTGCTCCACTGTCACGTGCGCTGACAGCGCCAGCGGCCCGTCACGCGAAGCGCCGAAATTTCCGTGAGCCGGGGGCCGTCGCAACCGTGTAAGGGCAAGGTGCATGCGCGTCGTCGTCCTCTCACGCTCGAGCAAGATCGCGTCAACCCGGCGGTTGATGGAAGCGGCGCGCGCTCGCGGGCATCACGTTCGGTGTGTCGACCCGACGTCGTTGCAGCTCCAACTCGGCGCGCGACCAGGTCGCCTCGTGCGGGCGTACAAGCTGATGCGCACGCCCGATCTCGTGCTTCCGCGCTTCGCGTCCAACGTCGCTGCGTTCGCGTTGCCGATGGTGGAGCAGCTCGAAGCCCAGGGCGCGCGCTCGCTCAACGGCGCCGACGCGATCGGCGTGAGCCGCAACCTGCTGCGCTGTCTGCAACGTCTCGCCAGCCGCGGCGTGCCCGTGCCGAGAACGGTGCTGGCCCGCGATGCGAAGGCGCTCAAGTCGCTCGTCTCGCGCGTGTCGGGGCTGCCGGTCGTCGTGAAGCTCCTCGCCCAGAGTGAACAACGCCGCGTGATGCTCTGCGAGTCGATGCAGTCGCTCGAGGCGGCGCTCGAAGCCGTGCTGGGACTCGGCCACGACGTGGTGATGCAGGAGTCGATTCGCCCGGGGCAACGCGATCTGCAGCTCCTGGTCGTCGGAGGAACGGTCGTCGCCGCAGTCAACCGGGTGTCGAAGCCTGGCCGGGCTGCACGCAACCTCGGTCAGTTCGATCGGCTCGAGCGGTGCGTTCCTTCGGCCGACGTGCGCGCGCTCGCAGAGAAGGCCGCCCGCGCGTGTTCGCTCGAGGTCTGCTCGGTCGACGTGATCGAAGGCCGCTGGGCGAGAGTGGCCGACGTCAACGCGGTGCCGTCGATTCCAGAACTCGAGCTCGCGACCGAGCAGGATCTCGCGAGCCTGATCATCGAGCGGGGCGAGCAGCTCGTCGCCTCGCGTGCGGTACAAAGCAGCTCATGAAGGTGGGAGAGTGACGAACATGAATCGATTGGTGATGCTGGTGGTGTCGATGGGAGCGGCGATCGTGCTCGCGGCTGACCCTGACGTGACGTCGCTCTACGACGTGAAGACCGATGGCTCCTCGATCGCTCTGAAGGCCGGCGAGAAGGGGAAGATCGTCATCGCCATCAAGGCGAAGAACGGCGCGCACGTGTCCGACGAGGCGCCGCTTCGCATCGAGCTCTCGAGCAAGGACGCGAAGCTCGACAAAGAGAAGATCACGCTCGCTGATTCGCTGGTGAAGAAGGCCGAGGGCTCTGCCGAGTTCCCCGATCCGCGTTTCGAGGTCGGCTTCACGCCGTCGGGCGCTGGCAAGGCGTCGGTCGACGCGAAGATGACGTTCTTCATCTGCACCGAGAAGGTGTGCGCTCGCCAGACGAAGACCCTGTCGTTCCCGGTGACGGTCAATTGAAGCGCTTCGGCAGCAGGACAGAGGGTGGGGCGTCGAAGTTCGGGAAACGACCTGCAGGGAAGCGGTCGGCGCCTCCGGGAAAGCGGGCTCCGTTCGAGCGCGTGGCTGGAGCGTTTGGCGCGAAGAAGAAGCCGCCTCGACGTGATGATCGAGGCGCGCGCGGTGCTGACCGCCGGCCACCTCGTGGTGACGATCGCAGGCCGCCGCGTGGTGATGATCGCCGACCGCCGTCGCCGCGTTCGTTCGAGCAGTCCGATCGCACGCCGGTCGAGCGCCCGTCACGGCGCGTGGAGCCTGCGCGTCGCGACGAGCCCACCGACGGCCCTCGCTCGTACGGTGACGACCGCTACGTCTACGGCATCAACCCGGTGCTCGAGCTGCTGCGCGGCAAGCCCGGGCAGATCGATCGACTGAGCGTTCAGGAGCAGGGCCTCAAGGAGTCGATCGCCGGTGAGATCTTCAGCCGCGCGAGCGCGCACGGCATTCGGGTCGATCGGGTCGATCGCGTTCGCCTCGACGGCATGGCGCCGAAGTCGGTTCACCAGGGCGTCGTCGCCGAGGTGCGGCAGTTCGACTACTCGACCCTCGAGCAGATCCTCTCCGCGGCGAAGATGCATGGTCGGCCCGGGCTCATCGTCATGCTCGACGGTATTCAGGACCCGATGAACCTCGGTGCGATCATCCGCTCAGCCCATGCGCTCGGCGCCGACGGCATCGTCATCGCGAAGGATCGCGCGGCCGCCGTCACGGGCGTGGTCGCGAAGGCGTCTGCTGGCGCGACCGCGCACACGAAGATCGCGCGCGTCACCAACCTCGCGCGTGCGCTCGAAGAGCTGAAGGCTGCTGGGTACTGGTCGGTCGCGGCCGAGCCCACCGGTGAAGAGACGTTGTGGAGCGCTCGCCTCGACGGGCCCATCACCATCGTCGTGGGCGCAGAAGGCGCTGGCGTTCGTCGCGGCATCCTCGAGCACTGCGACTACCTCGTGCGCATTCCGATGCTCGGGCAGGTCGCCTCGCTCAACGCGTCGGTCTCGGCCGCAGTGCTGCTCGCCGAGGTGATGCGTCGCCGCCAGCCGAAAAGCCCTGGGGCTCGCGCCGAAGCGAGTGCACCCAGCGGAGCGGCCCCGTAGCCGGAGGCGAAGCGGGGCTTGCAGCGGAGCCAATGAAACGAGCGGCCCCGTCGGAGGCGAAGCGGGGCTTGCAGCGGAGCCAATGAAACAGTCAGCCCAGCAGCGGGTGCTCGTCTTCAACGCTTGACTTGCTCTTTCCCACATGAATAAGGAGCGCCGCCCTCGCAGCCCCGGGGTGGCAGGTTTTCCCAAGAAGTTCTGGAGCCTTGCCGGTGTAGCTCAGCTGGTAGAGCACCTGATTTGTAATCAGTAGGTCGCGGGTTCGAATCCCGCCGCCGGCCAGATGGGCAAAGACAACTGAATAGTTTCGCTCGGAGGGGTAGCCAAGTGGCCAACGGCAACAGACTGTAAATCTGTCGGTCCCAGACCTTCGGTGGTTCGAATCCACCCCCCTCCACACCAGCACGCGGGGATAGCTCAGCTGGTAGAGCGTCAGCCTTCCAAGCTGAATGTCGCGGGTTCGAATCCCGTTCCCCGCTCACGCAGAACGAAGTAGCAGGGCGCCGCACGAGTTGTCGTAGAGCAGTCGCAGCAAGGCAGTTCGAAGCAGCAGTCGCAGTGATGCAAGCAGTGCCCAGATAGCTCAGT
>JAUXRI010000052.1 GCA_030681895.1 Myxococcales bacterium | reverse complement strand
CCGAACCACCTGCCGCCGAACCACCTGCCGCCGAACCACCTGCCGCCGAACCACCTGCCGCCGAACCACCTGCCGCCGAACCACCTGCCGCCGACACCGTGCACTCATTCAAAACGCACGACGTCGCTCCTGAGCACACGGAGCACGCGGCGCCATTGATCCCACACGCGCTGTTCACCTCGCCCGTCGCGCACGCTCCGCCCGGCAGACAACACCCGCTCGCACAATTCTGCGGCGTGCAGCGCTGCTCCATCGGCTGAGGGCACCCGACCAACACCGCCACTGAGACCACCACGATCGTCCACGTCTTCTTCGTCGACATCATTCCTCCGACAGGAACCCCCTCGGGTCCCACGGCCGCCAAGGAGTTGTCGCGACAGACGTGTCGACACGGAGCGCGTGAATGCCGCGAGGCACGACGAGACCGGTGGAGCGACCTGTCCGCCGCGCTCCCCTCGGAGCGAGATGGAACTGCTGTTCCGGAAGCGCCCTCCACGATGGAGGACTCCCGGGTCGGACAGGTCTTCGGACTCACAGGCCTCGGCGCTCATCGCGCCACCTACTCACCGTCGCTTCCCAGGCCCGGTATCGGCCCAGTGCTTTTTGACGGCTTTCGTTCCTGCTCACCGCTGCGGGGCAGCCCCGGAGTCTCACCGGGTTCCCTTGACCGACGGGCGGGCCTTACGCCGCGGCCGCGTCACGGCGCAAACGGATTGTTCAACGACACGTCATTTGCGGCGCGCCATCACGACGAGGCCGACCGCGATCGGCAGCAGCGCGACCGCGAGCCCGCCGCCACACCCCGACGCATTTCGCACCGGCGTGGGAATGCAGCGCCCATTGGTGCACGCCAGGCCACGGTCGCAGTCCCTCGCGGACAGACACGGGTCGCCCATCTCGTTCTCTTCAGACGTCATGTCGGGGCCGCCCATGCCTGCTGACGCGTCAGGAATCGATGCATCGAGGGCAAAGGCGTGGAGCGCGCCGAGGACAGCCAGGCCGAAGAGTGTTCGTTTCATCGAGTCCAAGCGTACCTCGTCACCTTCGAATGTGGATCGCACCGAGCGGCCCTGAGCGGTATAAGTGGGCACCTCCATGGCGCCCACCATTCTCGTCGTCGACGACAACAAGGAGCTGGTGGCGCTCCTGACTTCGCTCTTCGAAGAGGCCGGCTACACCGTCATCGGCGCCAACAAGGGCCGTCCTGCCGTCGAGCTGGGCAAGGCCGAGCCGGTGTCGCTGGCGCTCGTCGACATGCTGCTCCCCGACATGATGGGGTACCACGTCGCCGAGGGGCTTCAGGCTGCCCGCCCGGGCCTCAAGCTCGTCTTCATGACGGGCGTCTTCAAGGGCGCGCGTCACTCGAAAGAAGCCCTCGAGCGTTTCCCTGGAGCCCTCTTCGTCGAGAAGCCGTTCGACGCGAAGAAGCTGCTCCAGACGGTGCGAGGGCTGGTGCCCCCTCCCGGTGGCCTCGTGTTGCCTGCGCCGTCAGAGGCCCCGTCGGACTTCGAGGTCGAGCTCGACATCGACGTGGAAGACGAAGAGCAGGACGCGATGGAGCTCACCGGCCGCATCAAGGTGACGGGTGGCGGCAACATCACCGCCGAGCTCTCCGGCGTCGCGCTGACCGCCGGCAAGCCGCTCAAGGGTGGGGTCTCGGGCGCCAGGCCGGTGACGGCGCCGGTCATCGTTCCGCCTCCGCCGCCCAGTGACGCTCGTGAGCCCAGCGCGCGCGCGGCCCGCCAGGGAGAGCTGCGTGACAACCTGCCTGGCCTGATCACCGCCTTCTACCTGGCGAAAGAGACCGGCGAGCTCTCGTGCAAGAAGGGCAAGGTCAAGAAGGTCGTCTACTTCGAAGCTGGCCAGCCCGTGTTCGCGCTCTCGAACCTCGCGGCCGATCGGTTCGGTCAGTTCCTGGTGCGCGTCGGGAAGATCAAAGGCGAGGAGCTCGACGACGCCGCGGTCGTGGCGCAGCAGACCCACCGCCGAACGGGCGACGTGCTCGTGGAGCGCGGCCTGCTCAAGGACACCGAGCGCCTCTATTACGTGGGCCAGCAGGTGAAGAGCATCATCTACAGCCTCTTCGGCTGGGAAGAGGGCCAGTTCGTGCTGACCTTCCGCGAGAAGGCGCGCACCGAGTCGATCAAGCTCGACGTCTTCCCCGGCAACCTCGTCGCTCGTGGCATCAAGAAGCTCTACAATCCCGAGCGCATCGCGCGGCTCGTCCGTCCCGAAGACCGGCTCATGCCGAGCCCGCAGCCGCCCTATCAGCTCAACGAGATCGAGCTCGAGAAGTGGGAGGCGATGTTGCTCTCGCGACTCGATGGGACCCGCACGAACGCAGAGATCTTCGCGCTCGCCAACAAGCCGGAGCACCAGGTGCGGGCCTTCCTCGCGTCGTTGCTCGGGCTCGAAGTCCTCGTGAACCGCGAGACCTGACGTCGACGATGGTCAGCGGAGCGACACGATTCACTGCTTTGTGACCTCCGGGGGTCGGACCTGGGGTAAGGCCGCAGCAGTCTGATCAACAAGGAGTCACCATGATGAAGCTCTCGACCTTTCGTGTGTTCGGTCTCGGCGCGCTGATCGGCGTCTCGGCCTCGGTGTCGACGTCGTGTTCGCCGCCCCCTGCCCAGTGCAGCGCGTCGACGTGCGCAAACGGCTGCTGTGCGAACGGCCAGTGCGTCACCGGTTCTGCGCCGACGGCATGCGGCGCGCGCGGAAACATGTGCGTGTCGTGCCCGACGGGCTTCAGCTGCACGAGCGGTTCGTGCACGCCGACGAACACGGGTGGTGGCTTCGCGACGGGTGGCGGTTCGGCCGCAGGCGGCTCGGCGGCAGGTGGTTCGGCCGCAGGCGGCTCGGCGGCAGGTGGCTCGGCGGCCGGCGGCTCGGCAGCGGGCGGCTCGGCAGCGGGCGGCTCGGCGGCAGGCGGCTCGGCGGCAGGCGGCTCGGCGGCAGGCGGCTCGGCGGCAGGTGGCTCAGCAGCAGGTGGCTCGGCGGCAGGTGGCTCGGCGGCAGGTGGCTCGGCAGCAGGTGGCTCGGCCGCAGGTGGCTCGGCCGCAGGTGGCTCGGCCGCAGGTGGCTCGGCCGCAGGTGGCTCGGCCGCAGGTGGCTCGGCGACGCAGGATGGCGGCATCGAGCAGATTCTGGCCGTGCGTGCGCTCGCCGACTCGTCTCCAG
>JAUXRI010000030.1 GCA_030681895.1 Myxococcales bacterium | reverse complement strand
TTGACGATGCGGCGCACCACGAGGCCGGCGATCTCGCCTGCGTCTTTCGTGGCCTGGCGCTGGGCGTCGTTGAAGTACGCGGGCACGGTGATGACGGCCTCGGTCACCTTCTCACCGAGGTAGTTCTCGGCGGCGCGCTTGAGCTTGAGCAGCACCTGCGCCGAGATCTCAGGAGCCGACAGTAGCTTGCCGTCGATGTCGACACGGGCGTCGCCAGTCGGCCCACGCGCGACCTTGTAGGGAACGAGCTTCGCCTCTTCGGTGGTCTCGTCGAAGCGACGGCCCATGAAGCGCTTCACCGAGTAGATGGTGCGCTCGGGGTTCGTGATGGCCTGGCGCTTGGCGACCTGGCCGACGAGGCGCTCGGCGTCCTTCGTGTACGCGACGACCGACGGCGTGATGCGGCTGCCTTCTTCGTTCACGATGACCTTGGGCTCGCGGCCCTCCATGATCGCGACACACGAGTTGGTGGTGCCGAGGTCGATTCCGATGATCTTGCCCATGGTGTTTCTCCTGGCGCGCGGGGCGCTAATTATTTGAAATCGCCGGGCTTTTTGCTTGGCCCGAGACATGCGCAAGGTAACCACCGACCTCGGGGTGTCAATCAGGCTGGAACAGTTGGCTGCCCGCGCGCTCGTTCGGGCGGCTCAGCTCGATGGCGAATGGGTTGGAGAACAGTGTCAACCGCGTAACGGGCTTCGCACTCACCGCCACCATCAGGTGCCAGCCAGCCATGACGCCGTGCGCGTTTCCCGGTCAAATCAATGTGTTGGGACTATCAAACTGATTGGCAAGCGCCATGCTTTGACGCGAGGCGACGTCGCGATCAGGGGCTCTCGCGCGCTACTCGTCGGAGGCCGACTTCATGTTCGTTCAGCCTTATCGCAGCACCATTGAGCAGGTCCCTCCCCGCCTGGACGTGGATCACCGGGTCGCGGTGCTGCTCAACGCGAACGCCCGACGAGTCACCCCCAAAATCGTCCGCTCGCTCTCGCACGTGGTGCCTGAAGGCGACCTCTTCCTCTCGCGGTCCGAGCTCGACGCGCGCCGCATCGCGCAGACCGTCGTCGACCGCGGCTACCACACGGTGTTTCTAGGCGGCGGTGACGGCACGCTGATGTGCTTCGTCAACGAGATCGTCTCGGAGGTCGGCCGCCGTCGTCACCATCACCCGACGCCGATGCCCCGCTTCGGCGTGCTCAAGCTCGGCACGGGCAACTCAGTCGCCGCGCACGTGAAGGCGTCTCCCACGCGTGGTGACGGCATTCTCGATGACGTGCTGCGCGCGCGCTCGGGTGAAGTGCCGGGTACCAAGACGATGGACCTGCTGCTGATCGACGGCAAGCGGGCGCCGTTCGCGGGCCTGGGCATGGATGGCCAGCTCCTCAACGACTACATCAAGGTGAAGAACGCCTTCGCCGAAGGCCCGTTCGCGAAGTTGATGTCGGGCCCGAGCGGCTACTTCACGTCGGTCGCCTTCAAGACGGTGCCCTACTACCTCGCGAACTCGAACTCGGTGGACTGCGAAGTCGTCAACCAGGGCCAGGTCGCGTGGCGCATGGGCCCCGATGGCAAGCCGGTGGAGACGTTTGGACCCGGCGCGACCATCTTCAAGGGCCCGCTCATGATGGCGGCCGCGGGCACGGTGCCGTTCTACGGGTACGAGCTCAAGATGTTCCCCTTCGCGGGCAAGCGCCGCGGCATGTTCGATCTGCGCGTCGGCAAGATCCCCGCGACGCAGATCCTCGCGAACCTGCCTGGCCTGTGGAGCGGCACCTGGTTCCCCGAGGGGCTCCACGACTTCCTCGCCAGCGACGTCACGATTCGCTTCTCGCGCCCGATGCCGTTCCAGCTGGCGGGCGACGCCGAGGGCTATCGCGACGAGCTGCGCGTGCAGACCGCGTCGGAGTCGATCGAGCTGTGCGACTTCAGTGGGGCAGCGAACTGACGCAAAACACCCTCGTGCTGAGAGGGACGCAGGCTAGAGTCGCGCTCCTGTGAGTCCTCCTGAATTGACGGAGTCCGTCACCATCCCCGGGGAGACGATCTCCCGGGTCCCCGTACGCGAGTGGACCGTCGAGGTCGTCGCCGGGCCGGACAAGGGCAAAAAAGTCTCGACGCTCGAAGGCCTGGTGCGCGTCGGGAGCGATCCCGCGAACGATCTCGTCCTCACCGACACGACCGTGAGCCGCCGCCACCTCGAGATCGAGCGCACCCTCAAAGGGCTGCTGCTGCGCGATCTGTCGAGCCGCAACGGCACGTTCATCGAGGGGCGCCAGGTGTTGCAGGCGTTCATCGATACGGGCGACAAGATCACGCTCGGCAAGACGCGCCTGTCGATCAAGCGGAAGACGCGCGACACCGAGATCGAGCTGCTCGACGCCGAGACGTTCGGTGAGTTGGTCGGCACGTCAGAAGCGATGCGCATCGTCTTCGCCGAGCTGCGCCGCATCGCGCGTGAAGACGTGACGTTGTTGATCGAAGGCGAGACGGGCACCGGCAAGGAGCTCGCCGCCCGCGCCGTTCACGCGCTCTCGGCCAAACGCTACGGCCCGTTCCGCGTCGTCGACTGCGCCATGCTCTCGGAGCAGAACGCCGATCGCGAGCTCTTCGGAGAGGACGGCGCGTTTCTCTCGGGCAAGAACGGCACCGTCTTCCTCGACGAGGTCGCCGAGCTGCCAGCCGGTGTTCAGCCGAAGCTGGTGCGCCTGCTGGAGACGAAAGAGATCCCCGCGATGGCCGGGCAGCCCGCGCGGCGCCTCGACATTCGCATCATCGCGTCGACCGCCCGCAACCTCGCCGAAGAGGTGCAGCAGGGCCGCTTCCGCCAGGAGCTCTTCTTCCGCATCGCCATCGCGCGCGTCCGCCTGCCGCCGCTCCGCACGCGGAAGATCGACATTCCGCTGCTGGCCCGGCACCTCGTCAAAGGGCTCTCCGTTCCGTTCGATCTCTCGCCGCAGACGCTCTCGCTGCTCGAGGGGTACGACTGGCCGGGGAACGTGCGTGAGCTGCGCAACGTGCTCGAGCGTGGCGCGCTGATGCAGTCGACCGGCAATCGCAGCTGGCTCGATCTGCTCGTGCAGGGCGAGAAGCGCACCGATCACACCACGCTGATCGAGATCGCCTCGAAGCTGCCGTACCACGAGGCGAAAGATCGGGTGACCGGCGACTTCGAGCGGCACTACTTCGCCGAGGTGATGAAGCAGGCGAACTTCGACATGCAGGTCGCCGAGCAACGCACTGGCCTGTCGATGCAGAGCCTCTACCGGCTGCTGAAGAAGAACGGCCTGAGGCTCAAGGATCTGAAGAACGCCGAGGGCCTGGGCTGAGTCAGGCTGGGCAGGTCGCGAACGTCTCGAAGGTCTTCACGTCGAGCCGAGGAGGACACGCACATGGCTATCCTGAACATCACCTACAACGGCCTGTCCGCTGACTACCCCATCGAGCTCGACGGCCTCGTCGCCGACGCCGACATCAAGCGCATCGCGCACGAGCTCGTTCGTTCGGGTGACGTGCCCGGGCTGAACCTGCCGCACCTGCCTGCCCAGGCGTTCGATGGTTTCGTGGTCGACCGTCTGCAGGGCGGCAACCGGCTGTACCTGCGCCCCAAGGTTCCGTTCGGCGCCTGACTTCGCCGGGAGCACGTGTCTTTCGAGCCACGTGCTCCCGTTCTTCCTGAGGAGCCGTCGATGCGCATCGTGATCCTCGGAGTCGGTGCGCTCGGCTCGACCACCGCCGTGCTCTGCCGTGCGCTCGACGCGACGCTGGCCTTCGTCGACTTCGACAAGGTGGAGTCGAAGAACCTGCTGGCGCAGGCGTTCGTGAAGCAGTCGCTGGGGAAGAACAAGGCCGAGGCGCTCAAGGCGCAGCTGCTCAACTTTCACGGCGTGAAGGCCGAAGCGTTCGGTGTGCGGCTCACGAAGGAGAACGTCGAACAGCTCGTGAAGGACGCTGGGCTGATCGTCGATTGCTTCGACAACGCCGAGAGCCGGCGGGTGATCAGCGAGCACGCGCGCGCGAAGAACCTGCCGCTCCTGCACGGTGCCATTTCTGGAGATGGCTCGTTCGGCCTGGTGCGGTGGGACGAGCGCTTCACGCCTGACGCCGAAGATCACGCAGGCCAGGCGACGTGTGAAGGCGGAGAGCACCTGCCGATGATCGGGCTCTTGTCGGCGACGCTCGCGCGCACGATTCAGGACTTCGTCACGAAGCAGGAGCGGCGCGACTCGATGATCGGACTCAAGTCGGTCACCGTGACGAGCTGATGTCGTCGGCGCTGGAACAGGCATGGCGAGGCCTCGAGGACGATCCGGACGACTCGTCACGCCTCGAGGTGCTCGCCGACCTGCTGATCGAGGCTGGCGATCGTCACGGCGAGCTGATTCGCGTGTCCGTCGAGGCTCGCCGGAGACCGCTCGACGAGCCCCTCGCCTCAAAGCTCCGCGCGCTGCTCGAAGCGCACGAGGGCGCGCTCCGCCTTCCGGGGACGACGCTCTCGCTCGACTGGATTGACGGGTTCGTTCGCTACGCACAGGGCGTCGGCGGCCCGCAGCTGACGCGCCTCCTTCAGTCGACCGAGGCACGGCGCCTGGAGTGGCTGAGCTGGAAGTTCGACCCGTCGACGAACGCCTCGACGATCGCCCTCGCGCTGAAGGGACTGCCGCGCACGCTCCACACCATCGATCTGCAAGCGACGACCGACGAAGAGCCCCTCGGCTCGTTCGGGAACCTCACCGAGACGCTGTCGACGCTGCCCCGGCTCTCCACCCTGCGCGTCCATCACCTGCCAGTCCTGGTGGCCCCGCTGTCGTCACCGCAGCTCTCGAGTCTCTTTCTGCGAAGGGCGACTGCGTTCCTGGAAGACCTGTCGAACGCGAAGCTGCCGTCGCTTCGAATGCTCAACCTCTCGCTCGATGCGCGGCACGGTCGCTGGCCGCTGCGCTTGCTCGCAGCCGAAGGGCTTCCGCGCCTGGTGAGCCTCTCGATCGAAGGCGCGTTCCTCCCCGAGGACCTGGAGGATCTCGCGATGAGCGCGCTGCTCAGACAGCTCGAGCACCTCACCGTGTCCGTGGGGGCGCCGCGAGCCCTCGAGCAGATCGTTCAAGTCACCGAAGACCGCTTCAGCCACTTGAAGACGTTCGACCTTCGCTGAGGCTGGGCGCAACGAAGCGCACGACCTCGGGCACCAGCATGCGTGCGAACGCGTCGGGGTCTTTCACGTCTTGCGTCTCGAACCAGGCACGCGCGACGCGAACGTTGGCGGCCCCGAGCTCGGCTGACTGCAGTCCACCGAGCCGAAGCCGTGTCGCCGCCGCGAAGAGCCGCATGCCGTGTTGTTCGAAGAGCGGAATCGCCTCGGACAGGCAGGTCGCCGCGCGAGCTGGCTCGATCAACGCCTGGAGCACCAGGGCCTGCGCGTGCGCCCAGCCGACCCGCTCTCTCGAGAGTTCGCGGACGGCGTCTTTCGCGACGTCAGCGCGGCCTGCGGCGAGCGCGAGCCGGCCCTTGAGCGAGAGGGCCTCGATTCGAACGTTCTGAATACGAAGCAGCATCGTGCGCTGCAGGTCGGGCCAGACGCTGAGCAGCTTCTCGAGCGCCGGCGCGGGCTGACCTTCGTACAGGCCGATCAACCCCTCGGACAGCACGGCCCAGTAGTGCTGGAAGTGGAAGCTCTTCGAGGGCCACGCCGCCATCGCCGCCGCGACCGCCTTGCGCGCCTCGTCTGGCTGACCCGCTGCGAGGAGCGAGACGTTCGCCAGGCCGACCGTGAGGCTCGTGACGGCATAACGATCGCCGCGGCTCTGCGCCTCTCGCACCAGCGCGGGCACTCGACGGGTCAGCTCGGCGATCTCTCCGAGATAGAACAGCGACCACACCGAGAAGAGGCGCGCGCTCGCGGCCTCCCACGACACGCCCAGCCCGGCCTCACGCAGCAGCGCCTCGGCCTCGGTGACCCGCGCCTTGGTCTCCTTGAAGTCACCGACGAGGAAGCGGGTGAGGCCCTCACAGAACGCGAGCAGCCCCCGAAGCCGCGCATCACCGACGCGCTCGCAGATCGCCTTCGCGCGGCGCACCAGGTCACGCGCGCGCTTCTCGCCCTTCTTCCCTTCAGTCGCGACGAACGCTGCTTCAGCGGCAAGGGCGCGGGAGATGCGCCAGGGCTCACCAGAGTCGAGCGCGAGCAGCAGCTGACGCGTCTGAAAGCTCGCGCCGCGGATCGTGTCGATCATCCCCAGCCCGACCGACACCGACCAGCACGCGTCGATTCTGCGCAGCATCACCCCATCGACCTGCGTGGCCGGGCGCTCATCGAAGGACAGGCCTCGAAGCGTCAAGTGCAACCGACGGAACAGGAGCGCTCCGACGGCGCGCGCGGGCGTGCGGGCCAGCGACATGCCCATCTCGCGAAGCACGTTCGAGATCGCGACGAGGCCTTCATCGACGTGACCGCTCACCAGCAGTTGTTCGGCGGCGAGCCTCGACAGCTCTCCCGCGACGGCCGGCTTCATCCCCGGTTCCCCGAGCGCGCTCGCGTAGGCACCGGCGGCATCGCGCCCCTTCCCTGCGTTCGCGAGGCACTCCGCGAGGGCGACCGAGAGCTCGAAGCGGCGATGATCGTCGAGGGGCAACAGCTCGAGCGCACGACGGTAGAGCGACGCGGCACGTGCAAAGGCCAGCTGCTCCCGGGCGCGGCCAGCGGCCTTGAGCGTGGCCTCTGCAGCGCGATCGCCGTGTCCAGCGGCGGAGAAATGAAAGGCAACCGCGTCGAGATCGGCGTCGGCGCGATCTCCCATCAACACCGCGAGCCGCTCGTGCACGGCGCGCACGCGGGCTTCGGCGACCCCCGAGGTCACCGTCGCGCGGAGTCGTTCGTGCCAGGCCTCGAGCCTTCGCTCATCGGGAAGGAGACGAACGAGGTGCAGCCCCTCGAGCAGCGGGACGAGGTCGGCCTGGTTCTGCGGCAGGCCGGCCACTTCGAGGGCGAGCGAGGCGTCGACGGGTGCGGCCGAGATCGAGACGACCTCGAGCAGCCGCTGCGCAGGCTCGGCGAGCTGCGCCACTTTGCGCCGCCAGAGGGCGTCGACGCTCACCTCGCCCTGCCCTGCGGACTCGAGCAACTGGAGCAGCAGGAGCGGATTGCCACCCGACTCCTGAACGCAGGCCTTCGCGCGGGCCTCATCCGCTCCCGCAAGGCGAGCGACCTGCAGCGCGGCGTCACCGTGCAGCGGCGCGAGCGTGAGGATCTCGATCGGCACGGTGCCGGCAGGCAGCACCGGCCCGTCGTCGCGAATCGACGTCACCACCATCACGGTCGGCGGCTCTGGAGGCCGGAGGATCGCCTCCATCAACACTACGCTGTCGGTGTCACCCCACTGCGCATCGTCGACGAGCACGACGAGCGGCACCCGTTCGCCGAGTCGCTCGAACAGCTCGCGCAACGCCAGGATCGCGCGACGCCGACGTTCGAGCGGCTCCTGCACTTCACGCGGCGGCGCGTCCCGGAACGCAGGCACCCGGTTCAGCGCCGGGAACATGCGCGCGAGCAGCCAGGCATCACGGGGCCGAATCGCGTCGACGCGATCGGCCGACATCGCGCCGAGCGTTCGGGTCATCGCGTCGATCAACGGATCGATCGCCTTGAACGGCACGGTCTCGCGCTCGTGGCAGCGGCCGGCGAGCACGACCGCTCCGAGCATTTCCACCCGCTGCGCGAAGGCCTTGAGGAGCGCGGTCTTCCCGATGCCCGGCGCCCCCTGAACACGAACGACTCGGGGGCCAGACGTTCGGGTCTTCTCGAAGGCTCGCTCGAGGGTGGCCAGCTCGTCGGTGCGTCCGATCAAGGTGGCCGCAGGCGCCTGAGGCACTGCGATCGCCCCGAGCGTTGCGAGCACGTCACGGGCTTCAGGGCGCTCCGAGGACTGTGTCTTCAAGAGCCGCACGCACAGCCCGTCGAGTTCATCCGGAACGGCGGCGTTGAGCTCCTTCGGCGAGGGCGCGGGCCGGCGCTGTTTGTCCATCATCACGTCGACCGGCGAGCCCTCGAAGGGCAGCCGGCCTGTCAGCGCCTGGAACAGCATCACGCCGAACGCGTACCAGTCACTCTTCGGTCCAACTGGTCCAGACGCGGCCTGCTCTGGCGCCATGTACGCGACGGTGCCGACGATCGCCCTGCCCTGTTCCTCCGTGAGGCTGCCCGGACCGCCAAGCTCGGCGACCAGACCGAAGTCGAGGATCACGACGCGGCCTTCGGTCGTCACCATCACGTTCGACGGCTTGAGATCGCGGTGCAGGCGTTCGCGCGAGTGCAGGTACGAGACGCCCTCCGCGAGCTGGCGGAACGCCGTCTTCACGCGCTCGAGATCGATGCGGAGCGTCGGCGGGCTCGGTGACCGAACGGTCTTCGCGAGATCGGCCGTCTGGTTTTCCGAAGTCGCCGCAAGCTGCGCTGACGGCCGCACCCAGCTCAAGAAGTCGACGCCGTCGATCAGCTCGAGCGTGAAGAACCACGTGTCGCCATCAGCGGTGAGTTCGTACAGCGAGACCAGGTTCGGGTGCCGCACGTCGTGCAGCGTGCGGAACTCGCGCTTGAGCCGAACGAGCGAGCTCGCGTCTTGCCCCTGCAGAATCTTGAGCGCGACGCGCCGGCCACCACGCTCGTTGTCGACGGCTTCGTAGACGGTGCCCATGCCGCCGACGCCGAGCTCACGAACGATCTGATAGCGCGCGTTGCCCCGGAAGGACTCCACGGAAGCTCAGGGCTCTTTCTTGCGCGGCTTGGTCATGCCGTAGGCGGTCAGCCGATTCACGAGCGTTCGCCGCGAGATACCGAGCAGCTCAGCCGCCTTCGTCTGATTGCCTCCGGTCTTGTCGAGCGCCTCGAGCACCACGCGCTTCTCGGCGGCTTCACGCTCGTCCTTCAGGTTGTTCCCGCTGAGCGACACCGGCTCGGGAGCGTCATGCCCGTCGATGGCGATCGCGTCAGGGGTGATGGGCGCGTCTCCGGCGAGCAGCAACGCCCGCTCCATCACGTTCTTGAGCTCGCGAATGTTGCCGGGCCACGGCCACGTCTTGAGCATCGCGAGGGCTTCGGCCGTCAGGACTGGCACGGTGCGTCCCTCACGCTGGGCCGCTTCGCCGAGGAACTGGCGCGCGAGCGGCTCGATCTCGCCAACGCGCTCACGCAGCGGCGGGATGTCGATCGAGATGCCGTTGATGCGGTAGTAAAGATCGCGACGGAAGGCGCCACGCTCCACCTCGGCCTCGAGATCGCGGTTGGTAGCGAAGATGAAGCGCACGTCGATCGACTCGGGAGCGGTCGCGCCGACCCGCATCACCTTTCGTTCCTCGAGCACGCGCAGCAGCTTGGCCTGCGTCGACTCGGGCAGCTCGCCCACCTCGTCGAGGAACACCGTGCCGGCCTTCGCTGATTCGAGCAGGCCGAGCTTCTGTTTCACCGCGCCAGTGAACGAGCCCT
>JAUXRI010000025.1 GCA_030681895.1 Myxococcales bacterium | reverse complement strand
CAAATCCCCTCGCGCTCAAAGGAGCCGTCGCTCGCTTCACGTGTGTCGCTGCAGCCACCTACGAAGTGCGGCTCGTCACCTGCGGCGTGCCTACTTCGCAGCCGGCCCAGCCGCACCCACTGACTCGGCGGCTGGCTTCTCGAGCTGATCGCGCTTGGTCTTCAGCGTGGTGAGCAGGCCATCGAATCCCTTGTCGGCGATGAGCTTGCGGAACTGATCCGAGTACGTGCCCACCAGCGACACGTCGTCGGTGATCACGTCGTAGATCCTCCACGCGCCCTTCGCGTCGGCCCGGAACAGCTTGTACGAGACCGGGAACTTGTCTTCCTTCGTGACGAGCCTCGCCTCGACCGTCGCTTCATTCGCCGCGATCTTCTCGCCGACGTACTCGAACTTCGTGCCGCTCTTCCCGTCGCCGAGCGCCTTCTGCGCGTAGCTCGCCCGGAGCAGACCCTTCATGGTGGCGCTGAAGTCGTCCTGCTTCTTCTTGTCGAGCTTCGCCCACTCCTTCTGGCCGAGCGCGCGCTTCGCGAGCTCTCCGAAGTCGATGTAGCCGTCGGCCGTCGCGGCGAGCTTCTCGATAGTCGCGTCGTTCGCGAGCACCTTCTGAACGTCGGCATCAGCGGCCTTCACGACGGCCAGCGGACCAGGCGAGGCGGCGAGGAGCGCAGTGGTGAGAAGGGCGAACATGGTGCTCCTGGAGTGGTGACAGGCCTTCGACTCGAGCGACCAGATGCCATTCACTGGCCAAACGATCAACGAGGCTGAAGCGACTCGGAGACCGGAGGGGTGACGGGCGCGACGTCGTACGGGATCTGGAGCAACACGGGCTGCCCGACCGACCGGGACAACGTCTTGAGGCCCACCTGAACGTCGTGGAGCGCCTGCGCCCGCTGCGCCGACGCGCTCGCCAGGGCCGAGAACGACTCGACGAGATCGCGCGTGTCGCCAGTGCCGAGATCGAACGCCGCATAGGCTGCCGTGGCCCACCGGCGTGCAGACTTCTCGGCCAGGGTCTGTCGCTCCACGCGCACCATCGCGGCCCGCGTCTCGCCGTGTGACTTCTCGAGCTCGAGCCGGACCGCGGCCTTCAGCAGATCGCGTTGCGCGCGCATCTTCCCGAGCTCTGCCCGCGCCGCGTCGAGGAGCGCGCTCTTCTGCGGAAAGTCCCACGTGTAGCGAGAGACGAGCGCGATGCCTGCCGAGAGCTCGTTGTACGGATCGTACGCGAAGGCCGAGCGCTGCCGCGTGGCGCTCGTCGTCCACACCCAGCGCGCGAAGCCTGCGATGCCGAAGTCCGGGTAATACATGCGCTCGCGAATCAGCACTTCCTGCTCACGGGCGGCGACGCCGGCTTCTGCAGCGCGCAGCTCGGGGCGATGGGTCAACGCCTGCTCGAGGAGGGACGGCGCAGGCTCGAGCTGGCCTCTGGGATCCGGGAGCCCTTCGGTCACCACCTCGATGGTGTCTTCCGGCGCCGCCGCGATGAGGAGGCGGATCGCCGCGAGCGCGTACTCCTCGCCCTGCTGCGCTGCGTTCTTCTGCACCTCGGCCTGCTGCCGATAGAACTCGAGTTTGTAGAGGTCCATCTGCGAGACCTGCGGGCTCTCTGACGTGCGCAGGCGGTCCAGCGTCTTCTTCGCCTCGTCGAGGCGCTTCGTCGTCTCGTCGATGACGTTCACGCCAGCGCGCGCGAGGCAGAGGCCCCAGTACGCCTGAGACACCTGCAGCTCGGCTTCATCGGCAGCACGTGCCGCGAGCGCTTCACCGGCTTCGACGCCTTTGGCGCCAGCGGCCTCGAGCGCGTCGAGTTTTCCGAACGTGTAGATCGGCAGCAACGCCTCAGCGCCTGCGCGGAACTGAACGCCGACCTGGCCGAAGTCGAGATCGTACTGGAGCGACGCTGGCGTCGTCGGCGGTCCACCGAGTCCGTTGTTGCGCGCCTCAGGCGTCGGGCCGGCCACCGCCACATACGACTCGACGCGGGGAAACCAGGCCCACCGCGCCTCTTCGTACTTCGCGCGGAACCACTGGAGCTGCGCCTGGCTCTCCTTGACGCGGTGATCGTTCTTGCGCGCGCGCTCGATCAGCTCGCTCAACGTCAGCGGCGCCGCCTGAGCCGCGAGTGAACCACCGAGAATCAGGCTGACGATCAACGCGCGCACGGAAGGCGCGCGACGTACCCCACACAGCGTTTGAATTGAAGCGCGGCCCGCGCAGTAAGGTGAACGCCATGTCACGAACGGTTCTCGTCGGGGGAGTGTTGCTGTCACTGGTGGCGTTCGCGCAGGCGAAGCCGGAGCCCAAGCTGAAGGGCTCGATGAAGCAGAGCGCGCCGAAGCTCGATCTCGGCATTCCCAAGTTCGACGCCATTCCCAAGGGCGACGACATGAAGCACGTCCAGGAGAAGGCTCCGACGGAACGTGCGGCGACGGCGCCGGGCGTGGCGCCGTACACGGTGGTGAGCGTGCAGCACGGCAAAGGCTTCGTGAGGACGCCGACCGGCTCGAAGCCCAGCGCGCCCTACCCTGCCGTCATCGCGAGCGGTTCGCCGGTGATGACCGAGAAGTTCACGACCGTCGTTCGGGTGAAGGCTCCGGAAAAGAAGAACACGTCGATCGAGATCGCCATCCTCGACCCGCGCGGAGACACCGTGATGGATGCGCAGGGCCAGTTGACCTTCAAGAGCGAAGAGGCCGACTGGACGGTCGACTGGGATCCGACGGGCCTTCGCAACGTGGGTGACTTCCAGGTGCTGGTGCGAATCGGCGGGAACCCGCTCGGGACGTTTCCGCTCAAGATTGAGGCGAAGGCTGACGCCAAGCCGTGACCTCACACAACGCATGACGCTGTGCGGGCGGTGGGCTATGGGAGCGCGGTCGTTTCCCAAGGAGACCGCCCGTGGCCTACACCGATCGCGTCAAGCAGATCCTCTCGTGGTACCCGTCTGACTCTCCTGGTGTGCTGACGAACCTCGCGCGCCTGATGAACACGGGCGTGCTGGCCGGCACCGGGAACATGGTGATCCTGCCCGTCGATCAGGGCTTCGAGCACGGCCCCGCGCGCAGCTTCCAGCCCAACCCCGCTGGCTACGATCCCGACTACCACCCGCAGCTCGCCATCGACTCGGGCTGCAACGCGTACGCGGCGCCGCTGGGCTTCCTCGAGGCCGTCGCTGGCAAGCTCAAGGGCGAGATTCCGCTCATCCTCAAGCTCAACAACTCCGACTCGCTCTCGAAGGTCGAGCCGATGTCGGCGCTCACCGGCAGCGTGAAGGACGCCGTGCGCCTCGGCTGCGTCGCGATCGGCTACACGATCTATCCAGGCTCGAGCATGCGCAACCAGCAGTACCAGGACCTGCGCGACCTCATCGCCGAGGCGAAGGACGTGGGCCTGCCCACCGTGCTCTGGGCCTACCCGCGCGGCAACATGTCGAAGGACGGCGAGACCGCCACCGACGTCATCGCCTACGCGGCGCAGATCTCGGCGCAGCTCGGCGCGCACGTCATCAAGGTCAAGCCTCCGAAGGACTTCATCGAGCAGGCCGAGGCCAAGAAGGTGTTCGAGAAGTACTCGATTCCCACCAAGACGATGGCCGATCGCGTTCGTCACGTCGTGCAGAGCGCGTTCAACGGCAAGCGCATCGTCATCTTCTCGGGTGGCGAGGCGAAGGACACGCCGGCGCTGCTCGAAGAGATCAAGGGCATTCGTGAGGGCGGCGGCTTCGGCTCGATCATGGGCCGCAACGCGTTCCAGCGCCCGCGCGCCGAGTCGCTCCAGCTGCTCAAAGACGTGATGACCATCTTCAAGGCCTGAGTTTCCCCACCGTTGTTCCACGCAGTCGCTGCTCATGGAGAGCCACCAAGTGAAGAACCTCGTGCTGTCGCTGTGCCTGGCCTCGAGCCTGGCCCTCGCGCAGGCGGGCAAAGCGCCGGAAGCGCCAAAGCCCCCTGCCGTCCCCACCGGAGAAGAGCTGAACAAGGTGCTGTACACGTTCGGCGTTCTCCTCGCGAAGAACACTCCGGTTGGCATGGCCAACCTCTCGGACGCCGAGCTGGCGGAGCTCAAGAAGGGCTTCTTCGACGCGGCCCTCAAGAAGCCGCTCGCCGTCAACACCCAGGAGTTCGACGCGAAGGTCGGCCAGTTCCTCAAGCAGCGCCAGGAGGAGCGCGGCGCGAAGGAGAAGGTCAAAGGCGTCGAGTACGCGACGAAGATGGCCGCTGAGAAGGGCGCGCAGAAGCTGCCCTCCGGCCTCATCTTCATCGAGCAGACCGCAGGCGCGGGCGAGCAGCCCACGCCGACCGACACGGTGAAGGTGCACTACAAGGGCACGCTCATCGACGGCACCGAGTTCGACAGCTCGTTCAAGCGCAACCAGCCGGCCGAGTTCCCGCTCAACGGCGTGATCAAGTGCTGGACCGAAGGGGTCGCGAAGATGAAGGTCGGCGGCAAGGCGAAGCTCGTCTGCCCGCCTGAGATTGCGTACGGCGAAGGTGGCCGCCCGTCGATCCCGCCCAACGCGACGCTCACCTTCGAGGTCGAGCTGCTCGAGGTGAAGAAGGCCGCTCCCGCCATGCCGCTCCCCGGAGGTCCGCAGTGAAGACCCGAATCCTGTCGTTGCTCGTCACTGTTGGCTTCGTATTGACCGGCTGCCCCAGTGAGAAGAAGGACACCGGCTCGGGTGGCACCACGCCCGTCGCCAACACGGTCGCCGTCCCGCCGGTGAACCCGATGGAGCCGCCCAAGCCGCCGCCGCCCGCGCCCCTGTCGCCTGAGGACGTGAGCAAGGTCGCCTACGTGCTCGGCACCTTCGTCGCGCAGCGCACGCCGATCGCGTCGACCGACCTCACCGAGGCCGAGCTCAACGAGGTGATGAAGGGCATCACCGACGCCGCCACGGGCAAGGAGCTCGCGGTCAAGCTCGAGGAGTTCGGCCCCAAGGTCGACTCGTTCCTCCAGGCCAAGGGCCTCGAGCGCGCCGCGAAGGCCAAGGAGCTGGCCGACAAGGAGCTCGTGAAGTTCACCAAGGAGAAGGGCGCGAAGAAGACCGCCTCGGGCCTGGTGTACATCGAGCAGAAGGCCGGCAAGGGCAACCTGCCGAAGCCGGAAGACACCGTGAAGGTGCACTACCGCGGCACGCTCCTCGACGGCACCGAGTTCGACTCGTCGTACAAGCGCAACGAGCCGACCGAGTTCCCGCTCAACGGCGTCATCAAGTGTTGGACCGAAGGCGTCGGCATGATGAAGCCGGGCGGCAAGGCCCGTCTCATCTGCCCGCCCGACATCGCGTACGGCGAGCGCGGCGCGCCTCCGTCCATTCCTCCGAACGCCGTCCTCTCGTTCGAGGTCGAGCTGATCGAAGTGAAGGCGAAGGCGGCGACGCCTCCTCCCGCGCCGGGCAAGTAAGTCGTCTCACGTTGAACGAGGCTGGTGGGCGTTCGCTCGAGGGTTGAGCGGGCGCCCATCGTCGTTTCAGGAGTCGCCTGCGGGCACAGCCAAGCGCTGGAAAAGCAAAAGGGCCCCGGTGTTTCCACCGGAGCCCTTCGTTGTTTGCCAACACGTTTGTGGAGCCACACGGGATCGAACCGTGGACCTCCTGAATGCCATTCAGGCGCTCTCCCAGCTGAGCTATGACCCCATATTCACGATGTTTTTCGGGCCGAAACCCGCAAGCGGCGCGTGTCCTACCGTCTTTTTGTTTGCGGCGCCACAGCCTTCGACGCAGCAGACATTTTTTCCTGAAGGCGCTTCGCGATGTCGGCCCCTTCGGCGAGCAGATCGTTGATCGAGGCGTTCTGAGCCTGGATCTTCTGGGTCACCACTTCGAGCGACTTCCGCACGTGGCTCAGGTTGGGGCTGAGCTGCAGCCGGCCCTTCGAGACCTCGGCCCAGACGGCCTCTCCGAGATCGCGGTAGGCGCGGTCCATGTCGCGCTCGAGCATGTTCGAGGCGACCTTCGCGAGCGCCATGTTGTTGAGGTGCTCGACCTGCTCCCGGAGCGCCCTCAGCTGCGCCTGGGCTTCGTCCCACGCGGCGTGAATCTGCTGCAGGGTCGCGTCGCTACTCGAGGGCGGAGGCGGCAAACGTCACTCCTTCAAAATGGTGAGGCGGCCGACGGTATCACTGCTTCACGAGGCGGGCACCGAAGAAGCCGCCGCCGTCGATGCGGTTCGGCCACACCCGGAGCGGCTCGCCATCGAGCCGGCACTCGGGGTGCTTCGCGAGGAACTGCTCCACCACCGCGTCGTTCTCGTCCCGGAGCAGGCTGCAGGTGCCGTAGACGATGACGCCACCCGGTTTGAGGCCGGCGACGACCGCGTCGAGGATCTCGAGCTGCTTCTTCTGGAACTCGAGCACCTTGTCCTTCGTGAGCTTCCACTTCTGATCGGGCTCACGGGCGAGCGTGCCCACGCCGCTGCACGGCGCGTCGACGAGCGCGAGGTCGGCGAGATCGAGCCGGGGCTCCATGGGAAAGCTGATGTGTCGGAGCTTGAGCTGGGCGGCGCGTTCCTTCGCTTCGACCAGGCGTTTGGCCGAGGTGTCGTGCGCGTAGACGCGACCGTTCGGCCCCACCGCGTCGGCGAGGAAGATCGTCTTACCGCCCGCGCCTGCGCAGTAGTCGACGACGGTCTGCCCGGGAGCGGCGTGGCAGAGATCGGCGAGCAGCTGACTGCCGAGATCCATCACCAGCAGGCGCCCCTCCTTCATCCATCGCGACTCGAAGATCGCCCTGCCCTCGTCATTGAGCCGAATTGCGTCGGGGAGCTCGGGGCAGATCTGCACGGGATACCCGGCAGCGATCAGCTCCGGCAGCAGTGCGTCGCGCGAGCCGTTGGGACGCACGCGCATGGTGAGGAACGGCTCCCGGTTCAGCGCCGCCAGCACCGCGTCGAGCTCGCCTTCAGGTGCCTGCTCGGCGATCGCCTTCGCCATCCAGTTCGGGAACGAGTGCCTGGCGGCCGCGCGCTCGACGGGGTCGGCTCCGAAGTCGAGCACGACGTCCTTCGCGAGCGCTTCTTTGATCACCGCATCCGTCATCGAGCGCGGCCGAACCGGGCCAGGCAGCCCGACCTCGGCCATCACCGCCTCGACGCTCGCGCCGGTGAGCTCCTTGCGCCAGAGCGCGTACCGGAAGATCGCCTGGTCCTCGGGGAGCTTGAGGCTCGACGGCGCGCGCCCACGGGCCTTGGCTGCCAGATCGAGCAGGCGTTGGTGCCGGGACAACTCGCGGGTGGCGAAGGCGACGAAGCGGCGATCGTTCCCGCCGAGCTTCGAGTGCTTCGCCAGCGTCTCGGAGATCGCCGACCGAATCGGCTTCCCCTTCAGCACCGACAGGTGGGCCTCGACGACCGCGGTCACCCCGGGCCGAGAGGCTCGACCGATGATCGCGTGGATGTCGTTCGAGTCGTTCGTCGTCACGTCTCAGACCGTTACGAGACCGCCAGGTCCGTCGCCAGAAGAAGTTACACTTCGCGCACCTTCGAGGTGTTTCTCACCATGGCGGGGGACTCATGATGGACGTGGCAGCCTGGCTTCGGCTCTTTGACACCTTCGCGCCGACGAAGGACCTGGCTCGGGTGAAAGCCAGCCTGGGCAGTGGTCATCTCGATGCGCAGGACGCGTGGGGCATGACAGCCCTTCATCTCTCCGTCGCCTCGAACTGGCTCGAGGGCACGCGCGTGCTCGTCGAAGCCGGGGCAAACACCGAACTCCGCTACTTTCGGACGGGAGACACCGTTCTCTTCACGGCGTTGCAGGAGAAGAACGACGCGGCCGTGAAGCTGCTGCTCGAAGGCGGCGCCAACCCCGACGCGGCGAACTACTGGGGAAAGACACCAAGAGACTGGGCGTCCACCGTCGGGCTGCCACACCTGTTCGCGGGCGTTCCTCAGCGAGCTGCCGCTCTGCCCGAGCCGATGGTGCAGAACGCTGAGCACCTTGCAGATCACTACCATCCACGTTTCAAGATCCCGTCGCGCAAGGAGCGCGAGACCCTTGTCGTCGGTCAGGCTGTCGACGTTCACGTCCTCGGTCCAAAGAAGCCGGCCGTGAAGGCACGCATTCGGGAGCGAGTCGGTCAGGGTGAGCTGACGCGATACAGGGCAGCACTGGATCCGCAGGACCAGGAGACCAATTTGAGCCCCGGCACCTCGGAGCTCTCATTTGGTCCGGAGCATGTCGCCACGGTCTACCTCAAGCGACCGTGAGCACAGACTGAACGCCAACACACCTGAGTGGCCTTCCCCGGACTCGAACCGGGATGCCCGTGAAGGCGGCGGATTTTGAGTCCGCTTCGTCTACCAGTTTCGACAGAAGGCCAGCACTGCCTCGACCGACGCGTGAGTACCAGATTCCAGACGAGGGGGAAGCACCTTGTCGCGGGTGCACTCCTTCAGTTACAGGCGGCGCATGCTGAACCTGGTGTACGCGCTCGCCGCTGGAATTCTCGTCACCGTCATCGTCAAGGTGGCGGGCTTCTCTCTGATTGCCGGCATCGTGCCCGGCACCATCGTCTTCCTCGGGCTGTACGTGGTGCTCGCCCGACGCACCTTCATGAAGGTGCAGGGGGTGATGGAGCAGGTGAAGAAGGAGTTCGAGTCGATGCCTCCGAACCCCAAGGAGCAGAAGGTCAAGGCCGAGAAGGTCATCAAGATCATCGAGGCCGCCCTGCCCTACGGGAAGGAGCAGTTCCTGGTCGAGAGCGAGCTCCACGCGCAGATCGGCATGATTCACCACCTCTTCAAGAACACCGACGCCGCCATGGCCTCGTTCGCGAAGACGGCGGCGCGCAGCTACCTCGCGCGCGCGATGCAGGGCGCCATCTACTTCCAGCGCAAAGACTTCGAGGCGATGCGCAAGTCGTTCGAAGACGCGGTGAAGCACGGCAAGAAGGACGGCATGGTGTGGGCCGCGTACGCGTGGTGCCTGCAGGCCAACCGTGACGTCGACGGAGCGCTCAAGGTGCTCGCGCGCAGCGTGGCCGAGAACCCCAGCGACGAGAAGCTGAAGACCGCGCTGAGCGCTCTGCAGAACGACAAGAAGCTGAAGATGAAGGCGTGGGAGCCCGCGTGGTGGCAGTTCGGGCTCGAGACGCCTCCGATGCAGCAGCCGCAGTTCGTCGGTGGTGGGCGTCGCGGCCGCTTCATGCGCCGCTGATCACGACTGGCTCGACGGCTCCTCACGCTCCGCCTCGCGCGGATTCAACAGCTCGTCGTCATCGCGCGGCCGCCTCGTGCACCGAGAGACAGCCTCAAGCGGAGCCAAGCGTCGCCACGTCGACGGGCGGCGTGACGAACACGGCACCCTGCTCCTTCTTGAACCACGTGTACTGCCGCTTCGCGTAGTGCCGCGTCTTCTGCGCGACGTCGTCAATTGCCTGCGCCTTGGTCATCGCGCCCTCGAGGCAGGCCAGCGCCTGCACGTAGCCAACGGCCCGCATCGGGGCGGCGTCGCGGTAGCCCTTCGCCACCAGTGAGCGCACCTCGTCGAGCAAGCCAGCGTCGAACATCGCGCGGGCCCGGGCGTTGATCGCCCCGTAGACGGCCTCACGAGCCGGGTTCAGGACGAAGAGCTTGAAGGCGTAGCGATCGGCGTGAAACGCATGCCGCTCCCGGTGGGCCGAGGCCGCCTCGCCGGTCAGCGCGTGGATCTCGAGGGCGCGAATCACCCGCACCCGATCGGGCACGGGCAGGCGCTGCGCAGTCACGGTATCGACGGCCGCGAGGCGCGCGTGGAGCTCGGCGTCAGAGAACGTCTCGAGCTCGGCTCTCAAGGCGCCATCGGTTCCCGGCGCTTCCACGACCCCATGGAGCAGCACGCGAATGTAGAGCCCGGTGCCTCCGACCACGACGACCCGCTTCCCGCGCGCGTGGATGTCGGCGATCGCTGCGTCGGCGAGCTGTTGGAAGCGCGCCGCATGAAACGCCTCGGTCGGTTCGACGCACGAGAGGACGTGGTGCGGAATTCGCGCCAGCTCCGAGGCCGAGGGCTTCGCGGTGCCGATGTCGAAGTGCCGGTAGACCTGCTGCGAGTCGGCGTTGATGATCTCGGCGCCGATACGTTCGGCGAGCTCGATCGCGACGCGAGTCTTCCCCGACGCGGTCGGCCCGGCGATGACCAGCAGCTCGGGCGACGTCACTTGCCCGTCAGCGCGGCCGTGACTTCCTTCTCGAGGAGCGCGCTGGCGTCGTCGCTGTACCCGCGGTGCACCGTCTTCACCGTGCCGTCCGGGCGGAGCATGAAGAGCGACGGCAGCGGGCTCTGACTGCCCAGCCAGCGGCGCGCGACGATGTTGAACCGGTCCTTCAGCACGGGGAACGTCACCTTGTTGGTGGCGATCAGCTCGGCGACCTTCTTCTGGCCGTCTTCTTCGCGATCGATGGCGATCATCATCACGCGCAGGCCCTGCTCCTTGTACTTCTCGTGGAGCGCCTGGAGGTACGGCATCTCTTTCTTACAGGGCGCACAGAAGCTGGCCATGAAGGACACCACCACCAGCTTCGTCTTCTTGTCCTGCGCGTCCGGGCCCGTGTAGCGATCGATGCCGATCATTCCGGCGTTCGGCTCGCCCATCGCGGCCGCGTTGTAGACGGGCAACCTGAAGGTCGGCGCCGGCTTGTCGACGCTGGCGAGATCGTCCTGCGCGAAGGACGTCGAGGCGAAGCTCAGGGCAGCAACGACGACGGCGGAGCGGAGTGAGTGCATGCGTCCTTTGAATCAGCGTCCGGGCGGGGTCGTGACGGGAGCGACTCGGGCCGCATTCAAGAGCCACTCGGCCAGCCCGTCGAGGGGAACCGTCGCCTCTTTGTTCGGGTCACCGTCGGGCAGGTCCATGTTCTTGATCTTGAACGCCCGGGCCTCGTGCTCCGACTGGCCGTAGACGACGAAGTGCCGCGCCTTGACCGACGACGCGCGCTCGACCTGGCGTTTGATCTTCCCGCCGCGAGGGTCGAAGTCGACCGCGAGCCCCTTCATGCGCAGCTCGGTGACCAGCTTCACCGCGTGCGCCTTGAGCTCTCCCTCCATCGTGGCGATGAAGAGGAGCGGCCGACGCTCGGGTTGTTTGCCGAGGCTCTCGAGCAGCAGAACGAGCCGATCGAGCCCCATGGCGAAGCCAACGGCAGGCTTCTCGGGACCGCCCAGCTCGTGCACCAGGTTGTCGTAGCGCCCGCCACCGCAGACCGTGCCCGCCGTGCCGAGCGCGTTGTCGCCAGCGGGAGGCTCGTAGATGAACTCGAAGGTCGTGCGCGTGTAGTAGTCGAGGCCGCGCACCAGCGTTCGATCGATCACGAACGGAATTTCGAGGGTCGTGAGCAGCGCCTTCACCTCGTCGAAGTGCGCCTTCGCTGCCTCGCCGAGGAAGTCGCCGATGACGGGCGCTCCAGCGACGAGCGGCCGCAGGGCCTCTTCTTTGGTGTCGAGCAGCCGCATGGTGTTGCGCTCGAAGGTCTCTTTCGCGGCGTCGCTGAACGTCGCCACGTGGGGCGCGAAGTACGCCTTGAGCGCCTCGAGGTACTTCGGGCGATCAGGCGCGTCTCCCAACGAGTTGAGGTGCAGCGTGACGTGCTGAATGCCGATCGCTTTGAGGAAGTGCCAGGCCAGCGCGATGTTCTCGACGTCCTGCGAGGCATCGGCCGGCCCGTAGGCCTCGGCGCCGATTTGATAGAACTGACGGTAGCGCCCCGTCTTCATGCGCTCGTACCGGAACATCGGCCCCAGGTAGTACCAACGCGTCACCGGCTGCTGCCCAAGGCCGTGCTCGATGTACGCGCGCACCGCCGGCGCCGTGTTCTCGGGCCGCATCGTGATGCTCCGGCCGCCCTTGTCCTCGAAGGTGTACATCTCCTTCGAGACGATGTCGGTCACCTCACCGACGCTGCGCACGAAGAGCGCCGTGTCTTCGACGATCGGCGTGCGGATCTCTGAGTACCCCCACGTGCCGAACATCTCGCGCGCGGTGCGCTCGACGAACTGCCAGGTCTCGATCTGAGGCGACATCAGATCGTTCATGCCCTTCACGGCGACCAGCTTCTGACTCATGAACGAAAGCTCCTCATGGTGCACTCACGTGCGAGTGGCGATGCGCTGACCGAGACGAACGGGCACGTCGGGTGACAGCGACGCGTCCCACGTCAGCTTCCCCTTCTGGAACAGGAGGATCACGGTGGACCCCATCTCGAACATGCCGATCTCTCCGCCCTTGGGCATGGGGATCGCGCGCTCGTAGGTCTGCACCTTCTGGCCCTGGCCGGTGTGGGTGACGACCGCGTCGTAGGCGGCGTGAATGCGCGAGACGCAGGTAGCCCCGACCGCGATGTACGCGACAGTGCCCATCGGCGTGTCGAGCCAGGTCACCAGCCGCTCGTTGATGGCGAAGAGCGCGTCGACGGAGCGGACCGACGCCTGGTTCACCGGCCAGAACGCGCCGGGCAGATACGAGTAGCCCGTCACGCGGCCCTCTACCGGCGAGTGGAAGCGGTGGTAGTCGCGAGGCGACAGGTAGATCGTCGCGAAGCTGCCGCCCTCGAACTCGAGCGCACGACGCGCGTCGCCGAGCAGCTTGTCGACGGGAAACGAGATGCCCTTGGCCTGCAGGCACCGCCCCGCGTCGATGGTGCCGAGCTGCGAGATGGCACCGTCACACGGGCTCACGATCGCCTCGGCCGCCTCATCCATCGGGCGCAGACCCGGCTTGAGGCGCCGCGTGAAGAACTGCCCGAAGGTCGGGTACTGCTCGATGGGGCCTTCGGCCTCGTCGAGGTTCACGCGGTACTGCTTCGCGAACCAGCGCACGGCCGCCTGATGCAGGGCCGCAGGCACGGGGGCGCGCGTGGCCAGGCCGACGGCTGTCGAGAGCGCCGACTTGGGCAAGAGGCGCATCATGGTCATGAACGTCGAGTCATTCATCGCCGCGGCCGTGTAGCGCCTCGCAGCGATCTGCTCAATCAAGCTCGGCGACGGTTACGGCGTCCGCGGCGTCAGGCCACCGGACTCGGTCGTCGGCGCGAGGCCGGTGCCCGTTCCGGTCGGTGCCAACGCGCCCGGGGGCTGCGGCGGTGCCACCGCGCCTGGCACCGGCGCTCCCGGGACCGTGAGGTACTGCTGGCCAGCGCCGGGGATGATGGTCGGGCCGCCACCATCGAGGATGGTCGTCGTCCGCGTGACCGTGCTGCTCACCCGCCCTGCCAGTCCACCCTTGATGAAGAAGAACCGGCTCGGCGTCGTGACGCCCAGCTTCTTCATGCAGGCCGACGACTCGTCGACCTTGTACGCCGGCACGAGCCCCTGCCCCTCGAGTGGGAGCTGCTCCGGGCCAGTGATGCACGACCGGTACTTCTCTTTGAAGAGGGCCTCGAGCATGCCGGCGGTCGGGAATTCCTCGACCACGCCCGCATCGACGTCGTCGAGCACAGCCCCCTGGACCTCCTGCTTGGTGAGGAGCGATGGCGGCATGGTTGGCATCGTCGGCGGGTCGTCGTTCGTCGGAACCCGCGCCGCCGCAGCGCGCTCCAGCTCGAGGCGCGCCCGCTCGGTGGTGATCTTCGCGACGAGCGCCTGCGCGCGCTCATACTCGAGCGCCCGCGTCGGCACCGCCGCGAGCGCGTCGGAGATCTGCTTCATCTCGACGGTGAGGTACGCGTCTTCGCCTTCCTGCGTGACCAGGGACTCGTAGCGGCGCTGCGCCTCGAAGTACTCCTTCGAGCTCTTCTTCCCGCAGCCACTGACGAGCAGCGCAAGACCGACGATCAGCACCGCGAGGAGGGTTCGCATGGGGGGACTTCGCGTCCTTTCGCGGCTCGCTGCAAGTTTTCTCGCCTGGCGCAGCCGTCAGACGCCGAGGAAGAGCCGCTTCCCGAAGTTCAACGCGAGGTCGGCGTCGAAGATCTTCTGGGCCGAACCATCGATGTCGTACTCGACGCGCATGTATTCCACCGTGCGGGCCTCGGTGTCGTAGATCACGAAGCACGCGCGGTTGTCGTAGTCGCGGGGCTGACCGACGCTGCCGACCGAGATGATGTACTTGTAGCCTTTTCGAATGCCGAACTTCTGGGCGACGACGTCATTCACCTCGCCAGAGCCGAGCGCGAACGCCTTGCAGAGGTGGCTGTGCCCGATGAACGTCACCTCGGGCAGATCGGTGGTGAAGGGAGTGAGCTCGCGAGCCTGCTCGAGGGCGAAGATGTACTCGTAGGCCCGAGGCTCGATCGGGGAGCCGTGACAGAACCCCACCTCTCCGATGCGGTACGTGAACGGCAGGCTGCGCAACCACGCCAGGTTCTCTTCGCTGATCACGTTCGCAGACCAGTCGAGCGCGTGTCGGGCGGCGTCGTAGTAGAACGAGTAGTCCATGCGGCCGGCGACGGCGGCGTCGTGGTTGCCCAGCAGCGTCACCTCGGCGTTCTTCCGCACCAGCTCGCAGCACGGGTTTGGCGAGGCGCCGTAGCCGACGATGTCGCCCAACGAGACGATGCGATCGACGCGGCTGGCGTCGATGACGCGAAAGACCTCGGTCAACGCTTCGATGTTGCTGTGAATGTCAGAGATGATCGCGATGCGCACGAGGGGCCCTTTGTCACAGAAGGACAGGAAACGTCACGTCCGAGGTCACATCGACGACGGCGTGGCCGGCGGACGGCCCGGGTGAACGCCTTCAGCCTGAATCAACCGGCGAATGGTCTCGAGCCGATCGGCGTCGACGCCTTCGAAGACGAGCCCCATGCCCGGAGGCCCGCCCTGCCCTTCGAGGCGCGCCCACACCACCCGCGCCTGGGCTTCGACGGGGCTCTCACTGCCAAAGCGCAGCAGCGCGCGGCTGCCTTCGATGAGGGGCGTGCTGGTGCGCAGAAAGAGACCGCCCTCTGAGAGGTTCCCGATACGTGCATAGACGGTGATGTTCTCGCCTTCGCACCAACAGCGAAGCCGAGAGGGCACACGCAGGAACTTGCGATTCTCAAGCACGGCAGACGCCTCCAAGAACGACTCGAGCTGGCTCAATCGTTCCCCCCAACACGCCCAACCCTCTCGGATGGTAGGGAGGCATGCTGATGATCGTCAAGGGATGCCGGTGTTGGCTCCGGTTTCCCACATTGGCTTTCATGCGCTCGCGGTGCAGCCTTGGGTGATGCCGACGCAGCCGCGACACGTGCGCTACCGCTGCGAGATGTACGCCCGCATCGACGGCCCCAACGGCCAGGTGAAGGCCCGCGTGCTCGAGATGTCCGAGACCGGGGCCTTCCTCGAAGAGTCCGCCGGGTTCGAGGATCACCAGGTCGGCGACGAAGGCTCGATGACGCTCGCGCTCCCGGGTGGTGAGCCGTGGACCGGGCAGTTCCGAGTCACCCGTCATGGCTCGAACCGGCGCGAGCTGAGGAACCCGCGCGTCGAGCACATCACGATCGCTGCGCAGGGCTACGGGGTCGAGTTCGTGTCGCTGGAGGACGAGGAGCTGGAGCGCCTGCGCGACTTCCTCGAGCTGCTCGAGCTGCGGTGACTCACTTCGCCGAGAAGTCGTAGATGCGCTCGATCGCGATCTGCCGGTACCGGTCGGCCTTCAGCGAGCGGCGGGCGCAGTCGTAGATCAGCTCACGCTCGGGGAGCCCGCTGGTTCGCCGGCGCTCGGCCTCGGCGACGATCAACGACGCGGCCTCGTGCGGGTGCCAGACCCACGCGCTCGAGAACGCCAGCGCGCCTGCGAACGGCACCAGCCGCGCTTCGAGCACGTCTCCGACCGACAGCCCGTGCATCGCACGACGCTCGGACACGACGACTTCGCTGCGCGCGCTCAACGCCACCACCCGCACCACGCCCGGTGACAGGCCTTTGACCTGAAAGAGGCCGTGCCACGTCTCGGTGAAGGCCCGCCACGCGGCGGCCTGCGCTGGTGACTCGCGCTGGAGCGCCTCGAGGTAGCGAGTCCTCGCCGGCGTGCCGTCAGCCCAGGGCGCCGGTCGATCGCACAGGTAGAACTCGAGGAACCCGGCGAGCCTGAGCTCGAGCTGGCGGTCCTCGTCGAAGACGTCGCCGGCGAGCTGGGAGTACTCGGCCCGGGCAGCGACCACGTCGTCCTGGTGCTCGGGCGTCATCGCCCACTGCACGAGGGCGTCGAAGGTGGTGTTGAGCGTCGGCGGCGCGCTCATGCCGGGAGCGGCGCGCCGGCCATCAACTCGGCGAACCGCCTGAAGAGCGGGCGCGCGTCGTGTGGGCCAGGCGAGGCCTCGGGGTGGTGCTGCACGCTGAAGCAGCGGGCCTCTGGCACCGCCAGCCCTTCGACCGTCTGATCGTTCAAGTTGACGTGGGTGACGCGCGCCGACGCCGGCAGGCTCTTCGCGTCGACCGCGAAGCCGTGGTTCTGCGAGGTGATCTCGACGCGGCCGGTGGCGAGATCGTGCACCGGCTGGTTTGCGCCACGGTGACCGAACTTCATCTTGTACGTCTTCGCGCCGAGCGCCCGCGCGAGGATCTGATGGCCGAGGCAGATGCCGAACAGCGGCTTCTTGCCGATCAACGCGGCGACGGTGCGATCGGCCCCGAGCACCGCGGCAGGGTCTCCCGGGCCGTTGGTGAGGAAAATGCCGTCAGGCGAGAGCGCGAGCACCTGGTCGGCGCTCATGCCCGCGGGGATGACCGTGACGCGGCAGCCTTCGTCGACGAGGAACTGCAACATCGCCTTCTTCAGGCCGTAGTCGATCGCCACGACGTGAAACCGCGCGGCCGGCGTCGTCGGCTGAGGCCCGAACACGGCGGGCGTCGGCTTCGTCCACTGGTACGGTTCGCGCGTCGACACGCCGGTCGCGAGATCGAGGCCCTCCATCGAGGGGATCTGCCGCGCGCGATCGACGAGCGCCTTCATCGAGACGTCTTCGGTGCTGATGATGCCGTTCTGCGAGCCCTGCGTGCGGAGGTGGCGAACGAGGCGGCGCGTGTCGAGGCCTTCGATGCCGCCGACCTTCCAGCGCGAGAGCCAGGTGGGGAGCGGCTGCTCCGAGCGGTAGTTCGACGGCTCGCTCAGCTCGCGAATGACGAGGCCGGTCGCGTGCGGGCGCGCCGACTCCTCGTCGAGGGCGTTGGTGCCCACGTTGCCGATCTGCGGGGCCGCCATGGTGACGATCTGCCCGACGTACGACGGGTCGGTGAGGATCTCCTGGTAGCCCGTCATCGAGGTATTGAAGACGACCTCCCCCAGAGACGGCTCGGCAGCGCCGAACGCGCGCCCCTCGAAGGTGGTTCCATCGGCCAGCGCCAGCACCGCTCGTTTCACGTGTGTCACCTCAGAAGACGTTGGGCGGCTTTTCTTTGCGCTCGATCGTGAACTTGAAGACCCGGACTTTCTCGGTCGGCTTGAGCACCACGCGGCGCGTGTAGGTGACCTTCACCCAGAGGATCTTCGTGCGCTCCTCGAACTCGACGAAGATGTCGTCGTCGGTCAGCCCCAGCCCCTTGACGTCCTGCATCACGCCATCTTCGTCCGGCGCCTTGTGGGTCGCCCACTCGACGAGGTTGAGCTTTCGCAGCAGCTCCGCCTTGAACTGCTCAGGCCCCAGCTCGCGGAACTGGTTGAACGTGCTGTTCACCAGGTCTTTGGCATCGAAGTGATCGAGCCACAGGGGGCCGAACATGACGGCCGCGTAGAGCGCGGCGAGCACGCTGAGGGCGACCAGGTAGCCGAGGACTTTCCGCATCTCCTGAGCTGTAGCGGGCGCCGCGCGGGCCCGTCAACAGCTCACTTCGGCGTGGGAGGAGCAGCTTCGGCGCCGCACAACTCCATCGGCAAAAAGAGGCGGTCGGTGCGGAAACCGGTGCCGCCAAAGATGCCGCTGAGCACCCCTCCGCGGCCGAGCGCGAGCCAGATGACCGTGGCCTTTCCCTTGATGTGCCCGTGGGGAACGAACTCCCAGCTGCCTGAGCCGCCGCCCAGCCCGAAGCGGCTGTCTTCAGAGTTGTCGCGGTTGTCGCCCATCACGAAGACGGAGCCCTCGGGCACCTTCACTTCTCCGTCGCGATCGCGGGGGCGGTTGGGGTCGTTCAAGATCCAGTGCGTCACGCCGCCGAGCTTCTCCTTGAGGAGCGTCGACTCGGACAGGTACCAGTCGTCGGTGGTCCACAGGCGCGGCGAGCTCATCTGGTACCGCTGATCCCAGAACGTGTGCTTCGGTAGCTCGAGCGTGGTGGGGAGCACCTCGCCGTTGACCCGGACCTCGCGGCCGCTGAAGGCGATCGTGTCGCCACCGATCGCGACGATGCGCTTGATGTAGTCCTTGTCGGGCGAGACCGGGTTGTTGAAGACGATCACGTCACCGCGCTTCGGCGCGCGCACGATCGTGAACGGCACCAGGTTCGTGAACGGCAGCCGCACGCCGTAGATGAACTTGTTCACGAAGACCTGATCGCCGATCTCGAGCGTCGGCAGCATCGAGCCCGAGGGGATCTTGAAGGGCTCGAGGAAGACGGTGCGCACCAGCAGTGCGATCGCCAGCGCCTTGACGAGCCCGGAGCCTGTCTCGAGCCAACCCGAGGCCTTGAGCTTCGCGAGGTGCTTGTCGTACGAGTCAGAGAGCTTGCGGGTCGACTCCTTGAGCGCCTCGGTGCTCGCGGCCGGCAGGTCCTTCGCCACGGTGGTGGCGCGCTCGACGAGCTCGGTCCACACGTTCTCTTTCAGCGCCGCGCGGAACTTATTGGCGGTGCCCTCGACCTCCGAGAGCAGCTCCTCAGCCTCGTGGCGGGCCATGCGCCGGGCCTCCCACGAGCGCCAGAGGTAGCGCAGGCCGACGAGCGCGGCCCACCAGAGCACGCACGCCAGGCCGAACACCTTCATCACGGGCTGCAGCCACGTGTAGGTGCAGACGCTGAACTCGACGATGGTGAGATAGACGAGGAAGACGAGCGCGAGCACGGTGACGGGCGCCCAGAGCGACTTGAGCCGCTCGATCCACCGGACCTTCGTCAGGGCCTTCTGCTCGGCCGCGGACAAGCTGGCGAGCGCCGCGTGCCCGAGGGACTTCGACTCGGAGGCCACGTCAGCTCTCCGACTTCAGCACCGCGAGGAAGGCCTCCTGGGGAAGCTCGACGGAGCCGACCTGCTTCATGCGCTTCTTCCCCTCCTTCTGCTTCTCGAGGAGCTTGCGCTTGCGCGAGATGTCGCCGCCGTAACTCTTGGCGAGCACGTTCTTGCGAATGGCCGAGACAGTCTCGCGCGAGATCACCTTGCTGCCGATCGCCGCCTGAATCGCGACCTCGAACATCTGGCGGTGAATGACGGCCTTCAACTTCTCGCAGACCTCGCGGCCGCGATAATAGGCGCGCTCGCGGTGCACGATGATCGACAGCGCGTCGACGATCTCGCCGTTGATCAAGATGTCGAGCTTCACGAGGTCACTGGTCTGGTAGCCGGCGAGCTCGTAGTCGAGCGACGCGTAGCCGCGCCTGACGCTCTTCATCTTGTCGAAGAAGTCGAACACCACCTCGGCGAGCGGCATCTCGTAGGTGACGCGCACGCGGGTGCCCGAGGTGCCGATGTAGTCGATGGCCTTCTGAATGCCGCGCCGCTCCTGGCAGAGCTTCAGGATCGCGCCCAGGTGCTCATTGGGCACGTGGATGTGGCAGCTGAGCATGGGCTCTTCGAGGTGCTCGATTTGCTGCACGGGCGGGAGCTTCGCCGGGTTGTCGACGAAGAACGGCGCGGCGCCACCGTGCGTGAAGATCTTGTAGACGACGCTGGGCGCCGTCGAGATCAGGTTCAGGTTGTACTCGCGCTCCAGGCGCTCCTGGACGATCTCCATGTGGAGCAGCCCGAGGTAGCCGCAGCGGTAGCCGAAGCCGAGCGCCGTCGAGCTCTCAGGCTCGTAGGTGAAGGCCGAGTCGTTGAGCCGCAGCTTGACGAGCGCGTCGCGCAGGTTCTCGTAGTCGGCGGCGTCGACCGGGAAGACGCCCGAGAACACCATCGGCTTGACCTCTTTGAAGCCCGGGAACGGCGTCTCCGTGGGCCGCGCGTCGTCGGTGATGGTGTCGCCGACCTTCGCGTCTGCGAGCTCTTTCACGTTCGCGACGAGAATGCCGACCTCGCCCGCCATCAGCCGCTTCACCGGCGTGGCGAAGGGCGCGATCACGCCGAGCTCCTGCACCTCGAACATCTTCTGGTTCGACCAGAGGCGGATCTTCTGGCCGATCTGAACGGCGCCTTCGAGCACGCGCGTCAGCATCACCACGCCGCGGTAGTTGTCGTACCAGCTGTCGAAGACCAGGGCCTTGAGCGGCGCGTCCTGGCCGCCCTTCGGAGGCGGCACCACCTTCACGATGGTCTCGAGCAGCTCCTCGATGTTCAGGCCTTCCTTCGCCGAGACGGGCACCGCGATCGACGCATCGAGGCCGATCACGTCTTCGATCTCGTGCTTGGTGCGGTCGACGTCGGCCGACGGCAGATCGATCTTGTTGATGACGGGGATGATCGTCAGATCGTGCTCGAGCGCCATGTAGACGTTCGCGAGCGTCTGCGCCTCGACACCCTGGGTCGCGTCGACGACGAGCAGCGCGCCTTCGCACGCAGCCAGCGAGCGGCTGACCTCGTAGGCGAAGTCGACGTGGCCCGGCGTGTCGATCAGGTTGAGGATGTAGTTCTGGCCGTCCTTCGCCGTGTACTTCATGCGAATCGACTGGGCCTTGATCGTGATGCCGCGCTCACGCTCGATGTCCATGTTGTCGAGGAACTGGGCCTGCGACTCGCGCTTCGAGACCGTGCCGGTCTTCTCGAGGAGCCGGTCTGCCAGCGTCGACTTGCCGTGATCGATGTGAGCGATGATGCAGAAGTTGCGGATGTGGGCGTTCTCGGACGGCATGCTGTGCAAGCCCGTAGCATCGAGCCCCCACGAAAGCCAACGAGCGCGAGGGCTCGAACGAGCAGGTGATCGCCGACCGTTAGCGTGTGCGTGGAGCTGATTTTCCCGCTCACGAATCCGTCAGCCTGAGGCACACTGCAGCCCGCAACTTCACGCTGATGGGGGTTTCATGAACTCGTTTCGCCGAATGATGACGTCTGCCGTCCTGGTGTCTGCCTCACTCGCGCTCGCTCAGGATCCCGCCGCGCCTGCGAAGCCGTCTGCGCCGCCTCCGACCGCCGATGAGATCAAGCGCGTCATGGAGTACCAGGACAACGGCAAGGACCGCGGCCCTGCCCTGCTCGACGTGATCATCTGCACGAAGGTCGATCAGACGAAGGGCAGTGAGACCATCTACACCTGCATCGAGCCGCTCGCCGGCAACCACAAGAAGGACACGGTCATCAATGCGTGGATGCAGTTCTTCGTGCCCAAGGGCGGCGAGTACGAAGACCTCAAGATCCAGTGGCTCTTCAACAGCGAAGTTCGCGAGACCAAGGACTTCAAGATCAAGGGGCTCGCGCGCGCCCGCACCTGGCTGGCCCACACGCCGAAGAAGGCCGGCAAGTGGACGGTGAAGGTGCTCCAGGGCGAGGCGAACAAGGAGCTCGGCTCCGCCAGCTTCACGGTCGAGTGAGCTCGGTCGATCGTCGCGCCGCGCGACGGCGCCACAGCCCAACCGACGCCAACAGCGCAGCGCCGACCAACACCGCGAAGGCGAGCGCGATCGAGCGTGACGGGCCAGGGCCCTGATCGACGCGCATCGTCTCGAGTGATTCGTCGAGGCCGGGCACCATCGCGTCCCACCGGCCCGATGGAACGCTGAACACCACCACGGAGCGGCGCGTGTCGCCTGCGAAGAGCGCCACCAGCACCTTGCGCAGCTGCGCGCCCTGTCGAATCGAGCCGCGCACCTCGACCCGCGCCGCCGCTCCAGAGACGACGTCAGCCCGCTCGAGGGTGAACTCGAGGCCCAGCTCATCGCGGAGGTGCTTGGTGACCGTCGTCGCCGCGTCGTCCCGTGCGTTCGGGCCGAGCCGGAGCGGGTCTTCGATCACCGATACCAGCATGCTGGCGGCGTCTTCTCCGTCGCCGTCCATCAGGGCCGCGCTCAGATATCTCGGCGTGTGATCCTTCGAGCCGGTGCCGATCACCCGGGTGCCGTGAAACAGGTCCATGCGCGCCAGGTGAAACGCCTTCGGTGGCCGCACCGTCAGGCCGTCTTGTCTGATCGGCGGGCCCAGCAGCTCGGTCGCAGCCAGCAGGGCGAGGGTCAGGCCAGGGCTCACACTCCCTGATCTCGCGCGTTTCCGGCCCGCGATCCACCGTCTGTATCCAACTCGTGCGCTCGTGCATCTGAAGACCATGCGTTGGTTGCTCCTGGCCTCCCTGTCGCTCTCGTCCGCCGTCTTTGCCGAAGCACCGAAGCCCTGCAGCTGCGGGCAGCCGAACTGCGAAGCGGCCTGTACGTGCAGCGCGGGCACCTGTCCGCTCCATCGACCGAAGCCGCCACCGGCGCCGCCCGCGCCGCCTGCTCCGAAGCGCTGAGTCGTCGTCTGCTTGCGTGGTGCGCGGAACCCATATCTTCTCGCGCGTCATGAGCCCCGCCGATCGTCAGGCCCACGAGTCACGCGCCGAGCGGTGCTTGCGCCGTGGCGAGCTGTCCGAGGCGTTCGCGCTCTTTCGCCAGCTGGTCGCTGCGTTCCCCGACGACGGAGCCCTTCGCCGACGCGTCGACGAGCTCGAGGGCTCGCTCCAGCCGGCAGAGCTGATGAGCTCGAAGGCAAACTTCCGCGCGGAGCCGGAAGGCGCGCCGCGATCAGCCACTGAAGAAGCCGAACGCCTCGCGGCCGCTGGCGACTACGGCGGTGCGATCGCCGCGTACCGCAAGCTGCTCACCGAACGCCCCGACAACGAGCTGGTGAAAGAGCGCATGAACGAGCTGTTCGATCTCGCGCGCGCCTCGTCGAGTCCCCGCGCGTCTGCGCCCGCACACCGTCGAGAGGCGATGCTCGGCGACATTCTGAGCCGCATCGGCGCTCGCCGCCGCACCTGACCGTTCTGACGCCGCGTGCCGCGGGTGTCACCCACCCCTGACGTCCTTGTCACAACCTGCTGGCGGGTCGTGACGATCACGTCATAGGATTTCGCCCTCACACGACGTTTCTGGCGTTCTTTTGGGCGGAGGGTGCAGTGCGACTTGGTGTGCTGACTGGTGGTGGCGACTGCCCGGGGCTGAACGCGGTGCTGCGAGCGCTCGTGCGGCGCGGCGTGCTGGAGTTCGGGCACGAGTTCGTCGGCATCCTCAATGGCTACGAAGGGTTGATGGAGCCACGGCTCACCGAGACGCTCACGCTCGACTCGGTGCGCGGCATTCTGCCGAAGGGCGGCACGATCCTCGGCACCTCGAACAAGGCGAACCCGTTCAAGTACCCGGAGCGCATCGACGGGAAGATCAAAGAGGTCGACCGATCGGAAGTCGCGGTGAAGCGCTATCGCGAGCTCGGCCTCGACGGCCTCGTGGTGGTCGGCGGAGACGGCACGCTCTCGATCGGTCACCAGCTGGCCGAGAAGGGCCTCAACGTCGTCGGGTGCCCGAAGACCATCGACAACGATCTCTCAGGCACCGATCAGACGTTCGGCTTCGACACCGCCGCGGGCATCATCACCGAGGCGATCGATCGCCTGCACAGCACGGCTGAAGCGCATCAGCGCGTGATGATCATCGAGATCATGGGCCGCAACGCAGGCTTCCTCACCCTCGAGGGCGGCATCGCTGGCGGCGCCGACGTCATCTTGATCCCCGAGTTCCCGTACACGGCCGAGTCGATCGTTCGAAAGCTCAAGGACCGCACCGCGCGCGGCTCGAAGTTCTCGATCATCGCCATCTCGGAAGGCGCGCACCCTGCTGGTGGCTCCGTCACGGTCGCGCAGGAGGCGGATGAGATTCCCGGGCGCGGCGTGGTGCGGCTGGGTGGCTCGGGCAAGGTGCTCGCTGATCTGCTCGCGCCGCAGATCGACGCCGAGCTCCGCGTGACGGTCCTGGGTCACCTGCAGCGCGGTGGAACGCCGAGCGCGGCCGACCGGGTGCTCGCGACGATGTACGGCGCGATGGTGCTCGATCTCGTCCAGCAGGGGCGTTGGGATCACATGGTCTGCCTCCGCGACGGCAAGCTGCAGTTCACGTCGCTGGCGGAGTCGCGCAAAGAACGCCACGTCGAGCGAACGGGCGACAAGGTGCGTATGGCCCGCGCCATGGGCATCAGCTTCGGAGACTGAACGACCGTGTCACTCGTCGGGCGCCAGATCGGCCGCTACCGGATCCTGGAGCAACTGGGCCAGGGCGGGATGAGTGTTGTCTACAAGGGCCTCGACACCGCGCTCGATCGTGAAGTGGCGGTCAAGGTGCTGCACCCGCACCTCGCCGGCAAGCCTGAGAGCCGCAAGCGCCTCGACCGTGAAGCGCGCGCGGTGGCCCGTCTCCATCACCCGAACATCCTCGAGGTGTACGACTTCTCGGGCGCCGACTCGTCGGAAGCGTTCATCGTCACCGAGTACATTCGCGGCAAGACGCTGCGCGAGTTCATCTCGAGCGAGCCGCTGTCTCCGCCCGAGATCGCCGCGATGGTGATGCACGAGATCGCCGGAGCGCTCGCCCACGCGCACGAGTCTGGCGTGCTCCACCGCGACTTGAAGCCAGAGAACGTGATGGTGCGCGACGACGGCGTCATCAAGCTCACCGACTTCGGCATCGCGAAGATCCTCGATCGCGACGAGAAGATGACGATGACGGGTGCGCTCGTCGGCAGCCCGGCGCACATGGCGCCCGAGATCATCGAAGGCGAGGAGTCTGGCGCCGAGGCCGACGTCTTCTCTCTCGGCACGATGCTGTACCTGTTCGTCGCCGGGAAGCTGCCGTTCACTGCACCGAACACCACCGCCACGCTCAAGCGCATCCTCGACTGCGTGTACGAAGACCCGCGGCAAACCGTGCCCACGTGCTCCGACGAGCTGACCGAGATCATCGGCAACTGTCTGCAGCGCCAGCCGGGGAACCGGTACCCGAACGCCGGGAAGCTGCGCGATGCGCTCCTCGGGTACCTGACCGAGCTCGGCCTCAGCCGCCCGCACGAGGAGCTGCCGAAGTTCTTCCTCGACCCGAAGGGCTACCGCAAAGAGGTCGAGAAGCGAGTCACTGGAACCCTGCTCGAGCGTGCTCAGCGGCTGATCGGTGAGAAGAAGTCGGCGCGGGCGCTGTCGGCGCTGAACCAGGTGCTCGCGCACGACCCGACCAACGAGCGCGCGACCCAGCTGCTCGACACCATGAAGGCCCGCAAGCTGCGGGAGCAACGCACGAAGCGCCTGGTGCGCCTCGCTGCGGCCGGTGGCTCGGCGTTCGTGATCGGCATGGCGGCGCTCAAGGGTGTGCAGATCGCCACCCGCGCGCCGGAGCCGAAGCTGCAGCTGTCGTTCGGCCCGGAAGAGGTCGTCCTCGCCAGCGTGACGTGGCCGTCGGCGCCGACGATCGCGCCGCCCGTCGACGAGCTCGATGCTGGTGTGCCGGAGCCTGTCGTCGATGCCGGTGTGGCGGTCGCGATCGTGCGCCCGGTGAAGAACGGCGGCACCACGCTCGTGAAGGTCGTCCCCGACAAGAAGCTCGATCCCGTACCTGCTCCCGGGCTGGTCGACGTCGAGGTGATCGTCAGGCCCTTCGGATTCCTCGCGGTCGATGATCAGCCGCGCTCCGCCGATCCACTCCAGATGCACCGGCTCAAGCTGTCTCCAGGTGACCACCGGCTGACGGTCACCTGCGACGAGTGCGAGAGCGCTGGCGTCAGCCGGGTGGAGAAGATCTCGGCGGGCCGCGAGGCAATCAACTTCGCCGCGCCGCTCAAGCCGTCGATGTTGAGCTTCGACGGCTTCCCACCCGACGCGACGGTGCAGGTAGGAGCCGAGAGCCGGTCGGCCAGCGAGACCCTCGCGTCACCGTTCCGAATCACCACGCCACAGGAGGGCCGCCGGCAGATGGCCCATGAGGTGCGGTACTCGGTCACCCATCAAGGCGTCACCCTCGCGCAAGACGTCGCGCGCATTCAGCCCGGCAAGCTCCTGGTCGTTCGGAGGCAGCCGTGAGGGTCTTCGCGCTCGCGCTGCTGGTGGCGACGTCGGCCCTTGCGCAGGGCTCGCCCGAGCGCGAGGTCGAGCTGGTGAAGGCGGTCTTCGACGCCGGCAAGTACAGCGAGACGGTCGCGCTCGTTCGAAAGGCGCTCTCGGTCACCAACTTCACCGACGGGCAGCGCATCGAGCTGCACCGAATGGCAGGCCTCTCGTCGTTCAACCTGGGCGACACGGCGAGCGCGAAAGAGAGCTTCGTGTCGTTGCTGCGCCTCAACCCCGACTACGTGCTCGACCCCTTCATCGCGCCGCCGCCGGCGATCAGGTTGTTCGAGGCCGTTCGAAAAGAGAACGCCGACGAGCTGGGCCTGGTGCGGCAGCTGATGCAGGTGCGCGCGGAGCAGGAACGCCGCGCAGCCGAGGAGCGCAAGAAGCAAGACCTCGAGCGTGCCACCCGCCGCGTCGTCACCATCGAGCGCCGCCCGATGTGGATGAACTTTCTTCCCTTCGGGGCCGGGCAGTTCCTTCAGGACCGCACCGAGTGGGGCGCCGTATTCGCGATCTCCGAAGGCGTCTTCGCGATCACCAGCATCGTCGCCTACTGGGCCATCGAGGGGCTCAAGACGACCATCAAGGAGATCATCCCCGACACGCTGACCGAGAAGGGCTTCTACGAACTCGAGCGTCGCGGGATTCTCGCAGCAGCCCAGCCACAGCGTGACGCCTGGAGGGTCGTGAAGTGGACGACCGGTGGCGCCTTCTTTCTCGCGTACGCGCTCGGCGTCGTCGACGCGCTCGTTCACCACACCGGCGATCGCGTCAAGGAGACGCGGGAGCAGCCCCAGGCGCTTCGCCCTCGATTCGAGATCTCTCCCCTGCCCGGCGGCGTCTACGCCGGCGTGACCCTTTCATTCTGAAGTCCAAGAAGGACGCACCATGGCCAGCCTCACCATCAAGAGCCCCCAGGGAACCAGCCGCTCGGTCAACCTGCTCAAGCGCGTCACCAGTATCGGCCGGAGCGCCGACAACGACATCGTGCTCGACGACGCCGGCGTGCCCGAGACCGCCTTCGCGATCGTCTTCGACGGCACCGGCTACAAGGCTGGCGGCGAGTCGTCGTTCTTCGTCAACGGCAAGAAGACCGACGAGAGCCCGCTCAACGCCAACGACGTGGTGAAGGTCGGCGAGACCGAGCTGGCCTTTTCGCTCGGCAACGCGCCACAAGCGCAGCCCGCGCTGTCGACGACGAAGTTCACGCGCTCCGACTCGGGCAACCCCGACGCCTCGACGCAAGAGCAGCCCGGCATTCCCGGCCGAGAGCTCGCGGCGCTGCGCCGGCTGACCGCGTTCTCGGAGCGCCTGCTCTCGAGCTACGAGATCGATCGCACGCTCGAAGGCCTGATGGACGAGGTGATCGACGTCACCCGCGCCGACAAGGGCTTCCTCATTCTGATGGAGTCGAACCAGATGCGCGTGAAGGTGGCGCGCAACCTGGCGCGGGAGACAATCGAAGACGCCGTCGAGCGCGTGTCGGACTCCATCGTCGCGCGGGTGATCAAGTCGCAGCGCCCGCTGATCATCGCCGACGCGCTCGACGACCCCGAGTTCAACGCGTCGGAGTCCGTGGTGAACCTGAAGCTCCTCTCGGTCATGTGCGCGCCGCTGATGCACAAAGGCGAGGTCTTCGGCGTCATCTACGTCGGCAACGACCGTCTGGTGAACCGCTTCGACAAGAAGGCACTCGACACGCTCACCATCTTCGCCAGCCAGGCCTCGCTGCTCGTGCAGAACGCGATGCTGGTGAACGAGCTCTAGCTCGAGAACACCGAGCTGAAGAACCGCATCGAGGAGTACACCTACGGCGACATCGTCGGCGCGTGCCCCGGCATGCGGGACGTCTACCGGCGCATCGACAAGATCGCGCCCACCGACATCAGCGTGTTGATCGGCGGCGAGACCGGCACCGGCAAGGAACTCATTGCGCGTGAGATTCACCGGCACTCGCTGCGGGCGAAGGGCCCGTTCATCTCGATCAACTGCGGCGCGATTCCCGAGAACCTGCTCGAGAGCGAGTTGTTCGGTCACGTGAAGGGCTCGTTCACCGGCGCGGTCGCGACCAAGCTCGGCCGCTTCCAGGCGGCGATCGGCGGCACGTTGTTCCTCGATGAGATCGGTGAGATGCCGATTCAGCTGCAGGTGAAGCTGCTGCGCGCCCTGCAGGAGAAGGTCGTCTACAAGGTCGGCGACAACCGGCCCGAGCCCGTCGACATCCGCATCGTCGCGGCGACCAACAAGAACCTCGATGAAGAGGTTCGCAAGAACACCTTCCGCGAAGATCTGTATTTCCGAATCAACGTGGTGACGCTGAAGCTGCCTCCGCTGCGAGAGCGCGGCGACGACATCGTCACGCTGTCGCGCTTCTTCCTCAATCGCTACTCGAAGGAGTTCGCGTCGAAGGCCCGCGGCTTCACGCCGTCGAGCAGCGTCGCGATGAAGAAGTACCACTGGCCCGGCAACATTCGAGAGCTCGAGAACCGCATCAAGAAGGCCGCGGTGCTCGCCGACAAGCCGCTGCTGGGGCCTGAAGATCTCGACCTGCGGCCTGAGAACCTGCCGCCGATTCTGCCGCTGGCTGCCGCGAAGGAGGAGTTCCAGAAGCGGTACATCAACGAGGTGCTCGAGCGGAACAACGGCAACCGCACCAAGACGGCGAAGGATCTCGGCGTCGATCCCCGCACGATCTTCCGGCACCTCGAGGCACTGAAGGCAGAGTCAGAGGGCAAACCCCTGCCACCCGAGACAGAGTACGAAGAGGCCTGATGAGGACGAACCGCTTGAACTTCCTGCGCACACACAGCCGAAAACGCGTGGCAACGATGTTGCTATGTCTTGGTGTGACTGGAACCCAGATGGCGTGCCTTCTTCCCCAGGACGATCAGATCATCACCCCGCTGCCCGACCCGGCGAACCGGCCCTTGCGCGTGCTGCCGGGGCTCGGCGTTCCCGCGCAGCGCGAGGCCACGGTGACGTTCGGCCCGAACTGCCCACGCCCAGTCTTCTCGGTCCAGGTCGACGACCCCAACACCGACGATCGGATCGAGGCCCAATGGTTCATCGACCCGATTGAGCGGTACCTCGGCGGGGTTCGCGGAAACCCGGGCATCCCGATCAGCGGTGGGTCGCCCGTTCGTGAGGTCAGGGTGCCAAGCCAGTTCATCACCACCCTCGGCACCTTCACTGATGGCCGGACGCACCGCGTGGAGGTGGTGGTGACCGACGGGGTGTTCATCGAGAGTCAGCGCAACGACCCGGACGGCACCCCCCAACCGTTTCTCGACATCAGCCGCCCTTCGATTCGCGTCGGCGAAGGTGATGGAGGCGTCGCCATCGACGTTCCCGCCTTTCGCGACGACTACGTCTGGCTCATTCAGGTCGATACCACCCCATGTCGATGACCAGCTCACCACCCGTCGGCCTGGCAGCGCTCGCGCTTTTTGCGTCGGTGAGCTGCGGCGCGTCGGGCGCTGGAGTTCCGTGCCCGACCAGCGTGAGCTGCGCGAATGGCCTCGAGTGTGTCGCTGGGGTGTGCGTGGTTCGAGCTCCGGCTGGCAACGCGCGCGTGCGGATCATGTCGGGCCTCTCGATTCCGGAGCAGCGAGAGCTCATCCTGCGAGTAGGGCCCAACTGTGTGTTCCCGACGTTCTCGGTCAAGGCAGATGACCCGGACGTCACCGACGTCATTCGAGCGCTCTGGTTCATTGACCCAGACGTTCGTTACGTCGGTGGTGTGCAGGGCAACAATGGAACTGCGGTCAGCTCCGAGCCGACCGTACGCAACGTGACCGCGCCCGGGCAGTTCCTCGCGAACCTCTCCGCACTCGCTGACGGAAAGAAGCACCGGGTCGAAGTTGTCGTGACCGACGGTGACTTCGTCGAGACGGTTCGCACCGACGCAGGTGTCGATTCTCAGCCGTTCCTCGACACCACCCGAGCGGCAGTTGTGACGGCGGGGCAGACCTTGCCCGTGACAGCGTTCCGCGACGACTACGCCTGGCTCGTTCAGGTCGACCCAACCACCCCATGCCAATGAACCGCCAGCTCGCCCTCAACGTGATCGTCGTGCTCGCGATCGCCGCGTGCGGAACGACGGTGGCCAACACGCCCCCGCCCTGTCTGACCGACTCGGACTGCAACGCGGGGTTGATCTGTTTTCCAGACGGCTGCGGCGACCCGACGCGGGGCATCGCCGTCGAGGTCACCGGTGGCTCGACGGTCGGGCTGTTCCCTCAGGACTTCGAAATCGATCAGCTCGGCCTGATGCAGGACTTCGACATCAAGGGGCCGCTCAGCATCGTGGGCTCGTTCCAGCGTGAGCGCACCGCCGGCGTCGACCCGACCCAGCGCAGCATCTACACCGATGAAGTCGTCGTTCGCGCCTCGGGCGAGAGCCTCGTGCTCCCCGGCGTAGCGCGCAGCTACCAGGCCCGCTTCGCGATGACCGACCGAGGCACGTTCTCGATGAACGTCGGTCAGGGCAAGTTCACCGTGTCGGCCTTCCCTGCGAGCCTCGAGGTGCCTCCGCAGACGTTCGCCAGCGTTGCCGCCAGCCCCGACGCAGGCGCCACCGTCAACTTCGCCTTTGCATCGGTCGAAGGCGCGATCACGCTCTCCGGCCGCCTCATCAAGAAGAAGATCACCGTTCCCACGCCGAGCGAGATCTACGTCACGCAAGACGCGATGGACCTTCAGGCCGTCGACCCTGCCACCGGCGAGCCGCTCTCGCAGCGGGTCGAGACGTCGACCGGCCGCCCGGGCGCGCGCGGAGACTTCATTCTCGTGATGTCGCCCCGGGCCAACCAGTTGCCCGCCATCGAGCTGGTGGCGACTGCTCGAGAGAGCGGCGCCCTGGCGCCAACCCGCCGCTTCCTGCTCACGCCGCCGTTCTCGACGAGCCTGACCCTCGAGCTCGGCGATTTCGGTGAGCCGGTGCGCATGGTCCCCGGACACGTGCTCGGCGCAGACGGCCAGCCGCTCGCCGGAGCGACGGTGGTGATCGAGGGCCGCGTCACCGGAGGCAGTACCTTCCGCTCTCGCCTCGCGACCACCGACAACGACGGCGCCTTCGTGCTCGATCTTCTCCCGCCCGACGAGAGCTTCACGCTCACCGTCTTCCCGAGGCCTGGCGTTCGTTCAGCGGTGACGCAGCAGCAGGTGAAGGTGAAGAACGCGCCGGGCTCGAAGCCCTCGCTGGACCCACCGACGGTTCGCTGCACCGAGCGCATCTCGGTCAGCGGAGAGGTCCGGCTCCCCGGCGGCGCGCCCGCGGCGATGCTCCAGGTTCGCGCGATCGAGACGTCGACGGGGAAACGGCCGCTGCCGCTCGAAGACGTCGACTCGCTCACCGATCTCGACGGGAAGTACGAGCTCGCCCTCGACCCGGGCAACTGGCGCATCGAGTTCACTCCGGCGATCGAGCTCCCGCAGACCAGCCGCCTCATCACCGTCTCGGCCGCGGCCGCGAGCAACGGCACGACGACCACCTCGCAGACCTTCGCGCCGATCACCCTGCCCCGCGGCCGCCGCCTCACCGGCACCGTCACGTCGACGCTCAGCGCGCGTGGCTCCCAGCCGCTCGTGAACGCGCAGGTGCGCTTCTTCCGTGTCACGCGAATCGAAGGAAAGCCGGCGGCCGTGCTCCTGGCGTCGGGCGTGACCAACGGCGTGGGCAGCTACACCGTCGTGTTGCCGACCCGCGAACCTCCGCCACAGTGACCGTCGGTCGACCGGTTGGCGTCGTGGATCGCGCGCATCGAATGAAGTGCTCGGACCATCATGAACGGCTGCTGGCGCTCACGTGACCCGCGACGCGGGAGCGAACACTCTGCCGCGCGGTCGTGAACCAGAAGCCCGTGAGCAGAGCACTTGTTGTATCGCGCTTCGCCAGTCAGACGATCAGCGTCGTCCGCCCGGCAATGCGCCGAGCTGCTGCCGAAACGAATCGACGGCCGGCCCGAGCTGACCTGCGAGCTGTGTGGCTTCGACCGTCGACAAATCCATCACCTTGTTGAGGCCCGCGAACGCGACCTTCAGCTCCGACCGCTCGCTCTCGTCGAGCGCGCACTCTGCTTCGAGCTCACGCAGGCGCACCATCCACCCGGTTCGAAACGTGAGCCAGCGACGGTCGGCCTCCGAGGCCTGCGGCGCCGTCAGCTTCTGCCGCTCGGACTCGAGGGTGTCGAAGAGCGAGGTGAGGCCTGAGGCGCACACCTCGACGCTCTTCGCGGTCGCAGGCGCCGGCCGGTCGGGAGACATCTGAAACACCGACTTCGTCACGCTGTAGATGACGAGGCTCGAGAACCCGACGGCGACGACCAGATAGAGCGCCCACGCCGCCCCGCGATAGGGCCTCAGCTGTGCCTGCGTGGGAGGCGGCGTGGCCATGCAGGCTCCGTTCTATCGTCCTGCGTCAGCGGCTGCAGGCGCGGGTGCGGCCGCTGGGCTCGTCGTCGCGCGCTGGAGCCTCGAGATGAACTGCCCTCGGAACTCGCTGGCCGGGTAGGTCTGCCACCCCTCCTTCGCGTACTCGACCGCCTTGTCCTTGTTGCCGACGGTGTCGTGCGACTGCATCAACATCAACAGCGCGAAGTCACGCATGCGGGCCTTCTTGTCGCCATCGGCGAAGCGCGTGAGCGGCTTGATCGCGTCTTCGTACTTCCGTGACTGAAAGAGCGCGTTCCCCAGAAAGAACGACGCGTCGATGGCCTCGTCCTCATCCGGACTCATCGCGAGGAACCGGGTGAGCTGCTCGATGGTCTCGGCCCACTCGTTGCGGCGAAACGCGGTCTTCCCACGCTCGAGCACGCTCGCGCCGACCTCTTTGCGCAGGAGCGAGGCGCGATCCTGCAGCGCCTGGCGCGTCAGCGGAGACAGCCGGGTGAGATCGAGCTTCGCGAGCGCTTCGACGCCCTTGAGGCGCTGCTCGCCGGGGAGCGTCGTCATCTGCTTGTACACGTCCGTCGCGCCACGTTCGGCCTGCGCCACGGCGGCGGCCTCGGTCTTCTGCTTCTCGAGCTGAGAGGTCAGCTCGCCGACCTGCTGCTCGAGGCGCTGCTTCTGCTCAGTTGCAGAGGTCGCCCGTGCGCCCGACACGACCACCGCGCCTGCGACGCAGACGCCCAGGAACCCCAGATAGGCCGCGCCCGTCGAGAACCACGTGCGACGCTGGAATTCGGCCTGCTGAGTGCTGACCACCTTGAGCTCGGCGTGGAGCGACTTGAGCGCGTTGTCCGTCTTGATCGTCATGTTGCGTGCTTCGACGACCTCGCGACGGATCTCCTCGAGCGGCTTGTTCAGATCTGCAGGTTCCTGCGCCATGGCTATTTCCTGTACCACGAGCCCGGGGCCCGTGACGTTCTTCGCGCCTGGAGCCGACGGCCTCAGAAGCGCAACCCACCACCGAAGCCCGGAACGTCGAGATCTCGCTTCGGCGTCGGGGGAAAGAAGATGGTGAGCCCTGCAGAGAACCAGACGCCGCCGACGTTTCTGCCCGCGATCTCCGAGACGTAGGCCCGCCCATAGAGGTAGCGAACGTCGACGTACACGGCGAGCTTGTCGGTGAACTTGTAGGCAGCGCCACCGTTGACGCTCCACGCCTGCATGATGCGTTCGCTCCCCGGCGAGCTCGGCGACGTGACCGTCACGAGCATCGGGCCCGTCTGAACGCCCAGGTACGGCACCAACCCCGTGACGGGGAAGTCGTAGCGGGTCAGCCGAAGGCCAATCAACCCGCCGTACGAGACCGACGTGAACGGAAGCCAGCCTTCGAGCTGAAACGACTCGAAGCCGCCGAACACGTCGACCGCCAGCTCCAGCCACTCGAACGCGCCGTAGCCGAAGCTCGCCATGCCCTGGAAGCCGAGCGGCGCGGTCACGAACTCTTCTGCCATCGTATTGGCGTGACCGGCCTCGGCTGCCTTCCCGTTGAAGAACCCGTTGGGCGTCCACCGGAGCCCGCCGCCAAAGCTCACCCGGCCGACGCCATCGGTGGCGCTATCGGCGAGCGCCGGTGACGCCATGAGAACACTGCTCACCACCGCGACCACGACGAGGCGACGCATCACCAGACCTTCCACCCCTCTGGACGTTTGCCGACACGCGGCACCGCAGGAGGCATGGCGCTCAGCTGCGACGACCTGGGCTTGGGTGGCGGCTGAGGTGCGGGTGGCTCGGCGCGGGCCGCTCGAGGCTCGGCTGGCTGGACAGGCTCACGCGCGAGACCGGCGCGCTCCTCGAGGATCTTCACGTACATCTTGAGCTCGGCGAGGGCCTGCTCCTTCTCCATCAGGCGGCGGAACAGCTCGACGCGCCGCTCCTTCTCATCCATCAACTCGCCGTGGAGTTGCATCAGCGACGCCATGGCCTTCTCGGCGTACGACGCGGGAACCGGCATCGCGTGTGACGGCGTGAGCGCGAGGGGATCGTTGAGGTTCATGAGCGGCGGGTCTCCCAGGCGATCTCGAGAAACGTGCGGCGCCGTCTCGCCAGGCAGGCACCGACACAACGAACCAGGCACCTGAAGCCGAACTCTTTCCAGATGAGACGAAAGTGCGAAGCCACTTCACGACCGGTGATGACACCGTTCATCCGCAGGCTCCGTTCGCTCAACGCTACAGGTGTGGAGCGGACGGTAGCAGCGGCGATCAGGGTGGCAATTTTTCGGACGTCACCCTTCGAGATCGAGCACCGGCAGATCACGAACGATGACGCGCGCGGCGTGAGCGTGAACCTGGGCCGCGACCTCGTCGAGCGCCTCGAGCCGCGCCCGCGCTTGATCGTGGGTGACCATGATCTCGGCGGTCAGCGCTGCCCGCCTCGCCATCACCGCGATTCGCGCCGACGCATCTGAGGCCGCTGCCGTCTCGACGAGCCACGCGCCGGGGTCCACGCGCTCCAGCTCGGCTGGCACCCGCAGCAGCGAGAGCGAGCCCGTGCCGAAGTCTTCGACCTCGACGCCCACCTCGAGCAGCTCGGGCGCCGCCTCGAGCACCCTGGTGCGCTCCGTCGGCACCAGATCGAGCCGCGCCGAGAACAGCGTGCGGCCCGCCGCGGCGAGCTCGCCCTTCTGGAACCGCGTGGCGAGCGCAGACCAGATCACCCGCTCCTCGACGGCGCGCGGGTCGACGATCACGAGCGAGCCCGCAGGCGATTCGGTCAGCCAGAAGCGCCGCGACAGGACGCTGAGGAACCGCAAGGCGCCGAAGTAGTTGCGAGGCGGCGCGGTATCGAGCGTGGGCCTCGCGGTGCCGAACGACGTGCGGCCCAGCGACTGGTCGAGCGACAACGGCATCGCGGGCTCGAGGAACGCAGGCGCGGGTTGGGCACGGGCGAGGAACCGCTCGATGGCTTGCGCGTACTGGGCCTGCACCTGCGGCGTCTCGGGCCCGCGTGAGTCCTGCCGCCACGGCGCTGCTTTCAACGCCACTGACACGGCCGCGCCGACCGCCTCTTGCACCGAGCGTGGATCGGAGAAGCGCACCTCGAGCTTCTGCGGGTGCACGTTGACGTCGACGGCTGCAGGGTCGAGCTCGATGAACACCAGCGCGACGGGCTGGCGGCCGGGCGGCAACGAGTCCTGGTAGGCGCGCTGAATCGCCGAGGTGAGGCCACGATCGCGCACGTAGCGGTGGTTCACGAAGGTCATCAGGCCGCGAGCGCTCGACAGCGTGAACTCCGGCGCAGCGATGAAGCCCGTCACGGTGAGTCCCAGCCGGCGCTCCGAGATCGACAGCAGGTGCGGCGCCGCCTCGCTCCCCAGCACCGCCGCGGCGCGCTGCATCGGCTCCGACGCAGACGGAGGGCTCGCCCAGATCTGCTTGCCTTCGTGCTCCAGGGTGAAGCCCACCTCGGGGTGCGCCAGCGCGAGTCGGGTGACGGCGTCTTCGCAGTGCAGCAGCTCGGTGGCCTCGCGCTTGAGGAACTTGCGGCGCGCGGGCACGTTGAAGAACAGATCGTCGACGTCGATGCGGGTGCCGCCGACGGCCGGAGCGTCTTCGACCACCGGCTCACCTCCGCCCTCGATGGACAGCTTCGTTCCCGCCAGCGCTTCGGGCTCGCTGGTGACGAGACAGAAGCGAGACACCGACGCGATGGCCGGAATCGCCTCGCCCCGGAAGCCCTTGGTGAGAATGTGAAAGAGCCCCTCGGCGTCGACGAGCTTGCTGGTGGCGTGGCGCTCGAGGCAGGTGAGCGCGTCTTCTCTCGACATGCCGCAGCCGTCGTCGATGACGGTGATGTTCGCGCAGCCGCCGCGCACCAGGCGCACTGTCACCCGCGTCGCGCCCGCATCAACCGAGTTCTCGGCGAGCTCCTTGACGACCGACGCAGGGCGCTCGACGACCTCACCAGCGGCGATCTGGTTGATCAGGTCGGTGGGAAGTCTGCGAACGCGGCCCATCTGGTGACGATTTCCGAGCGGCTCCACCATAGCGTTGGCTACAGTCGCTCGACGCCTTTCTCGGGCCTTTTGACACAGTGAACGCCACTGACCTCTTGAAGAAGCTCCACGCCCACTTAGGTCAAGTGGTCCTGGGGAAGCCGGAACAGACGAAGCTCGCCCTCACCTGCCTGGCGGCTCGAGGCCACCTGCTGCTCGAAGACGTGCCGGGCGTCGGCAAGACGACGCTCGCGGAAGGGCTGGCGCGGTGCTTCGCGCTGTCATTCGGCCGCGTGCAGTTCACCGCCGACCTGCTGCCCAGCGACATTCTCGGGAGTCAGATCTTCCTGCCTCAACAAGGCACCTTCGAGTTCCGCCCCGGCCCGATCTTCCACCACCTCGTGCTCGCTGATGAGCTCAACCGCGCGCCGCCGCGAACGCAGTCGGCCCTGCTCGAGGCGATGGCGCAGGGCCAGGTCAGCCTCGACGGCGTCACCCGCAAGCTGCCCGCGCCCTTCACCGTGGTGGCGACGCAGAACCCGCTCGATCTCGCCGGCACGTACCCGCTCCCGGACTCGCAGCTCGATCGGTTCCTGATGCGGCTCTCGCTCGGCCACCTCGACCCGGCCATCGAAGCGGAGCTGATCATCAGCCGCCGTGGCGATCCGCTCCATGCGCTCGCAGCGGTGGCGACGGCCGAAGAGTTGATGGCGATTCAAGCTGCTGCCGATCGCGTCGAGGTCTCCAGAGACGTCGCCGACTACGCAGTGCGGCTGGCGCAAGAGACGCGCTCGCACGCCGAGATCGAGCGCGGCGTGTCGACCCGCGCCGTGCTGGCGCTGATCTCCGCCGCGAGGGCCTGGGCGCTGTGGGAAGACCGGGCGTTCGTCTCTCCCGGTGACGTGCGCGCGGTGCTCAAGCCGTCGCTCTCACACCGCCTCGTCCTGAAGAGCTCGATGCAGGGAGCGTTCAGCCGCGAAGAGGCCGGCCACCTGATCGACGAGCTGACGCGACGGGTCCCCGCGCCGAGGTGAAGCGATGCTCCGGCGACTGATCAGCTCGATCCGACGGGCGCTCAACCCCGGCCGACTGCTGCGCATCACGCCCGTTGGTCGCGTCTACCTGCTGCTCACCATGGGCATCGGCCTGGGAGCGCTGAACACCGGCAACAACCTGCTGTACCTGGTGCTGGGCCTGCTGCTGGCGACCATCGTGGTGTCGGGCGTGCTGTCGGAGCGCGTCATCTGGGATCTCGAGGTGCGTCGGCTGCTCCCTGAAGGCGCCTTCGCTCACGAGCCCTTCACCGTGCGCTACGAGTTGAAACGAAAGCGCGGCCAGGCCTTCGCGCTCAAGGTGAAGGAGTCGGGCTCGCTCGAGTCGGCCGGTGCGTGGGCGCCCGTCGTCGTCGCTGGCCGGCCGGTGGTGGTGCGCGCCGTGGCGACCGCGCCTCGTCGAGGGCCCTGGGCGCTCAAGGCCATCGAGGTGAGCACCACCTTCCCCTTCGGCATCTTCGAGAAGATCCGCACGATCGCGGTGACCGACAGCCTGCTCGTCTTCCCGCGGCGGGGCTTCGCGTGCGAGTCGCCACCGCGAGATCAGAGCCTGCTTCGCGGCGAGCTGGGCGGCTCGAGGCACCGCGATGGCACGGCTGATCTGGCAGACCTCCGGGAGCTCGCGATCGGCGAAGACGCGCGGCGCATTCACTGGCGCAAGACGGCCACCACCGGAAAGTTGATCACCGTCGAGCGGGAGCGCGAGGAGCGCCGCCAGATCACCCTGAACGTCGACGAGCGCCTCTCTGGCGACGAGCTCGAGTTCGCCTGCGAGGAGGCTGCCGGTCAGACCGCGATGCTGATGGAGCAGGGCTACGACGTCGGCCTCGATGTGGGGACGCGCAGGCTCCGGCCGGCCCACGGCGCACCGCACGAACGGCGCATTCTGTCGGCGCTGGCCCTGGCCGGGTTCGGGAGCGAACCGTGAGCCGCACCCCGGGCGTGATCTCACGCGACCTCGCGGCGCTCGCGGGCTTCGGCGCCGTCGCGTTGCCGGGCGTGCTCCCGCTTCCGGTGCTGGTGATCTTCCCCGTGGCGCTGCTCCTCTCGCTGCTCGACATCAGGCCGCTCGCGGGCCGGCGCACGGCCTCGGTCCTCGTGCTCCTGGTGATCGCCCTGGGGCTCATCGCCGCAGTGGCGACGTCGATCCTCGATCTCGTCATCGCGGCCGTGTCCTTCGCGACGCTGGTCACGTGTCATCGCATGCTGGCCGAGCCGACCCCTCAGGCCTCGCGGCAGGTGCTGCTGTCGGGGCTGCTTCTGGTCAGCGGCGGCGCGGCGCTCACCGGCGAGGTGCTGTTCGCGGTGCTGCTGGTGATGTTCTTCCTCTGCGCGGCGTGGTCGATGGCGTGGCTGGTGCTCGCGGCGGACGAAGCGAGCGTCGACCCGGCCGAGCGCCGCGCGATCTCGAAGCAGCTCATCGTCGGGAGTCTCGCGACGCTGGTGATGGGGCTCTCGTTCTTCGTCGTCTTCCCTCGCCTGTCGTGGAACCTCGCCAACCGCCGGGCGCCGCCGGGCCTCGGGGGCGTCACCGGCATGGCCGAGACCGTGCGCCTCGGCGGCGGCGGCGACATCAAGACGAGCGCCCGCGTCGCGTTCCGGGTGGCGCTCATTCCCGACCCGGGCAGCGAACGAATCGAAGCCTATTGGGTCGGGCGCCACTTCGATCTGTTCGACGGCGCCGAGTGGAGATCGACTGGCACCCCGGCGACAGGCGCGAGCTCGGTGGGCCTGCACCGCGCCTCGAAGCGCTCGGTCAACCAGGTGAGTCAGGACTTCGAGACGACGTCCGCCTACGGGAGCCGCACGCTGGTCGCCCTCGACACCCCGACCTTCTTCGCGCGAGCCCGCAGCCTCTCGGTCTCGGGCACCCAGCCGATGGCGCTGCTCCACGTGCCAGGAGATCAGATCTACGGGGCCATCGACGCGAACTCGATGACGTACGCGGCGACGAGCGATGAGCTGGGCCGCATCGATCGAACTCCTCCAGACGAGATCGGTGGGCTCGCCCTGCCGGCGCTCGACCCCCGCATCGCCCCGCTGGCGAAAGAACTCTCTGGCGGAGCGACGGTTCCCAACGAGATCGCGCTGAGGCTCGAGCGCGAGCTCAAGCGCCGGTACGCCTACACCCTCGAGCTGCCGGGGAGCGTGACCGATCCGCTCGCCGACTTCCTGTTCACGCGGCGCGCCGGGCACTGCGAGGACTTCGCGACCGCGCTGGCCATCATGCTCCGAGTCCAGAAGGTGCCCAGCCGCGTGGTGACGGGCTTCTTTGGAGGCGAACGGGCCGGCGGGCGGTACGTGGTGCGCTCGGGCGACGCACACGCGTGGACCGAGGCGTTCGTCGATGGGGCCTGGGTTCGCCTCGACGCGACCCCCGACCTCGGGCGCGCAGCGTCGAGCAGCGCGTGGGCGGCCGCCCTCACCAGCGCCTGGGAGCGCCTCGAGGCGTGGTGGCGAACCCGCGTGATCGACTACTCGTTCCAGGATCAGATGTCGTTCGCGCGTCAGCTCGTTCGCCCGCCCCAGGTGGCGACGCCGACGCCAGAGTCCAGCGCTTCGTCGCCGCTGAACACCCGGGTGCCTGTCAGTACGGTCGCCCTCGTCGTCTGCGTCGTCGCGCTCCTCGTGCTCGTGCTCCGACGCCGCCGCCGGCACGCGCCCCACCCCGCCAGCAGCTTCCTGGAAGAACTCGAAGCCCGCCTGAAGGCCCGCGGCGTCACGGCGGTGGCGACCCTGCCGATCGAGGAGCTCTCGGCGAGCCTGGTTCGTGAAGGCCACCCGCTCGCCGCCGCCGTGTCACGCGCCACGCGCCGGTACCTCGAGGCCCGCTTCACCAACAGCCCGCTCGACGCGCGGGAGCGCCGGGCGTTGCTCGCTCCGCTCGAAACGTCGATCGGCTGACGCAGAGCATTGCTACGCTTCCGCCCGTGCTGCTGCGCATCGTCGAGGCGGTCCTTCCAGTTCGACGGGGTGAACGCCAGCTGACGTTGGCGCTCTTTCTTCACAGCCTCTTCGCCGTCGGCTCGTTCCTCACGGGCCGTAGCGTGCGCGATGCGTTGTTCCTGGCGCACGGCGATCGATCGCAGCTCGCGTGGATGTATGTGCTCTCGGCGGTCGCGGTGACGGCGAGCGGTCTGCTCTATGGCCGCCTCGCCGCGCGCGTGCGCCGCGATCTGATGGCCCTGGGTTCGGCGTCGCTCTTCGCTGCCTGCTTCGGGCTCTTGTACGTCATCGAACGCAGCCAGCCGCCCTGGGTCTATTCCCTCATCTACGTGTCGGTCGAGGTGATGGGCGCGCTGGTGCTGGTGCAGTTCTGGACGCTGGCGAACGAGCTCTTCAACGCGCAGGAGGCCAAGCGGCTGTACGGGCTGATCGGCGCCGGTGGCACGTTCGCCAACATCCTCATCGGCCTGTTGTCGGCGAAGGTGGCGAAGACGTTCGGCACCAGCGCGCTGCTGTTGATGTGTCTGGTGTTGCTGGCGACGACGGCGGTGGCGAGCTTCTTCGCCGGCAAGCTGGGCCGACAGCGGCTGTTCGCGCGTGCTGCGAGTGGAAAGCCGAGCGCCGCCAAACGCACCGGTGGTGGCGCCCGCGTGATGGCCGACCCGCACCTGCGCACCGTCGCGCTGCTGGCCGCCGTCACCTTCTTCACGACGACGCTCGTCGACTTCGAGTTCAAGGTCGTCGCCGCCGACAAGATCGCACCCGACGAGCTGGCCTCGTACTTCGGCTACTTCAGCGCGGTGGTGGGCGCGTTCGCCCTCGTGCTGCAATTGTTCGGCACGGGCCGGCTCCTCAACCGCGCCGGGGTCGTCGCCTCGCTCGCCGTGCTCCCGCTCGCGCTCACCCTCGGCAACGCCGCGCTGGTGCTCTTCCCTGCCCTGTGGGCCGCCTCGCTCACCAAGGGCGCCGACACGTTGTTCCGCTACTCGGTGAACGACGCCACCACGCAGATCCTCTACCTGCCGGTGCCTTCACAGGCCCGCGTCGCGGCGAAGGCGTTCATCGACGGCGTCGTCAAGCCCACCGCCATCGGCCTCGCGGGCCTGACGCTGAAGGCCTGGGGCATGGTGGTGGGCAAAGACCCCTATCGCCTCGCGTGGATCTCGCTCGCCCTCGGAGGCGCCTGGCTCGCGGTCGTGTCGAGCTTGCGGAGCCGCTACATCAAGACGCTGCAGGACAACCTCAAGAACCGTCGCCTCGATCTCGCTGGTGCGCGGGTCAGCGTCGTCGACGGATCGACCAGCGGCGTCATCGAGCGCGCGCTGGCCAGCGACGACACCCGAGAGGTCTTGAACGCCCTGGCGCTGCTGCCGCACCTCGAGAAGCTCGCGCTCGACATCGAGGTGGAGCACCTGCTCGAGCACCCGGACTCTGCGGTGCGGGTGAAGGCCCTCGAGTACTACGCCCACCGCCAGACGATGCGCTTCGCGAACTCGGTCTTCAGGCGCTTCGAAGACGCCGATCCGGCGGTGCGCGCTGCGGCCATCGACGCGTTCTGTGCCATCGGTCGCGACAAGGCCGTCAAGAGCGTGCGTGTCTTCCTGCAGGACGCCGACCCGCGCATTCGCAGCGCCGCCGTCACAGGCATGATCCGCTACGGCGGGCTCGACGGGGTGCTGGTGGCGGCCGAGGCGCTCAAGGCGCTCATCGACAACAAAGACAACGTCATGCGCCTGCATGCCGCGAAGGTGCTGGGCGCGATCGGCGTGAAGAATTTCTACCAGCCGGTGCTCCAGTTGATGAGCGACGCCGATCCCCGCGTGCGCCGCGCCGCCGTCACCGCCGCGGGCCAGCTCAAGAGCGCCGAGTTCGTCATTCCCCTCATCTACCGAACGCAGAGCCACGAGACGGCGCGCGAGGCCACCGAGGCGCTCACGAACTTCGGCGTCTCGATCGTGCCGACGCTCGCCAAGGTGCTCGGGAACCAGCTCGAAGACGCCAACATCAGGCGCTCGGTCGCGCGTGTGCTGGGCCGCCTCGGCACAGTCGAGGCCATCGACGTCATCACCCAGCACCTCGACGAGCCCGACGAGGAGTTGCGTGGCCGGCTCTATAAGGCGCTCGCGCGCACGGTGAAGGGCCGCCGCCTGATCCTCAAAGACAAGGCGCCGGTTCGCGCGGCGCTCGACAAAGAGCTCGGGCGCGCGTGGAAGGCGCTCCATCACGCCGAAGCGTTGGGGCTCGGCGGAGGTCCCGTCGCGGCGACGCCCCGCACCGGCGAGCCCGCGGCCCGTGCCCTGCTCTCGTCGGCCATCACCGAGAAGGTGGCGCAGATCGAGGGCCGGCTGTTCCTGCTCCTCGCGGTGCTCTACCCCGACGCAGACATGGAGCAGATCGCCGCGGGTATTCGAGACGCGCTCGCGGCCGACGCGGCCCGGCGCCGAGGCAACGCGGTGGAGCTGCTCGACAACCTGCTCGATCGTGAGCTCAAGGCCCGGTTCCTGCCGCTGCTCGACGAACAGCCACGGGCGGAGAAACTGAAGGCCGTCGCCGAGCTCTTCCCCCGCCCCGACGGCCTCGACGCGAAGGCAGCCCTCGTCGAGTTGACGAAAGACGAAGTGGCGTGGGTGAGAGCCTGCGCCGTGTGGTGCGCGGGCAGGGCTGCGGTGACGGCGACCGAAGGCCCCGCGATGCTCGAGAGCGCGGCAGCCGACGGAAACGCCCTGGTGCGCGAGATCGCCGTTTCGACGCTGGCCTCGATCGACCCCACGCGCGCCCTCGCGCTCGCAGCCAGCCGTGAAGGCGACGACTCACCGCTCGTGCAGCAGCAGCTCGAGGCCATCCGCTCCAGCGCGCGAATCAGCGCCGCCTGACGAGGCGCCGCCAGCGTCTCAGGCCCGCGTCGTCGACCAGAGCACCCAGCCGCCGATCACGAGGAAGGCCACCCCGGCGATGCGCTGGAGGAGCAGCGGCGGCACCACGCGGCTGAGCGCCTCGCCAACCATCACGGCGATGGCCGAGGTCGCGACCAGGGCGAGCGCAGACCCGATGAAGACCGACAGCCTCGACTGCCCGGAGCTGGCAAACGAGAGTGTCGCGAGTTGGGTCTTGTCACCGAGCTCGGCGACGAAGACCGCCAGGAACGTCGTCCCCACCAGTTTCCAGTCCATGACGCACGCCTCTGACAGTTCTCGAGGGCGCGATCGAGGGCGGTGCACTCTCGAAGGCGCGCGCTATGCTCTCGCGCCCGCCAGCGCTCATGATCTCCACCGTCGAGAAGGTGCTCTTCCTCAAGTCGATCGATCTGTTCTCCCAGATTCCCGGAGAGGATCTGACCGCCGTCGCCTTGATCTCGAGTGAAGAGCGGCGCGATCAGGGTGACGAGATCTTCGCCGAAGGAGAGTCCGGCGACGCGCTCTACCTGGTGATCGACGGCAAGGTGCGCGTCCACAAACAAGATCGCGTCATCGCCGAGCTGGGGGAACGCGAGTGCTTCGGAGAGATGGCGATCCTCGACGCCGCGCCGCGCTCGGCCACCGTCACCGCGCTCACCGAGACCGCGATGCTCAAGATCACCCGCGAGGACTTCCAGGAGATCATGACCGAGAAGCCCGAGATCGCGATGGGCATCATCAAGGTGCTCACGCGCCGCCTGCGAGACGCCATTCGCTGACCCGGGTGGGCAGAAGTCGCACCCCCCGTCGTTCGGCGTGCACCACGGACGAGCCAGACTCCAGCAGGGCGGTAGAGTCTCGCCATGGCCTCTCCGGTAGCTCGCGAGTCCCTCGCACCTCCTTCGCACGTCCTCGACGCGCCTGATGCCGACCCGATGTCGGACCCGAAGCTCAAGCGACAGGTCGAGGTCGCCCGCAGCGTGGCGTACCACCTGCTCAAGGGCATCAAGATGATTGGCATGTACCGCCACAACGAGTCGAAATACGGCGAGTACCTGATGAAGGCGCACGCGGCGCTCGTCGCGTACCACGAGGAGTTCGGCCCGCTTCAGCTGAAGGTCGACCTCACCAACTTCCAGCTGCACAAACAGGATCTGTTCAGCGAAGACAGCCAGCTGCCGTACAAGTTCTTCAAGGACGGTATTCGCCAGCTCATCTTCCGCCCGGGCTTCACGGTGGAGGAGCTCACGGCCTTCACGACCATCTCGTTGTCGGATCCCGATCGCGGCGCCGAGGACATCAACGCCCAGCTCTGGCGGGCCCAGATGCCGAACTTCGAATACATCATGGTCGAAGGCTTCCGCATGGACGAGTTCTCCGAGGAGGAGGTCCAGGTCGAGGTCGACAAGGTGGTCGACTACCTGCAGCGCCGCCTGCGCACGGCCAGCGACGACTTCCTTCGTTTCGCCCGCGTCACCGAAGAAGATCTCGAGATGAAGCTCGACCACGTCGAGCAGATGCGTGGCGTTGTGATCACCGGCATCACCGCCGACCCGACCTTCAAGGCGCGCGTGCAGAAGGACGTGCACGACGAAGAGAACCAGCGGCTCTTCCCCAAGCTCATCAGCGCCGTCTTCCAGGTCGTCGAGAGCGGCGTCGACGACGCCGAGCTCCTCACCGACATGTTCACCCAGCTGCTCGACGCGATGCTGCTGCAGGAGGACTTCACGATCATCAACCAGGTCGTCCTCAAGCTGAAGGCCATGGAGCAGCGCCTCGGCTCGGACAGCGCCGTCGGCCGGCTCTTGCGGAACTTCACCTCGCACATGGGCGAAGAGACGCGCGTCAACCGCGTCGCCGACATCATCAAGACGACCCGGCTCAAGAACCCCCAGGAAATCGTGCGCTACCTCTCGAACCTCGGGCCCGAGTCCGTGCCGCTGTGGCTCGATGCACTCGAGGTCATCGAGCTGCCAGAGAACCGCGTGTTGCTCTGCGACGTGCTCATTCCCTTCGCGAAGGAGCAGCCCGACCCGTTCGTCAACCGCCTGCAGAGCGACAAGCCCCAGATCGTGCGCGACATGATCTACGTGCTCGATCGCGCCAACCACCCCGACAAGATCCGCTTCTTCGCCACGGTGCTGAAGTCCAGGAACCTCGCGGTGAAGCTCGAGGTCATGGGGATCATCGCGCGTGGGCGCACGGGTGAGGCGCGCAAGATGATCGCGGCCATGCTCGAAGACGACACCCAGCAGGTCCGCATCCAGGCAGCGCGCGTGTTGCCCGAGTTCGACCGCGAGAAGGCGTTCCTCGATCTGATGAAGCTGGTGAAGGACCCGAAGTTCGAGAAGCGCTCGGCCGAAGAGCACGAAGCGATCTACTCGGCGATCGGCTCGACTGGCGTGACCGGGGCGCTCGCGTACTTCACGCAACTGCTCCAGGTGAAGGGCGGTCTCTTCAACAAGGAGAAGGTGAAGCAGGACAAGATTCTCGCGGTGGCCGGCCTGGGCGGCGCCTGCAACATCCAGACGGCCAAGCTGCTGCAGGAGGTCATCGAAGACAAGTCGCAGCCTCCCGAGGTGACCAACCACGCGAAGCGACACCTCGGCCGGGTTCGCAAGGCGCTCTTCGGCAGCGCTGAGAAGGAGGGCTGAAGCGCCATGGCCGACAACCTTCAGATCACCAAGGCCTCGAGCACCGACAGCGAGATGCTCGACACCTACGGGCGCGAGCACAGCGAGAAGCTCCAGGGCATGGCGCGCACGCTCGTCTCAGCGCTCTACATGCTGGTCCGCTCGGTGAAGATGTACGACCCCGACAACGCGGTGTTCGACAAGCCGCTCACCCAGCTCCAGGACACGATCAACCAGATCATCCGCAAGGAGGGGAAGCTCGACCTGATTGGGGTGAAGCAGTCGTTCTATCTGAACGGCATGCTGGTGAAGGTCGACATGGCCTCGCTCGACAACGTCCGCTACCTGCTCGACGAGCTCCGCGCGAAGGACGTCGCCGGCTTCAACATGCTGCGCACCGTCACCGTTCCCGAGCTGAAGAACTTCATCTGGATTTTCTCCAAAGAGCAGCCCGACATGGCCGAGGCGGACGGCACGGCGGGGAAGAAGCTCGTGTCGATGAAGTTGGCGAAGTGGTCGAAGCTCAAAGACAAGCTCGAGAACGAGAAGGACGAGAGCGACGCCAAGCTCGATCGGAAGAAGTACGCGCTCACCTGCTACGGCCGCGCGATCTTCTTCACCAAGAAATACATGGAGTCGTTGCGCGACGACACGCCGCTCAACACCTCGAAGGCGATGCGCATTCTGCAGGACTTCGTCGACATCTCGATGGACCACCGCACGCACTTCCTCGGGCTCACCACCACGCGCACCGATAGCGAATACCTCGCGTATCACCAGGTGAACACCTGCCTGATGTCGATCGTCTTCGGCAACGAGCTCGGGCTCACCAAGCCCCAGCTGCGCGATCTCGGCTACGTGGCCCTCTTTCACGACGCCGGCATGGGCACGGTGCCTGACAACGTGCTCAGCAAGCGCGGCGCGCTCACACCCGAAGAGAAGGCGATCGTCGCGAGAGCCCCGCTGGTCTCGGTGCGAAACATCCTCCGCGAGAAGGCCATCAACCGCTCCACCCTGCTCCGCCTGGTGACGACCTTCGAGCACAAGGTCGAGTACGGCACCGCCGTGCGCGACGGGCAGGGCAACATTCAGATGATCATTCCCAAGGCGAACCTGGGGCTCTACGCGAAGATCATCTCGATCTGCGCCACCTACGACGCGTTGACGTCGAAGCGCGCGTTCCGAGACTCGTACGGCCCCGAGGTCGCGCTGATGCTGATGTGGACCGAGATGCGCAACAAGTTCGATCCCGACCTGCTGCGCATCTTCATGCGCGTCATGGCGATTCAGCCGATCAAGGTGCTCACCAAGCGCCAGCAGTCGATGTCGATCGGGCTCATCTAACGGCGTCGGAGGGCCTTCACCGCGCGGGTGAGATCGGCCGGGAGCGGTGCCGTGACCGACACGGGCTTTCCCGTCTTCGGGTGCGCGAAGGCGAGCCGATGCGCGTGCAGGGCCAGGCGCGGCGCGGCCGTCAGCTTCGACGAGCTGCGCGTTCCGTAGAGCTCGTCGGAGAGCAGCGGGAAGCCAGCCTCTGAGAAGTGCATGCGGATCTGGTGCGTGCGCCCGGTCTCGAGGGTGATCTCGACCAGCGCGGCGCCAGTGAGGCGCTCCTTCACGCGGTAGTGCGTCACCGCTGACTTCCCGGTCTTGAGCCGGCCCGTGAAGCGCATGCGATGGATGGGGTGCCGGCCGTGCAGCGTGCGAAACGTGCCCTCGTCGGGCGGCTCGCCGGCGACGATGGCCAGGTACACCTTCTCGACCTCACGCGAGGCGAACGCCTTCTGCAGGGTCGTCAGGGCGCGCTCGTGCTTGGCGATGACGATGACGCCCGAGGTGTCCTTGTCGAGCCGATGCACGATGCCCGGCCGCAGCTCGCCGCCGACGCCTTTGAGATCGGTCACGTGATGCAGGAGCGCGTTCACCAGCGTGCCGTCGTGGTGTCCTGCGCCGGGGTGCACGACCATGCCGGCGGCCTTGTCGACGACCAGCACGTCGCGGTCCTGGTACAGAATCGTCAACGGGAGCGCTTCGGCTTGCGGCTCGGCGGGCGTGGCGTCGGGGATCTCGACGACGATCCGCTCGGCGCCCTGCACTCGCCCTGATGCCTTGATGGCGATCGATGCGACCGTCACGTGGCCGTCGTCGATCAGCGCTTGAATTCGCGAACGGCTGAGCTCGGTGAGGCGCCCGGCGAGGAAACGATCGTAGCGCTCTCCCCGATCGGCGGCCGTGGCGTCGACGGTGCTGCGAGTCACCAGATCTTCGACTTCACGTGGCCCTTCGGCTTGATCACGATGTCGACGATCGCGCGATCGAAGAAGTTGGTGCGGGTGAAGATCTCGGAGCTGACGCGGGTCTTGAAGAGCTCGCGCCCCTCTTCGATCTCGTCGCGCAGCACGTCGAACAACCGGTCCTGCTCGATGCCCTGGATGATCTTCGCCTCGTTGTAGAGGGAGATGTCCGAAGCGATGGCACGGGCCAGACGCATCGCCTTCATCCGTTCTTCATCGGTCATGGAATGGAGCTTTCCGGCGATCAGCGCCCGGGTCAACCTTTCGACTTCGAGAGGTGGGCTTCGACGAAGGTCAAATAGCTTTTCGACACCCTGATTCCGTCGAGGCCGAGCTCGCGCGCGAGGCTCATCAGCATGCCTCGGAGATAGACGGCCACCGGGAGCTGTTCGTACCGGTCGTTCTCGAGGTTCTCGAGATGCCTGACGCCGATGCGGGTGCGTTCGGCGACCTGAAGGAGCGACAAGCCCCTCGCCATACGCACCTGTCGCAGCAGATCGCCGTTGAACTCGACCCCCGCCGGCACCTCGTAGGGCTTGGAGCGCTCTGGCGGCCGGTACTCGCGTGGTGCGTAGGGCCGCGTGGGAACGATCGCGCTCCCTGGGCTGTCGTCGTCGCCAGGCGGTGCCGCCCTCACCTCTTCGGGTTCGGTGGGCGCGGGAGGTGCGGGCGCGATGGGCTCGGCAGGCGCAGACGGCGCCACACTCACCATGGCGGGAGCGGCGGACGGCTCGGCATGGGCAACGGCGACTGCAGGGCTGATCGACGCAGGGACGGCTGGCTCCGCGGGGCGTTCCGGCGCAGCTGTGACAGCGGGTGCGGCCGTGACGACGGGTGCGGCCGTGACGGCGGGTGCGGCCGTGACGGCGGGCGCAGCTGTTACGGCGTTCGCGGCTGCGGGCGCCTCCGAAGCGAGGGCGACGGCAGGCTCACTCGGAGCAGCAGCATTAGGCTCTTGGCGCGCAGGCACCACGACCGCGCTGGGCACCGGCGACGGCGGCTCGCTCGGCGCAGCAGGAACCACGACCGCGTTGGGCACCGGCGACGGCGGTTCGCTCGGCACCGCAGCAACCGGCGGCGCAGCGGGCTCGCTCGGCGCCGAGGCGCCTGGTGGCGCAGGCACTGATGAGGGCGGCTCAGCGGCCGCGACGATCGCAGCGGGCTCGACAGGCGGCGACCCCACGAGCGGAGCAACAGGAGGCTGGACACGAACTTCGGCCGTTGGCGCCTCGAGCTGTGGCTCCGCCACCGGGGGGGCCGCGACCACAACCTCGACCACCTTCGGAGCGACCGGCGCGGACGCCCGGGCCGCCACCACGGGCGCGGCGATGGTGTAGCTGAACGAGGTCGCGACCGGAGCGCTCACCGCCACCGTCGGGCTGACGAACGCGTACGAGCCCGCCCACCCCGCCGGCGCCGAGGCACGGGGCGGCGCAGCGGGAGCAGGCGCTGCGCGCTTCGGCAGCTCACGCGGCGGAAGTCCGAGGCCTGCGTCGTAGGTCGCGCGTCGCTCCGCATCGAGCAGCGTGTCGGCCGCTTCCTTGAGTCGTCCCCTCAGTGCGCGGGCCCGGCCTTCGTCGATCAACCCGTACAGCGCGACCTGGTCTTCAGCGTAGAGCCGCGCGAGGCGCTCGAAGGCAGAACGAATGTCGCCGTCGCCCGCGCCGACCGACACCTCGAGCAGCTCGTAGAATGTCTGCGCCTGAAACGACTTCACCGTTCCAATGCAATCAGGTTTTCCGCGACTCGCAACAAGCCGGTGGCGGCTGCGCTCTGCGGGAAGGCTCGAATGACCGACTGCCGGGCCCGAACGGCCTGCCAGACGGCGTCATCGTGAGGCACGGCGCCCAGGGACCCCAGCTCGAGCCCGAAGAACTTCTTCCAGGCGCTCACCACGGTCGGGCCGATGTCGAAGTCTCCACGGGTGCGGGCCTGGTTCACCAGAATCCACGGGGAGAAGCCCGCCAGCGCGTGCTCGAGCCGGGCCGCGGACTCCACGTTCGTCTTCCGCAGCTCGGCCACCACGTCGAGCGGCGTCATCGGCGCCTGCCCTTCCCTCGGGGCCAGGGCGCGCCCCACGACCGTGGCGAAGTCGTCGTTGGGAGCCAGGGTCTGCAGCCTCCGGAAGAAGGCCGCCTTGATGAAACGGTAGGCGTTCTCGATCGAGGTGGGCTCGGGCAGCATCACCACCACCCCGATGTCGGCGATCAGGAAGAAGTCGAGCACGTTGAAGCTGGTGCCGGCGCCGAGATCGAGCAGCACGTAGTCGACGTCGAGCGTCTTGAGGTGCCGCAGCAGCTTCGACTTCTGGGAGTGCTTCGGGTTCGCCGCGTCGAGATCGTCCATCGCGCCCGAGATCAGCTCGAGGCGCTCGATACCGGTCGGCACCACGACGTCTTCGAGGCGTTCGACGCGCCGTTCGATGAAGTCCGAGAGGCTGACGCGGGGCTGGGCGACGCCCAGGCACGTGTGCAGGTTGGCGCCACCGAGGTCGGCGTCCACCAGCACGACCTTCGAGCCGCGCTCCGCCAGCGCGATGCCCAGGTTCGCCGAGACCAGCGACTTGCCGATGCCGCCCTTCCCGCCTCCGATGGCGACGACCCGACGCGCACGCGTTCGTGACCGCCCCGGGCTCTTCTGACGTGGAAACTCGATGATCGCGCCCTGATCGAGCGCTTCGTTCTCAGACATGGAATCAGTCGTCCTTCAGTTCCACGTTCCAATACGACGCATCGGTCACGTTGAGGAAGGGCAACCATTCACGGTAGGCCTGCGGCTTTGCCGCGTTGCGGAACAGCGGCGTCCACTTCGGGCGAATCGGAGGCCGACGCAGCGCCATGCCCGCCTGCTCCGGCGTGCGCCCACCCTTGCGCAGGTTGCAGACGATGCAGGAGCACACGACGTTCTCCCAGCAGGTGCGCCCGCCCTGCGATCGCGGCACCACGTGATCGAGGTTGAGATCGCTGCGCTTGAGCTGCCGGCTGCAGTACTGGCAGGTGTCTTCGTCGCGCGCGTAGATGTTGATGCGGCTGAAACGAACCCTCGTGCGCGGCAGCTTCTCGAAGGCCGTCAGCACCAACACCCGCGGCACCCGGATCGTCTTGTTCACCGAGTGAATGCGATCTTCTTCGGCGGCGGCGGCGAGCTGCTCCCAGTCGGAGAAGTCGTACTGGCGGTACTGCGCGTCGAGCGCCCTCGCGACGCCCTGGTAGAGCAGCGAGATGGCCCGCTTCACGCTGGTGACGTGAATGGGTTGGAAGTTCCGGTTCAGGACGAGCACGGCTGTGTTCATCAGCATGGGGCTCCTCGAACGACGGCGGCGACACGGCTGGCCACCACGTGGCAATCGGCCTCGGTGAGACAACGCACATCGAACCACAGCTCGTCGTCGCAGATACGAGCAACGACGGCGGGGTCGCCGGAGCGCAAGGCGTCGTGGAGCGCGACCGCGGGCACCCCGACGACGGCGACGGCGAACGAAGGAGGCTCGGCGAGCGGCATCGAGCCACCGCCCACGCGAGATGTCGTCGAGACGATCCTGTTCTTCAGCTGCTCCTTGCTGAGCGCCGACGACAGCACCTTCGCGCGGGCCTCGAGCACGGGCGCGGGCGTGGTGAGCATGGCGCGGGTGGGGATCTCGGTGTCGGCGAGGCCATCGCGATAGTGCTCGAGCGTCGCCTCGAGCGCGGCCACGGTGAGCTTGTCGATGCGCAACGCGCGCGTGAGCGGGTGCTTCGCGAGCTTCTCGATGACGGCGCGGCGGCCCACGAGCACGCCCGCCTGGGGCCCGCCAAGCAGCTTGTCGCCAGAGAACGCCACCACGTCGGCGCCGGCGTCGATCACCGTCCGCACCGTGGGCTCGGTGGTGAGGCCCTCGCCGTGAAGCGGGAGCAGCGCCCCACTCCCGAGATCTTCGAAGAGCGGAATGCCTCGCGCGCGACCCAGCGCCGAAAGCTCCGAGGTCGTCGCGGCCTCGGTGAAGCCGACCACCGCGAAGTTGGACTGGTGAACCTTGAGGAGCAGGCCCGTGTTCGGCGTTACCGCGGCCTCGTAGTCGGCGACGCGGGTGCGGTTGGTCGTGCCGACCTCGACGAGCGTGCAACCCGACTGGCGCATCACGTCGGGGACCCGGAAGCCTCCGCCGATCTCGACGAGCTCTCCGCGCGAGACGATCACTTCTCGACCCTGCGCGAGCGCCCCCAGCGTCAGCAGCGTCGCGGCGGCGCAGTTGTTCACCACGAGCGCTGACTCGGCGCCCGTCAGACGGCACAACAACTCCACGACGTGCGCATAGCGGCTGCCCCGCTCACCTTCGTCGAGATCGAGCTCCAAATTGCAGTAGCCGCGCGCGACCTCGGCGATTCGTTCGACGGCGCGCGCCGACAAGGGTGCCCGGCCAAGGTTCGTGTGGAGGACGACTCCGGTGGCGTTGATCACCGGCCTCAAGTTCGGGCGAGCCAGGGTGCTCAGGAACCGCGACACGCTCGAGGGATCGAAGTCGGCGTGGTGGCCCGCGAGGATCTGCTCGCGCGCGTGCTGCACGGCGCTCCGACAGGCCTCGACGAGCAGCGGGCGTGAGACCTTCGCGCCGAGGGGCGCCACCTGCTCGTGCAGCAGCAGTTCATCGATCGACGGCAAGGCGCGCAGCAGCGCCTGACGCCGGCCGGTCTCAGGGGAGGTCGCACCCATGGTCCGTACCGGCAGCGTAGCGTGAAACCGCACCCCCTCCGAAATCGCTCCCGGAGGGGGGTTGAGGGTGAATCGATGAGAACCATCAGTGTGAGCGAGCTACCCGTCCGACGGGGGCACCAGGGTCCTTTGAAGCGTGGACCAGCACCCAGCGGCTACCCGAAGGCGCCTCTCTGTCTACCCGTTCAGTCGGTGCAGTCCGCCCGCACCGAGGATTCCCGCCTCAGCTCTCGTCGAGGCTGCCGTGCCAGTACGTGAGATCTCGCAGCCAGGTCTGCCACGAGGCCGGCATGCCGTTCTGGAACCGGAAGGTGAGGCGCAGCGCGTCCGGCAGCTTCGTCGGCTTCACTGGCTTCACCTTCAGCGGCATGCGCGCCTGCTCCGGCGTGCGGCCACCCTTCTTCTGGTTGCAGGGCACGCAGGCGATCACGATGTTGTCCCAGTTCGTCTTGCCGCCGAGCGAACGGGGGTGCACGTGATCGTAGGTCGCCTCAGGCCTCGACACCGGACGCTGGCAGTACTGGCAGCGGCCGTGGTCGCGCGCGTAGACGTTCTCGCGGCTGAAACGAATGACCGGCTTGCGCCGCGCGAGCATCCTGAAGAAGCGAACCACCGACGGGACCTTGATCTCGAAGCTCACGCTTCGAATCGTCTGGTCCTCGTAGGCCTCGACCAGCTCGACCTTGCCGAGGAACAGGAGCGTGATGGCGCGCTGCCAGGGGATGCGAGCGACGGGCTGGTACGAACGATTGAGAACGAGCGTTTCCATGACGACCTCCTTTCGGCGGCTCGGTGGGCCGAGCCAACGCGGGAGAAGACGCAGGGCGTTTTGATTCCTGAACGACTACACCTTCTTGTCGGCCTTCTTTGGCTTCGGCACGGGCGGTGGCGCGACGGTTCGGGCCACATCATCAGGCGAGTACAGGAGCTTGTACGTGTTGTAGCTGCGCAGCACGCGCTTGACGTAGTTGCGCGTCTCCTGGAGCGGGATCTGCTCGATCCACGCCGGCAGATCGTCGGGCGGCCGCTCCCGTTGCCAGCGTGAGACGGCGCCGGGGCCTGCGTTGTAGCTGGCGACGGCGAAGGGCTTGATGCCGTCGAAGCGGATCATGAGATCGGCGAGGTAGCGCGAGCCGAGCGTGATGTTGAGTTCGGGCTCCAGCAGCGCCGCGGTGGTGGGCCGCGGGAGCTTCAGCTTCGCCGCGACCTCGGCCGCCGTGTACGGCATCAGCTGGCACAACCCGAGCGCACCCGCCCACGACAGGGCTTTTGGATCGAGGGCGCTTTCTTCTCGCATCAACGCCTGCAGCAGATCGGGGTCGAGCTCGTCGGCTTCGATCGATGACGCCTCGACCAGCTCGCGAAACGCCTTCGGGTAGGCGATCTCCCAGACGAGCCGCGTCTTGCGGGTGATCGGCCCCGAGAGATCGCGCCTGAGCCACAGGCGGGCCATGCCGTGCGCCGGCCGCTCGTTTCCCGACATCGCGAGCATCACCACGAGCAGCCGCAACGACTCGGCGGGCAGCTTCGCGCGGTTGATCCCCAGGATCTCCATGGGCACCTGATCGCCAAAGCCGAGGCGCAAGAGCTCCACGGCGGACTGGAATTGCAGATCGTCGCTCATCGCAGTGACCGGCAGCGGGAAGACGTCGTCGACGCGGGTCGCGGCGCTGACCGCGCGTTGCAGCGCCTTCGTTCTCGAGGGAGCGAGGGCCTCTGCGCGTTCTCGAGACAGCAGCCCGTAGTAGGTCGCCGGGTGGGCCGCGGCATTGGTGACGAGCACCTCGATCGCCTCTGCGCGTTTGCCTGACTCTTCGAGCACGCGGGCTCGCCAGAATCGCGCGCGCTCCAGCTCGTGAGAGTCCTCCATGGCGCCGAAGCGCTCCTCGATCTCGTCGAGCACCTCGAGGCTGCCGTCGCGATCTCCCCGCGTTCGACGCAGCGAGAACAGCTTGAACAGCCCGTCGGCGCCCATGTCAGAGAGGGGGAATCGGTCGGCGAGCTCGGCCAATCGATCGCCCGAGCCTTCGAGATCGCCAGCGCGCAACCGAAGATCAGCTGCGAAGAAGAGCGCGTCGTCAGCGAGCGCGTGATCGGGGAACTCGCGGGCGAGCGATTCGTAGGTCTCGAGCGCAGCTTCCGGAACCGTGACGGTCTGGCTGAAGCCCAGCGTGAAGAGCGCCTTGGCGCGCAGGTCTGGGTCCTTGCACTTCTTGACCACCGGCCCGAGCGCGGCGACGGCCTTGGGGTGGGCGCGCAACTTCCGGTGCGCCTTCCCAGCAGCAAAGTGCGCTCGGCACGCCATCGCCTCAGGGAGCTTGAGCCCCTCGAGGAGCGGCTCGACGAGCGCGAGGCCCTGGGCGTTCCGATGCGCCTCGATCAACTGCTCCGCCCGCGCGACCTTGACGTCGACCGACAGCTTCTCGACGTCCAACAGCCGCTTCTCGTGCTTCGTCGTCTGAAGCGACATCGGGTGCAGCGACCAGAGCGCCGCGAGCGCAGCCTGCTCTGCCTTCGCGTCCTTCCGAGCCAGGTGCAGATCGGCGAGCGCCAGGAGCGCCTCGGCCCCGACGTCGCGACCCCACGGCGGCGCAGGCTTCGCGCCGAGCGTCTCGAGCTCAGCGATCGCCTTCGGGACTTCACGCAGGTTGCGCCAGGCCCGCGCCAGTCCGAGCCGAGCGTCGACGAACATGCGCGACGCGGCGGGGACCTTCTCGAACACCCGAATCGCGGCCTCGAAGTCCAACAGCCCCTCGAAGGCCCAGCCGGCGTGCACGAGGCACCGCGCAGCCAGCCCCGGGTAGGTCTCGGCGAGGGCCTCGAATTCTGCTGCGGCGAAGGTGAAGTCGCGCGCGCGAAACGCCGCCAAAGCGCGCAGGAACCGGACCGGGTTCGAGTCGAGGCCGTCGAGCTTCTCTCGGGCCCGGGTGTACGCACCTTGCCCGAAGGCCTGCCGTGCCTCGCGCTGCTTTCCTTCGGAGAAGTACGGCGAGAGGTCGGCCCGCTCCATGAACACGGCGGGCTGAACCGCAGAGCCCGCATCCACACCAACTGGCTCGCTGGCCTCGGACGGGAACGCCGGGTTCTCGATGGCGTCGATCACCTCGACCGGCACGATCTCGGCTGAGAACGGGTCATCATCGAGACCGCGCTGCGCGTGCGCTCCGAAGGCCAGCACGACGACCAACAGGCTGAGCAGGCGGGTGAAGCGCACGAAGGCATCGTACACGGCTACACTGAGGCAACCGCATGGACATCAGGACTCAAAGCGCGCTGCTAGCCGGAATCATAGGTCTGGCGCTCGGCATCTCGATGCTCCTGCGACAGCAGCGCGCGCGAGTCGTCACGCTGTTTGGCGTCTTTGCCCTCTCGGTTGGCGCCTTCCACTTCGCGCGCTTCCTCGAGGGGCTGTTCCCGATCGTCGACGACGCTCCCGGCATTCCGGCGCGGGTGATGCTCGGCCTCACGATCGTCCTCGGCGCGCTCGTGCCGTCGACGGCGCTGTCGTTCTTCCTCGAGTTCCTCAACTTCAGCCCACGTGCGGCGCGCTACGGCCGGCGAACGTCGTTGTTCTCGTTGCTGCTGGGCCTCACGGTCGGCGCGACGCCACTGGCCGATCAGCTCTGGGCGCGCGTCGCGGTGAGCGCGTGGGTGTTGTTGGCGCTGAGCTTCTCGGTGTCGTTGCTCCTCTCGCGCATGCAGGCGAGCGAGGCGCGCATCGACAGGCTCCGGCTGATGTACCTGGGCATCGGCGCCGCTGGATCGATCGTCTTCTCCGGCCTCGATTTCCTGGCGCGCTTCGACATCCCCTTCCCCACCCTGGGGCCGATCATCTCGACGCTGTACCTGTTCTTCCTGAGCCAGACGTTGCTCCGCCTGCGGCTGATGGACCTGCACGAGCTGCTCGGGAAGATCGCGTCGCAGACGGTGCTCGCCGGCATTCTGGCCGTCGTCTTCATCGTGCTGACCGTCTGGGTGCAGAAGGACAACACCAGCCTCTATCTCTTCAACACGACGGTCTCGGCCTTCGTGATGCTCATTCTGCTCGAGCCGCTCTCGCGATGGGTCGAGGAGCGCGTCGTCGCCCTCTTCTTCCGGCAGCGCTTCGCGTTCCTCGAGTCCGTCAGGCAATTGCTGCGGCGAACGGCGAACGTGATCGAGGGTCAGCAGCTCGCGTCGATGTTGCTCGACGGAATCAACGAGACGCGGCGCGTGACGCACGTGTCGATCTACCTGCTCGCGGAAGATCGACCCGGCTTCCGGTTGCTCGACAGTCGAGGTCCCCAACCGGCGCTCTTCGTCGATGCCGGCACTGCGCGCGCCCTGGTCACCCGAACGGAGCGCGCCCAGCTGCTCGAGACCGTGAACCGACGCGCCGCCGAGCTGAAGGCGCAGCCGCTCGAAGCGCGGAAGGCCCGGGAAGAGGTCAAACGCCTGAGCGACGTGCGCGCGGCGATGGAGCAGATGCGCGCAGGCATCACCGTGCCCCTGATGGGGAACGACCGCGTCCTCGGCTTCTTGAACCTGTGGGACGAGCGCGTGCCCGAGGCCTTCGCGTCGGACGAGATCGCGTTGATCCTCGAGCTCGCCGACCGCTTCTCGACCGTCGTCGAGAACTCGAAGTTGTACGAGCGCATGCGTGAGCGTGACCGCCTCGCCGCGCTGGGTGAGATGGCCGCAGGTCTCGCGCACGAAATTCGCAACCCGCTCGGAGCCATCAAGGGTGCGGCGCAGTGTCTCGACCCGAAGACGGTGCCGGCCGACGATCGCGAGTTCATCGAGGTGATCGTCGAAGAGACCAACCGACTCAACGGCGTGGTGACGGCGTTCCTCGACTACGCGCGCCCGCTCAAGCAGAGCTTCGGGCCGACCGATGTGAACGAAGTCGTCACGCGCACCCTGCGGCTCATTCAGAACGATCTGCCGGCCCATCTGACGTTGCGGGAAGAGCTGGCGCCCGATCTCCCGCGGGTCGATGGCGACGCCGAGCAGCTCAAGCAGGTGTTGATCAACCTCGTGCAGAATGCGGCGCAGGCGCTGGGCAACACGCGAGGTGAGATCGTCATCAAGACGCTCAAGCCCGAGCGCTTCGGCGACTTCCGGCAGCCGGACTCGATCGAGATCCACGTGACGGACTCGGGCCCGGGCATCCCCACCGATCAGCAGCTCAACATCTTCGTGCCGTTCTTCACGACCAAGCAGAAGGGCACGGGCCTGGGCCTCGCGATCTGCCAGCGCATCATCAAGAGCCACGGAGGGACCGTCGCCGTGCAGAGCAAGCTCGGTGACGGCGCGACCTTCATCATTCGCCTGCCGTCACTGCCGTCGGAGCAGCCGGCTTCCGAGACGCCGCTGCCCGAAGGCACGCCGATGCCGGGCAGCATCGCGCCTCCCGAAGCCGCTCGCGCCGAGACCCGCGCCAGCCGTCGCGAGAAGAAGAAGAAGCAGCGCGCCTGACTACCAGGCGGTGATGAGCAGTGACTTCCGGCGGAGCACCAGCTCCAGGGGCCGGCCGTCGCGCTCGAAGCCCAGTCGCACTGGCGTTCCAGCCGGCCCGCGAATGCGGCTGACGACGTTCTGCAAGTCGGCGCCCGCAGGAGCCCCTTCGATGGTGATGATGACGTCGCCCGCTCGAACACCTGCGCGTTCGGCGGGACTGCCTTCATTGACGACCTGCACCACGATGCGCGTCGGGTCGGGCCGCAAGGTCATGCCGACGCCCTCGAAGCGCGGTGGATCGTCCTGAAACGGCTTGTTGGGCGCGGGCTGCAGCTCGACGACCAGGTTTGCGGCGTCGGCGCGCGCGGGAAGGTAGAAGCCCTGCGGCTCGTACCCGTCGCGGCCCACGAGCAGCTGCACCTGCTTCGGCTGTGGCGGCAACGTGAACTGCCCACGCGCGTCGGTCGTCACGCTCACCCGCCCCATCGGTGACTCCGCGCGAATGCGGGCGTGTTGAATCGGCAGCCGCGTGGCCTTGTCGAGCACCAGCCCGGTGACGGGGTTCGTCGCGGTGAGCGAGAGCGTGATGTCGACCGGCGCTCCGGCGACCGTGACGAACTTGCCGCCCGTTCGACCGCGGCCCGCAACCTCTGCGAGCAGCACCCAGCGCCCCTGCGGGAGCTCGATCTGGAACACGCCATCGGGCGCCATCAACACGTACTTCCTCACCGCGCCGGTCTCGTCACTCTTCGCCAGCACCACCGCATCGGTGACCGAGGCGCCGCTCTCGTCGATCACCCGCACCAACACCGAGCCGCGCTGCAGCCGCAGAATCACCTGATCGCCAGGCTTCGCGGTCGCTGTCGCAGCGCCATCGGGGCCTTCTGCGTCGAGCAACACCTGCGCCGCCGGAACGCCCTCGAACCGAAACGTTCCATCGGCCGACGTCGCGGTCTCGGTCGAAGGCCCCGACCAGTCACCGCTGCGCCACCGCACCCGAACGCCCGCGGCCGCCGGCTCCACCCGGCCCGAGAGCACCTGCCCACCAGACACCTCGATGGTCCATGGCTGGCCGTCGTCGCGATGATCGAACGGCCCCGCGATGGTGCTGAACGAGCCCTGCTTCACCTGCACCAGGTACCGGCCCACCGGGAGCGCGCTGAACGAGAAGCGGCCATCGAGGAACGACGTCGTGGTGGCAACGGGATCTTCCGTGAACGCGTTGATGAGCGTGAGCGTGGCGGTGCCGAGCGGAGCCCCATCACGCTTGATCACGCCGGTGACGAGGCCGAGATCGCCCAGCTCGACCACGACGCCCTTCTGGGTGTCTCCCACTGCGAGGCGCACCTCGGGGCCAGCGACCGTGACGCCTGCTGGCGTGACGGCGACCACCCGGCGAAGGCCCTCACTGCACTCGATTCGGAACTGACCCTTCGCGTCGGTCAACGTGATGGCGCTGCGTTCACCACGCCGCAGGCCCTCGGTCAGCTCGGCCCAGACCGAGATGCCCGATCGAGGCGTTCCCTGCTCCATCACCTGGCCTTCGATGGCAGAGACGGGCGCGAGCGAGAGATCGAGCCGGCCTCCGGTGCGCGCGAGCTCGAGCGAGACCCACTCGGTGCGCGGGAGGTAGCCCTTCGCCGCGACGTCGAGCCAGATCTGACTCTTCGGCGCCGGCAGCTTGAAGGCGCCCAGCGCGTCGGTCTGCGCAGTGCCAGCCGACCACGACACGATGGCCCTGGGAATCGGCGCTCGCGTCACCACGTCGCGAACCATGCCGTCGAGCACCACCGTCGGCTTGAGCTCGAGCACGAGCCCTTCGATCGTCTTGCCCTGCTCGACGATGAACGGGCCCAGCACGTCCGAGGCGAGGTCCTTCGAGGCGGCGGCGACGAACACAGGCTCAGACGCGATGCCGTCGATTCGGAAGGCGCCGTCGTCGAGCGTCACCACCGTCAGCGGGCTCGTCGCCTTGAGAGAGACCCGTGCGCCTGCCACGCCGCCCCCGTTGAGCTTCACGAAACCAGCGAGCGCTCCGGGCCGTGGGGAATCGGCGATGGTGCGGGCGGAGCGCGCCTGCTCGGGGTTGCCGTTCTCGACGTCTGGGTCGGCGGAAGGCGTCGTCGAGGCGTCAGCCGGCCAGAGGACCCAGGCCAGACCGACCGCGATGAGAATGGTGACCGAGACGAGGAGCAACCGGCGAAGCACGCCGCTCTTCTACTTCTTTCCGTTCCCGTTCGTTCCGTTCTCACCTGTCTCTTCGTCGAGGAGGAGGATCTCTTCGGCGTCGTCGTCGGCCACCTCGAGCTCGAAGACTTCGGGATCGTTCGGAGGGAGGGGCGGCGAAATGGGGGGCGCTGGCGGGGCCTTCGGGGCGGTCTGCTTGAGCAGCGCAGCGAGGTCGGGGATGGGGTTGACGGCGGTGACCGATTCTTCGTCGAAGCCGGCCAGATCGACGTAGGGCGCCTTCGGGGGCGCCGCCATGCGCGCGGTCTCGAGATCGCGCCGCGCCTGATCGAGCAGCTTCCGGGTGAGCTCGAGGTCGGTCTCGACACGCAACAGCCGGTCTTTCAGCTGGTCCTGCTCTTTGAGGCGCCGCTCGAGGGTCTCCACTGCTTCGGACAGGCGCTCGCGTTCGCCTTCGATCAGCTCGTTCTCGGCGGTGAGCTCGATCACCTGTTCGCGCAGATCGGGAGCGCCAGCCTTCGACTGCTCGATCGCCTCGTGCGCCGTCGCCAGCTCGTGCTGCAGCTCGCCGTACTTCACGCGCAGCGCGAGCAGGAGCTCTTCAGCCTGCCTGCGGGCCGTGATGGCGGCCTCGGTGTCGTTCTTCGCGTTGACCTTCGCGATCTCGATCTCGGCTTCGAGCTCGGGCAGACGGCGGCGCAGCGCGTCGATTTCAGCATCGGACCGCGGGGCCGCGCGCTCGGCCTCGGTGAGCTGCCGCTCGAGCACGTTCACCTTCAGGCGCAGCTCGGTGATCTCGGTGCCCAGCGCGGGCCGCTCGTCCTGGTACAGCGACAACGACTCGGCGAGCTGCACGGCGCGCGTCTCGGCGTCGAGCACCTGCTGCTGGAGGACGCCGGCCCGGGCCTCGGCTTCTCCATGCGACAGCTCGAGCGCGGCGGTCTGTGCTCGGAACTCGGCGAGGTCGGCCTCTGCGGCGGCCAGGCTGCCAGCGAGCGCTTCGCGGGCCTCGAACTCTGCGGTGGCGCGCTGGGTGATCTCGACGAGCGCCTGCTCCAGGCCGGGCACGCGCTCTTTGAAAGCGACGAGCTCTGGCTGCGTCGCGCGCAGGGTCGTGATCTCGCCCTCGAGCTCGGGGACGCGCTGACGCAGGCGCTCGACCTCGGACTCCAGCTGGGCGCGGGCCTCGGCGATGGCGCGGCTCTCACCGCCAGCCTGGGCGAGCGACGTGCGGAGCTGATCGAGCTCCACCCGCGATCGATCGAGCTCGAGCTGCAGCGCCTGCTTACCCGCCTGGTGCCCGCGCGCTTCGGAGTGCCCCTTCTCGGCGTCGGCGCGCGCCTGCTCGAGCTCTGCGCGAACGGCCTCGACGCGAGCCTGCGCCTCACTGCGCTCCGTCGAAGCGGCCTCTTTCGCCTGCTCGAGGCTCGCCTTCACCTCGTCACGCTGACGCTCCAGCTCGTTGAGCTTCGCCTCCGACGTCGCGTTGCGCTGGAGCAGCTCCTCTTCGCGCGCCGCCAGGGCCTTCGCGGCGTCGGCGCTGCGCTGCTCGAGGTTGACCTGGTACGCAGCGGCCTGCTGCTCGATGGCCTTGTCGTGATCGGCGCGCGCCGCGGCCAACTGCGCCTCGAGCTCCGCCTGCCGTGCGTCGAGCGCGCGGGTGGCGGCCTGCGTCGTCGCCTCGAGTTCGCGGCGCTGCGACTCGATCAGCGAGACGCGGGTCTGCTCCCAGGCCGCCTCGCGGGTTTCGAGCGCGAGGGTCGATGACTGAGTCGCCGCCTCGAGTTCGCGCCGCTGCGCGTCGACCAGCGACACGCGGGCCTGCTCCCACTCTGCCTCGCGGAGTTCGAGTGTCTTGCGCGCGTCATCGACCGCCGCCGTGCGCTCGACCAGGCTCGCCGTGAGTTCCTGATGCGTGATGGTCAGCCGCTCGACCTCCGCGACCCGCGCAGCCAGCGTCTCTTCGAGCGCGCGGCGCTCCGCCTCGGCGGTCTCGCGGAGCTGTTCACGGACCTGCAGGCTCTTCTCGAGCTCTTCGGTGCGTGAGGCCAGGGTCTGCGCCAGGGCGGTGCGTTCGGTCTCGGCGAGATCGCGAAGCTGGACGATCTGCTCGCGAGCGATCGAGCCCTCTTCGAGCTCTGCCTTGAGGTGCTCGAGCTCCTCGGCCAGCGACGAGGCCTGACGTCGTGCGGCGGCGAGGTCGGTCGCGAGCGTGTCGCGCTCGGCGCTCAAGGTCGTCTGAAGCCCGTCGCGCTCGAGACCGAGGGCCGTGCGTTCGGCGTTCAGCCGCTCGATCGAGCCCTGAAGCTCCGCTGAAGCCGCAGTGAGCTCTGACACGCGCAGTTCACGAGCCGCCAGCTGTGCGGTCAACCCATCGCGAGCCTGCTCCAGGTCCTGAACCGACTGGCGAGCCACCGCGAGCGCTGCCTCACGCTCAGACAGCCCACGCGACAATTCGGCCAGCTGCGTCTGCTGGGCGGTCGCGGAGCCGCTGAGGGCTGCACGTTCGGCCTCGAGCGCTGCGATCGACTGCTCGCGCTGGCCCACGGTGTTGATCGCGGTCGAGAGGGCGAGCTGGCTCTCATTGAAGGCAGCGGTCCGGCGCTCGAGGGCGTCCCGGGTCTGCGTGAGCTCGGTCTGCAGGGACTCGGCGGCGAGCCGCTGGGCCGTAGAGGCTGCGCGCTCCTGTTCGAGCTCGCGCGTGAGCGTGCTGATGGACTCGACGTGCTGGGCGAGTTGCTGCGCTCGAGCGGTGGCGGCCTCGTTCGCCTCGGCC
>JAUXRI010000016.1 GCA_030681895.1 Myxococcales bacterium | reverse complement strand
GGCCGAGGTCGAGAAACAGCGCGCCCATGCCTGCGCTGAGCAACGCCACGCCGAGCATCGGCGCCCACGGGTACGCCTCGCGATGGGGATCGTTGCGGCCCTTCAAGATGTGCAGGCCACCGAGCACCAGCAGCCCCGCGACCATGCCGCCGAGGAACAGGTAGACAGGAATCTCCCAGCCCCACGCGTGCAGGGTGGGGTCGATGCCCGGGTTGTGCCGATTGGAGCTGAGCTCGAGCATGGGTCAGCCTCTCGTCAGGTAGTGAACGTTGGGGCCGGTGCCAGCCTCGGGCACCAGCGTGTGGCTCGCCCGGCTCCGAAGCAGCTTCGAGACCGCGCTCTCGGGATCGTTCGCGTCACCGAACGTCATGCAGTGCGTGGGGCATACCGAAACGCACGCGGGCTGCAGTCCCTGCTCGACGCGATGCAGACAGAAGGTGCACTTGTCGGCGTAGCCCTCGGGGTGACTGAAGCGCGCGTCGTACGGGCACGAGACGATGCACGCTTTGCAGCCGATGCACTTCTCGTGTTCGACGATGACGACGCCTCCGTAAGCGACGTGGCTGGCGCCGGTCGGGCAGCAACTCACGCAGGGCGCCTCGCTGCAGTGGTTACAGCGCTCGGAGCGGATCTCGAGGCTGACGGTCGGGAACGAGCCGCGCACGGCCTCCGCGATCCAGTCGCGGCAAAAGCCTTCGGGAACGTCGTTCTCGGTCTTGCACGCCACCACGCAGTCGGAGCACCCGACGCAGAGCGCGGTGTCGATGACCATCGCGAGTCGAACGCTCATGACGTCACCTCGACCGACACGAAGTTCATGTTGAGCCCGGTGCCGCCCATGAGGGGATCGATGCGGTAACGGGTCTGCAACTTCGAGTCGCTCGCGCCCTTGCGGTACGCGCGCTTGAGGCCCTTCGAGGTGTGCCCGAAGCCGTGCACCATGAAGACGCAGTCAGGGCGAATGCGCTCGGTCGCCTTCACCTTCACCAGCTCGCTCACCACGCCGTCCTGGTTCTTGAGGCGCACGCGGTCTCCGCTCTTGACGCCGAGCCGCGCGGCTTCCTTCGCGTTGAGCCACACCTCGTTCTCCGGCATCACGTCGTGGAGGATCGGGTTGGTCTGCGTACGGCTGAACGAGTGCGTCGGGGCGCGGCCGGTCAGCAGGCGGTAGGTGCCACGCGGAACGGGATCGGGCGGCGTGTATTTCGGGATCGGGTCGAAGCCCTTCGCCTCGAGCTGCGAGGAGTAGAACTCGATCTTCTTCGAGGGCGTCTCGAAGACCGGCTCGACGCCTTCCTCGAAGTACCGGGGCTGCTTCGGCCCGAGAATGATGCCGGTCTTCTTGAGCTCCTCGAACGAATAGCCGCCCTGCTTCAGCCGGTACTCGAGGTACTCCTCGATGTGCTTCCACGGGTAGTACTGCTCGAGCCCCAGCTTCGTGGCGAGTTCACGCGCGATCCACCAGTTCGGCTTCTGCTCATCAGGCGCGGGCACCACCGGCTGGCGCAGCGCGATGAACGGCTCGCGGAACAGTTCCACGTTCAAGTCGTCGTAGCGCTCGAGGTACGTCGCTTCGGGGAGCACCACGTCGGCCCAACCCGCCGTCTCGCTGGGGATGACATCGACCACCGCGAGCAGGTCGAGCGACTCGATCGCCTTGAGGGTCTCGGCTTCGTTCGGCAGCGCGTAGGTCAGGTTCACCGCGTAGGTCAGCCAGCCCTTCACGGGGTACGGCGCTCCGGTGAGCGTGGCTTCACGAATGCCGGTGCTGATGGCCTCGTGCGCGAAGGGGTACTTCTTGCCGGGGTTGTCGACCTTGCCCTTCGCCGAGGTGGGGTAGGCCGGGTACGGGTAGCCGGGCAGCTCCATCGACGAGGGGATGTAGAAGCCGCCCTGCCGGCCCCACGAGCCGAGCAGCGCGTTGAGCAACGCCACCGCGCGCGAGCGCTGCGTGTCATCGCCGTACCAGGTGGAGTGGCGACCCGGGTGCACCAACGTCGCCGGGCGATGACGGCCCATCTCACGCGCCGTCTCACGAATGAGGTCCGGAGAGAGCCCCGTCTCCGGGTACGCCCACTCGGGCGTGAAGGGCTCGAGGTACGCGGCGAACGACTCGAAGCCGTAGCCGTGCTTCGTCACGTACTCGACGTCGTAGAGCTTCTCCTTCACCAGCACGTGCATCCACGCGAGGAGCAGCGCGAGATCGGTGCCGGGCTTGATGGGCAGGTAGTGCTTCGCCTTGCTCGCGGCGACCGAGAAGCGCGGGTCGGCGACGATGACGCTGCAGCCGTTGGCGACGGCGTGCGCGAACTCCTGCACCTGCGTGTTGTGCATGTTCTCGCCGAGGTGCGAGCCGATGAGCACCAGGCACTTCGCGTTGGCGATGTCGGTGCGCTCGGGAGAGCCGGGGTCGTCACCGAAGGTCAGCCGGAAGCCGACGTCGCGCGGGCCACGACACTGCGCGAAGGAAGGCGCCGTGAAGTTCACCGCGCCGTACGCCTTGAGCGTGTGCTTGAGGAAGTTTCCGCCGAGCCCGTGGCTGAACATCGCCATCGCTTCAGGGCCGTACTCGGCTTTGATCTTCTGCATCCGCTCGGCGGTGAACCCCAGCGCCTCGTCCCACGACACGACGTTCCACTGCTCTTCTCCACGCACCTTCGCGCGCAGCAGCGGGTGGCGAAGTCGATCGGGGTCGATATGCGCGCCCACGCCTCCGGTGCCTCGGGGGCACAAGCGACCCTGACTGAGCGGGTCGAGCGGATTGCCCTCGAGCTTCCAGAGCTTTCCATCGCGCACGGTGCCGACCGCGCCGCACTTCCAGAAGCAGACGTCGCAGAAGGTGGGCACGGTGGTGATGCCAGCGGCAGGAGTGCCAGCGCGCGCCCTCGGGCCGAGCAGGGTTGGCCCGAGACCTGCGGCGGCCAGCGTGCCGGCGGTGATGCGGAGGAAGCGACGTCGTGAGAAGAGGTTCATGGCGACTCCGAGGAGATGGAGATCGCCGACTTCGCGAGGGATTCTGACCAAGAATCAGAACTTCTAATTCGCCGCCTGAACGCTATTACGCAACTTAATCTTGCAAACTGCGGTGGCGATGCATCGCTCCGCGGCTCACGGTGTCACCCACGCATGGGCATCAGACGGTGGAGTGCGGGAGCGCTGGTCTTGCTGGTGATGGCGTGCGGTCCGCGGCCGCAACCGTGTGGACCCGCGACGTGCTCGGGGTGCTGTAGCGCGGGCGGAGAGTGCCAGACGAGCGGCTCGGCGCTGGCGTGTGGGCTCAAAGGCATGAGCTGTCAGCAGTGCACCGGTGCGGCCGTGTGCGTCGCCGGAGCGTGTTCCTCCGGCAGCGGCGGTTCCGGTGGTGGGAGCACGGCTGGAGGGAACGCGGCTGGCGGCAGCACTGCCGGAGGGAACGCGGCTGGCGGCAGCACGGCCGGAGGGAACTCGGCTGGCGGCAGCACGGCCGGAGGGAGCGCGGCTGGCGGGAGCGCAGGAAGCGGGGCCGACGCGGGCAGCGTCGACGCAGGTCGTGGCGACGCGGGGCTCGTTCGTGACGGAGGCTGCACGCTCGCGTTCGGGCCGCTGCAGACCCAGCCTGGCGCCGGCCCCTTCCTGGTGACCTCGGACTTCAATCGCGACGGTCGGCCCGACCTCGCGTGGACCAACCCCTTTCAAGACGAGCTGGGCGTGCTCCTCAACTCCGACGCGGGCCTGCGCAGCGTGGCCGTCACCCGGTTTGGCGCACGCGAATGGCCGAGCTCGCTGGTGGCCGCCGACGTCGATCTCGACGGCTTCGACGACCTCGTGATCAGCGCGTTCTTCTCGTCACAGCTGGTCGTCGCGCGAAACAACCAGCAGGGACGCTTCTCGCTCTCGACGCGCTACCAGGTGCCGAACGTGTGGTGGGTGTCGGCAGCGCAACTCGACACGGTGACCGGGCTCGATCTGATCATCTCGAACGAGGCGCGCGACGTGCTCGTCCTCAAGAACACGAACGGCGCGCTGGCCCTGCCGAACCCGTGGGCGACCGACGCCGGGCTCTCGACGTTCGGCAACTGCGCCGGTGACTTCCGCCTCACGGGCGTGAACGACCTCGTCGCGCTCTCAGGGCTCGGGCCGGGCGGCGTCACGATTCTGCGCAACGATGGCAACGCGCGCTTCACCGTCTACGACCACTTCACCATCGTGGGCCGACCGATGGCCTGCACGGTGGGCGACCTCGACGACGATGGGCTGGTCGACCTCGTCGTCACGACGCTGGACTCGACGATCGAGCTCTTCCGCGGCACCGGCGCTGGAGGCCTGCAACCCTTCGCGACGCTCGCAGGCCTCAAGAGCGAGACGCCACCGGCGCTGAGCGACCTCGACCTCGACGGCCGGCCCGAGCTCGTCATCTCGAGCACAGCGGCCGATGGTGGGGTCTTCCTGGTGCGCGCGCTCGAGGACGGCGGTTTGAGCGTGCCGACGCGAGTCCCCGGCTCACCGGCGCCGGTGGCGGCCGTCGTCATCGCCGACTTCGATGGCGATGGTCTCGACGACGTCGCCGGAGTGGGCGGCGCGGGCCAGACGTTCGTGATGCCCAACCGCTGCCGCTGAAGCAACGCCGCTTGCCTGAACGGCCCTTCGACGCAAAGAAGGGCGTGCATGGCCCGGTCAACCCTCGACATGACGTCGCGACTCGCGCCGCTGGTGCTCGCGCACGCGAACGCCCGGGGCCTCGACGCCGCTGCACTGGTGGCGAAGCACGAGCTCCCGGCTGACCTCGACTGGAAGTCGGCTGGGAAGCTCGAGGTCACCCTCCCCCTCGGCAAGTTGACCGCGCTCGTCGACGACGTCGCGGCGACGCTGAAGGCCCCGCACTTCGGGCTCGACGTCGCCCGCTCGGTGCAGATCGGCTCGTACGGGGTGGCGGAGTTCCTGATCCGCTCCGCGACGATCGTTCGTGGCGCTTGCGAGAACCTGGTGCGCTTCAACGCACTCATGGCGCCCGACCTCACCTTTCGCTTCGACGACTCGGGTGACGAGGCGGTGGTCGAGCTGGGGCTGCCCGGCATGCCTGACGGCATGTCGCGCCATCATCACGAGTACGCGGTCTATCTGATCGGCAAGCGGCTGCTGCATATGGTCGACGGGCTGACGTTCCAGCGGCTCTGGTTCGCGAACTCGAGGCCAGCAGACGTCACGGCGCTCGTCGACGAGTTCGGCACCCCGAACCTCGCGTTCGATCAACCGCTCAACGGCTTCTCATTCGAGAAGCGCTTCCTCGACGAGCCGGTGAAGACGGGAGACGCCGCGCTATACTCGTTCCTCGAGGAGCACGCGCTCGCGGCGCTCGCCTCACGACCCAAGAGCGACGACCTGATCGACCGGCTTCGCCAGGGCATTCGCGACGCCCTCAAGCAGGGCGAGCCCAACATCGAGCGCATCGCCACCCGGCTCGCGTTGTCTGGCCGCACGCTGCAGCGCCGGCTGTCCGATCTGGGCACCTCGTTCCAGGCCGTGCTCGACGACGTGCGGTTCGATCTCGCCCGCGCCTACCTGCGCGACGCCCGCCTCGACATCACCCAGGTCGCCTATTTGCTCGGGTATTCGGAGCTGCGCGCCTTCGATCGCGCCTTCAAGCGATGGGCGAACATCACCCCGCGCGACTGGCGTGAGCAGAAGACGCCCTAACCTGCTGATTTTTTGAAGTTTTCTGCACGTCGGGCGTGGCGTGAGGTGTCCATTCCAGTGTCGCGACTCGTGTGAAGCAAACACGACAACCGAAGCACTTGTGAACACGCCCATGACCTCCGACTCGGACGAGCTCAAGTTCCCGAAGAAGCAGCGCCCCTTCAACGAGGCGCGGATCGCCCAGGTGTTGCCGGTGATCGACGACCACGGCGACTTCAGCGGCGAGCACCGCCTCTCGGCCATCGTCGGCAGCCAGGAGGTCGAGGTGCGCTTCGTCGAGGCGAGCGGTGAATTCCAGCTCGTCGAAGAGGACGACGTGCGGGAGCTCTCGCGAACGGACCTCAAAGATCTCGCGTCGGCCCTGCGCCGGTACCAGCAGAACGTGCCGTGGGACGATGGCGAAGCCGGTCGCGTGCTCGTCGGCCTGAACGACGCCATCACCCCGACGCGGCTCTCGACCTTCACGGTGCGCTCGGTGAGCGATCTGGGGCCCGTGGTCCTCGTCGCCGGCAAGACCGACGCGGAGGACATCGACGTGGTGCTGGACGCGGTGACGGGTGAGCTGACGCTCATCATCTCGAAGGAAGACCGCGGCTCGAAGAAGCGCTCGCCGACGACGCAAGAGGCGCACGATCTGGTGACCGCCCTGCGCGCCCGCGTGGAAGGCCGCCCGGCGAACCGCAACACGATGCTGCTGGCCGTGGTGCTCGAAGCGGCGCGCCGCAGTGCGCTCAACTGACGAGTGACTCGCCGGGGCTTCGACGCTACATGACGGGCCGCTTCCGTGGGGCAGCCGGGCCGACCTCGCGAAACGAAAGGCCTCTCGTCGTGCGCTCGTTCTGGGTTCTCCTGCTGCTCGCTGCCGCGTTCGCCGGGTGCCCCCAGGAGAAGCCTCCATGCAACCTCGCCAACTGTCCCGACGGCTGCTGCACGGCCGCGGGCGAGTGCATGCCGGGCAACGACAAGGCGGCGTGCGGCACCGGCGCTCTCTTCTGCCGCACGTGCGCCGAGACCGACACCTGCGCTGAGAAGCGGTGCGATCTCGTGCGGCCCGACGCGGACTCGTGCCCGAGCGGGTTTCACCGGTGCGTGACGGGCGAGGACGACGTGTCGTGCGCAGCGAACGATGACGTGGCGACGTGCGGCTCACGCTGCAAGCCGTGCCCTTCGACCAACGGCATCGCGACGTGCTCGGCCGGAGCCTGTGGCGTCACCTGCCGTGCGGGCACCCACGCCTGCGGCTCGACGTGCGTCGACGACACTGCGGTGAACTCATGCGGCACGCGGTGCGGCCCCTGCTCGTTCCCGATGCACTCGATTCCGAAGTGCACCAACCTCGACTGCGACTTCGAGTGCGACAACGGGTACCACCGCTGCGGCGACCAGTGCTTCGAAGACACCGCGCCTGCGTCGTGCGGGAGCCGATGCATCGCGTGCCCCGCGCCGACGAACGGAACGGCGACGTGCACCACCGAGCTGGCGTGCGACTTCGTCTGCAACACCGGCTTCCACCGCTGCGGCATGGCCTGCGTCTCGGACACGGCCCCCGCGACGTGCGGCAACAGCTGTGTTCCCTGCCCTGGAACGGCGAACGGCGCCGCGGCGTGTGTGGCTGGCCAGTGCGACATCACCTGCACCACCGGCTTCAACCGCTGCAACGGCGTCTGCGCGCCCGCGACTTCGACGACGGCCTGCGGGCCCTCGTGCTCGACGTGCACCGCGCCAGACGGCGGCGCGCCGGTCTGCACCAACAGCGCCTGCGCGTACACCTGCGCGATTGGGTTCAATCCGTGCAGTGGCGAGTGCGCGAGCGCGACCGACGTGACGGCCTGTGGAGCGACGTGCACCCGCTGCGCGGAAGGCGTGCCCGGCTCGGTACCGACCTGTGATGGCACCTCGTGCAGCACCACCTGCGCGGCTGGAAACACGCGCTGTGGCGGCGCGACGGGCAGCTGCGTCGGTGAAGGCGTGGCGGCCGCGTGTGGCGCTGGCTGCGGCGCGTGCGCTGCCGGAGGCGCGTCGGAGCGCGCGACGTGCACCAGCGGGACGTGCGGCACGGCGTGCATCGACACCTGCAACGCGGCCTGCGTCGATCGTCAGCGGGACCCGGCCAATTGCGGTGCGTGCGGCGTCGCGTGCGGCGCTGGAGCCTGCATCGGTGGCCAATGCCGCGCGACGTGCAGCAACGGCGTCTTCTTCTCGGGCGTCGCCGAGGTCCTGCCGCACGCCTTCACCCCCGGCACGGCGCCGCGCTTCTGGGCCGTCGACGTCACCGGAGACTCGCGGCTCGACCTGCTCGCGACCGGCGGCACCACGCGCTTCACCTTCGTCAACGCAGGCAACGCGCGGTTCCAGCCGGCCACCATCGCCGACGCGGGGACGACGTTGCTGCCGCTCGACACCGCCGACTTCACGCTCGATGGGCGAGCCGATCTCATCGCCGGTGACGCGCGCGCGCTGTGGCTCGTGCAGCAGACGGCGACGGGCTTCTCGAGCCCGCTCGTGTTGTTCACCAACGGGCAGAACGGCATCGCGCTCTCGTCGGATTTCACGGGTGATGGCCGGGCCGATCTCCTGCGCGTTCCGCAGATTGGAAACCTGAACGCCGATCTCTGGGTGAACCAGTCGGCCGACGGCGGCGCGCCGTTCTCGCAGACGCGCAACGCAGCGCCGAACCTGCAGCTCGCCGACTTCGCGCGCGCTGGAGACTTCACCAACGACTCTCGGTCCGATCTGGTGACGTCACAGGCCGGCCAGCTGCGGGTGTTCGTCACCAGCGGCGCGAACGCGTTCACGCAGGTGACACCGCCTCCTGCCGTGCAGAACGGCGTCATCGGGCTCGCGGTCGCCGAGCTGACGCGTGACGCCAATCGCGACGTGGCGACCATCACGCCGTCGGCGGTCTTCGTGCTCGCGGGCAACGGGAGCGGAGGGCTGGCAGCGCCCGTCCTCGCCGCGAACGCAGGCTCCACGCTCGCGGCGATCGAAGCGGCAGACCTCGATGGAGACGGCTTCACCGATCTCGCGCTCGGTACGGGCCGTGGCCTCGAGGTGCTCTGGTCGACCGGCGCAGGCACGTTCTCGGCGCCCGAGGTGTTCGAGGTCGACGGCTTCACGCCCGCCTCTGCTGCAACTGGGCTCCAGCTCGTCGATCTCACCGGCGATGGCCGGCTCGATGTCGTGCTGTTCAACGGCCTGGTGCGACCGGTGCTGATCCGCAACACCGCCAGCGGCCGCGGCTTCGAACGGACCGTGAAGACGGCGCTCATCAACAGCGAGTTCCTGCTGGCCGGCCGCGTCGATGGCGACTCGCGAGACGATCTCATCGTCAGCCGGCGCGCCTCGGTCGTCAGCATGCAGCCCATCACCACGCAGACCCGCGTGCTGCGCGCGAACGGTACCGGCGGCTTCACGGTGGGCGCCGAAGACGCGCTGACCCGGCCCGACGCGCTGGCAGACTTCGACCAGGACGGGAACGTCGACGTGCTGCGCCTCGACTGCCCGAGCCCGATGTTACCCGACGGAGGCTTCTCGACGACGCCCGTGCCCTGCTTCGCGCGCGTGGAGTTCGGTGCCGCGTCGTTCCGCTTTGGCGTCGACTCGGTGTCCCTCGCGCTCAACGTCTTCGCGACGGAAGTTCAGCTCCGCGCGGCCGACTTCGACGCCGACGGCAGGCCTGACGTGCTGGTGCGCACCAGCGCCGGCCTGTCGCTCTTCAGGAACCTCGGCACGCGCCAGTTCGCCGCGCCGACGCTGACGCCCTTCCTCCCCGCGGTGCAGGACCTCGCCGTCGTCGACGTCGACCGTGATGGGCGGAACGACGTGGTGGTGCTGGCCAACGCCAACGCTCCACGCGCGGTCTATCCGCTCCTGAGCCGTGGCACCGGCTTCGTGCTGGCTCCACGCGTCGCGAACTTCGACTTCGACACCGGCCTGGTCGCGGGCTTCGTCACCAACGACTCGTACGCCGACATCGCAGGTGGCTCGGGCGTGCTGATGGCTGGCAACGGCACGGCAGCGTTCACGCGAGGCACGGACTGGAAGCCGGTCCCGACGCCTGCAGGCGCAGCGTTCCTCGTCGACACCGACGGCGACGGTCGCGGAGAAGTCGTGAACCGCCAGTTCAACGCCACCGTGCTCGCGAACCCCGACGTGCTGCCGCGTGGCTTCACGGGCCGGGTCGAGCGCTTCGCCGACGTCACGGGTGATGGCGTGCCCGACTGGGTGCAATTGACGCCGACCGACGTGGTGGTGGGCGTGGGCCGCTGTCGCTGAATCAGCGCACTTCGCCGAGCATCGACGTCACCTCGGCTTGAGCCACTCCTGGAGCGGCCGGTATTCCCGCTTCGAGTTCGCCTGCACCTCGAGCGCGCCGACGATCATCCGCGCAGCCTCGAGCGTCGTGAAGTGCGCCACGCCCTTGAGCAGCGACTCGCGGCGAATCGAGAACGAGTCGGCGATCTCCTTCTTGCCGGCGGTGGTGTTGAACACCAGCGTCACCTCGCCTGAGTGCACGCGATCGACGATGTGCGGGCTGCCCTCGAGCACCTTGTTCACCTTGATGCTCTCGACGCCCTTCTTCTCGAGGTACGCGTGCGTGCCGCCGGTCGCACAGAGCCCGAAGCCCAGCACCTTCAGCCGCCGCGCGAGATCGACCAGGCCCGGCTTGTCGTCATCCTTCACCGAGACGAACGCGAGCCCACCCGTCGGCAGCTTCGTTCCCGCCGCCAGCTGCGACTTGGCGAACGCGGCGTCGAGCTTCGAGTCGAGGCCCATCACCTCGCCCGTCGACTTCATCTCAGGCCCGAGGATGACGTCGGTGTTCGAGAAGCGCGCGAACGGGAAGACGCTCTCTTTCACCGCGACGTGGCGAATCTCGGGGTCCTTCGTGAGCCCCTGTGACTTGAGCGACTTGCCCACCATGCACAGCGACGCGACGCGAGCCATCGCGATGCCCGTCGCCTTCGAGATGAACGGCACCGTGCGGGACGCGCGCGGGTTCACCTCGAGCACGTAGATGGCCTTGCCCTGCACCGCGAACTGCACGTTCATCAGGCCGACCACCTTCAGCTCCTGCGCGAGCGAGATGCTGATGTCTTTGAGCCGCTCGATCACGTCCTGGCCGAGGGAGTACGGCGGCATCACGCACGCCGCGTCGCCCGAGTGAACGCCCGCCTCTTCGACGTGCTCGAGAATGCCGCCGACGATGCACGCGCCGGTGTCGTCAGCGACGAGATCGAGATCGACCTCGGTCGCGTTGCGCAGGAAGCGGTCGACCAGCACCGGGTGCTCCGGCGACGCCAACACGGCCTCGCGCATGTACCGCTCGAGGTCGGCGCGATCGTGCACCACCTCCATCGCCCGGCCACCCAGCACGTACGACGGCCGCACCATCACCGGGTACCCGATGACGTCAGCCACGCGGTACGCCTCGTCAGGAGACCGCGCGACGCCGTTCTCGGGCTGCTTGAGCCGCAGCTTCTCGACGAGCTTCGAGAACCGCTCGCGATCCTCCGCGATGTCGATGGCGTCGGGCGTCGTGCCCAGAATCGGAACTCCCGCGGCCTCGAGCGGCTTCGACAGCTTCAGCGGCGTCTGGCCACCGAACTGCACGATGACGCCCAGCGGCTTCTCGCGGTGGATGATCTCGAGCACGTCCTCCATCGTCAGCGGCTCGAAGTAGAGACGGTCCGACGTGTCGTAGTCAGTCGAGACCGTCTCAGGGTTGCAGTTGACCATGATGGTCTCGTACCCGGCCTCACGGAGCGCGAACGACGCGTGCACGCAGGCGTAGTCGAACTCGATGCCCTGCCCGATGCGAATGGGCCCCGAGCCGAGAATGACGACCTTCTGGCGGTTGGTCGGCGGCGCTTCGTCTTCTTCTTCGTACGTCGAGTACAGGTACGGCGTGTACGCCTCGAACTCGGCCGCACAGGTGTCGACGCGTTTGTAGACGGGCCGCAAGCCGCGCTTCCACCGGTCTTCCCGAACGACCGCTTCCTTCACGCCGAACGCGGCCGCGAGCTGCGCGTCGGAGAACCCGTGCGACTTGGCCAGCTTCAGCTCAGGCGTCGACACCTTCTCCAGCGAGCCCTTCGCCGACAGCTCGTTGAACTCGGTCACCAGCGACGCGAGGTGCCGCAGGAACCAGGGGTCGATCGCGGTCAGCTCGTAGATGCGCTCGATGGTCCACCCGCGCTGCAGCGCCTCGAACAGCGCCCACGGACGATCGGGCGTCGGCACCTTCAGCAGGTCGACGAGCTCGGCCTCGGGCCGCTTGTTCGCCTCGGCCTTCGACGGAATCGCCAGCCGTCCCTGCTCGAGCGAACGCACGGCCTTGAAGAACGACTCGCGGAAGGTGCGGCCGATCGCCATCACCTCGCCGACCGAGCGCATCATCGTGCCGAGCACCTTCGAGGCGCCCTGGAACTTCTCGAAGTTGAACTTGGGGATCTTGGTGACGACGTAGTCGATGGACGGCTCGAACGACGCCGGCGTGTCGCGGGTGATGTCGTTCTTCAGCTCGTCGAGCGAGTAGCCGATGGCCAGCTTGGCGGCGATCTTCGCGATGGGGTACCCGGTGGCCTTCGACGCGAGCGCCGACGAACGCGAGACGCGCGGGTTCATCTCGATGACGACCATGCGGCCGGTCTTCGGGTCGATGCCGAACTGCACGTTGGAGCCGCCGGTGTCGACGCCGATCTCCCGCATGATGGCGATCGAGGCGTCGCGCATGCGCTGGTACTCCTTGTCGGTGAGCGTCTGCGCGGGCGCCACGGTGATGCTGTCACCAGTGTGCACGCCCATGGCGTCGAAGTTCTCGATGCTGCAGATGATGACGACGTTGTCCTTCGAGTCGCGCACCACCTCGAGCTCGTATTCCTTCCACCCGAGCACCGACTGATCGATCTGCACCTGCTTCACCGGGCTCGCCGCGAGGCCCGACTTCACGATCGTCTCGAACTGCACCTCGTCGTACGCGATGCCGCCGCCGGTGCCACCGAGCGTGAAGGCTGGGCGGATGATGGAAGGAAAACCGGTCTCCTTCACGATGGCCCAGGCCTCGTCCATCGTGGTGGCGATGCCGGCCCTGGGCACCTCGAGGCCGATGCGCTCCATCGCTTCTTTGAAGAGCTTGCGGTCTTCGGCCTTGTTGATGCTCGCGAGCTGCGCGCCGATGAGCTTCACGCCGTACTTCTCGAGCACGCCGGCTTCGGCGAGCGCCTTGGCGAGGTTGAGGGCCGTCTGGCCGCCCATGGTGGGCAGCAGCGAGTCGGGGCGCTCCTGCTCGATGATGCGCGTCGCGGCCTCGACGGTGATGGGTTCGAGGTACGTGCGGTGCGCGAACTCGGGGTCCGTCATGATGGTGGCGGGGTTCGAGTTGAGGAGCACCACCTCGATGCCCTCTTCCTTCAGCGCCTTCACGGCCTGCGTGCCGGAGTAGTCGAATTCGCACGCCTGCCCGATGACGATGGGACCCGACCCGATGAGGAGCACCTTCTTGATGTCGTCGCGACGCGGCATGGGGTGGCGACTAGCTGAAACCGGCGACGATCGGGAGCGGTGAGTTCGCCACCTCCCTGCTAGATGGGACGGCTCATGGCCGCGCCCCGCGTGCACTTCGTCGGCCCCGTCGTCTGTCGCAGCCCGGGCCTGCCGTTCGACCGGGTGACCCGCTTCTCCGAGGTGCCGCTGGAGCCGGCTGCCCTTGCGGCCCGCCTCGAGACCGACCGGCGCGCCCTCTGGGACACCCTCGACGATCCGCTCGTGCTCGACGCGTTCGCGACGATGAACCCGCAGACGCTCGGCAACCTGCTGGCGACAAAGCAGGGCGGCCGGCACACCAGCAAGCGCACCTCGGACGTGAAGCGCGACGAGCGCACGCTGTTCAAGTTCCTCACCCGCTTCGCCAGCCGCAACGACACCACGGGCGCTGCCGGCTCGACCTTCTGGGGACAGTGGAGCGACGAGGCCTTCGCAGCGCGCGTCGTCGCCGGGAAGAACCGGCACGAACGGCGCGTGGTGTTGGCGTCTCCTCGTCGCGCGGCGTGGGTGTGGCACCGGGTCCTGGCGAAGCTGGGCCAGCGCCGCGGGACGATCGTGCTCGCTGGACGGCTGCGGTTGACCGACGACGGCGTCTGGAACACCGAGTCGCAGCGCCTGTGGCCACTGTCGCCCGACGCGCTCGCGCTGCTGAAGCAGGTCATCGGGAAGGAGGCGGCGCTCGTCGAGGGTGGCGCTCCACTCGACGCGCTGTTCGAGGCGGGCGTCGTGACGCTGCACGTCCAGGGCACGGACGACCCGCTCGACGATCTCCTGGGCCTCACCGCCGACCCCGACGTCGCGACGCTCATCGAGCTGCGGTCCGCGTTGTCCCGGGCAAGGGGCGTCGAGGCCGGCGCGGTCATGGCTCAGACGGAGCAGCTGATCGCGACGATGGCGCCGCTGTCGGCGCTCGATCTCGGGTCTGCGCTCGAGGTCGTGCTCGACGACGTGCTGGTGAACGCGCCCGCGGCGGTGCGTGTGTTCCGGTCGCCGCGCTTCCATGCCGCAGACGAGTCCTTTCACGACTCCCGTGGTGGCGACGACGTCAGCGCGCCGGCCGCGATCGTCGACGCGCTCCGTGAGCTCGACGCGCCGGTGCCGCTCTCGACCCTCGACGCGGTGCTCTCGGCCCAGCACGCCCGCGCGCTCCTCGACGCCTCGGTGTTGCTGCTCGAAAGCGAGACGCCGCTCGACCGCCACGCCCGTCTCGAAGCCCGCTATGCGAGCCAGGTCGGCGCGCTGCTCGCGGCCGGGCTTCCGTCACCGCATCACGAACGGGTCGAGGCGCTGCGCGATGCGTGGCCGCTCGAAGGCTTCGTGCACTCGACGGCCGTGGCGATGGGCCGGCTGACCGAGGCGCTCGACGGTGCGCCCGTACGAACGCTGAAGACCGATCGCACCTTCTTCCTCGAAGACACCTCGCGAGACGCCACGCTCGAGCTGGGAGCGACGCTGTCGACGCGCCTCAAAGACAGCCTCGAGGGGTGGTTTCAGCTCGCGGGGTACATCGGCTGGCTCGACGAAAAGCGCGACGCGGCGCTGATGCACTCGGTGCTGCGGGTCGGCGAGGCGCTGCCGTGGCCTTCGTTCCTGACGAGGCTTCGGGCCGAGCGACGGGCGCGCAAGCGGCTGAACCTGCCCGCAGGGACCGACGATTTCTCACCGCTGCGCTTCGTGGCGCGTGACGACGGCCGCGTCGAGCTGTCCATCGCGCAACTCCCAGACGCGTACCTCGCGTGGTCGCGCGACAAGCGCTTCATCACCGAGCTCGACCTCATGCTGTCGGGCCGCGACGGCATGGGTCAGTGGGTGGTGAACGAGGCGCACGCGCTCTCGGCCGAAGGCCTGCCGCTGGTGACGATGTTCCCCCATGCCCAACCCGTCGAGCGCGTCGAGGCGATGGTCGGACGCGGCCTCGCGCAGCGACTCTTTGGCGAGGGCGTCGTGGTGCCTGACGCGTCGGTGCACAGCAAGCAGAGCGAGGCCATCTTGCGGGTGCTCGGAGACGCGCGCATCGCGGTGTCTGGCCAGCGTGGGCCGTGGTTCCCGCCGTGGATGACGGCCATCGCCGCGAGCAGCGTGGTGATTCGACGCACGGCGCAGGCCCTCGAAGCGGTCGTCAACGGCGAGCCGTGCCCTTTCGCGAGCGCCGACTTCTGCAGCGGCGCCTTCCGTCTCGTCGGGTACCTGCCGGAAGATCTCGGCGACCTCGCGGCGCAGGCACTCGGCGAAGCCTCTGGACCGATGGGCACCCGGTTTCGCCCTGACGTCTGCATGGGCGCGCTCACCCTGGCGCGGGGCAGCTTGAGCTTCGACGTCGAGCTCCTCGCTCCACTGGTGCGCGCGAAGGGAGAAGCCGCGTTGCGCGCCGAGGGCGCACGGTTGAGTGAGGCGCTCGGGCTGCCTCGTCAGGTGTACCTGAAGCTCGGCGGCAAGCCGTTCCTGGTCGACTGGACCAGCGTGTTCAGCCTCGAGGTGCTGGTGTCGGAGCTGCGCGGCGCGACCGGAGAAGCCCACGTCAGCAAGATGGACCCGGCGCCCGGCGAGCTGTGGCTCGAGCTGCCCGACGGCACCTTCACCAGCGAGCTGCGCTTCATCGCGGCCGTCGACGGGCCTGACTGCCCTCTGAGCCGATAGCGCTGGCCCAAATACAAAAGGCCCAGCCATTTCTGGCTGAGCCCTTTGGATTCACCGGGAAGGTGAGCTCAGGCGATCGGCCGAACGTTCGCTGCCTGCAGGCCCTTCGGCCCCTTGTTCACGTCGAACTCGACCTTCTGGCCCTCGGCGAGGGTGCGGAAGCCATCAGCGTTGATCGCGGTGTGGTGGCAGAAAACGTCTTCGCCGCCGCCGTCCTGGCTGATGAATCCAAAACCCTTCGCATCGTTGAACCACTTCACAGTTCCAGTTGCCATTATCGTGTCTGCTTTCAGTGTTCGGGTTGCATCATGCGACCCGGAAGAGCGGTTTCCTGCTCGACACGATGGCCTTACAGGAAGTTCGAGGCCACGTCACGCTGCCCCTCGACGTTTTCCTAACCGCCCGTCCTCTGACGCTATTGTGGCTCCGGTGAACGACCCGCTGACCTCCCTGGCGGCTCTCGAGGTCGCCTGCGACGAGGGAGTGACGCCCCATCTGGCCCGCCTCGACGGGGCGATCGCGGGGTCGACCGGGCACGAGCAGTTCGTCCTGCAGCGGGTCCGCGAAGCGCTGGCCATTCATCTTTCACTCCTCCAGAACCGGCCCGACGCGCTGTGGCCGGTGCTCTACGCCCACGCAGCCTTCGTCGACTCGCCGCGCGCGCGCACGTTCGGCGTCTCGGCGGCGGGCCCCGACATGCCGATGTTCGAGCAGGTCGGCCGGTGGCTGGTCGAACGAAAGCAGCTTCACCCCGACACGCCGTGGCTGCGCGCGCTGACGCCGACGACGCCGTGGGGCGAGTCGTTGATCGCCGAGCTTCGAACGCTCGAGAAGCCGCGAGTCGTCTCGATGACCGACGACGAGGTGCTCCTCGAAGCGGGCGCGACGTTCTTCCGCTGGCGATGGGCGACCGGGAGCGTGACGCCCGTCGAAGCGCCAGTTCCAGCCTCAGCCGAGCTCGTCGTGCGCCCGCGTGGCGGAGGCCTCGCCCTCAAACGCGGCAGCGAGCTCACGTGGCTGTTGCAGCCGGGCTGGCCGATTACGTCGGTGGCGTCGAGCCCCAAACGAGTCGCCTGCGTCGCGGAGGACGACGAGACGACCATCATCTTCGTGTTCGACACCGCCAGCGGCGAGCAGGTCGCGTCTTTCGAGGCGTCGGGCGCGGGTGGGATTGCGCTCTCAGCCGATGGCGCGTGGCTGGCCTGGCGATCGACCAGCGACGTCACTTCGGTCCAGCACCTCGACTCAGGCGTGCAGTCAGGCGTGAACGCGGCACCCTTTTCATCCGTCGCGGTCGACACGGCAGGCAACCACCTATGCATGGCGGAGGAAGGGGTGGTGCGCGTCTACCGCACGGGCGCGTCACCGGTGGCCCGACCGTTCGCGTCGCACACGCGCCCGCCCACGTTCTCGCGCGACGGCAGCGCGCTGGTGCTCGCCCAATTCGTCCTCGATGGCGTCGATGGCAGCGTTCGGCTCGTTCATCGCTACGCGGTGAACCAGTGGCTCGAAGCCCGGCCGGTGCCATGGGCCCAGCGGCTGACGCCGCAACGTCTCTGCATCTGCAGCGGCCTGGCCACCGAGACGATCGATCTCTCCTCCGGCCGGGTGACAGCCTATCCCGGGCTCCACGCGAGGAACGAACATCGCGTGGCGTGGTCGGGTGACGGGCTGACCCTTGCGGTCTGCCTGCAGGGAAGCGACTCGGTCGCGCTGCACTCACCGCTCGGCGAACGCATCGTCTATGCGTCGGGGCCGCTCGAGGCGCTCGCGCTCGATCAGACGGGCTCGCAGCTCGCGTTGCTCCACGCCGACGGCACGGTCGAGCTGCAGGCGGGAGGAACGCGGCTCCGCAGTTTCCCCGGCGCCACGGGCCTGGCCTTCCTCGCGAACGATCGCGCCATCGCGGTCGGCGGCCGCACCTCGACCGTCGTCCTCGGGCTCGACGGCACCGAGCGCTGGAGCACGCAGGAGCCCTTCGTGCCCACCGACGCCGTCGCGGCAGGCGTGGAGTGGCGCAGCGGTCTGCGAGCCCCTTCTCCCGCCGAGGCCCTCGCGCTCTCGGCAGCTCAAGGCCTGCTGGCCGCCTCTGACGGCGCGCGGACCGCCGTGTTTCCCTCAACGACGGCGAATTGGGTGCGCTCTCCCTCGGCCGCCCTGCTCGCCCACGGCACCACGCTGCTGTCGTGGGAAACCGCGTAGCGAATTGCAAGCAAACAAACCGTGCGGTCGGGTTGCAGTGGTGAGCCCCTCGGCGTACGCGCGTGGAGCAATGACGATTCAACTGACCGACCCAACGACAGCCCCGACGTACGCCTCGACGCCGTTTCAGCGCTTCATCGAGTCGCTCCTCTTCGACCCCCGAGACGCGGTGTTCGTGCGGTTGTGGCTGAAGTCGATCGCCCTCGTCGCGCCCGTCATCGTGCTCACGTACCTGTACTTCTCGTGGTGGCTGGCGCCGGTGGTGTTCGCGTTTCAGGTCGCGTGGATGGCGCCGCCCGTCATCCTGATGCTGCACGACACGATGCACCGGCCGTTCTTCAAGCGCTGGCGCATCATGAACCGCGTGGTGCCGTACTCGATGAGTGGGCTGTTCGGCATTCCGACGGCGTACATGGAGCACCACGTCGCGATGCACCACTCCGAGAACAACCTGCGCGCCGACCTCTCGTCGACCATGCGGTACGACCGCGACAACTTCCTGCACTGGCTGCACTACGTGGGGAAGTTCCTGCTCCTGTGGCAGTTCCCGCTGGCCAGCTACCTGATCAAGAAGGGCCGCTCGCCGTACGCGATTCGAGCCATCGCGAGCGACCTGGTGCACATGCTCGCGATCGCCGCCCTGTGCTTCGTGAACTGGCAGGCGACGGTGGTGTGCTTCGTGCTGCCCTACGTCGCCGTGCGCTTCGCGATGATGGCGGGGAACTGGGGCCAGCACGCCTTCCTCGACCCCTCCCGGCCCGGTGACAGCTACGCGAACAGCATCACGTGCATCAACGCGGCGTACAACGCGCGCTGCTTCAACGACGGGTACCACATCGGGCACCACGTGAAGCAGAACCGCCACTGGACGGAGCTGCCGCAGGACTTCCTCGACAACCTCGAGCGCTACAAGAAGGAGCAGTGCGTCGTCTTCCACGGCGTCGACTTCTTCATGGTGTCGGTGCTGCTGTGGACGAGGCAGTACGGCTTCCTCGCGAAGCGCTTCGTGCGCATGCCCGGAGACGAGCGCACGGACGCAGAGATCATCAGCTTCCTCAAGGCCCGCACCCGCGCCATCTCGGACGATGTGCCCGAGGGCCTGGTGGTCAATGCCTGAGCCCCTGCCCGTCTTCGTCATCGACGGCGCCCGCTTCGACGGCCTCGACGGTTTCTGGGACGAGGTGGAGCGGGTGCTCATCCCCACTGCGAAGTGGGGACGAAACCTCGACGCGCTCGCCGACGTGCTGGCCGGCGGCTTCGGGACACCCGTGGGCGGCTTCGTGGTGCGCTGGGTGAACGCGGCGCGCTCGCGTGAGCTGCTGGGCTTCGCCGAGACCGAGCGCTGGCTGGAGCAGCGCCTGCCTGACGTTCATGCCTCGAACCGCGCCGAGTTCGCGCGCCGGCTCGAGCACGCCCGGAACAAGCGCGGCGAGACGATCTTCGAGGCCCTGGTCGACATCTTCCAGGGCGTACCGGGGGTCACCTTCGAAGTGGTGGAGTGATCGGCACCGGGGCCTGTTCAACCGCGCGCGGCCCGAAGCGCCGGCTCCATCTCGCGCAGCCGCTCACTGGCCTGAACGACGGTCTCGAGCAGGGCCTTCTGCACGTGCAGGCGGTTCTCGGCCTCATCCCACACGGCGCTCTGCGGGCCGTCGATGACGTCGGCGCTGACCTCTTCACCGCGGTGCGCGGGCAGGCAGTGCAGGAACATGGCGTCGGGCTTCGCGAGCTTCATCAGGGCTCCGTCGACCTGAAAGCCGGCGAGATCGGCGAGGCGCTGCTTCGACTCGGCCTCCTGGCCCATCGACGTCCACACATCGGTGATGACGACGTCGGCGCCCCTGACGGCCTCTTTCGGATCGCTCAACAGGTGCACGTGATCGGGCGAGTGCTTCACGACCTCGGCGGCCGGGTGGTAGCCCTTCGGTGACGCGAGGCGGAGCTGGTAGCCGTAGAGCTTCGCGCCCTCGGTGAAGCTGCGGCCCATGTTGCTGGCGGTGTCGCCGATGAAGGCGAGCGTCTTGCCCGCCACCGCGCCCAGGCGCTCCTCGATGGTAAAGAGGTCGGTGAGGATCTGCACCGGGTGGCCTCCGTCGGTGAGGCCGTTGATGACGGGCACTTCGCAGTGCTTCGCGAACTCGGCGAGGCGCTCGTCGCCGAAGGTGCGCATCATGACGACGTCGCAGTAGCGGCCGGTGACGCGCGCGGTGTCGGCGAGCGGTTCTCCACGCGACATCTGGCTGTTGGCGGCCGAGAGATCGATCGCCGAGCCGCCCAGCTGCGTCATCGCGGCCTCGAACGAGAGCCGGGTGCGCGTCGACGCCTTCTCGAAGATCATCACCAGCGTGCGGCCGGCCATCGTCGAGACGACCCGGCGCTGACGGCGGGCCTCTTTGAGCCCACGAGCGCGGTGGAAGAGCGCCTTGTGCTCGTCACTGGAGAGGTCGAACAACGTCAGGAAGTCGCGCTTCATGCTGAGCCCCTTGAAAACGAAGGAGGCCCGTATAGCGGACGCCGCCCGAAAAGGGAGACGTCCCGTTCAGAGCGGGGCGGCCGAGAGCTGCTCGAAGAGGGCTCCAAAGCGGGGCACGGTCTTCGACTTCTCACTGAGCGCGCGCGCCTGAGTCGAAAGAGCGGCGAGCTGCGCCTGAACGGACGCGGGCCCGGTGCTGCCAGCGCTCTGCTTCCGCGCCACCGCGCCTGACGCCTCGAGCACCGACAGCGCCTCGGCGTCGATGGCCGGGTCGATGGACTTCGCGAGCTCGACCGACGCCTTCGACAGCGTGATGCCCTGCTCCTGGCACTTCTTCACCAGCGCTCCGACGTGTTTGTACGCCACGCGGAAGGCCATGCCCTTCTTCACCAGCGCCTCTGCGAGATCGGTCGCCTGCGTGAAGCCTTCGTCGAGCCCGACGCGGCACTTCTCGGGGTGGAACGTGACGTGCGGGAGCGACAACCGCAGCACCGACACCACGCCGTGCAGCATCGGCTTCGTCTCGAGCAACGGCCCACGGTCTTCCTGCAGGTCGCGGTTGTAGCCGCCAGGCAGGCCCTTCACGGTGGTGAGCAGGCCCATCAGATTGCCGATGGCGCGGCCCGACTTCCCGCGAATGAGTTCGAAGACGTCGGGGTTCTTCTTCTGCGGCATCATCGAGCTGCCCATCGAGATCTCTCCCGAGAGCGTCGCGAAGCCGAACTCCGAGGTCGTGAAGTCGATGAGGTCGGTCGACAAGCGGCTGGCGTGCACGAAGAAGCGCGCCGTCGCGTAGAGGTAGTCGAGGGCGAAGTCGCGCTCACCGACGGTGTCGAGGCCGTTGAGCGTGAGCCGCGAGAAGCCCAGCAGGCTCTTCGTGATCTCGCGATCGATGGGCAGCGAGGTGCCGCTGATCGCGCCGCTCCCCAGGGCCAGCGCGTCGGACTGATCGAGCGCGAACGCGAAGGCCTGCGCGTCACGGAGGAACGCGGCGCCGTACGAGGCCAGCCAGTACCCGAGCGAGATGGGCTGCGCGCGCTGCCGGTGCGTGTACGAGGGCATGAGAATGCCGCCGTCCTTCTTCGCGCGCTCCACCACCTCGTCGACGAGCGTGCAGAGCGACGTGAGCGCCGTGGCCACCGAGTCACGAACATGCAGGCGCAGATCGGTCGCGACCTGAACGTTGCGGCTGCGCGCCGAGTGCAGCAACGCCGCGGGAGCGCCGATCGTCCGGTTGAGCTCGACCTCGACGGCCATGTGCACGTCTTCTTCGTCGGGCAGCACGAGCGTGCCGGCATCGTCACGCCGCCAGAGATCGACCAGCCCGTCACGAATGACGCGGGCCTCTTTCGCGGGAATGACGCCAGTGCGCCCCAGCATGGTGACGTGCGCCATCGAGCCGAGCAGGTCTTCCTTCAGCAACTGCCGGTCGAGGCCGAGTGAGGTCGAGAACGCGAGGACCTCGGGCAACAACCCCGAGCCTCCAGAGGCATCTGTCTTGGCGAGCGCCATGGTGCGGCTCCTTGAGGGAAGTTCAACCCAGGGTGACGAGACTGCCGATGCCCTGTTCGGTGAAGAACTCCGCGATGATGCTGTGCGGAGTTCGCGAGTCGATGACGTGCACACGCTCGACGCCACGCTCCAACGCCGCGATGGCGAAGCGGCCCTTGCGCGCGAGGTTGGGCTTGAACGTGTTGGCGGCGATCTTCGCGGCCAGCACCGTGGTGGTGAGCTGGTTGAGCAGCACGTCGTCTTCGGTGAAGCCCGGCACGCCGACCAGGTAGACGAGCTTGGTGGCCTTCGCTGCGATGGCGAGCTCGCTGGCCACCTGATCAGGCTCGAGCGGAACGGTGGTGCCGTCATCGAGGAAGCCAACAGGCGAGACGACGGGCACGTAGTTGCGCTGAAGGAACAGCTCGAGCAGCTCGGTGTTGATGCTCGTCACCTCTCCGCGCGGCGAGTCGACGCTCGAGTCCTTCGCGAGCTTCGACTTGAGGAACGACGCGTCCATGCCCGAGAGGCCGATGGCCTGGGTGCCCGACCGGTTGAGCAGCGTCACCAGCTCGGTGTTCGTCTGGCCGTTGAGCACCATCTCGCGGCTACGGTTGTCGCCCTTCGACGAGCCCTCGGGGCTCTCGCCGTGGACGATGATCGGCACCATGCCGACCGCGCGGAGCAGTGAGACGTCGTGTGCGATCGACGCGCGCAGCGAGTCCTTGCCCATCGCCTGCCGGCCGAGCTTCAGCACGACGCGTTTGTCGGCGAAGCGCGAGATGTACGTGAGCGCTTCGGTGACCAGGTTCACCTTGAACTTGGGCGAGTAGTTGGTGAGCCGATCGTCCTTCGCGACGCTGCCATCGGCCGTCGGCACGAGGAGCGAGGTGTAGTCGGCGTTGATCTTCACGTAGTCGTACGAGAGGTCGCAGCCCCAGCCGACCGACGACTCCGTGCCAGAGCGCAGGTCGACCTCGATCAGCACCTCGGGCTCACGCATGCGCGCGCGCAGGCCCTTGTGGCCAGGCACCGAGGGGCCCTCGTTCGCGTCGTTGGCGATCATGGGTCCCGGCGGTGAACGCGGGTCGAACATCGGCTTCGAGTCGTAGACGCAGATGCCCTGGACGATGACCTTCGAGGCGGAGGGATCGATGGCGTACTTCTGGCTGCCGCAGCGCGCGCCGACGGTCGACAGAATGCGGCCCCAGTTCGGGTCGGCTCCGAAGATGGCGGCCTTCACCAGCGTCGAGCCCGCCACGGAGCGCGCGAGATCGGTCGCGATGGCCCGCGTCGGCGCGCCCGTCACGCGCACCTCGAGCAGCTTGGTCGCGCCTTCTCCATCGCGCGCCACCTCCTTCGCGAGTTCGGCGCAGATCGACTGCAGCTGCGCGGCGAAGGCGTCGAACTCCGGGCCGGCCTCGAGCTCGGGGTTGCCCAGCGCGCCGTTCGCGAGCGCGAGCACCATGTCGTTGGTGCTCATGTCGTTGTCGACGGTGAGGTTGTTGAAGCTGCCGTCCATCGCGGCGAGCAGCGCCTTCTGCAGCATGGCAGGCGAAATGGCGACGTCGGTGCAGATGAAGGCCAGCGTGCTCGCGAGCTGGGGCGCGATCATGCCCGAGCCCTTGCAGATGGCGGTGATGCGGCCTTCCTTCTTCGCGATGCGCACCGTGCGCGAGGCCACCTTGATGCTGGTGTCAGTGGTGAGGATCGCCTCGGCCGCCGTCTCGACCGCGGCCTTGAGCTGGCTCTTCAGTCGCGGGAGGGCGTCGATGATCTTCTGGCTCGGCAGCCGCTGACCGATGACGCCGGTCGAGGCCATCAGCACCGTGCCGTTTTCGAGCTCGAGCACCTTCGCCGTGGCCGCGCAGAGTTCGACGACGTCGGCGAGCCCGTCGGCGCCGGTGAGCGCGTTGGCGTTGCCGGAGTTGATCAAGACGGCGCGAATCGAGGTCGACGGAAGCCGGCGCTCACAGTCGACGATCGGCGCGGCCTTCGCGGCGTTGACGGTCAGGGCCGCGGCGGCGGAACACGGCCGCTCCGAGACGATGAGGGCCAGGTCCTTCTTGAACGGCTTGATGCCGCTGTGCAGCCCCGAGAAAGTGAAACCGCGCGCGATGGCCATCGAGTGGGCGCCACATACGGACTGTCGGCCGGTGCTTCAAGCCTGACGGTCAGCTGGAGCTGATCAGGCTCGGCGCCGTCTGAGTCGGGAACAGGCTCGGCGCCGTCTGAGTCGGGAACAGGCTCGGCGCCGTCTGAGTGGGGAACTCAGGCCAGCCCGGTCGTCTCGGCGTACCCGAGCATCAGGTTCATGTTCTGCACGGCCTGGCTCGCGGCGCCCTTCTGCAGGTTGTCGATGGCGGCGATCGACACGCACTTGCGGCCCTTCACGGCGGTGCCGATCAACGTCTTCGGCGTGTTCACCACGTCGGCGATGCGCACCGCCTCGGGCGAGGCGAGCAGCTTCACCAGCGGCTCCTGGCCATACGCGCGCTCGAAGGTCTGCGTCACCTCAGCGGCGTCGACGCCTTCGCGCAGGTTGCAGACGGCGGTCGACAGAATGCCGCGCTTCATCGGCAACAGATGCGGCGTGAAGACGAGGCGCACCGGCCGGCCCGCGAGCGCCGAGAGGGTCTGCTCGATCTCCGGCGTGTGCTGGTGCGAGAGCACCTTGTAGGCGCGGAAGTCGGAGTCGACCTCCATGAAGGTGTACTCCTCGCTCGCCTTGCGGCCCGCGCCCGAGACGCCCGACGCGGCGCTGATCACGATGGAGTCGAGATCGACGAGGCCCTGCCTCACCAGCGGCGCCACCGACAGCGTCGCGGCCGTCGCGTAGCAGCCCGGGTTCGCGATGAAGCGCTGGCCTGCAATTCGATCTCGGAAGAGCTCCGGCATGCCGTACACGGCCTTCTGCAGCAGCGACGGGTCCGGGTGGCTGAACTTGTAGAACGTCGGGTAGAGCGACGCGTCGAGCAGGCGGAAGGTGCCGGCGAGATCGACCACACGCGTCTTCGACAGCAGCTTCGGGCCCAGCTCCAGCGACGTCTCGGCCGGCGTCGCGAGGAACACGACTTCACACTCGGCCGCGCGCTCGAGCCCCTGGTCGACCGACACGTACTGCGTCGCGCCCTGCCGAACCGGCACGCCGACGCGAGTCTCGACGCTCTGGCCGACCCAGCGATCAGACGTCAGGAAATCGACGACGACGCGCTCGTGGCCGAGGAGGAGCCTGGTGAGATCGAGCCCCGAGTAACCAGATGCTCCGATGATGCCGACGCGCGCGCGAGTCATACGAGGCACATACGCAGCGCGTGCCGTCGACTTCAATGCCGATCAGTCCCGGCGAACCACCGCGGGCGTCGCTCTGACGAGCTCGAGCACCGAACGGGCATGCGCGAGCAGGCGTTCACCTTCAGGCGTCAGCGCCATGCCGCGCGAACTGCGACGGAACAACGGGGCGTGGAGCTCGTCCTCGAGCGCGCGAATCTGTCTGGTGAGCGGCGGCTGAGACACGGCGCAGCGGGCTGCGGCACGGGTGACGCTGCCAGACTCGGCAACTGCGACGAAGTACTCGAGCTGCGTGAGGCTCATGGGCGACGACGTTAACTCGCTCGTCGCGGCTGCGCTCCATACCCAAACGGTATCGGCGAACACCAGAGCGTGCGAGCAGCGTGGCCGACGTGCCGCCCCGAATTGCCGCGCGTCGCGCCTGCGCTCCATACCCAAGCGGTATTGGCGAACATCGGCGCGTCCGAGGCAGCGTGGCCAACGTGCCTCCCCGAATCTCTGAACGAGAGCTCCCCCACTTCCGCCGCGCAGGTCAGGTCGCCGCGCAGACGCTCGCCCACGTTGCGAGCCGGTTGGCGCCCGGCATCAGCACCGCCGACATCGACGCGTGGGTGCGCGAGGACACTTCCCGGCATGGGGCCCGGCCGAGTCAGCTCGGGTACCAGGGCTTTCCCGCGGCGGTGTGCACCAGCCGAAACGAAGTGGTCTGTCACGGCATGCCACGCGCCGATGAGCTGCTCCGCGACGGAGACATCATCAACGTCGACGTCACCAGCGAGCTGGGCGGGTGGCACGGCGACACCTCGGCGACCTTCTGTATCGGCGACGTCAGCGACGACGCCCGCCACGTGGTCGAAACCGCGCGCCGGTGTCTGCAGGCTGGAGTGTCAGTCGTTCGGCACGGCGCTCACCTGGGAGACCTCGGCGCGGCCATCCACTCCGTCGCGCGCGAGGCGGGCTGTGAGGTGGTGCGCGACTGGGGAGGCCACGGCATCGGCCGGCAGATGCACCTGCCGCCACACGTCGCGCACGTCGGCCGGAAGGGCACCGGGCTCAAGCTCAAGGCCGGCATGGCGTTCACCATCGAGCCGATGATCACGCTCGGCGCTCCCGACACGCGCGTGCTCGCCGACGGGTGGACGGTGGTGACGGTCGACGGGCGGTGGTCGGCCCAGTTCGAGCACACGGTGGTGGTGACGGCGAGCGGCTGCGAGGTGTTGACGCTGCGCTAAGTCAACGCCCGGGCCCGAGCAGAAACCGCAACGCGACCGGCAACCGCTGCGCCCAGAAGGTCTCGCTGTGGCTCGCGCCATTCTGCACCACGTACATCAGCGTCGCGTCGTCGGCGTAGCCCCGGTCTCGCCACGCCTGCGCGAGCGCGGCGGTGTTGGTGACGTCATCCATCGAGGTGCCAGCGTTGCCGCTGTCGACGTAGACCTTGAGCGGCCTCAGCGGCGACGCACGAAGGCCCGCAACCGAACCCAGAATCCACCGGTTGTCCCACCACGTCGACGGCGACATCGCGCCGATGTTCCCGAACACGTCTGGCTTCTGAACGCCGGCGTACACCGAGATGAGGCCGCCCAGCGACGAGCCAATCACCACCGTGCGCTCGCGTGATGGCAGCGTGCGGTACTCGCCATCGACCGCGGGCTTCAGCTCTTCGACGAGGAATCGCAGATAGTCGCCGCCCTTCCCGCCTCCGTACTGCGTGGTGTTGGTCGGCGTGTACTCGTCGATGCGTGCGCCGCCGGCGTTCTCAGGGGCGACCACGATCGCCTCGGCGATGAAGCCGTCGTTCGCGGTGCGGTTCATCGTCTCGTCGACCTGCCATTCGTTGCCACCGAACGCGGTCGCGGGATCGAACAGGTTCTGCCCGTCATGCATGTAGACGACCGGGGCGCGGAAGGTCGTGTTCTCGAGGTACGTCGGCGGCAGATACACCAGCACGCCACGCGAGTTGTTCAGCACGGTGCTGCGGAAGGCCGGCCACCGCCTCGACACCTGGCCCGAGTCCGTGAAGAAGCGCGGGTAGACGTCGAGGGTCTGGCCTGGCTTCACGACGTAGTTGGGGCCCTTCGACCACTCCTGCTCGTCGAGACGGGGCTTGAACTCGAGATCCTGCGCCTGGGCCGGCATCGAGTACTCCCACGTCTCGGCGTCGACCTGCTGCATCGCGACGCCCGCCGTCCACAACAGCGGCAGCAACGCGCCCCGAAGGAACATGCGCCGCGCCCCCGTCGGGTAGTGCACCCGAATCGTCGTGACGACCCCCGCGTCGACGGCCGATCCACCTGCTGCCATTCCACCGGCGACGCTCCCGCCGGCGCTCGAGCCACCCGCGCTCGAACCACCTGCGCTCGAACCACCTGCGCTGCCACCACCGGCACTCCCACCCGACGCGGCGAAGCCGCCACCGAGGGGAACCACTCCTGCGTCGACCCCCGCATCGGAGCGCCCCACCGCACCACAGGCGGCCAGGGCGAGAACGAGAGAGCCGACGAGGACACGAGTCATGCACCGCCCATAGTTCAGGGCGGGCCTGAACGAACAGGGGCCTTCGTCACGGCGCGGGCTGCGTCACCGTGGAGCTGGCGAGGCTGACCGCCGTCTGGGCCAGGAGCCGGCCGTTGATCGACGCTCCAGTGCCCAGGCTGATGCCCGTCTGCGACAGCACCACGCCCTCGAAGTGCGAGGTGGTTCCGAGCGTGACGGAGCCCGACACCTGCCAGAAGACGTTCTTCGGCAGCGCACCACCGGCGAGGGTGATGTTGACGGCGTTGCTGACCGTGAGGTTCTGAGCGATCTGGAAGATCCAGACGTCGGTCGCGTTGCCGGTGAGCGTCACGTCGGTGGGAATCAGCAGACCCGTGCCCCAGCCGTAGACGCCGGCGGTGAGCGTCATGCCGCCGATGTTGCCAGCGCCGAGCTCGGTGACGCTCGCCGCGCGACCTGACGCGTCGGTGAAGGCAAGCTGCATGTCGCTCACGGCGGTGGTGAGGTTCGAGGGCGTCGGCGCGTCGTAGTCAGCGGCATACACGAGCCCGACCACCTGGGGCGACGTCGAGGACGCCGTCGGAGGCGCCGTCAGCGAGAAGCCGGTGATGAAGGTCGCTGCCGCCGGGCTGACCGCGATGTTGCCCGTCACCCGGGACGTCGGGACCGTCGAGATGCCCGTCTTGGCGAGGATGACGAAGTTGCCGGCCGTGCGCAGGTTCACCGGAAGCGCCGGCGCGATGCCCGTCGTGAAGCGCCACGTGACGTCGGCCGCGAGCGGAATTCCCGCGCTGCTGCGTGCGCCGGTGGTGAGGGTCGCCGTGTAGAGCGTGCTCACTTGAAGGTTCGCGTTGGGGCGGAACGTCACCGATGAGGTGGTGGCCGTCACCGCGCCGGCGACTGCCACCGCTGGCGTGCCGCTCGTCACCGTGAAGTTCGACGCGCTCAAAGTGCTCACGTCCATCGGGAGGCTGAAGGTGGCGCTCGGCGTCGTGGTCACCGACACCCCCAGCGCGTTCATCGAGGGCACGGTCGAGAGGACCGCAGGGACGGTGCTGGCCACGCCGCCGCCAGTCGCACTGCCGCCACCCGTCGCGGCGCCGCCGCCCGTCGCAGTGCCGCCGCCCGTCGCAGCGCCGCCGCCCGTCGCGGTGCCACCACCCGTCGCGGTGCCACCACCCGTGGCAGTGCCACCACCCGTGGCAGTGCCACCACCCGTGGCAGTGCCTCCGGCTCTATTGCCTGCATCGGTGCCGGCATCAGCACCCACCAGGGCCGCGCCACACCCCGTCAACGTCAGACCGAATGAACCAACCAGAACCAGTGCAGCGAACGTCAGATGACGAGAGGTCATGAGCAAACTCCTTCAGCGGCCCTGCAGCGACGCGCCGCACCGAGCGGGAGTCACCACGGGCCTGAGGTCGCTCCCCGTCGCGAGGAGCGATACGAACAGCCGAGCGGAAGGGGGAGAGCCAGCGTCAGTAACCGCGCCGCGAAGCAGCGCTGCCTGATGCAGCCATCACTACCACGTCGCCATCGTGAGGGACAGCGCGGGACCCAACGCCCTCGAATCACTCGACCGAACAGAGCCGCCCTGAACAGTCAATCACTCTGGCGATGCCGTAGCGCTGGCTCCAAGTCCGCGCTGGGCACCGTGCTGGCCATAAGGGACACTGCCCGCCCCGATGGCTGAGCAGCTGCGCTGCGGTGTGATGTTCGACACGCCCGCCGATCTCCAGGCGGCCGTTGGCCCACGTGTGGAGCAGGGCGAGATCTTCGTCCCCTACCCCGACGACGTGGCCGACGGCGCCGAGGCCGCCATCGACGTGATGCTCGAGTCGCGCTCGCGGGTCGAGCTGTCGGGGCTGGTGAAGGGCTCCGACTTCGACGAGCGCGGCAACATCGGGCTCGCCGTCACGCTCACCGATGAATCAGTCAAGACGCTCAAGGCCTTCGTCGCGGCGATGCTCATGCCGGCCGAGAGCAGCCCCTCGGGCCTCTTCGCGACCACCCGCTTCACGCGCCCCAAGACCGTCCAGACGATCAACGGCAAAGAAGTGCCCGTTCCCGGCGGAGACGTCGAAGAGGTGCTGCTCGAGCCGGGCACCCTGCTCGAGGAGCGCTTCCGCATCGAGGCCCACGTCGCCTCGGGTGGCATGGGCGAGGTGTACCGGGCGGCGCACATTCACCTCAAACGCCCGGTCGCGCTCAAGCTGCTCAAGCGCGCCTTCGCCGCTGACCCCGAGATGTGGGCGCGCTTCCAACGCGAAGCCGAGCTCGTCAGCCAGCTCGAGAACCCGCACATCGTTCGCGTGTTCGACTTCGGCCGCACCAAGGCCGGCCAGCCGTTCCTCGCGATGGAGTACGTCGAGGGCGCCGCGCTCGACGCCGAGATTGCCCGTGGGCCGCTCGACCCGCGCCGCGCCGTCGAGATCCTGAGTCAGGTCTGCAACGGCCTCGCCGAGGCCCACGCGCTGGGCATCATTCATCGCGACCTGAAGCCGCCGAACATCGTGCTCGGCAAGAAACGCGATGGCAGCGAGCTCGCCAAGATCCTCGACTTCGGCATCGCGCGCGCGACGGACAAGGCGGGCGACAGTCGAGATGGGCGGCTGACGCAGATGGGCATGGTCGTCGGCACGCCGATGTACCTGGCGCCCGAGCAGGCGCTCGCGACCGATCTCGACGAGCGCACCGACATCTACGCGCTGGGGTGTGTCGCGTACGAGCTGCTCACTGGCCGGCCGCCATTCATCGCGCCCGAGCTCGCGAAGGTCATCAGCATGCACCTGACGCAGGCGCCTGATGAGCCGTCGAAGTACCGGCCCGAGCTCGCGAAGTTCAAGGCGCTGACCGACGTCATCCTCAAGGCGCTCTCGAAGAACAAGTCGGAGCGCTACCCGTCGGTGGGCGAGTTCGCCGCGGCGCTGCAGCTCGGCCTCAAGCAGTCGGAGCAGGGCGCAGGCGGCTCCGCTGAGGTCTGGCCGCCATCGCCGAGCGCGGAAGAAGCCTGGCCACCCGCCTCCGCCATCCCCAGCCGGGCAACCCCCGCGCCGTCAGCCACGCCCGTCGCGCGCATCGCGCCTCCCGCCGCCGCCGACGAGTTCTTCTCGTCGCCGAGCAGCCCCACCCCGAGCGCCGCGCCCAGAGCGCCTGAGCTCAAATCGGAGCGCCGCGCGAAGCTCGAGGCGCTGGGCCTGCCACTGGCGCCCGCAGTGATCGACGAGCTGCTCAAGGCGCGCGACGGGTTCGGCGTCACCGGCAACCGGCTGCTACTCGCGCACCTCGAGGTCCTCGGGGCTCCGGCGAAGTCCTCTCGGGCGAGGCGCTGCGTGGCCCGGGCGCTGATGGTGTCACGCGCCTGGGGTGCTGCGGTCGACACCGTCGATGACGATCGCATCGTGCTGCTTTTCGGCGGCGAGGCCCTCGCGACCACCGCTCGCGCCGTGACTGCGCTGCTGGCGATTCGTGAAGCCATCGCCGACGAAGCGGGACGCGCTCCTGACGCGGGGCCGGGAGCGATGCGCGCCGCCGTGATTCAGGCCTCGACCCGAACCGATCTCGATCGCGAGGTCGACGAGCGGGTGACGCGCAAGGCCCAGGTGCTCGCCGCGAAGTCTGCCGCGGGCACCCTCATTCTCGAGAAGCAGCTCGGCGCCGACTGCGCCGACGTCGTCGAGGTGCGGCCGGTCGATCAGAGCGACGTCGTCGAGGTGACGGGGCGGCGCTCGCGCCTTGGGCTCGGCTCCGTGCCGCTCATCGGGCGAGACGGCGTGCTCCAGCTGCTCGACAAGCGGCTGGTCAGCCTCGGCGCAGGCGTGGTGGCGCCGTTCCTGGTGCGCGCCCCGCGAGGCTCGGGCCGCTCGACGCTGGTCGCCGAGCTCGCCACGCGCGCGCGCAACAAGGGCTGCGTCGTCGCCGTCGCCCGCAGCCCCGCCTCGCTCAGAGAGACGCCCTTCGGCGCCATCACCGAGCTCCTCTGCGCCGTGACCGGGGTCTCGACCGAGTCGCGCGCGACGACGTTGAGGCCCGCGCTCGAGAAGCTGCAGCTCCCGGAGGCGACCGTCACCGCGGCGCTCGTCATCGCCGGCGTCGTGCAGCTCGCCCACCCCTTCACGGCCGGTCAGGCGACCCAGGCCCTGCGCGCCGTGCTCAAGGCAGGCTCCAGCGGGCGCTCGGTGCTGCTGCTGTTCGACGGCATCGAGGCCTTCGATGGGCCGAGCGTCGAGACCTTCCGCGATCTCGTCATGCGCGCCGCGCCGAAGGAGCTCACCATCGGCTTCGTCGACCCCGAGGTGCCGCAAGACCGGCTCGGCTCGGTGCCCTCGGTCGACGTCACGGCCTTCACGCGCGCCGACGTGGCGCAGTGGCTGACCGCGACCCTGGCGCAGCCGCCGAGCGCGGCCCTCACCGAGAAGGTGTTCACGATGTCTGGCGGCGTGCCGGGTCGCATCGTCGATCTCGTCGCGTGGCTGCACGATCGCGCCCTGCTCCGGCAGCAGGGTGGGCAGACGACCCTCGTGGGCGACGTGCCCGCGATGGACGCCGACGGCATCACCCGCGCGCGAATCTCGGCGATGCCGCTCGACGTCGTTCGGCTGCTCGAGGCCGCGGCGCTGTGTGGCGATTCGTTCGAGGGCGCGCAGGTCAGCGTCGCGTTGCCGAAGGTGACGCCGCAGTCGCTGCAGTTCGCCGTGCAGAACCGGCTGCTCAAGAGCGCGGGAACCCGCCGTTGGAGCTTCGCGTCGACCCGCCTGCAGCGGCTGGTGCTCGAGACGGCCTCGCCCGAGCGCCCCTTCATGCACCAGCGCCTCGGGGCGGCGATGGTGGAGCAGGCCCGCAGCGCGCCGGCCTCGATCGACTCGGTGCGGTTGGCGGGCCACCTCAACGCCTCGCGAGATGGCGTGCGGGCCTCGGCGCTCTGGAAACACGCCGCCGAGACCGCGCTGTCACACCGGGCCCTGCGTGACGCCATCACCGCCGTGAGGGGCTGGGTCGAGGCGCTCGGGCAGACGACCCCGGTGACGGCTGAGCTCGTTCGGGCCCGCGTCGATGCGCTCGCGCGCGCGGCAGGCATGGCGCTCGCGCTTCAGGACGCGGCGCTGGCGAGGACCCTCGTCGACGAAGCCGTGGCGCTGCAGCAGGGGCGTGACCTCGGGTCGCCGGAGCTCGCGCTCTCGCTCGCGCGGGTGCACCGCAGCGAAGCTCGACGGGCCCGCGCGGCCGAAGCGCTGTCACTCGCCGAGCAGCGCGCCGGTGAGACGCCCTTCATGGCCCTCGTCGACGCCGAGCGCGCCGAAGCCAGAGAGCAGGAAGGCGACCTGCCCGCCGCCATCCTCGCGTGGGAGAGCAGCCTCGCGCGGTGCGCCGCGGCAGAAGAGCTGGCGCGCTGGCACGGCGAGGTGAACCTCACGGCGCGCGTCGAAGCGCGGCTCGCTGGCGCGCGACTGATGCGAAAAGAGGCCAGCGGGGCTCGCGCGTTGCTCGAGAGCTCACTGGAGCGCTGGCGTGAGGCGCGGTGGCCGAGCGCCGAGGCGCGCGTCCTGGCCAACCTGGGAACGCTGTGCGTGCAGACGAACCAGCTGCCAGAGGCCGCGCGACACTTCGACGCTGCGGGGCTCGCAGGCGCCGCGTCAGGCGATCTGCTCTTTCAGGCGAAGATGTTGCTGCAGCAGGCGCGCGTTTCGAAACGCCAGGGTCAGGCCCCACTCGCGAAGCAGTTGTCTCAGCGGGCGCGAACGCTGTGTGTCGACCTCGGCTGGGAAGAGGGCCGGCTGCAGGCCGAGGGCGTCTAACCCGGGAGCAGCACGACCGAGCCGGTGGTCTTCCGCTGTTCGAGTGCCCGATGCGCATCGGCCACCGCCGAGAGCGCGAACGTCGTCGGAGCGCTCACCTTCACCACGCCGCGCGTCACCACGTCGAACAGCGCCGCGCTGCTCTCCTCGAGCTCGGCCCGTGAGTGGACGTACGCGTGCATCGACGGCCGGGTGACGAAGAGCGAGCGCGCGCCGCCGAGCGACGAGAGGGCGAGCGGCTCGGGCATGCCTGACGACTGGCCGAAGCTGACCAGCAGGCCGCGGGGCTTGAGGCTGTCGAGCGACGCCGCGAGCGTGTCTTTGCCAACCGAGTCGTAGACGACGTCGACGCCACGGCCGCCAGTGAGGCGCTTCACCTCGTCGACGAGCTTCTGCTCCGAGAGCACCACCACGTGATGCGCACCCGACGCGCTCGCGAGCGCCGCCTTCTCTGGCCGACCGACGACGCCGATGACCGTCGCGCCCAGGTGACGCGCCCACTGGCACAGGAGCTGTCCGACTCCGCCTGCTGCCGCATGCACCACCACCACCTCGCCTTGCACGATGCGATGGCACCTGCGGGCCAGGTACTCGGCCGTCATGCCCTTCAACATGATGGCGGCGGCGGTGACGTCGTCGATGGCGTCAGGCACCAGCACCACACGTTCTGCTGGCAACACCCGCGCCGTTGCGTAGGCGCCGGGAACACCGGCCGAGGCGACCCGCGCACCGATGGGGAGCGCGACGCCGTCGCCGATCGCCGTCACCACGCCCACGCTCTCCTGCCCGGGGATGAAGGGGAGCGCCGTCGGGTAGAGCCCGCTGCGGAAGTAGACGTCGATGAAGTTGAGGCCGATGGCCGTCTGGCGCACCTGCACCTCACCAGGGCCCGGAAGGGGCGTCTCTTCACGCTCGAGGGTCAACACGTCAGCAGGGCCCACGGTATGCACACGCACGACGGTTCGTTCCATGCGAGGCATCAGAGACGACGAGGGCGCGCCAGTCCACGGAGGACGGCGCGCCCATCGAACGTCAACCGCAGACGACTTACTGCCGGTGGTGACGGCCCTTGTTGCCGCGCATGCGGCGCATCTCTTCGCCGACCTTCGCGAGCACCACCGCGAGCCTGGCCTTCTTCTGCGGCGTCTGGCCCTCGGCGAGCGTCGCGTAGAGTTCCTTGTCGAGCTGCGCCATCTGCACGCGGCCGTCGAGCACCTTCTGCACGTGCTGATCGATGTTCGCGGCGGCGGCAGCGTCACCTTCGGAGGCGGCCTTCACTTGCCGCATCGCCTCGCCCATCGCCTCACGCACGGGCCGGCGCTTCTCGTCGATGACCTTCAACTTCTCGGACAACTTCAGCGCCTGCGCTTCGTTCAGCTCGAGCGCCTCGGCGACCGAGACCAGCAGCATCATGCGGGCCTGACGCGCGCGCTCCTCGTGCTTCTCGGCGCGCTCTTCGGGGTCCATCGCGTCCCACTTCGCGGGGTGGTTCTTCGGGCCGGCCAACGCGAGTGAGGACAGCAACATCGTCGACAGCAAGAGCTTCTGCATCATGGGGTTTCTCCTTCGAGGGGTTCTGGCCACGTCACTTCGAAGAACACGTCATCGGAAAGAAGGTTGGGTTCCTCGAGCTCGTCGTTCGACGCGACGGCGTCTGGTGAGGCCGGAGCGACGACACGCTCGACGACGACCTCGCGCACGGGCCTCGCCGTCCAGAAGCCGGCCGACGCCACCAGCGCGCCGAAGCAGGCAGCGGCCGCATAGCCGACCCACGCCTGACGCCCACGCTGCGCACGACGCCACTCGCTCCAGGTCGACTCGGCCAGCCCGCTGAGCATCGTGCGCTCGGCGCTGGTCGGCGCGGGCAAAGTCGCGCGTTCGATGACGAGGCCGAGGTCCTTCACGAAGGCCTGACACGACGCGCAGGTCGCGACGTGTGCGTCGACCTCAGCGCCGGGGGATGGCTCCAGCAACAGCAGCTCGATCTCTTCGCACGTCATGAGGCGCCTCCAGGGTTCGACGGTGCCATGAGCGCGCGCACTTCGTCTCGCAGGCGCTTCACGGCGTAGTGAAAATGCGACTTCGCGTTGCCTTCGCTGATGCCGAGCGCGTCGGCGATCTCTGCGAACGGCAGGCCCGCGTCGATGCGCAGGGTGAAGACTTCGCGCTGACGTCTGGGGAGCGCAGTGACTGCGCGGCGGGTCAGGGCCTCGGCTTCGGCGCGTTCGAGCGCTTCATGCGCACCAGCCGACGGTTCGACGGCCCCATCGACGGCTTCGAGCGGCGCCCTCGGCCACCTGGCTCCGTCTCGCACCTGATTCTTCCCGAGGTTGATCGCGATGCGCAGCAGCCAGGCCTTGAAGGGCACCTCTCCATCGGAGTCGACCAGCCGCGGCAGCGTTCGACGGGCGGCCTCGAAGGCCTGCAGGAACGCGCGCTGGGTGAGATCTCTCGCCTCGTCTGGCGCGGCGGCGTAGCGGCGCACCAGCTTGAAGACGAGGTCCTGGTAGCGATGCACCAGCTCGCCGAACGCCTTCGAGTCACCCGCGAGGAACGCCCGGCACAACGCGCCATCGCTCGCCGGCTCCGACGTCACGAGGCGAAGCGCTGGCGGCGAACGGGACGTCACAGAATGGTCAACACCTGGGCCTTTGAAAGGTCAAAGCCACTGGCGTTAGGGTGTCGCCCATGAACGCCAACTCGACGGAGCATCGCATGGGGGACGAGAGTGGCGGCGGGGGCAGTGAGCCCTTTCGCCCGGGCTACGTCAGGCCCGTCACCTCGCCCACCGTTCGCACCAGCCAGCTGCACTTCGACGTGAACCCGACGCTCCCCGAGATCGTCGCCTACGCGGAGAACCGCGGCTGGCCCGCCAGCGGGTTCTCGGCGGTCTCGGTCTCGTGGCAGGAGCTGCATTGGACGGCCGACGGCTGGAAGACGGTGAACAAGGTGTCTTCGACCGACGTGCCGTGCCCCATCACCCAGGGCTACTTCGCGGTGCCGGTGAAGCCGGGAACGACCCTCGAGTTCGCGCTCCGCGTCGGGTTGCAGTGCCGCGCGCCGCACGACACGGCCGGAGCGCGAGAGGTCGGCGAGCTGTGGTTCAACGACGCCGGCAAGAACTACTCGCAGGTCACTCGGTAGCTCTCAGCACCGGAGTGGGTGGCGCCTCTTTCTTCTCGGGGATGCGGTTGAGCAGCTGCACCGCAGCGAACCACTGCTTGCCGTCTCGGGAGAGCCGCGTGTTGACCGAGAGGTCGCCCTGTTGATGGAGAGACTTGATCTCGTCTGCTGTGTGCATCGTGTCGCCGCGGCCTTCGATCAGAAATTTCTGGTTCATCGTGCAGCCCCCCGGCTGAGGAGCCCAGTGTCGCCCACGTGTCGCGTGTCTGTCACGATCCCTCGTGGCGGCTGTCGCGCAGGCGTTACAGCTTCAGCGGCGCTCGCGCTCGGGTCGAACGAGACCCGCCATCGGCGAACGGATCACCGACACGACCGCGTCGCTGAAGGCGTCAGCGGCGGCCTGAACGTCGGCGAGCGAGCCGCCAAGGTACGCGCCCGCGAAGTTGGTCTCGGTCGGTGGGCCGAAGAACTTCAGCAGCTTCACGTTCGCTGACTTGATCGCTGCGTCGAGCCCGATCAAGGCCTCGGTGGGTGGTGCGATGAGGTAGGCGAGCGGGCTCCCGACGGGGACTCCGGCCAGCGGCGCCAGGTAGCGGCCGGTCTCTTCGATGACGTGAGGAAAGAACGACGGCGCGGTCGTGCCCTCGAGCGCGACGAAGTGGATCTTCGAGGTCAGCGCCTCGCGGAGCGCCCACAGCCCTTCGTTCACCTCATCGGGATCCGCTCCGGCGAGCACGCCGAGGATCTCGCCCGAGAACGGCCCCGAAGCATGCGCGCTGCCCGCGTAGAAGCTCTTCGCGTAGACGACGTCGACGTCGGCGAACTTGGTGGCGTGATCGAGGGCCGCGTAGAGCGAGTCGTCTTGATCACACGTGACGAGCGCGACCGAGGTATGGCGCGGCGCGCAGCCGAGCGCCTGACCGAGTGACGGCTCGATCTGCTCGAGCAGCCGGCATGACAAGAGCCTGGGGCGTTGGGGGATCAGCATCAGTGGTTGATCACGTGGGGCCGGAAGGCAGGATCGCCTCCGGTGAGCTTCACGCCGCCGCCACCCGCTGCGAACGTGTCTTTCATCAACGCCGCGCACCTCGCCGCCGCGCGCTCAGGCACGAAGCCGAGGTCGCGCACGTTCGAGATGCAGTCCTTCTCTGCGTTGTCCTGGCCGAGCTTCGGGCCATGGGCCGTGTAGATGCTCAACGAGTCGCCCGTGCCGAGGCCTGGCCGCTCGCCGACGATGATCAGCGTCGACTTCGCCTGGGTGATGACGCCGATCTCATCCTGCACGCCGATGCGCGCGAACTTCACGAAGAGCGGCTTGCCGACCCGGAAGCCGGCCGCCGTGAGGTGCTTGCGGAGCGCCGTCAACAGCGCGGGCCCGTTGAGGCGCAGCGCGTTGGCCGAGAGCCCATCGCCGGCGATCAACTGCACGTCGAGCCCGCGCTCCGCGTCCTTCTCGCAGCGCTGGCGTGAGGCGTCGTCGAGGCGGCGGCCGTGGTCGGGGTGGAGCAGGAACTCGGCGTGGTCCTTCGCGCGCGTGCGCAACGGGAGCCACCCCTGCTTCTCGGCCCAGCCGTCTTCGATTTGAGACTCCACCGCGTCGAGCGCGATGGCGTGATCGGCCCGAAGCCCGAGGTAGCTCTTCGTGAGGTAGCGGGTGCCGGTTCGACCCGTGATGATTCGCGACGGCGTCAGCGCTTTGAGCTGCTCGAGCGCTTCGGCGCTGCGAGGTGCAGGCAACGGCCGGTGGTGCGGCCCCCTCCGGAGCGGTTCCTCTCGCACCACCGGCTTTTCATCCGTCGCGCCGACGACTTCCCGAACGACCTGGGTCACCAGCGCGCGCAATTCGTCTTCAGTCATCGTCCGAACTCCCGCTCGAACACCGACGCGTCACCGGCGCGGTCGGTCAGCTTTCCGTTGCGCCACAGGCCCATGCGCTCGAGCCACGCCTCGAACTCGGGTGCAGGCCTGAGGCCGAACAGCTCACGCAGCGCCGCGTTGTTGTGAAAGCTCGTCGTCTGGTAGTTGAGCATCACGTCGTCGCCCATGGGG
>JAUXRI010000010.1 GCA_030681895.1 Myxococcales bacterium | reverse complement strand
CGCGCTGATCGCGCCGAGCACCTCGAGATCGGGGGAGTCGGTGAGATCGAGCACCTCCGAGATCCGCCGTGGCGCGCGGAGCAGTTGCAGCACCTCGGCCGTCACTGGATGAGGCTCGACGATCGACGCCGCGTCAGGCGTGCGCTGGAGCAACTGCCCGACCGGCGGCAACCCGCTGAGCAGCCGATCGCGCTCGTCGCTCTGCCGCATGCCCTCCAGAAGCACGTCCTCCATGGCGCGCGTGACGAGCGTGCGGAGCGGCGCGGGGCCGGGAGCGAACGCAAAGGTCCCCTCTCGCCAGGCGACCAGCCGGAACAGCGCCTTCTCGCCCTCGATCTCTCCCACCCGCGCGTTCACCGGCTGACCGGCTGAGAGGTGGATCTCGCCCTTCTCGGGGCCGTTGGCGACGGTCAGCCTGCCGGTGCGCCGGTTCATCGCGAGGATCTGGAGGAGATCGGGCAACGGCAGCTGAGAGAGCCCGCCTTCGATCTCCCTCGCGTCACCCTTGAGCTCCCGCGCCGCCTCGACCCGCCGGCACAGGTGATCGATGCGAGAGAGCACCTCGTCGAGGTTGAACGGCTTCTGCAGCGCGCCATCGCGGAACGTGCGGAACCGATCGAGCTCGCGTGAGCCCGTCGTCACCACCACCGGAATGTCGTCGGTGCGCGGGTTGGTCAGGAGGATCTGCACGAACGAGCGCGCCTCGATCAGCCGGCAATTCTCGTCGAAGAGGATCACGTCGGGGTGCCGCAACACGGCGACCTCGAGCGCGCGTGAGCCATCGGGCGCGTACTGCACGTGGTAGCCGCGCTGGCGCAGGGCCCTCGTGAGCGGCCGCACCGCGTTCACGTCAGGGTCGGCGATGAGGATCTTTCGGGCCTGGGCCATGGAAGGAGCGCGCTCGCGTCAGTACGGCTGCAGGTCGTACGCGGCCTGCAGCTTGGAGACGAGCCCTTCGACCAGCGTCGGGTCGCTCGTGTGGAAACCCCACGTCGCACCACGTCCGCGACGTTGCAGCAGCGCGTAGGCGAGCCCGTCGCCCAGCCAGAGCAGGAACTCGTGACGCAGCAGGTGCTCGTCGCCCTCGAGGAACACCGGCGTGATGGTCGGGTGGGACGCGAGATCGCCGCGTTTGCCCAGCAGGTACACGCGGGGCGCGAACTCGGCTGGCGAAACGTCGAGCCCGCGCACGATCGGCAGATCAGCCCGCATCACCGGGCCTCCGACGTAGACGAGGCCGCGCGCGCCAGGCTCCCGCAACAACTCGCGCGCCACCTCGAGCTGCAGCTCGTCGAAGAGCACGTCGGCGACCTTCCCGCGTCGCGCCGGCTCGCCCTGGGTCTCTGGAAGCCGCGGCGATCGCGAGTTGCCGAGCAGCAGCTCGACCTCTTCCCAGAACGGCAGCGGATCGAGCCTCAGCTGGTGGTGCAGCGAGCCGCGGCGCTCTTCCATTCGGCGCCGGCAGCGGATGAGCAACTCGTCGAAGTCGTCACCGTCGCGCGGAAACGTCGCGCAGCCACCGGTGAGCCCGAACGGAATTCTCGCCTCGAGCGCGCGGCCATCGGGCTCTTCGATCAATGAGCTCAGGGCCCGACGCAGGAACATGAGGCCGCCAAAGAAGTCAGTCTCGGGGAGGAGCACGTGAAACTCGTGCTCCCCTGCCCTCGCCACCACGTCGGCGTCGCGCGTCACCTGGGAGATCACCCGCAGCACGATCTGCTGGGCCTGCCGCGCGGTGGCCGCACCGAGCCGCGTGCGAATCGAAGTGAGGTTGTCGATCGAGAACGTGAGGAGCGAGAAGGACCGGCCGTACCGGCGCGCCTTGTAGATCTCCTTCGTCGCGTAGTCGGTGAAGTAGCTGAGGGTGTACGCGCCCGTCTCTCGATCGCGCAGCCCCTGTCGTTGGAGCAAGGCGAACCGCGCGGCCGTCTTGAGCGCCGAGGCCGCGAAGGCTCCGAAGCGCTGGGCGTCGGGGATGAGCGAATCAACGAAGGCCCCGTTGAGCGAGTCACCGAGCTGCGCCAATCCCTGCACCTCACCGGCGGCCGTCACGAGCGGCACCAGGAAGTTGGAGCCCGCAAGCCACGGGCCCGACTGCACCAGCGATGGATCGACCAGCTCTGGGAGTGCGGTGCGATCGACCAGCCCGCGCCACGCCCGAAGCCGCAACCCCGTGCGCTCACCCGCGACCCACAACGAGCCGGACTGCGCGCCGCAGTGCTCGCAGAGTTCCTGAAGGATGCGCTCCTGCACCAGCTCGATGTCATTGACGCCGACGATGGCGAGCGCGCGGTCCTCGATGCCCGTCATGGCACGGTCCCCGAGTAGACGAAGCGCACCGGGCCCCGGAGCCAGACCTGCGAGAGATCATGCGCGACCTTGATGTCGAGGACGCCGCCGGGGAGCTGCACCGGCACCCATGCGTCGTACGGACTGCGGCCCTCGAGCGCCGAGGCCACGACGGTCGCGCACGCACCGGTGCCGCACGCGAGGGTGATGCCGACGCCCCGCTCCCACACCGTCACGCGCAGCCCACCTTCAGCACGCGCTTCGACGAACTCGACGTTGGTGCGATTGGGGAAGAGCGGGTGCACCTCGAGCCCGGGGCCGAGTCGCGCAGCTTCAGACGGCGGCGTGTCGAGAAGCACCAGGTGCGGGTTGCCCATGCTGACCGCGGTGCCGATCAGCCCTTCGATCGACTGCCGCAGGAACGGTCCGCCATGCGGGAGGATCGGCGCCTTCAGCAGCCCCGGCCCCATCGCGACGGTGACGCGGTCGACCTGCCCGTGGCTCCAATCGATGTCGGAGGCGAGCACGCCGGCGCCGGTCGCGATCTCGAGCCGCACTGGCCGATCGCTCGCGCTCTCGGCGACGTGCTTGACGACGCAGCGCAGGCCATTGCCGCACATCTCGGCGATCGAGCCGTCGGCGTTGTGCACCACCATGCGCCCTGCCGTGCCCTCTTCAGGCAGCACCACCAGGACACCGTCTGCGCCGATGCCGAAGTGGCGATCGCACAGCCGGCGGCTGGTCTCTGCGTCGACGTCGAGGCCGCTCTCTCGCCGATCGATGACGACGAAGTCGTTTCCGAGCCCGTGGTACTTGAAGAAGCGCTCCACGGGGAACGCTCTTAGTCAGGCACGCCCGCTCATGCGAGGAGCTTCCCCGCCGATTCAGGGCAGCGGAACGCCAGCGTCGACCGAGGCGCGGAGCGACAAGGACCGAATCGGCGAGGTGTTGTTGGTCTCGCTGAACTCGAGCTGCGCCTGGTGGAAGTCGGCGACGGCCGCAAGGAAGATCATGCCGGTCTGCCCATTCGGCGACAGCGCCGGAATCGTGAAGACGCGCGACTCGCAGGCGTTCGCCGCGAGCGAGAAGAACTGGTTGCCCTGCGCAGGGAGCAGCAGATCGGACGGAGCGATCGGGTGGCCCGCCGGGAAGCTCGTGTCGCTCGACGCGATGAACGTGACGTCGGTCCCTGCTGTCGTCGTGCCGCGGTTGCACACCGTCACCTGCGCGGCGAGCAGCGCGCCCGGCACCGCCGACGACGGCGCCGAGAACGAGGTGATGACGAAGTCGGGGCCGAAGCCGAGCTGGAACGAGCGCGCCGGGCTGATGTTGTTCGTCTCGTTGAGCTCGAGCACCGAGCCGTTCGGGTCGGCGATGCCCCCGATGAAGAAGGTGGTGCCGAGCATGCCCGGTGCCGGCGGAGGAGCGCTGACCGTCATGAACGAAGGCACGTTCTGCGACTGGCACTGGCCCGCCGAGAGGGTGAAGAAGCCTCCCGGTGCGCGCATGTCGCCCGCGAGGCTCAGCACACTGTCGGTCGAGATCAGCAGATCGACCTGCGTCGAGCCCGCCGCTGTGCCGCGGTTGCAGGTCGTGACCGTCGCCGTGAAGGGCTGGCCCGGGGCGAGCGCCGTCGGCACCGACACGGAGGTGACCACGAAGTCCGGCCCGAAACCGATCGCCATCGTGAAGGCGGGGCTGACGTTGTTGGTCTCGGAGAACTCCGGGACCATACCGCGGGGATCAGCCGTCGCCGTCAGGCTGAAGAGCGTTCCCCCACCAGGGGGAGGAAAGGTCGCGAACCCGGGGATCGCCACGCTCACGCACTGGTTCGGGTTGAGCGTCACGGGCGCCATGCCCATGGGAATCGTCGAGAGGCGAAGCTCGACCTCGGTCGACCCGGCCACCGTACCGAGGTTGCAGACCGTCGCGTTGGCAGTGAACGGCGAGCCCGGCGTGACCGAGATCGGCGCGCTCACCGACGAGACCCGGAAATCGGGCATGAAGCCGATGCCCATCGTGGTGGTCGAGGCGAGCTGGTTGTTCGTCTCGATGAACTCAGGCACCGCGTTGAACTGATCGAGGACGACCGCGAGGAAGGCCGCCGTGACTCCCGGAGGAGGCGTCGCCCTGCCCGAGAGCGCCTGCGAGAGACAGGTCGACGCGGGGATCGTCACGGTGAACGAGCCGACGGGCATGGCGCTGGGCGAGGGCAACACGAAGGTGCGGGACGCCGCGAGCACCACCACGCCCGTCGTCGTCGCAGCCACCGTGCCGTTGTTGCAGACCGTGGCCTTCGTGGAGAACGTCGCACCGGGCAACGCACTCCCGGGCGCGCTCACCGAGTTGACGGTCAGATCGGCCATGCTCCCGACATCGATGCGCCGCGCCGGGCTGGTGTTGTTGGTGCTGACGAGCTCGAAGTCGCCACGCACGGCGATCGCGCCGAGGAACGAGGTGCCCGGCGGCAGCGCAAACGTCTGCACCGGAACGGCTCGACACTCGCCGGCCGACAGAGTGACCCGCGGCGCGTTGCCCACGAAGAAGTCAGGCGGCGCTGCGATGGTGGTGTCCCTCGAGGACAACAGGTCGATCGCGGTCCCGCCCGGCTGGTTGCCGCGATTGCAGACCGTGACGGTGGTGGTGAACGTGGCCCCTGGAAGAACGGCGGCGGGCGCCGACACGGACGAGATCGTGAAGTCGGGCCCCACGCCGATGAGAATCGGAGTCGCCGGGCTGGTGTTGTTGGTCTCGTCGAGCTCCGCCACGCTTCTGAAGGTGTCGACGATGGCGCCGAGGAATACCGACGTCGAGGTCGCGCCCGGCGGCAGGCTCGCTGTGCCCGACACCGACACCAGCCGGCACTCGCCTGTGTTCAACGAGACCGGTGCCCCGCCGAGGATGATGTCGGGGTTGGCGCTGGGCGGGGCCGAGATCACCGCGTCCGCAGAGATGAAGAGCTCGACCGACGTCGAGCCGGGCTGATTGCCCACGTTGCAGACGTTGAGCTGCGCGGTGAACCGCTCTCCCGGCCTGGCCAGGGTGGGCGCGGCCGAGATGGTCACCCGGAAGTCCGGCGCCGACGAGGGCGCCGTGAGGAACGAGACCGGCGGGGAAGCCACCGTTCCCGTCGCGGTCTGGCCGACGGCGGTCACGACGTGGGACCCAAACGGCACGAAGTCGGCAGACCACGGCGCGGTGAACGGCGCGGGCCGCGGCGGCGACACCGGCACTCCGTCGATGAAGAACTGCACGGTCGTCACACCCGAGCCAGTCGCGGTGAGCGTCGTCGGTCCGCGCACCGTCGAGCCAGCCGTCGGTGCCGTCACCGAGACCGTGGCCGTCGGCGGCGACTGCACACCGCACAACACCGCGAGGAGCGACTCACTGCGCACGGACAAGTCATTGAACGTGCGCGGCTGGCCAGTCACTGGATCCGGAACGGTCGTGCCAGTGAGGAAGCCCGAGAGCGCCGCGACCTGCCCCACGTTGCGGGGAAAGACGTGCAGGAACGGGGTGTTCGTCTCTCCTGCGTGACAGCCGTTGCAGGTGTTCACCGAGAAGTGGAACCGCGCCTCGTTGTTGGTGATGCCGGGCGCGCGCCAGGTGTGCCCGAAGTTGGTGAGCGCCGAGCCCGCGAGGAACGGAGCGCCGTTGAAGGTGGCCGGCACCACGTGGGTGTCGGTGAGCAGCGCGGCCGTGTTCGTGTTGATGAACTGCGCCAGCGCTGGTGAGTTGTTGAACGGAAGATCGGTCGTCTGCGCGACGGGCACCTGGAGCAACTGACCAGCCGCGTTCAGCCGGAACTCACGCAGCTCCCACGGCGCCGAGAGCGCGATCTCGTTGCTTCGCACCTGGTTGATCGCGCTGCCGTTGGGGCGCGTGGGAGAGACGGCCGGGCCGGCGAAGCGGCTGGTGATCGTCTCGAGCGCCTGGTTGTACCCGGGGCTGCCGATCGGCTGGGCGCCCAGCGCGTGCCAGTCAGCGGCCCAGCGGTCGACATCGGCCTGCGTCGTCGCCGGCAGGTTGAACTCGAGGATGACGGTGAACTGCAGCTGATTGCCCCCCGCGCCGAGCACGCCGAAGACGAAGCGGCCTTCGCCCGCCGAGCCTCGCGTCAGATCGCGGAGGTCCATTCGGTTGACGATCGCGAGCAGGCGAAATGGAGCGCGACGCAGATCGAGGCGCGCACCGCCGCTCGCCGCCAGCCAGGGCTGCGTGACGAGCGCGTTCATCGGCCGCGGCGGAACCGGCAGCCCGTTCACCGTCTGCGTCGTGTCCCACTGCGCGAGCCACGTGCGCACGAAGAGCTCGGGGTCGTTCTGGCCCGCCATCACCGTCATCAGGCGGCCGAACGTCCACGCGCCATCGGAGGGGTTGGTGAGGCTGCCGCTCCAGTTCGTGCGGATCGGATCCTCGACGACGAGGAGGTTGCGGATCATCAGCTCTGCGTCGGCGTTCACGACGATCGGGCACTGGCCGCCATCCGCCAGGGTGAGCGCCTCGGAGCGCGCGCGGAACTGGTTCACCGGCGCCGCCTGCTCCGACAGCGGCTGCAACGACGACTCGCCGGTACAGCCCATCGCCACCAGACACGACACCACGAGAGCACGCAGACGCATTCGATCGACCTCGGTGAACGGGAGTTGGCGAGGCTCTCAGCACGCGCAGTGCCAGCAGATCGGGCAGCAGATTGCGGGGGGTTGGGCACTGACGTGAACAGGCACCTGGAGCGGCGCGGCGTCGGCAAGGCGCTCTGCGCGCACAACGTCGCGAGAATACTCAGCGAGCCTGCGAGTCTGGGGCACTCAGGGGTGAGCCTGGCAGGCTCGGCGCCGTCGGAATCTCAGCGCGCGTGTTTTCGGAGCAGGCGCTTGAAGTACATGCGATCGATGCCGGCTGCGGCCGAAGCGCGCGTGAAGTTGCCCTCGTACTTCTCGAGCATGGCCTTCACGTAGGTGGCCTCGAAGTGATCGACGAGGCGCTCTCGCTGCTCGATCAACGGTTGGTCGAGCGAGACGGCGATCGTCGGGGCGGCGACCGGCTCCACGCCTTCGACGGGGTTGCCGCCCGCCATCGCGAGCGCGCGCTCCACGGCGTTGCGCAGCTCACGCACGTTGCCTCGCCACGGGTGAACGCCCGAGTGAACCCAGTGCTCCATGTTCACCACCGCGAGGCCAAGCCGCACCCGACGTTCGTCGTCACCCAGCTGCTGCTTCACCAGGTGCTCGATGAGCAGCGGCAGATCGTCGAGCCGCTCTCGCAGCGGAGGAATGCGCAGCCGCACGACCGCGAGACGGAAGTAGAGATCTTCGCGAAACGTCCGCGCGTTGGTCTCGCGGAGCAGATCGCGGTTGGTCGCCGCCACGACGCGAATGTCGACCGGGATTGGCTGACTCCCGCCCACGCGGCGAATCTCGCGGCCCTCGAGCGCACGCAAGAGCCTGGGTTGCAGCTCGAGCGGCAGCTCTCCGATCTCATCGAGGAAGAGCGTGCCGCCGTGTGCCTCTTCGAACACCCCGAGCTTTCGCTCCGTCGCGCCGGTGAAGGCGCCCCGCTCGTGCCCGAAGAGCGCGCTCTCGATCAGGTTCGGCGCGATCGACGCGCAGTCGAACACCACGAAGGGTGACGACGCACGAGGCGAGGCGTCGTGGAGCGATCTCGCCAGCAACTCCTTGCCGCAGCCACTCTCGGCTTCGACCAGGACCGTGGCGTTCGTGGGCGCGACGCGGGCGAGCTCCCGGAACAAGGTGCGCATCGGCAGGCTCGCGCCGACCAGCGCGCCGAACCCGGCCTGGGGAATCGGGAGCACCTCGTCGCGCGCGTTCTCGATGCTGATGGCCGTCGCCCCACAGACCGCCGTCATCCCCGACTCGAGGAGCGCTTCGGTGATGCGCACGCCGTTGATGGTGGTGCCGTTGGTGCTCCCGAGATCGCGCACCAGCACACCGGCGGGCGTCGAGCGCAGCTCTGCGTGAGCCCGGCTCGCCGTCTTGTCGTAGAGGAGGAGATCGCTCTCGGGGTGCGTCCCCACACGGACCGGCGCGTCCCGAAGCTCCACGCGCCTGAAGCCACCCGCGGGGTCGCGGACCACCAGCGTCGTCACCTTCAGCTGGATGACGCGCAACACCTTCTGAACTTTGTCGGTCCGGTGGGTGTCGGCGTCGAGCGGGTCCATCGTCGTCTGTGAAGGTAGGCGGGCGCAGCGGCCCCCCACAATGCCTTTCACGGCGTCGCGTGTTCAGCGGCGCGTCTTCTTCGGAGCCCGCACTTTCTTGGGGGCCGCCGACCAGACGCCCAGCATCGCGCCACGGGGATCGCTGAAGACACCGATGGCGCCCATGCCTCCGACTGGCTGAGCGTCGACGACGATGGTGCCGCCGAGCTTCTTCGCCTTCGCGAGCGTCTTCTTCACGTCAGCGACCTCGACGTACGGCAGCCAGGCCGTCGGGGCCTCGGGCATCGGCCTGGGCTGCATGCCGCCGCCGGTCGACTTCTTCCCGGTGTCGATCATCAGGTACGTCGGCATGTGGGGGGCCGGGGCGACCTTCCAGGCGAAGAGCGCGCCGTAGAACTTCCGGGCTCCAGAGAGATCATCGGTGCTGAGTTCGACGTGGACGAAGGGGTTCGGCATGTTGGGAATCCTCGCGGGTTGGTGAACTTCGACGCTCAGACGGTTCGAGGGTCGAAAACTCATCGGTCCCGCCCCCCGGTTCAGCGTGGCGCTGCGAACTGCGGGTGCTCGAGCACGTGTCGCTCGACCTCTTCCGAGAACGGCTGGCCGTGCGGCCCTCGGGCCGACGAACGTTTCCACCGCTCCAGCCAGCGGGCGCCCAGCGGGGTCTCGAGGTTCTCGACCTGCGTCGCAGCGTTGGTCGTCTCAGTGCGGGTGCCCGTCGAGACGCCCTGCCCTACGAAAAATCCGGCGAGCAGGAACGAGACGCGCGTCGGCGTCGCGGAGCTGTAGGTGACGAGCAGACCGCCCTCGTCGTTGGTGTGCCCTCTCACGGAGCGCATGAAGTCGACCGTCCACAGCGTCGGGTTGGCTTCGGGAGAGAACGGGTCGAAGAAGATCAGATCGCACCAGCCGGGTACGCCGTCGATCGTCTCGCGCGCGTCGCCGACCAGCGTACGCCACGTGATGCCGGGGCCCTCCCAGTGGCCGGTGTGGAGCAGCGCCTCGCACGCCGTCTTCCACGGCTGGAGAAACGGAAAGCCGTCTGGCGCCGCGAGCGCGAGCTCGAACGCAGCGAGGTCGGACTCGAGGCTGATGATCTCGAGCTCACGCTTGCGCAGCTGCCCCATCGCCTGGGCCTTCGTGAGCGCAGCGACCGCGTTCGCGCCCGCGCCGAGCCCGACGTCGAGGATTCGCAGCGGCTCGTCCCTGAAGACCGAGAGGCGCTGCTCCAGCTTCGTCTGCTCGACGTAGAGCCGGTTGGCCTCTTCCCAGGGGCCGACCGGGTGCATCACCTCGCCGTGCTCCGCGTGGCGAACGGCGTGCGTTCCGCCGCGCGTGGTGACGACTTCGAACGCGCCGTGCTTCTGGCCGGTGGGCTTCGGGCGTTTCGTCTTTGGAGCCAGCCGCTCGACGAGCTCCTTGTACTCGGCGTCCCAGCGGCCAGCGACGATCGCCTCGCGCATGCGCCGGGTAAGGACCTGGAAGTGGCGCAGGTTGTGAACCGCGAGCAACCGGGTGCCGAGGTGGTGTCCACCCTGGGTGAGGTGGCGCACGTAAGCGCGCGTGTAGCGTGTGCACGCGATGCAGTCGCACGTCGCGTCGATGGGCGAATCGTCGAACCGGTACTCGTGCTTGCTGATCCGCAGCTGCCCCTCGAACGTGTACGCGTACCCCTGCTGCGCCATCTTCGGAGGGATGATGCAGTCGAACATGTCGATGCCGCGGTGCACGCACTCGACGAGATCGATCGGCGTGCCCACGCCCATGAGGTAGCGCGGCCGTTCGACTGGGAGGCGCGGGGCTGTGTGCCCGGTCATCGAATAGAGCAGCTCGCGCGACTCACCGACGGCGAGCCCGCCGATGGCGAACCCATCGAAGGGGTGCTCGGTGAGGAACTGGGCGCTCTCGGAGCGCATCGCCTGAAAGACGCCGCCTTGAACGATCGCGAACAGGGCCTGACCGGTCGGCGCCGCGTCGCGGGCGGCCAGGCTCCGGAGCGCCCACCGGTGGGTGCGCTCCATCGCCTCGCGCGTGACGGCCTCGCTCGAGGTCGACGGCGGGCACACGTCGAGCACCATCATGATGTCGCTGCCGATGGCGTTCTGGGTCGCGATGCTGCTCTCGGGCGAGAGCAGGTGCCGGTGGTTGTCGTACGGGCTGCGGAAGCGGGCGCCGGCCTCCGTGATCTCGCGCTCTCCCGGCAGGCTGAAGATCTGAAAGCCACCCGAGTCGGTGAGCACGCCGTGCGGCCACTGCATGAAGGGGTGAATGCCGCCGGTGCGCTGGAACAGCTCGACGCCCGGCCGCAGGAGCAGGTGGTACGTGTTCGCCAGACAGAAGCGCGCGCCCGAGTCGGCAACGTCGTCCATCGTGAGGAAGCGCACGTGCGCGTGGGTGGCGACGGGCATGAAGGCCGGCGTCTCGAGCACCCCTCGGCGCGTGTGCAGACGCCCTGCCCTCGCGCCTGACGGAGCAGTGCCCAGCACCTCGAAGCGGATGGGCGAGTTCGGAGGAGGAGCCATGGCGGGCGGCCTCTAGCATGGCTGCTCGGTGCTGCCGCCGTGCATCACGAGGCAAGCGGAGCACGGCAGAGGAGGCCTTCTCTGCGGCGGAGAGCTGAGACAACCCGTGCTGAACGTCTCGCTGCGGTCGACCCGTCGCAGAACCTGGCCTTCGCTTCGACCTCAGCGTGGGCCGGGCGGAGCGTTCAGGCCGTCGATTCGTTCGGGCTCCGTCGCTGCGACGCGGGGCCCTGCTCGGCCCGGCTGCGAGCCACGACTCGCGAGAACGAGCGCCGCTGACGTTGCCGCGGCGACACCACGAAGCGCGAATCGACAAGATCGTCGGCTACTTCCCGTCGAATCCCCACCACCCCACCCACAAAGACCAGCGCCGACAGGGCGAGCATCGAGTGGCCGCCCCGCCGGGCTCAACCCCTCTTCACCGATTGGAACGGCCCCAAAAACAGACCGGGGCGCGTTCCCAAGAAGGAGCGCGCCCCGGAGACTGCTTCAGGTGCGACCGTTTACGCTGCGCCGGTCTCGGTGCGAGGCGTGGTGGCCGTCGACGACAACACGGCCGGGTCGCTGTGCGTCGCCGCGAGCGAGTCTTCCATGTTCTGGATCTCGTCGGACGGGCTGTCGACCTGGATGTCGAGGTGCTTGTAGTTCGGCAGACCCGTTCCGGCGGGGATCAGCCGACCCATGATGACGTTCTCCTTGAGGCCGCGCAGGTAGTCGACCTTGCCCGAGATGGCCGCCTCGGTGAGCACCTTGGTGGTCTCCTGGAAGGACGAGGCCGAGATGAACGACTCGGTCGAGAGCGACGCCTTGGTGATGCCGAGGAGCAACGGCTGGCCCTGCGCCGGCTCCTTGCCACCGTTGAGCGCCTTCTCGTTCTCTTCCTCGAACACCCACTTCTCGACCTGCTCGTCGAGGAGGAAGTCGGTGTCGCCCACGTTCGTCACGCGCACGCGTCGCAGCATCTGGCGCACGATGACTTCGATGTGCTTGTCGTTGATCTTCACGCCCTGGAGTCGGTAGACCTCCTGGATCTCGTCGACGAGGAAGCGCGCCAGCTCCTTCTCACCGAGCACCTTCAAGATGTCGTGCGGGTTCGCCGCACCATCCATCAGGGGCTCGCCAGCGCGCACGCGGTCACCCGAGTGCACGGTGATGTGCTTGGACTTGGCGATCAAGTACTCGGTCGCCAGGTCGTTGCGGAGCTCGCCGTTCACTTCCGGGGTGATGAGCAGCTTGCGCTTGCCCTTGGTGTCCTTGCCGAACGACACCACACCGTCGACTTCGGCGATGACGGCGTGATCCTTGGGCTTGCGCGCCTCGAAGAGCTCGGCGACGCGAGGCAGACCACCCGTGATGTCCTTGGTCTTCGTCGTATCACGCGTAACGCGCGCCACGACTTCGCCAGGGGTGATCTCGGCGCCGTCGTCGACGGCGAGGGCCGCGCCCTGGGGCAGGAAGTAGCTGGCGGGCTGACCGCTCGACAGCGTCTTCACTTCGCCCTTGCTGTCACGAACCGTGATGCGCGGGCGGGCCTCGGGGTCCTTCGACTCGATGATGGTGCGGCGGCTGAGGCCAGTGACCTCGTCCGTCGTCTCGTTCATCGTCACGCCTTCGATGATGTCTTCGAACTTCACGACACCGCCGACCTCCGAGAGGAGGGGCATGGCGAACGGTTCCCATTCGGCCAGCTTGGCGTTCGCCTCGACCTTCACGCCTTCCTTCACGAAGAGGCGGGCGCCGTAGACGATCTTGTGACGCTCGCGCTCGCGGCCCGAGTCGTCGACGATGATCAGCTCGCCGTTGCGGTTGATGACGGCCCACTCGCCGCCATCACGCTTGACCGGCGAGAGACCCGAGAACTTCACCGTACCGGCGAAGCGCGCCGTCAGCTCCGACTGCTGCGACCGGTTCATGGCCGCGCCGCCGACGTGGAACGTGCGCATCGTCAGCTGCGTGCCGGGCTCGCCGATGGACTGGGCGGCGATGACGCCGACCGCCTCACCGACCGAGACCTTGCGGCCGCGCGCCAGATCGCGGCCGTAGCACTCGACGCAGATGCCGCGCTTGGTCTGGCAGGTCAGCGCCGTGCGAATCTTCACGCGGTCGAGACCGGCGTTGACGACCTTCAGCGTGCGGGCTTCGTCGATCTCTTCGTTGGCGCGGACCAGCACCTCGCCGTTGACGGGGTCGTGAATGTCGTCGAGGGCCACGCGACCGAGAATGCGCTCGGCCAGGGGCTCGATCTCTTCACCACCCTCGACCAGCGCGCTCATGACGATGCCGTCGAGCGTGCCGCAGTCGTACTCCGTCACGATCGCGTCTTGCGCGACGTCGACGAGGCGGCGGGTGAGGTAACCCGAGTTCGCCGTCTTGAGCGCCGTGTCGGCCAGACCCTTGCGGGCGCCGTGCGTCGAGATGAAGTACTGGAGCACCGAGAGGCCTTCGCGGAAGTTCGCGGTGATCGGCTGCTCGATGATCTCGCCTGACGGCTTGGCCATGAGGCCGCGCATACCGGCGAGCTGACGAATCTGCTGGGTCGAACCGCGGGCGCCGGAGTCGGCCATGATGAAGACCGGGTTGAAGCTCTTCTGCTTCCGGTTCTCCTTCTTGCCGTCCTTGTTCAGGCCGCTGATCTCTTCCTCCGAGATCATCTTCATCATCTCGATGGTGATCTTCTCAGTGGTCTGCGCCCAGATGTCGATGACCTTGTTGTAGCGCTCGCCTACCGTGATGAGGCCCTCGAGGTACTGGTTCTCGACCTCGGCGACTTCCTTCGAGGCGGCGTCGATCAGGGTGTGCTTGGCGGGCGGAATCACCATGTCCTTGAGCGCGATCGAGATGCCGGCGCGCGTGGCGTTGGTGTAACCGAACGAACGAATGCGATCGGCCAGGAGCACCGTCTCCTTCTCGCCCGTGAGCCGGTAGCAGGTGTCGATCAGGTTCCCGAGCTGCTTCTTGTCGAGCACCTTGTTCACTTCGTCGAACGAGATGCGCTTGGGCACGATGTCCCAGAGCAGCACACGGCCGACGGTGGTGTCGTAGCGCTTGCCGTCGATGCGGCACTTCACCTTCGCCTGCAACGCGACGGCGCCCTGATCGTACGCGGCGCGCGCCTCGGTGGGCGACGAGAAGACCATGCCTTCGCCGTGCGCGAACTCGCGCGGCCGGGTCATGTAATAGATGCCGAGCACCATGTCCTGGGTGGGCACGATGATGGGCTTGCCGCTGGCGGGGCTGAGGATGTTGTTCGTCGACATCATCAACACGCGCGCTTCCATCTGAGCCTCGATGGACAGCGGCACGTGCACGGCCATCTGATCGCCGTCGAAGTCGGCGTTGAAGGCGGTGCAGACGAGCGGGTGCAGCTGAATCGCCTTGCCCTCGATCAGCACGGGCTCGAAGGCCTGAATGCCGAGGCGGTGCAGCGTCGGAGCGCGGTTGAGGAGCACCGGGTGCTCGCGGATCACGTCATCGAGGATGTCCCAGACTTCGGGGCGTTCCTTCTCGACCATCTTCTTGGCCGACTTGATGGTGGTGACGTAGCCCTTCTCTTCGA
>JAUXRI010000005.1 GCA_030681895.1 Myxococcales bacterium | reverse complement strand
AGGGCTTCTTCGGCGCTCATGAATCGATGGCCAGACTTGCCGACAAACCCCAAAGGGTCAATTTCTTAAAGAGACTCATCACTTGGTCGTCATCGAGGCCACGCCGTCCCAGTCGGTGGGCGGAGGTTGCGCCTTGAAGGTCTCGAGCTGCGCCAGGTACCGGCGGGTCGTCATGTCGGACGGCCAGGCCTCGAGCACCTCACGGAACTTCACGCCGGCGGCCTCGAACTTCTGGCTCGAGAACAGCGCGAGGGCCTCTTCGAAGAGCGCGATGATCGGCGCCTCGCTCGCTGACGGCTTCCCGATGCCGCGCAGCTCGTAGATGCCGACCGGCAGTCGTTTGCCCTTCACCCGAACCGCGCCCAGGCGGCGGCAGACGAGCTCGTCCTTCACCTGCAGCCAGGTCGACTCCGAGATGATGATGCGGGTGTCGTATTCCTTGTTGGTGCCCTCGAGGCGGCTGCCGAGGTTCACCGCGTCACCGAGCACCGTGTAGTCGACGCGCACGTCGGAGCCCATGTTGCCGACGACCATCGGCCCGCTGTTCACCCCGATGCCGATCTCGAGCTCGGGCAGCCCGTTCTCGCGCCAGGTCTTCTTCAGCGCGTCGAGCTTCTCGAGCATCTTCACCGCCGCGCGGCACGCACGCAGCGCGTGATCGGGCTGATCGAGCGGCGCGTTCCAGAACGCCATCAGCGCGTCGCCGATGTACTTGTCGAGGGTGCCCTTCTCTTCGAAGACGATGGCCGTCATCGGGGAGAGGTACTCCTTCATGAACGAGGCGAGCGCTTCGGGCGACATGCGCTCCGAGAGCGTGGTGAAGCCGCGAATGTCGGAGAACAGCACCGTCATGTCGCGCTTCTCGCCCTTGTTGAGGCGCTCGGGGTTCTCGATGGCGATCTCGATGACGTCTTCGCCGAGGTAGCGGCTGAAGGTGGACTTCATCTTGAGCTTCTCGCGATCGACCGAGAGGTACCCGAGGAAGATCACGCCGAACGAGGTGACGACCAGCCCGATGACCGGGACGGCGATCGAGACCTGCGTGCCCCGGAGGAACGCGGCGTACGACACCACGATCCACCCGAGCGTCGACGCCGCGATCAGCGTCGCCTTGAGCGCGAAGCGGACTCGCGGAATGCCGAAGCCGAGCGCCAGACACAGCAGGACCATCAGCGCGGCCTCGAACATCAGGAGCGCCCAGGGCCGTACCAGGAAGCGGTTGGAGAGGATGTTCGAGACCATCGACGCGTGGGTGAACACGCCGGGCTCGAGCTCCTTGAAGGGCGTGACGCGTTGATCGCCCGAGCTGCCGACGATGGTGACGCCGATCAGCACGACCTTGCCGGCGAGCTCTGCCTTGCCGACCTTCCCCGACGCGACGTCGGCGATGGAATACGTCGGGAACGTTCTGGCAGGTCCGGGGTGATCGATCTGGGTGAACGGCGCCATCTCATCGAGCGGGACCTTCCGTGGTGAGGGCCCGACGATCTCGGCGCCGACGACGCGCGTGCCCTTGAGGGTCGGCCGCAACGTTCCTCCGAGGCCTGCGGCCGCGACCTGAAGCGCCATCGACGGAACGAGCCCTTGAGGGCCCCGCAAGTTCGCCCAGATCGCCGATCGGCGAATGGTGCCGTCGAGATCAGGGACCATGGCGAAGTGCCCATAGCTGGTGCCCGTCGCCATGAAGCGCTCCAGCGGCATCTGGCCGGTCTCGGCCTTCCACAAGAGCACCTTGTCGAGGCTGAGCTCGTTCACGACGCCTTCGGTGATCTTCACCGTGCGAATCACGAGCGGCTTGATCTGCCTGGTGAAGCCGGCCAGCTGCGCGGGCGTGAAGTCGGAGCTCTGCACGGCTTCGATGGGAATGAAGCCCTGCACCATCTTCGGGCCGAGCCGACGGAGCGCCTTCTCGAGCGCGGCGTCGGCCGTGTCTGCCGCCGATGCCTCGAGGCTCGTCCTCCACGCAGCGAGCTCCGGGGTCAGCGTGTCGCCGGCGGCGGTCAACTTCGAGAGCGCATCCTTCGCAGCAGCTTCTCCGTCGTCGCGGGCGTCGGCGAAGGTGACATCCATGCCCACGGCGTTCACGTCGGCCTCAGCCAGCCGCTCGAACGCTTCGGCCATGTGCCGCCTCGACCACGGCCAGAGGCCCCAGGCCTGAACGCTCTTCTCGTCGATGGCGACCACCGCGACGTCGGGGTGCGGTGTGACGGGTCCACGGAAGCGGAACTTGAGATCGGTCAGGCGGCCCTCGGCGAGTTGAACGGCTCGCTCCAGGAACGTGGCGTCGGTGGTGGCCAGGCCGACGCGGGGAACGGCGGTCTCGAGATGAAGCGCGACGGACAGCAGGCCCACGATCAGCGCGAGCACTTCGAACCGCCGACGAGCGAGCCAGGCCATGAGCGCCGCACGATAGCCGACGACACGCTGTTTCCCCCGGGCAGAAATGGCTAGAAGCCCGCGCGTGGGCACCTCCTACAAAGACGCCGGGGTCGACATCGTCGCTGGCGATGCGCTGGTCGAACGAATCAAGCCGATGGCGGCACGAACGAGGCGGCCGGAGTTGCTCTCGGGCGTCGGCGGCTTCGGAGGGCTCTTCGCGATTCCTCCCGGCAAGTACAAAGAGCCCGTGCTCGTCAGCGGCACCGACGGCGTGGGCACCAAGCTCAAGCTCGCGTTCTCGATGGGCCGGCACGACACCGTCGGCATCGATCTCGTCGCGATGAGCGTGAACGACGTGCTCACCTGCGGCGCCGAGCCGCTCTTCTTTCTCGACTACTTCGCCACCTCGCGCCTCGACGTCGATCAGGCCGAGAAGGTGATCGCCGGCATCGTCACGGGCTGCGAGCAGGCGGGCTGCTCGTTGCTGGGTGGAGAGACGGCCGAGGTGCCCGGCTTCTACGGCGCTGGAGAATACGAGCTCGCCGGTTTCTGCGTGGGCATCGTCGAGCGCTCCACGATCATCGATGGCTCGAAGATCGTCCCGGGCGATCGCGTCATCGGCATCGCCTCGTCGGGGCTTCACTCGAACGGCTACTCGCTGGCGCGGAAGATCATCGCTGACCGGAAGCTCGCGTTGACCGACTCGGTCGATGGGCTGCAGCTCGGTGAAGCGCTGCTCGCGCCGACGAAGATCTACGTGAAGGACATTCTCGCGCTGACGGCGCAGGTTCCGGTGAAGGGGCTCGCGCACATCACGGGCAGCGGTCTGCCGGGCAACGTGCCCCGCTGTCTGCCTGATGGGACACGTGCGGTGTTGAACGAAGCAGCGTGGAATCGGCCGCCGATCTTCGCGGCGATTCAGCAGCTCGGCTCGGTCGCCAGGGACGAGATGTACAGCACGTTCAACATGGGCCTGGGCATGACGGTGGTGGTGGCGCCGGGTGAGGTCGCGAAGTCGTTGGAGCGCCTGCGCGCGCGCGGCCTCGACGCCTGGGACGTCGGCGTCATCGAGGCGGGCGTGGCCGGACAGGAAGCCGAGGCGATCGTCAGGTGATGCGTGTCGGCGTGCTGGCCTCGGGCAGCGGCTCGAACTTTCAGGCGCTGGTGGACGCGCTGCACCGCGAAGGCTCGCCAGCGCGCGTGACATGTCTCATCTGCAACGTGCCCGGTGCGAAGGTGCTCGAGCGCGCCGCGAAGGCCGGCGTCGAGACCGTGACGATCGATCACAAGACGTTCCCATCTCGTGAAGCGTTCGACGGCCACCTCGCGAAAGAGCTCTTGGAGCGCGGCGTCGAGCTGATCGTCCTCGCCGGCTACATGCGGCTGGTGACGTCGGCGCTGCTCTCGCGTTTTCCAGGGCGCGTGGTGAACGTGCACCCTGCCCTGCTCCCAGCGTTTCCCGGCCTGCACGCGCCACGACAGGCGCTGGCGTACGGCGTCGCGATCTCCGGCTGCACGGTGCACTTCGTCGATGAGGGCACCGACACAGGGCCGATCATCGCGCAGGCGGCAGTACCGGTTCAGCCCGACGACGACGAGGCCTCCCTCACCGCCCGCATTCAGAAGGAAGAGCACCGGCTCTTCCCGGCCGTCGTTCGCGAGATCGCCAAAGGCACCATCAGCGTCGAAGGTCGGCGCGTGAAGCGGCCCGGAGTGATCGCGTGAGCCAGCCTGCGCCGCCAAACAAGCGCCCCTCGACGCCGAACCGTCACCTGTACGACGCCATCGTCTTCGGGAGTCAGCTCGGGGGTGTGCTGGCTGCTGGAGTGTTGGCGAAGCGCGGCCTTCAGGTGTTGCTCATCGAACACGACGGGCTGGGCAGCCCCTACTCGCACGGTGACTTCACCTTCACGCACGCGCCGTTCCTGACGGGCACACTGGAGAAGATCGCGCCGCTCGAGGCGCTGTTCGTCGAGCTTGGCGTGTCGACGCAGGTCAAGCGCCTCTCGCACGCGACGGGGTTGCAGCTGCTGCGGCCGCGCCAACGGTTCGAGCTGCACGCCGAGCTGGGTGCACGCTCGAAGGAGCTCTCCCGCGCGCTCGGAGACGCCGAGGCCGAGGTGCTCCTCGAGACGATGGACGCCGCCTCGAAGACGGGCGCGGTCAGCGAGCCCTTGTTCCATTCGCACCCCGACCTTCCGGCCGACGGCTGGTTCGCGCGGTGGAAGCTGGGCCGGCACCTCGCGCGCTTTCCGGGCGTCGACGCCGACACGTCACTCGAAGCGAAGACGCCGGAGCTGGCGCTGCTGCGATCGCTCGAGCGCTTCTCTGCGACGGCTGACGGTCCCCTCACGCGCGCCCGTGCGCTCGCCCGGCTGTTCCCGACGCCGCACACGTTTCCCGGTGGGCAGGAGGGCCTCCACGCCCTGTTGAGCGATCGCGCCCGCGAGCTCGGAGTCGACCTCATCGACGCCGAGCAGCAGGTCGAGCTGTTGGTGCTCGACGGCAAGAAGGCGGTCGGCGTGCGCCTGCGCCGCAGCGACACGGTCTACCGCGGCGGAGCGATCGTCGCCGCGTGCGACCTGCAGACCTGGGCGCCGCTCATTCCCGAAACGAAGCGGGCGCCGGTGGAGAAGCTCTCGCCACACGCGCCGACGTCGCGCGCGCTCTTCACCACCCACGCCGTGCTCCCCGAGAAGGCGCTGCCGCGAGGGCTTGGCCAGCTCGCGTTGATCGAGACGACGGACGCCGAGCTCGGGCCGGTGCTCCTGAGCGTGACGGTCGCGAAGAAGCAGGGCCACGACACTGCAGACCGGGTGCTGTCGATGTCGGTGCGGGTGCCCCTGGCGCTGCGTCAGGCCGGCGAGCCGGCGGTGCAGGCGTTGACCTCGCGCGTCTGGGATGCGGTGGGCGACGTGCTGCCGTTCTCGCGGCGCCACGTGACGATCACCTCTTCTCCGTGGACGGACTCGCCGCGCGTCGTGGCGGGCGTCTCGGAGCCGTGGCCGACGTTCGAGCTGCCAGCGACGTCGGTGCTCGGCGTGTCGGGGCTGACGACGAAGACACCGTGGCCTCACTTCTTCAACGCGAGCCGCCAGGTGTTGCCGGGGCTCGGGCTCGAAGGTGAAGCGCTGGCCGCGCAGCGAGCGGTCGCGGCGATCGAGAAGCTGCTCAACAAGAAGGACCCGCTGCGCGCCGGGAGGCCTCAATGAGTACGGTCAACGTGATGGCGCGAGAGATCGCAGCCAAGGTCGTCTTCTACGGTCCCGGTCTCTCGGGCAAGACGACGTCGCTCAAGCGCATCTACGAGTCGATCAAACCGTCGCTGCGCGGCGAGCTGATGTCGTTGCCCACCGAGGCCGACCGCACGCTGTTCTTCGACTTCCTGCCCGTGCGCGTCGAGAAGGTCGCCGACTACGCGCTGCGGCTCGCGCTCTACACGGTGCCCGGCCAGGTCTTCTACAACGCCACCCGCAAGCTCGTGCTGCAGGGCGCCGACGGCGTGATCTTCGTCGCCGACTCGAACCCGGGCGCTGACGACTCCAACCGCGAGTCGATGGCCAACCTCGAAGAGAACCTCGCCGAGCAGGGCATTCGCCTCGACGGGTTTCCGCTCGTCATTCAGTACAACAAGCGCGACCTGCCGAACGCCACCACGCTCGACGCGATGCGGGCGGCCGTGAACGGTCGTGGCGTGCCCGAGTTCGAGACCTGCGCGACCAGCGGCGAAGGCGTGCTCGACGCGATGAAGGAGCTGGTGCGTCTGGTCATTCGTGATCTGCGCGCGCGCAAGGTGGTGCCCTCGCCGAGGCCGAAGCGTGAGCTGCCGAAGCTCGATCAACCCGAAGAGCGTGGGCTGGAAGCGAAGATCCGCGAGCAACTCAACGAGCGGCCTGCGCCGCCGAAGGCCGTGCTCCCTCCGATGGGCCCGGTGGCCACGCTCGCGCCCGCTGTCCTCGTCGACCCCGCGCGGGCGGCCGAGGTGTGCTTCTCGGCGGGCGACTACGACGGCTGCGTGCGCGCGTGCTCCGAGGCGGTGTCGCGTGGGTTGTCGTTCGCTGGCGGGACGGAGCGTGGAGCACAGGCCTTCCTGCTCGGGCTCGACGGGCGCGACGTGCTCGATCTCGAGCGCCGGGCCGCATCAGGTGCCACCCGAATCGACGACGCCGCGTTCGCGCTCTACGTGTTGGCGCAGACCTTCGTGCGACTCGCCGACGCCGGCCTGCCGACGCCTCAGCAGTGAGCAGGCCCGGCGCCGTCCGAGTCGGGAGGTCAGCGCGTCTCGAAGATCGACAGCACGCCCTGGCGGACGAGCTTGTGCAGCAGCTTGAGCGCGTCGACTTCTTTCTGACCTGACGCCAACACGATCGCCGAGACGTCGAGCCCGGCCTTCGCCTGCGAGACGAGCTGCCGTTCGTCGGGCCGCAGCACCTGCATCAGTTCTGGCTGCTCGTGAACGTCGAGGCGCGCGACCGGTGGGATCTCGCGATACAGCGACGCCACGTGCTCGCGCTCGACCATGCGGGCGAAGTCACGCACGCGGCGATCCTGCGGGTCGCTCTTCAGCAACGTCATGAACACCAGCGCCGCGGCGTCGAACTGGCGCTCGCGAAGAAGAATCGCGCCCTGCTCCAGCATGTCAGCGACGGGGTCGACCTGTGGAGCCACGGCGCCCTCGACGGTCACCTTCCCTGCGCGCACGAGATCGAACACCGCGCGACCCACGATGGTTCGCGGCAGGCCCAATGACAGCCAGAGCCGGCCCAGCGGCAGTCCAGCGTCGGTGGTGACGAGGCGCACGATCACCCGATGCAGCGCGTGCGACGGCGCTGGCCCCTGGGTTCCTCGCAGCAGCCGCGTGTCATCGGGCAGCAGCCGCTCGACCTCGGACGATTCATCCAAGCGCTTGAGGGACTCGAACACCGCGTGACGCAGCGGGAGCTCGAGCGAGACCCACTCATCCTCCCCGCGGTCGGGATCTTCGGTCCAATGGAAGCGGCCGCCCGCCGTCGCGGTCACGTCGGTCAGCGCGCCGATCAGATCTTCTTCTGCGAGTTGGCGGACGACGCCGTTCATCGACGCGTCGAGCTGACCTGCCTTGAGCGCCGCGACGACCTTGACGCCGTTGAACTCCTTGCCGACGTCGAGCACGCGCGCGATGCGCTCGTAGAGCCCCTGCGCAGCCGTCGCCACCACCTGCCCGCCGAGCAGGAACAGCTTTCGTTCTCCCGACTCCCACGTGAGGTGGAGTGCGCCGGTCTTGCGCGACGCGTCGAGCCACTGCAGGAGCTCAGGCACCGGGTAGCTCGAGCAGTCTCCGTGGAAGGCCATCGCGCGTATTGTACGGAAACCCCGTGTCGGCGCCCTCGAAAGTCGCATTGTTGTTCATCGACGGGGTCGGCGTCGGAGCGCGTGACGGTGCGGTGAACCCGCTGGTGAGCGGCGAGTTCCTCGTGTCGCAGTTCGCTGACGGAACGGGCACGGCCTTGCCGAGAGGCGGCCGGCGCATCGACGTCGACACCACCTTCGGAGTCCCCGGCCGCCCGCAATCCGCCTCGAACCAGACGGCCATCTTCACGGGCCTGCCCGCGCCGCAGCTGATCGGCAGCCACGTGCTGGGCTACCCGACCCGGCCGCTCGCGAAGCTGCTCGCAGACTCGTCGATCGTGAAGGCACTGCTCGGTCACGGGCGCACGGTGACGTTCGCGAACGCGTACCCCGTCGGGTACCTCGACGCGCTGGGGCTCTCGCGACGCGCGGGCACGTTGGGCGCGTTCGAGATGCCCGAGAAGTACAAACGTCGGATCAAGCCGTCTGCCAGCACGCTCGCGTTCGCGGCGGGAGCGGTTGCGCTGCGCACGCTCGACGACGCGGTGGCGGGCTCAGGGCTCACCCACGACATCGTCGGCTCTGCGGCGGCGCGTCGGCGCTTCCCGGTGCCGGAGCGGACGCCCGAAGAGGCCGCCGCGGTCTTCTGGGCCCTGGCCGAAGACTTCACCCTGTTCGAACACTACCTCGCCGACGAAGCCGGCCACGCGCAGGACCGCACGGCCGCCCTCGACGCGCTCAGCACGTTCGATCGTTTCGCGCGCGAGATCGTCAGGCTGATGCCCGATGATGCGCAGGTGTTGATCTGCAGCGACCACGGCAACGTCGAGGATCTGGCGACACGCAGCCATACGGTGAACCCCGTCGCCGTGTTGTCGTTCGGAGCGCGTGCGCCATCATCCATGCACACGGTGGCGGATGTCGGCGCGCAGATCGTCCGTTGGCTGGGGCCCGCGTGAAGGGCTGGGTGGTCGTCCTCTCGCTCGCGGCGTTCGGCTGCGTCACGCCGCTGTCGTCACTCACGCGCGTGAGCACGGTCTCGACCACCGCGGCCCGCTTCGAGCTGAAGACCGAGCCGACGGCGACGGAGGACGAAGCCCGGGTCCGCGGCGCGTTGGAGCGTTCCGTCGCGAAGCTCGAGCGCTGGGGCAGCCTCGCGGTCGCCGTGACGGTGCGCATCGCTCCAACGCACGCAGAGCTCGAGCGGGCGGTCGGCCGCCGCGGCTACGACTGGCTTCGCGCGTGGGCCCGTTATGACGATCTGATCGTCCAGTCGCCTGGCTCGTGGGCCGGCACAGATCGTGACGTCGACGAGCTGATCGTGCACGAACTCACGCATTGCCTCTTGTTCCAGCGCAGCGGTACCTCGAAGAACTGGGACTCGAAGCAGATTCCGCTCTGGTTTCGCGAGGGCATGGCGACCGTGACGGCCGATCAGGGCCTGCGGTTTCCCTCGCTCGAAGATCTCGCCGACTGGCTGCAGCGGAATTCGGAGCTCGACGTCTTCGGCGACGCCGAGCAGCTCTCGAAAGAGGCGTACGGGCAGATCTACGGCACGTCGTTTCACGCGATGCGCTTCTTGCTGAAGCGGGTCGGCGACAAGGCGGTCGTCGACATGATGGCGGCGATGCAGAAGGGAGACGACTTCGAAGGTGCTTTCACGCGTGCGTCAGGCACGACGCCGAAGCGGTTTGAGGCCGATTTCCTCAACTACCTGCGGTTTCGCGGCTTCCGTGGGTTCGGTCTCAAGGTGCGCCCGAGGGCCAGGCCGGCGGGACCCGACCCGCGGCCGCCGTAAGTCAGAGAGAGACGACGGGCCGGACGGACGCTCGTGGGAAGTCGTCAGTTGCCGTCGACCGCACGGGACGACCCGCGAGCACCAACCACGAGGGCTGCTCCAGCTCGTCTGACCACGCGTGCGGATTCAGGCACCAGCGAACGACGTCACCGCAGCGCTCTGGCCGAACTCCGTACGAAGCGAACCCGAACGGATGCCCACCTTTCGGAAGCGCGCGCACCAGACCTGCGTTGAGCACGTATTCCCACTCGGCCTCCGTGGGATCTCTCCCGACCGGTGGGGCCGCGATCTTCGAAAACGAGTGAACGGCCATCAGGAACGGAGCGACCGTCACCGACCGAGCCGGCCAGTCGACGGTCCACCTCTGCAGATCGTCCCGCTCGTATTCTTCGAGGTACACGCTCTCGTCGAGCAGCGAGACGCCCGACTCGTCACCACCTCGAAGATCGCGCCCCATCTCGAAGGTTCCTCCGAAGACGAGCAGGAACTCGTGACTCGTCTCGCGGTGAATCAACATCGGCAGCGGAGCCGTCACGCCATACGCGTGCGCGGGGGCGAAGGCCTCGATGAGGTCCGTCTCGATGCCATCGAGGACGACGGCCCGGAGCGCCTCGTCGGCACGCGTCCACTGCTTGAGGGTCAGGTCTCTCCAGCTCACGGCGCGAACGGACTCGGCAGAAGCGGCGGGCGATCCTTCCCTTCGAGCGAACGCTGCAGCTCGATCTCCTGCAGCAGCACCGCGGGCGCGACGGTCGACACCGGCACCATGCCGCTCTCGGCGCCGCAGAACCCGTTGAACACCCCTTCCCGCTTCCCGGTCGCGAGCACCTTGTTGATCGACGACAGCGGCGTGCCGACGATCTCGACGCCACGGACGAGCGACTCCTTGCCGTCGCGCACGTCGACGCGGAACACCATGCGCGGCGTGCCCTTGAAGGCCTGGTAACCGAACGAGGTGGTGTTCGTGTTGCCTCCCGTGATGTCGCGAATCACCAGCGCGAACGGTTTTCCCTGCCGCTTCGCCTCGGCGATCAGCAGCTTCTTGAGCTCGATGTCGCTGAGGCCCTTCTTCGACTCGACGACCAGGTTCGCCATTCGCGCGACCGGCTTGCGGTTGCCCTGCGCCCGGCCGTGCCCGTTCGACTTCGTGAAGCCGTCGACGGGCCTGCGCGACAGCAGGAAGTTCTTCAACACGCCGTCCTGCACGAGCGGCACGCGCACGCCTGCGACGCCCTCTTCGTCGAACAGGTAGTGGCCATTGAGCGGCAGGCCAGCGCGCTCCTTCAGCGTGGGATCGTCGGTGACGCTCAGGAACGACGGCAGCACCAGCTTCCCGACCTGCCCACGAAACGTCTTCCCCTCGGCGTCGTTGTCCTGCCGCTCGCCTTCGAGCCGATGACCGACGGCTTCGTGAAAGAGCACGCCCGCCGCGTCGGGCTCGAACAGCGCCGGGCCGGTGTAGGGATCAATCGTCGGCGCCGCCCTCAGCGCGAGAAGATCGGCCACCATCGCTTCCGTCTCTTTCGCGATCGCCGCGTCGGTCGGCAGCAGCTCTTCTCTCGGGGCGTACCAGTCGCGGGAGTTGTCGAGCAGCTGACCGTCCTCCGCGCGGGTGACGGCCGAGACCCGAACGCTGAAGAGCGTGTCTTCCGTCACGATGCGCGTGCCTTCGCTCGAGGCGTAGAGCCGCACTACCTTGTCGCCCGAGACGCGCACCTCGGAGTCGAAGAACGCCTTCTCGCCGGCCAGGCGCTTCGAGAGCGACTTCGCGAGGGCGAGCCAGCGATCTCTCGAGAACGAGTACGGCGCGCGTGGGCCGACGAACATTTCGCGCTCCTGCTTCGTGAACGACGGGGCGCGGCCTGGAGCGTCGACCGTGTAGACGTCTTCGCCCTTCTTCTTGAGGTAGTTGAAGAGCGCGCTCTTGTACTTCTCGTCGATCACCAGCCACAGCGCGGTGCGGAGCGCGGTGGGTGAGTCGTCGAGCGGCCCCTGCTTCGGCGCGAAGAAGCTCGTGCCCTTGAGCGAGAACGAGAAGTCGAGCTCTTCACCGACCGAGCTGTCGAACTCGTACGAGCCCACGCGCACGTCGGCGAAGAGCTTTCGCTCACGTTCCTGTGCGTCGGCAAAGAGGGCTCCGTACTTCGCGCCGATCTCGTGGTGCAGGTAGTCCTTCACCTGCGCACCGACGAAGTACGGCGCCGGGTTCTCTTTCAGCGTCAGCGACTCGTGGCTGCGATCGACCTCGGCCACCATCGCCTCGAGGAGATCGAGCCGGGGATCGGGCGGCGGTTTGGCGGCGAGGCTCAAGACAATCGCGAGGCTGAGGACCATGGCCCCGCGAGGCTACGCGAGGATGCCGCCTCAGAACCGCGCGATGTGGAGCCCGAACTCCTCGCGCGCCTGGTTGGACTTCGACCACGCGGTGAAGAGCGGCATCGACAGCGCGACGGCACCTGCAGCCGCCAGCAGCGGAGCCAGTGGCGCGCCGAGGAGCGCGGCGATCACCACCGCACCACCGACGAGCAACGTGGTCGCGATGACGATGGGCACGATCACCCGCAGATCGGCCCGAGGCGTCAGACTCCCGATCGTGCACGCCGTGATGAGCCCGGCGACCGCTCCGAGGGCCGCCATCGTCCCGACGCCCACGAAGAACGGGATCATGTTCGGGTCCCGGTTCAAGTGCTGCCCTGGTGGAAAGGGGATCATGATCAACGTGCCTACGCCGAAGGCGACAATCCCCCCGCCCGCCGCGCCCAACGCCATCAGCGTCGGCACCAGCGCGGTTCGACCCAGGAGGAGCCCCGCGCTCGGCAGCTCGACGTCGCTCCGCACGAACCGGTTCTCGCTCACCTTCGCGGTGGCCGTGACGGGCGCGTCATGGGGCAACGCCGTCAGGGTTTGACAGAGCACGAGGGCGAAAAGTGCAGGCATGCAGCGCCGCTCTTCAAAACGCGCGCCACGCCTTCACGCGACCCGAGCGACGGGTTCGCCCCAGTCGACCACCGACCACCCGCGACGCAAGGCGTGCCGCCGCAGCCGGGGATCAGGGTTCACGGCGACGGGCGTCCGGACGACCTCCATCACGGGCAGGTCGGCGAAGCTGTCGGTGTAGAACGCAGCCTGTTCGACCGACCCGCCGCTCCGCTGGGCCTCGGCGCGCGCGTGCACCAGCTTGCCTTCACCGAAGCAGACGCGGCCGTCGATGAGCCCGGTGTGCGTGCCGTCGCTGCCGATGCCAAGCCGGTTCGAGAGCACGGCATCGAAGCGCAGCTCGGCCGCCGCGAGCTCGGCCAGGTAGTGCGACGACGAGGTCAACATCACCAGGCGATCGCCCGCGCGGCGATGCGACTCGACCATCTCGAGCGCGCCTGGCCTGAACGTGTTGCGGACCTCGGCCTCGTAGAAGACGTTCGTCCTCGCCTTCAGCGCGTCAGACGAAACGCCGGTGATGTGCGTCACCGCTTCGGCCACCATGTCTTCACCCGAGGCGAAGCCGAGCTGATACCGCGCGAGCCACCACATCGCGCGCATCGCCTGGCGCTTGCTGATGTTGCCCAGCGCGAGCTCACGACGCACCCACAGCGTGCCGGAGTTCACGGAGAGCAGCGTGCGATCGAGATCGAAGAAGGCCAGGCGCATGAGATCGGGCGACGTCTAACGACACGATCCCCCAGCCGCCGGGAAGAGGCCAGCCCGGCGACCTACCCGCGAACCAGCTCGAGCTCGATGCGCCCGTCGAGTTTGAGCGCCAACAACGCGCCGGTGAGCTGCTCGGCCTCGTGACGGGTCAGCATGTTCCTGAAGCCGTCCCCGTCGGCGACTTCAGCCTCCATCACCGCGCCTCGCTCCAGCCACCGCACGAGGCCGAAGGACGAGAGCATCGGGATCATGCCTTTGACGGGCCACGTCTCGCGCTTCGACGACAACAGCGCTTCGAGCTGCGCGGGTTTCGGTCGGCGCTCCGTCACGCCGTCATCGGGGTACAGCACGGGAGGCGCGAGCAACGCCTCGTCGGTGGAGTCGTCGAACAGATAGCCGTAGCGGGTGGGAACGCGTCCGCTCGTCGCGAACAGCAGCGTCACCGCAGCGTCGGGCGAGGGCCGGCGTACGTGGAGGATGCGCTTGTCGCCCGGCAGCACCCGCACCATCAGCTCGACCAGCGGTTTGGCCTGCACCGCCTGTCGCTCGACGCGCGCGCGAAGCTGCGTGAGGACGTGCGCGATCGCCTCGGAGATCGCCGTCTGCGCGTCGGCCGCGCGGCGCTCGAGGTCGGTCCGTGCGGCCTCGAGGCTCCGCTGCGCATCGGCGCCGAGCGTCTGCATGCCGCTGCGCCGCACCAGAGACGAGCCCGTTCCTTCGGGCGTCGCCTCACGCACCGCTCCGAGCAACAGCTCGCCCTGTTGATCGAGGCGTTGGTGCTCCGCCGCAAACGACGCCTTCAGCGTGGCGGCCTCCGCGCGCAGCTCATCCCACGCGTCGTAGGCGGCCTCGATGGTCTCGGGACGGGTCGCCAGGGCTGACGCGGCGTTGCCGATGGCGAGCACCGGCGGCGGTTCGATCAACGAACGCTGTGGCAGACGCGCGACCGGCGTGTCGACCGGCGTATCTCGAGGGAGCGACGGCGGCATGGCCCGGAGTGGGTCGCGACGCGCCGGCTTCTTGCGCTTCTTCGCCGGCGCGGGGCGGGCCGCAGTCTTCTTCTTCTTCGCCGCCATGAAGCTGTCAGGCCGACTTGGCTGCCGCAGCGACTGCTTCACCGTTCGTCGCGGCTGCAGCAGCGCCCTTGTGGAGCTTCTGCTTCACGTCCTGCCGGAGCTCGCGACCCGTCTTGGGCGCCAGCATCAGGCCGAGGCCGACGCCGACCAGCACGCCCGCTCCGAAGAGCGCGAGGGCCGGCACCAGCTTGTCGGTCGACGTGCGTCGCTCCTCGAGGCCGATGAGATCGAGCAGGTCATCTTTGTCCACGTCTGCAAGCCGCTTCAGGTTCTTGAGCACGTTCGAAGCTCCCGTCATCATGAGTCCGACTCTTCTTTCTTCGCCTGTGAGCCCAACACACCATCGACCGCCGCCTCGGCGACGTCGAGCAATTGATCTCGAACGAGCGGAATCGAGGCCACCTTCATGCCGAGGCGAAGCAGCCGCGCCGTGGTCGGGGTGAAGAGCCCGCCCCCAAGCACGTAGCCAACGCCCAGGGCAGCCGCGAGCATCGCGTAGGGCGATTCTTCGACCTTCTCGGTGAGGCCGACCGCATCTGCGACGCCGTTGATGGCCGAGTTCGCGTTGTGGAGCGCCTCGGTCACCTGCTCGCTGATCTCTTCCGCCACGATCGGCGCTGCGCCTTCGAGGATCTGCTTGGTCGAGGGTTCGCTCATCGCCGCGCCGCCCACCGGCCGACGAGGAAGCCGAGCGCTGCGGCGCCGAGCAACGCGGTGCCCGGGTTGCGCTTGATGAAGCTCTTCACCTCTTCGTTCGCGTTCGTGGCCTTCTCGAGGGCCTCTTCGAGCTGCGGCGCGAAGCGTTCTTGCAGCGCCTTGAGCCCCTCGGGGATCTCGGGCATCGCCGGCCTCTTCTCGGTGTCGCTCGCCATGGTTTTCCTTTCGGTGGAAGTCATCGCCGGCCCCAGAGGCGGCCGAGCACGTAGCCTGCTGCAAACATGCCACCGATGGTCAGCACCGGGTGCTTGCGAACCGTCTCGCGCCAGCGGCCGAGCGCTCCGAGGCTCTGCTCGAGGGTGTCGAGGCTCGCTTTCACGCGCGCGCGCGCTGCTTCCAGTTCGGCACGCACCTGGGCGGGCGTCTCACCGGTGCGGGCCAGCGACTGCGGCGGCCGGAGCGTGATCGCCGAGTCCGTCATGGCCGATCCTCACCGCGGGGCAGCAGTGCAGACGAGGCCTCGAGCGCGGCGACCGATTCGTGCATCACGTTCCGCGCGCCGAGCTGCTTCGCCGCGAGCACGATGCCGATGACGCCGCCGATGAGGTTGACGAGCCCGACGAGGAGGAAGGCCAGGTCGGCCGCCATCACCCGTCTCAAGGCGAGCGCGAGGGCCACGCACAGAAAGCCGTAGCCCACGAGGATCAACGGGGCGAGCGCAGCGATCACGCCGACTCGCACGCCGACATACTTCGCGTCGTCCGCCAGCTCGACCCGCGCGAGCCGAATGTGCTGCGCCGTCAGCTCACTGAAACCATCGACGACGTCGCGGAGCTGGGTGCTGAGCGCCATGCAGCGCGCACCTTACCTCTCGGCCTCTGGCGACGATCGACATTCGCCAGATTCGAGCGCTCCATCGTTTTGAAGTTTCAGTGCAGCACGCGCTCGCGGTCGACGAGCAGCATCGGGTGGTTCTCGCGCGTCTCGTAGGCGATGATGCGCAGGCCCGCGCCGCGGGTGCCCGTCGCCACCACCTGCTGCTGCTGCTCTTCCCCGTTCTGCGAGCTCGAGTAATTGAGCGCCACCTGGTACCGAACCTCACACAGTGCGGTCATTTCGGTGCCATCGTCGCCCGAGAAGGTCACTTTGATTTGCCCGCCGAGCGGCAACGCATCGCGCGTCTCGACGAAAAGACCTGAGGAACTGATGTTTCTGGCGATTCCCCGCGTCATCCCCTGCTGCGTGGTGAGATAGACCGTGAAAACCTTGTCGAACCTCAGACTCTGTCGCCGCTCGCTGCTCACGTGCACCCCTGTTGTGTGGTGTGTCGTTGAGGAGCCTACAGAGTGCGATGGTGTAGGCAAATTAGCTACCCGATGCGACATATGACCGGAGGAAATACCGTGCGTTGGCTTACTCCCCTGCTGCTGATCATTCCGACCCTGGCCCATGCCGACGTCGATCAACGCTTCGCGAAGCTGCGAGACGCGGCTGAGAAGTTGGGCAGCCTCTCGGAGTTCATCGAGAACTACGCCGGCTCGTGCGGGCCGCTGATGACGGCGCAGTGCGAAGAGAAACGAAAGGAGTTTCGGCGCGGGGCCGACGGCCGCAAGCACTACATGATCGTCACCGAAGACTCCGCGAGCGTGCTCTCGATGGGCGACGCGAACCCGATCAGCGGCGACTTCGTACTGAACATGACGCCGTTCTTCTCGGCCGGTGACAGCGCGATCACGCATCAGGCGCCGTCGAAGACCGACGCGAGCGGCAACGCGGTGCTCCCGTACATTCGCATTCCGTCGAAGATCCCCGACGGGTGGACGATGCAGCTGATGAACCGTCAGGTGCAGGCGCGCGCGCTCCGCATTCAGGTGGTCTTCACGCCCGAGGGTGTGTGGTCGTTGCCGAAAAAAGGTGGCGGTCAGATTCGCGGCATCAAGACGCGCTTCGACGGCGTGATCGTTCAGATCGGCCGAACCGGAGAGACGATCGGCCTGTGGTACCCGACGAAGTGAGCAGGTAGCGTGCGGCCACTATGGCCGCGCGCGCGAGTGGTTCAGGGACGATCAGCTTCGGTCTCGTCAACATCCCCGTGAAGCTGTACTCGGCGAACGATTCGTCGGGGAAGATCTCGTTCAACCAGCTGCACGCGGACAAGAAGATCCGCCTCAAGCAGCAGATGATCGATCCCGAGACGGGCGAAGCCGTGCCCCGCGAGAAGATCGTCAAAGGGTACGAGTACGCGAAAGATCAGTACCTGATCATCGACGAGGACGAGCTCGAGAAGCTGGAGCTCGCGACCTCGCGCTCGATGGACATCACCGAGTTCGTACCGCTCGAGGCCGTCGACCCGCTCTACTTCGAGTCGGGCAACTACCTGGCGCCCGAGAAGGGAGCCGAGCGAGCGTACGCGTTGCTCGTGCGCGGCCTCGAAGACATGAAGCACGCGGCGATCGCGAAGTACGTCGCGCGCGGCAAGATGCACCTGCTGCTGATCCGCGCGATGAAGAACGCGCTCGTGATGCAGTACCTCCGCTACGCCGACGAGGTGAAGCCGCTGTCGGAGATCCCCGTCCCGGACGCGAAGATCACCGACGCCGAGCTCGGCCTCGCGCGTCAGTTCATCGGCAGCCTCGCCAAGCCGACCTTCGACATCACGCAGTACAAGGACGAGTACCGCGATCGGTTGAAGGATCTGCTCGATCGAAAGGTGAAGGGCGAGTCGGTCGATCTCACGCCAGTGGCCGTTCCTCAGGCCAAGGTCGTCGATCTCATGGAGGCCCTCAAGGCCTCGCTCGCCCGCTCCGGCGCCATGCCTGCCGTGACGCCTGCCGCTGCGCCGGAAGAAGAACGAAAGCCGCCTCGCCAATCGCCGAAGTCCGACGAGCTCGCGAGCACCGACGCGCCCAAGAAGAAGCGCTCGAAAGGCTGAGCTTTTTCATTGGGTTGTGAGGCGTCCGCACCCCAGTTCCGGTGCACACTGTTCACGAAAATGCTCAGTGGGATGCAGACTTTCATGAGCCAGATCAAGCGCTTCGAAGCTCCTGCGGGTGGCATGCGGCTCGCTTTGGCTCCCGACGCCATGGCCCGGTCCCTCTTCGCCTCCATCGTCATTCTCCTCGTCGGGTGTGAGGGCTCCATCATGGGCCCGAAGCTGGCGGGACCGGTCGGGGTCAACCCGACGACGGGCGAGCCGCTGCCGGTGCCGATCACCCCGGTGACGCCCGTGACGCCGACGCCGATGGAGCCTGGCCCCATCGTCACGGCCTGCACGCCGTCGCCAACGCCGGGGAGCGCGCCGATGCGCCGGCTCTCGCACGAAGAGTACGCGCACGCCGTCGAGGATCTCTTCGGCAACGCCACGCTCGCGCAACAGGTCTCGACGGGCTTCATCACCGACTCGGTCTCGCTCGGGTACAGCAACGGAGCGCGCTTCCTCGATGTGAAGCCGGTGATGATGCAGAAGTACCAGGAGGCAGCCGAGACGGTCGCGACGCAGGTGACCAGCACTGCCAACCTGCCCCGCCTCGTGACGTGCCAGACCTCGCAGGGAGAAGCCTGTGCGCGCACGTCAATCGAGCGCCTGCTGCTGCGCGCGTACCGAAGGCCTGCTCCGGCGGCCGACGTCGATCGCTACGTGGCCGTGTGGCGCGCGGGCTCGACGGGCGCAGACTTCCGCACCGGCATGGAGTGGGTCGTCGCGACGGTGCTGCAGGCTCCGAAGTTTCTCTATCGCGTCGAGGTCGACGCCCCTACCACCGCGACCCGAGCACTCGGCTCGTACGAGCTCGCCTCGCGCCTCTCGTTCCTCTTCTGGCAGTCGGGCCCTGACGATGCCCTGCTCGACGCGGCCCGCACGGGCACCCTCGCCACCGCAGCGGACGTCGAGCGCGAAGCCCGCCGCATGCTGGCCGACCCGAAGGCCGAGCGCGTCTTCAACTTCTTCGAGCAGTGGATGGACGTGGACGAGATCGAGTCGATGCGCCGCGATGCGACCGCCTTCCCCGGCCTCTCGACGACCCTCACCTCGCTCTTCCACGAAGAGGCCCGCCAGTTCGTGAAGGCCGCCGTGCTCACCGGAGACGGGACGTTCGAGACGCTGATGACCTCGCCCGTCACTTTCGTCAACGGCGACCTCGCGCGGCACTACGGCATGACGGGCATCACCGGCACCACGTGGCAGCGCACGAGCTTCACCTCGGGCCAGCGCGGCGGGCTCTTCATGAATTCGGCGGCGCTGATCAGCCACGACAAGCAGTCGCGCACCAGCATCGTCAACCGCGGCATGCGCGTTCGCACCCAACTGCTCTGCCAGACCGTGCCTGCGCCGCCCGACAACGTTCCGCTCAACCTCGCGGCCATCAACGGCGAGTTCAGCCAGGCCGATCGCCTCGCGCAGCACCGCACCAACCCCAGCTGCTCAGGCTGCCACTCGCTGCTCGACCCGCTCGGTGAGCCGTTCGAGACCCTCGACGCCGTCGGCCGGGAACGGTCGCGTGACGAGGGCGGCAGGACCATTCCAACCACGGGCGAGGTCGTCGCCAGCCGTGATGCCGATGGCCGCGTCACCAGCGCGATGGACCTGATGCGCAAGCTGTCGAACAGCGACGAAGCGCGCGAGTGCATGGTCACCCAGCTCTTCCGCTTCAGCCATGGACGACAGGAAGAACCGAGCGACCTCTGCAGCCGTCAGCGCGCGCTCGAGAAGTTCAAGGATTCGCAGTGGAACGTTCGCGAGCTCTACGTGGCCATGACCCAGACTGACGACTTCCTCTTCAAGCCCGGAGTGACGCCATGAGCGGTTTCTCTCGCCGACGCTTCTTGCGGGCGGGTGGCGTGACGGTCGCCCTGCCCTTCCTCCAGTCGCTGATCCCCTCCTCAGCGCGTGGCCAGGCTGCGACCCCGCCCCGCCGCGTCATGTGGGTCTTCACGGCCAACGGCGATCAAGAGGCGCGACGCTTCTCGACCAAGAGCGAGACGGGCTTCGTGCTCGACGAGTTCCTCGCGCCGTACCAGCCGATGCGGGCAGACATGTTGTTCGTCGAGGGCGTCGACAAGTACCACTACCGGTTGCCTGCCGGACAGCGCTCCGACGGCCACCAGCAGGGTGGCTCGGCGCTGGCTCCGTGGAAGTCGGGCAGCGGCTCGTTCCCCATCGGCGGCGCTCCGGGGCAGACCATCGGCTACGTGTTGGGGCCGAGCATCGATCGCGTGATCGGCGAGCGCGTGCAGGCGGCGAACCCCAACGTCCGCTTCACGCACTTCAACTTCCGCGTCGGCGACCGCAGCAACAACATCTGGAATCAGCACTCGCACCGTGGGCCGGTCGGCACCCAGAACCCGATTCCGCCCGAGACCGACCCCTTCGCGGCGTACACGCGCATCTTCGCCGGCGTCGATCCGGCGGCCCGTGACGCGGCCCTTCGCCGGCTGCGCATGCGGCAGTCGTCGCTCGACGTCGTGAAGGCCGAGCTCGCCGAGCTGGGGCCGAAGCTCTCGGCTGACGACAAGCGCCGCCTCGATCAGCACACCGAGTCGGTGCGTGAGATCGAGCGCTCGTTGTCGGGCATGGCCGCGCAGGTGCCGCAGTGCTCCACCTTCCCCACCGGCACGGCCTTCGACGCCTACGCCCAGGACAAGTGGTGGGACGCGGGCCGCACCTTCGCGAAGATCTCGGCGATGGCCTTCGCGTGCGATCTGACGCGCTCCATCAACTACAACTGGTCGGGCAACACGTCAGACCGCGTGTACCGCGAGCTCGGCCACACCGACGGTCACCACACGAACTCGCACGACTCGAGCGCCGCCGCCTTCACGCGCATTCGGCAGATCATGCGCTTGTTGCACCAGCGCAGCGTCGACGGCCTCTACGCCGAACTCAAAGCGATCCCCGAGGGTGATGGCTCGACCGTCTACGACAACACGCTCGTGATGCACTGGAGCGAGCTGTCGCAAGGCGACACGCACGGCAACAGCAACAACCTGGTGATGTTCGGCGGCGGCGCGAAGAAGATCTTCCGCACCGGCCGCTACGTGAACCTCGCCACCCAGCAACGGAAGAGCTTCTCGGACCTGTTGGTGAACTGCTTCCACTTCATGGGCTTCAACGACGTCACGTCGTTCGGCGACCCGCTCTTGTCACAGGGTGGCCTGCCTCCCGGCCTCACCTGAAGCGCTCGTCAGCGGTGCTTCATGATGATGATGCCGGGGCTCTTCGGTGCGAGGGCCTTGTCGATGCGCGCTTTGAGCTTGAGGTAGTCCCTGTTCTTCGGGTCGCGACGGAGCGCCTCGTTCACGAGCGTTCGCGCGCGCTGAAGGTTGGCGCCGGTGTCGACGTAGAGCTTGAGCAGCTCGACCTTCTCGGCCTGCGTCGCCTCGCCCATGAAGAGCAGGCGCTCCAGCGTCGCCATCGCCTCGCCCGTCTCCTTGCGCTTCAGGTAGAGCGCCCAGAGGCGGCTCAGTGGGCGCGCGAAGGTCGGGTCTGAACGAATCGCGGTCTCGTAGTCCGTCACCGCCGCGTCGACGTTACCGCCCAGCTCGATGGAGCGGCCACGCACGTACAGCGCCGGCGCGAACCTGGCGTTCTCGCCCAGCGCGCGATCGATCAACACCTGCGCGTCGACGCCCCGCTCCTGCAGCAGCCGGGTCTCGGCCAGCAAGGACAGCAGCACGGGGTTGCGGGGATCGTCTTCGATCAGCGGCTCGACCAGGCTCGACGCCTCCTCGTGGCGCCCGAGCTGGTTGAGGGCCCGTGAGCGCAGCGTGACGACCTCGAGGAGCTTCGAATCGCCAGCCTTCACGGCGAGCAGATCAGCTTCGGCGGCCTCGAGCTGCAGGTTGGCGATGAAGTACCGCGCGCGGAGCAGCCGGGCAGGCGTCAGATCGGGCGTCGCCGTGAGCAGGCTGTCCATCAGCTTCGCGGCCTCCAGCTCCTTGCCGTCGACGAGCAAGATCTCGGCCTCGACGGTCTTGGTGGCCGGATCGTCAGGGGTGCGCTTCAAGATCGGGTCGATGGTCGCGTACGCGTCGGTGACGCGGCCGTCGTGCGCCAGCAGCAACGCGACCATGCGCAGCTCGTCGTCGGTGAGAATGCCCATCTGCCGCAGCGCGAGGAACTCGACGATCGCCGCTTTGTACTGGTGCAGCTTCAGGTGCATGTCGGCGCGCGCACGCTTCAGGCTCGGGTCGTTCCCGCCACCGATGTCTTCCGCTTGCTTGAGCGTGAGGATCGCGCCCGGCTCATTGCCCGACAACCGGTACGCCTCGGCGAGCTGGATGTACGGGTCGACGTCGCCCGGCGACATGCTGACCGCTTCCTTGAAGTAGCCAATCGCGCGATCGGGTCTGTTCTTCGCCAGCTCGGCGCGGCCCTCGGCGAGCACCTCGGCGGTGCCGCGCACCCGGCGCTCCTCCTCGACCTTGCGCTCCTCGGGGCAGGCCATCGTCAAGCAGCAGCACACCAGGCTGGTGACCACGCTTCGGGCTTTCATGGCGGCGGGCACCGTAGCGCGCACGTGTTGATCGTCAAAGCAGGCGGTACACTTCGGGCACCGATGGACCCGTTCGTTCGCCGCCTCGTGGAGCGCCTCTTCCAGCCTGACGCTGGCCTCTCGCGGAACCGGCACTTCCACACGTTCGACAACCCCGAAGGACGCGTCGCGCTCCGCATCAGCAAGCGGTTGAGGGCCCTGGCGAAGGACATCGAGGCCTGCCATCACGAAGGCGGCAAGCCGACGATCGAGCGCGCCACCGATTCGCAGGGCAAGGTCCGGGTGGAGATCGGGCTGGCGAGGCTGAAGAGCCGTCGCACCACGACCATCGACGAGGCCGAGTACGAGCTGTTGCTCAAGCTCCCGGCCGTTCAACGTGCGCTGCAGGCGTGATCAGGCCGCTTCCACGTCGCGTGGCGAGTGCGCCCACATCGGGCCCTTGAGGTGACGCGCGCGGTGGCTGCGCTTGCGGGCGCGCTCGATGGCCACCTGCTCGCGGGTCTCGGTGGCGTCGTCGTTCTTCGCGGTCATGTCCATGAGCGGCTTCATGCGCCTCACTCACTGCACGCTGTTGACCAGCGCCAAGTCAGCCTGTTGACGGCGGTTTGAGCTCACCCGGCTGGGGCGAACACGACGGCACGGGTCAGGCCAGCCCCAGGAAGCGTGACACCACCGACTCTGGCACCTCGGGCAGTGGGCTCTGCAGCGCGGCGAGCAGCACCGTTCGCACGACGCTCGAGATGTCGGTGGAGACGATCGCAGCCCCCATCGGCGCGCCACGGAGCTGGGGCGGCACCACGTCGCTCGTCACCATTCCGTGCGAAGCCGCCTTCGCGGCGATCACCAACGGCATGCGGAGCTCGAACGCGCAGTAGCGGGCGAGTCGAATCGCCGCGTCGGTCTCCTCGAGCACGATGGCGCCGATGGCTCCGGAGATGAACGGTCTCCAGAGTGGCCGGGCCGCTTCAGCGGTGGGCACGACGACGAGATCGACCCGCAGCACGTCGCTGACGTCGAGCCGGCCGAGGGTTCCGAAGCTGCTCCGCAACGCCTGTGGCTCGGCAGAGACCGCGGCCACTCCCGGGAGCGCTTTGATGAGCCAACGCCCGGACCGCGAGCCTGAGCCGCACACGACGATCTTGGTGACGAGCGTGCTGCGAGACGAGCGGCCCCGCATG
>JAUXRI010000001.1 GCA_030681895.1 Myxococcales bacterium | reverse complement strand
CCACCACCGCCCGCAAAGCCTCCGCTCGCGCCTCCCGCGACCACGTCGGGAATGAACTCGTCCAGGCCACCACCCTGACCCCCTCCAGCCTGCCCCCCGCCCTGTCCCACCGAGAACGGAGCGACGGTGACCTCGCGGGTGGCGACGACGCGGGCCCAGGTTGCCGTCAGCGTCACCTTTCCCGCGCACGCCGGGTCGAGCCGACGGTCGCACGTGAACTCGAAGGTCGCCGCGCCATCGACGAACGTGGCGTTGGGTGGGTCGACGAGGCCAGCGGATGACTCGAGACCGACGGCGCCTCGGCCTGGCTGGCCGCGGGCATCGAGGCCCGATACGACGACTCGCACCGGACGCCCGTCGTCGACGACTCTGGACGGCGCGTTCACCAGCAACTCCGGCGTGACGGTCGGACATGAACCGAAGAGGAGCACCGTGAAGAGCCAGGAGCGACGCACCCCGCGAGGGTAGCAGCCAGCTGCCGACTACCGCTTCTTCGGCGCGGCCTTTTTCGCCTTCGCGGAGGGCTTCTTCGGAGCTGCCTTCGGCTTCGTCGGCGCAGCAGCCACGGGCGTGCCGGACTTGAGCGCCAGAATCGTCGCGAGCACGTCGTCAGAGTGCCCGTTGACCTTCACGGTCGGCCACACGTGCGCGAGCTTGCCGTCGGGCCCGATGAGGAAGGTCGAGCGCACCACGCCCATGTACGAGCGGCCGTACATGCTCTTTTCACCCCACGCGCCGTAGGCCGTCGAGAGCGTGTTGTCGGTGTCGACGAGCAGCTGAAACGGCAGGTTGAACTTCTCGATGAACTTCTGGTGGCTCTTCTCGGAGTCGGGCGAGACGCCCAGCACCACGGCGCCTGCGGCCTTCAACTTCGCGGAGTCGTCACGAAACGCGCACGCCTCGACGGTGCAGCCCGGCGTGTTGTCCTTCGGGTAGAAGTAGAGGACCACGTACTTGCCGGCGTAGGTCGCGTGCGTGACGGTCGCTCCGCTCTGATCCTTCGCCGAGAATACGGGGGCCTTCTGGCCAACGGTGGCTGCCATGGTGTGACTCCGGGTGACGGGGAATTTGGCGCGAGGAGTACCGGGCCACTCGCACCGGCGCCACAGACTTTTACCGCTGCAGGCTGAAGCGGTGCAGCACGCCGCTCGCGAGCAACACCGCGCACGTCGAGCCCTTGACGCCAAGCCAGAGCACCCGCGTGTGTGACTCGCCATACACCTCGACGAACGGCAACACGCTCGACGAGAGCTCGGTGGCGGTCTGCGTGTCGATGACGACCAACCTGTTCTCGAACTCCCGCTTGCCGTCGAGCTTCTTCGCCGAGCGCAGCACCACGAAGAGCCGCGAACCTTCGAGGCACCACCCGCGCACCACGTGGTTCGGCGCCAGCGTGGCCACCCGCTTCAGCTTCGCCCCATCATCGTCGACGAAGACGACGCCGCTTCGATGCTCGTCGTACAGCTCGAGCACCGCGAGGCGTGTGGGCGAGACGAGCACGGGGTACGCGACGACGCTGTCGAGCGGCAGCGCTGCACCGAGCCGATGCGGTTTCAGCTGCATCAGCCTCAGCCCCGACTGGGTCGCCCAACAGATGCGATCGCCAAGCACCACGCCGAACGAGCCGTGCTCCATGTCTTTGACGACCTCGAGCATCTCGACCGCTGGTTCGGGCGCGAGCTCGGTCGGGAGCGCGCACACGCCATACCCATCTGCCCTGGTGAGGTACCGCTCGACGTAGAGCTGCGAACCCACCACCACACAGGCCCTCAGTCCGTCGAGTTCGAGGCCCACCACCGAACGCGGAGCCGCGGGCTTCGAGAGGTCGACCACCACGACTTCGCCGTTGCCCCACAGCGTCAGGGTCGAGCCAGAGAACTGATGACAGGCCTCGTAGAGTTCGAGCGGCAGCGTCGTCGTCCCCGCTGCCGTCGGAACGAGCGTGTCTGACAGCGCCCATGCCTGAAGCGTGTCGTCGGCCTGCACCGTGTAGAGACAGCGAGCGTTCGAGGCCGCGAAGTGCAGCCACTCGCGCGAGGCAGCTGGGTCACTCAGGTCGACGGTGTCGATCGGCTCGAGCATGGTCCCTGGCGCTGTAGCGAACCCGGTACGTGATGGCGACCGTTGGCAGCCGGGTTTCGACTGCCTGAGGTGACGCGCTGCTCGAGGCCGTGCGCGCCTGCGTTGATACGAGCATGAAGACCTTCGCGCTCCTTTCGTTCGCCGTTCTCTCGGCCCCCGTGTTGCTGCTCGCGGCCGTGCTCTTTCCTCTCTGGGAGCCCGCATGAACTCCCGCGCGCCGGGCCGCTTGCTCGACCTCACCCTGCTTCTTCCGCTCGTCCCCGCGTTCGCGCTCGTCATCGGAGCGCTCGCTGCCATCGTGTGGCTCACCGATGGCCGGCCGCTCTTCTTCAGTCAGCCGCGCGTGGGACGGCACCGGCGGCCGTTTCGCATCTGGAAGCTGCGCACGATGACGACCGAAACAGACGTCTCGGCACGGCGGCCGACGCGGCTCGGAGCGTGGCTGCGGCACCGTGGGCTCGACGAGCTGCCGCAGCTCTTCAACGTGCTGCGTGGTGACATGCGGCTGGTGGGGCCCCGCCCGCTCGAGCCGAAAGACGCCGATCGCCTCGTCGCCCAGCACGGCGCGTTCGCGGCGCGCTTCGAGGTTGCGCCTGGCCTCACGGGTCTCGCGCAGGTGTGTCAGGCTCAGGGCGTGCAACTGACTGCGCGCGTCGACGCCGAGTACGCAACGTCTCGCAGCACGTGGCTCGACCTGTCGATTCTGCTTCGAACGGCTTTCATGAACGTCGTGGGCAAGACGCGAGGCAAGCGCCCGCTCCCCGCCTCGCTGGAACGCGCGGGATGAGTGTTCCTTCGACGAGCATCGTGCGCGCGACGTGGCTGGCGTTGCTGGCCCCGAAGCGGCTCGTGCCGATCCTCGTCGTGTGTGTCCCGCTCGTCTTCACCCAGGCTGCGTTCAGCCGGGAGCCGCTCGCCACGCCGCTTGGCATCGTGATGTGCCTCGCCTTCGTCGCGCTGGCACCGGTCTCGTACCGCGTGCTCTTCCCCGACGGCCTCGACCTGTCGCACGGCGCGGTGCGCGTGGTCCTCTACTCACTCGTCGGCGCGGGCATCGTGTTGTCGCTCGGCGTCGGCGTTCCCAAGCTGCTCCACCTGCGCCCGACCTTCCTCACGGAGCGCTCGTCGCTGGCCGTCATCATCGCCATGTTCCTCGTCGGCGGCTGGGGCCTGGGCCGTGACGTCGGCTTCGAGCAGCGCATCAACCGGCTGCAGAGCGAAGCCGAGCGCGCGCAGTTGCTGGCGTTGCGCGCGCACCTCGACCCGCACTTCCTCT
>JAUXRI010000347.1 GCA_030681895.1 Myxococcales bacterium | reverse complement strand
CGGGCTTTCCTGACGCGGCTGTCGCGCCTGGTGTCGGTGCTGTCGGGTGACGAGGCGAGGCGCGAGGTCGCGTGGACGGAGCTGGAGCGCGAGCTCGTCACGGGGCTGGTGGAGCAGAAGAGCCTCGCGTCGTTGTGGCGGTCGACCACCACGTTGCTCGCGCGCCGCATCGCCGAACGCACCAGCAGCTCGGGCGAGCATTACCTGACGAACTCGAGCGCCGAGCAGCACGCGATGCTCGACTCAGCCGCCGGTGGTGGCGCCATCACCGCGCTGCTCGTGCTGCTCAAGTTCTTCATCTTCTGGGCGAAGCTGCCGCTGCTCCTCGACGCGGTGGCGGTCGGCCTCAACTACGCGTGGGGCTTCGTGGCGATGCAGTTCGCCCACTTCTCGCTCGCCACCAAACAGCCGTCGATGACTGCTGCCACGCTGGCCGGTGGCATCGAGGAGCGGCAGGGCCAGGCCGAGACGTCGTTCGAGCCCCTCGTCGACCTGGTGGCCCGCGCCTCACGAACGCAGCTCGCCGCGCTCGCCGGCAACGTCGGCATGGTGATTCCCGTCGCGGTGCTCATCGATGGCATCGCGCAGCTGGTCGCTGGCCGGCACGTGCTCGACGCCGAGACGGCCCACAAGGTGGTCTCGGTGCACCACCCCTTCACGAGCGGAACGCTCATCTTCGCCGCTGCGACCGGCGTGTGTCTGTGGCTCGCGAGCATCATGGCCGGCGCGGTCGAGAACTGGTTCGTGGTGAACGAGCTGGCGGGCGCGCTGGCGTCGAACCGGGTGCTCCGCCGGCTGGTGGGCCGCGACAAGGCCCGCACGTTCTCGGAGCGCGTGATGGGGCAGATCGCCGCCTTCGCAGGGAACGCCGGCTTCGGGCTGCTCCTGGGCTTCATGCCGTTGGGCTTCAAGCTGGTCGGCCTGCCGATGGACGTGCGGCACGTCACCTTCGTGATGGGGCAAGTCACCTACGCGGGCATGTTCCACGGCTCGGCGGTGCTCGACGTGTCGGGCTTCGGCTGGGCGCTGCTGGCGGTGCCGATGGTGGCGACCATCAACTTCGGCGTCAGCTTCGCGCTCGCGCTGGTGGTCGCGCTGCGTTCACGCGGCCTGGGCCTGAAGGAGCAGGTGTCGCTCGGCCAGGCGGTGCTCAAACGCCTGGTGAAGGAACCAAAAGCCTTCTTCGTCGCTCCAAAGGACAAGGTCGTGACGCCATGAAGCGCTTCCTCTTTCTCGTCGTGCTCGCCGCGCCGTTCGCGCTCGCAGACGTGCCCGCGCCCGGCTGCCGGAGCGACGCCGAGTGCGTCATCTCGGACTTCCAGGGCTGTTGCCCCGACTGTTGTCCAACCGCGCCGAGGGCCTGGCTCAGGTCCGAGCTCTCGCGGCAGGAGCTGCGCTGCAGCGTGGTCGACTGTGGCGAGCGCGCCTGCAACATTCCCTGTGCGTTGCCCGAGAAGCTGCCGCTCGTCGCGGTATGCGCCGGTGGCCGCTGTCAGGCGCGTGAAGCCCCGCGCGCGAAGGACCCCGACTTCTGCGCCAGTGACGCCGACTGCGTGTCATCGACGTTCGCCTCGTGCTGCGGCTCCTGTTGCCCTGCGGCGCCGGTCGCGGTGTCGCGTCAGCGGGCGCAGCTGCAGCAACAGCAGTGCGCGAGGATTCGATGCGAGTCGCTCGCCTGCGGAGACATCGCCTGCGCGCAGGTGGTGCCCTCGCCGATTCGTCCCGTCTGTCGGGCCAACCGCTGCGTCGCCGAGCGGCCGAACCTGATGCCTCCGCCGCCTCCTCCACCCGCCGCGCAGTGTCGCGTCGCGTCCGACTGTGGCGTCGACCTGAACCCTCCACCCGGGAGCGCGTGCTGGTCGTCGCCCTGCGGCTGTTGCCCGTCGCCGCGCGCGGTGCCCATCGAGCAGGTGCGTCCGCCTCCCGTGCGTCGGTCGCCGTCGACAGGGCAGGGGACTCCGTTCGGGCTCTCGCAGGGGAACAGCCAGGCTGCGCCAGCGTGCGGGCCGTGCTCTGCGCCAGCGCCGCTCTCGGCGGCCTGCTCGACGGGCCGCTGTGTGCTGCAGTCTCGCTGAGAAATCCTCGTGTCGGCGAGGGTGGGGCGCTACGCCCGAACCTCACTGATGTCTCACGGGGACACCACGGGGTGTCAAAGGCAGCATGAGTTCCTTCACCATCCGCTGGGTTCCGCTCTTCGCAACACTGCTGCTGTCGTGCTCAGGCATGCCGAATGGGTCTGACGCGGGTGCCGATGCGGGCCTTGCATCGACCGGCGGCGGAGCTGCGACGGCTGGCGGTGCGACGGCCGGTGGCGGTGCGACGGCCGGTGGCGGTGCGACGGCCGGTGGTGCGACGGGGGGCGGTGCGACGGCCGGTGGTGCGACGGGGGGCGGTCCGACGGCTGGTGGCACTGCGACGTGCGCGGCGACGCAGCTCGACCTCGTGCAGTTCGAGATTCTCGCCAATGGAATGCCGCTCAACCTCAGGGTGATGGATGGTGGCCTGAGCTTCGACGAACTCGTCGTGATCGCCGCGACGTCGTCGTTCGATGGCGGCGTTCAGTTCGTCGACTTTCAACGCTCAGGTACTTCATGGAGGGTCACGCTCGGAACCCCGGGCGCGCGGGCGCCCCTCGTGACGAGTGGAGAGACGATTCGCATCGAGCTCGTCAGCCGCTTGATCCCCCAGCCCGCCGTCGTGGGTGACGGGAGGGAGTCCCGCGTGGTGCTGCGTCGCGGCGACGACCCCATCGCTTTCGCCGCCGCAGGAGCGCTCCTGCCTGGTGCCTTGGCCGTGCCCGACCTGTCAGCAGCAGGGCTCGCCGTTCGACCGTTGGCGAGGGTGTGCACCACCTCGGGCATGTTCATCTGTGACCGAGCGATCTCCGCCGCTGGATTTGCGTGGGATGGAGGCGCTCCCGTTTCCATCACGCCCGGGAGCACCCAGCCCGTCGGGCCGTTCGACATCACGGTCGAGTCATTCGAGGCCGTCATCGGCGGCTTCTGCGACGGGACCGGCGTCACGCAGATGGCTGGCGTGAGCGTCCGCTGACTGGCTCGCGGCGGTTTCCTCCCGTCGTCGCAACCTTGTTGGGTTGGCGTTTTCACTGCTAGGACCAATCGGTCCCCACCCTCGGAGGCGCCGTGCCCGATCGCGTTCGAAACCCGTCTACGCCCGTCATTCCCACCACCACGCCGAACCGGCCAGCGACGACGCCTCAGGCGCCGGCTGCGCCAACCACCGCGCCCGCAGGCTGGGCCCCGAAGTCGAACGACAAGGTGCTGTTCGTCGCGATGAACAACTCCGACGCGCACCGCTCGACGCTCGAGTCCGACGCCCTCAAGGCGCGCGGCACCAACGTCACCGTCATTCAGGACAGCAAGGTCGACGACACCATCGGCACGCACAAGCTCTCGACGCCCGAAGGCGCGATGTCGTTCGCGCTGACCCTCGGCCTGCCTGGCGAGCAGACGAAGAAGATCGCCGAGGTGCTCCAGAACGCGGGCCCGGACGCCCGTGACGAGCTCGCGCAGATCGCGCAGCAGTGGGCCGTGGCCGAGAAGGGCGGGCAGGCGCCATCGCGGCTCGTGCTCTCGGGTCACCACGTCGGCTCCGGCGTGTACGGCGAGAACAACGGCCGCCTCGACTGGCCCACCGTCGGAGCCCTCGCCGAGGCGATGCCGCACGGCGCGAAGTCGGTCGAAGACCTGCTGATCGCCGGCTGCTACTCGGGCGGCCAGAACATGATGGAGAAGTACACGGCGATGTTCCCCGGCGCGAAGACCATCGTCGCCTACGACGGCTCGTCTCCCGGCGCGGCCTCGGGCGCGACGGCCCACCAGAAGGCGTGGGAGCGCTCGACGCGCGGCAGCGGCGAAGGCATCACGCGCGAGCTCTTCCAGGGCATGCGCAAGGGCGAGAACGTCACGGTGTGGACGAAGACGCGTGGCTTCGACGACGGCAAGCCCCGCGCGACGGTCGACGAGCTGAAGCAGCGCCGCACCGCGCTCGAGTCGGGCTTCAATGACGCGTGGGCCGGCGGCGCGATTCCCGACACCCAGCGCGGGCCCGTTCGCGACTACTACAACGCGACCCAGCGCCTCATTCAGCACCCCGACACCACGCCCACCGAGCGCAAGTCACTCGAGGCGCAGCGCGACCAGACGATTCGCCTCATCTTCCACGGCCCCGTCTCGGCGCGGTTTCAAGAGACGTACGGCGCGAAGCTCTCGGCCGGGTACCAGGCGCTCGGTCTGCCGGCGCCCGACTTCAAGACGATGAACCGCGCGCAGGCGCTCGCCTCGATTCAGCAGTTCGAGACGGCGCTCGCCGCGACGCCTGCTGCGGGTGAGGCCGCGACGAAGCTCGCGCCGATTCTCCGCGACTTCGCCGAGCTCAAGTCATCGCTGATCCCCGATACCTGGATTTGAGGCGCGGTCCTCGAGTCGTGGTGCGTGAGCCGTGAGCGACGCTTCGAAGCCGGACGTCGCGCGCGCCGAGGTGGCGGTGCTCGTGCTCCTCTCGGTCGTGGCGTGGGCGGTGCGCGTCTCGCCGTACTTCCGCGCGACGGGCGTGCTCGGGTGGGCCGTCGACTTCGACGAAGGCGTCTACCTCTCGGCCTCGGCGCTGCTGTGGCAGGGCGTGCTGCCGTGGCGTGACTTCGTCTTCGTCCATCCGCCTGCGGTGCCAGTGCTGCTCTCGTTCGCGACCGCGTGGGACGTGACGGCCTCGCGTTCGCTCGAGGTGGCGCGGTGGGGCGTGACGCTGGTGGGCGCGTTCGACGTTCTCCTGGCGGCGCTCCTCGTCCGCCGGCACGCGGGCTTCGTCGGCGCGTGTGTCACCGCTGGGCTGCTGGCGGTCTGGCCCGAGGTGGTGGCGTGCGACCGCGGCGTGCACCTCGAGCCGTTCCTCACCGCCGCGTGCCTGCTCTCGATGTGGAAGCTCGACCACGACCGACCCCGCGTGCTCTCGGCCGGGCTCTGGCTCGGTGTCGCGTTGCTCGTGAAGTCGTGGGCGGTGCTGTGGCTCGCGGCGTGGCTGGTGGCGCGCGGCCGTCGCGCGTTGCCCGGCGTCGTGGTGGCGGTGGTGCTCGCGAGCGCCGTGATGCTGCCCATCGCCGTCCTCGTGCCTGACTTCATCTCGCAGGTCGTCTGGCTCCATGTGGTCCGCGCGCCCGATGGAGACGAGAGCCTGCTCGTTCGTCTGCGCGAGATGTTCGTCGCCCGCTCGGTGGTGCCGCTCGTGTTGCTGGCGGTGTCGGCGAGCGCGCTGTGGCGACGACGGAGCGACCCGTTCTTCCGTCAATTGCTGGCAGTCTCGCTCCTGCTCGTCGCCGCGTTCCTCTCTGCCGCGGCGTTCTGGAACCAGTACGACGCGCACCTCGCGTTCCCGCTCGCGCTGCTGTGCGGCGTCGGTGTGTCAGAGCGATGGAGCGCGCTGCCTGAACGCTTCGCGCACCCCATGGCCGGCCTCGTCGCCGCGCTGCTCGTCGCCATTCCCGGCTTCGTCTGGGTGCGCGACCGACGGTTCGACCAAGACGATCAACAGCCGGGCCGGGTGGCGTTGATTCGGGCCACGCCGCCAGGGCCGATGTGCGCGTTCGAGCCGCACGAGCTGGTGATGGCCGACCGCTGGCCCGCGCCGCTGAAGGGCACGAAGACGCTCGTCGACAGCTACGGGCAGATGTTGCTCGACGCGGCGCGCGGTGGAGCCCGGTACCCGTCAGCGACGGCGGCGTTCTCGAGTGACGCGGCGCAGGCGACGATTCGAGAGCAGCTGCCAGCGTGTCCGAAGTGGGTGGTGGGGTGGCGCGGCCGGTGGCAGCTCAACGCGGGCAGCCAGGCGCTGCTTCGGCCCGAGCAGGTCGTCGACCCCTGAGCCGCTACTCGCCCCACACGAAGCGCTGCGCCCGGCCGCCGACGTAGCCCACCTTGCGCGCGAGGCTCGCGAAGGCCGAGTTCGAGTCGTCGACCCGCACCGTCAGCCGTGGGAGCGACGAGAGCAGGAAGCGGGAAATCTGCCCCAGGCACAACGTCGCCACGCCTTTGCCGCGCGAGGCCGGCGTCGTGAAGACGCCCTCGAGCTCGGCGCCGAACTGCGAGCGGCTGCCCACGTCGAGCTTGAAGATGAGCGCTCCGTTCTCTTCCAGCACGTAGGTGCGCTTCGTCATCACCCGCTGCTTCACGCGCACCGGGAACCCCTCGGGGTCGTCAGCCAGCGGGTCGCGCTCGTGCATCTCTTTCACGCACGCGGCGGCGAGCGGCACCAGCCGTTCGAGGTCTCCTTCGGTGGCGACGCGCAGGAGCGGGTTGGTGAACGGCCCCAGGTCGTCAGCCGAGACCGAGTACAGCCGCTGGGTCTTCGAGAACTTCACCTGACCGCCGAGGTGCTGGACCAGCACGTCGACCAGCAGCTTGTCGCCGATGCAGGACTTCAGCGTCACCGTCGGCGCGAGCGACCGCGCGAGGTCGGTGATGGCGCTGAGCGTGCCAGCCGAAGGAATGACGAGGCCGCCCGAGCCACCGACGAAGATGGCGGCGCCCAGCTCGCCAGCGGTGAAGCGGCCGTGAAAGGCGAACGGAGCCCGCTGGGGGTCGCAGACAATGCCGAACTCCTCGAGCACGCCGAGCAGGTACAGGTTGTGAGTCGGGTCCTTCGCGAGGAGCTGTTTGAGCGCCTCGAGGTGCTTCGGCCCGAGCTGCTCGATGGTGTGCGGCATCTGAGGAGGAGGTGACTGTACCGTCAGACTCGCGACGGGTCGAAGGTGAAGTCGTGGGCCCGTTACTGACGCAGCGCCCCATCGAACAGCGTCGTCACGCGCTCGAGGTACCCGGCCGAGAAGCCGCTGTCGCACGCGTTGCCGTTGAGCTTCGGAGAGAAGTCGTTGCACGGCACGTTGCCGTGGTTGGCGCCCTCGACGCTCCAGAACACCCGGGGCGAGGCGTGGCCGTCAGAGAGGTCGAACACCCGCCGCCCGTACTTCGGCTGCACGAAGTCGTCGGCCGTGCCGTGCATCACCAGCAGGGCGCCCGAGTAGCGCTGAATGTTCGCGTCGTTGTCCATGACCGAGTCGAAGAACCACTCGCTCGGGGCGTTGACCTGCAGCGAGTCGTTCACGAAGGACTGGAGGGCGCCGATGGGGCTCTCGAGCGCGATGGCCTTCGTGCCCCGGTTCGCGGCTGACGTCAGGCACAGCGCGGTGCCGAGCGAGCGGCCATAGAGGCCGACGTTGTCAGCGCCTCCCATCTGGCTCTCGAAGAACGCCCGCGCCGCGTCGACGTCTTGCGCGACCGCCACTTCGTTCGGCGTGCCTGGCGTCTTGCCGTACCCTCGCGCGTCGAAGACGGCGACGGTGTAGCCGAGCCTCCAGAGTGCGTCGGCGCGGGGGTGGGTGCTGTCGATCCACCCTGATTGGCCGTGGCAATAGAGAATGCCGATGCGGTTGCGCGCCGGGTCTCCGACGTCGCCTTCAGCGCCATCGTGCCGCGCGATGGTCATCGTCACCTTCACGCCGTCGCTGCTGGGAATGTCGTCGTAGTACGTGCGCAGCCGCTCCGGCACCGTGGAGGACTTGAAGACGTCTTCATCGGGCTTCGCAGCGCGCGTGCGGAAGACGAAGAAGTCGAGGTTGAGACAGCCGCTGAGCACGACGAGTGGCGCGACGAGGAGGAGTCGGCTGGCGCGCATCACTTCGCTCCCGGGTAGACGTTGACGCCGAGCTGCACGGCGAAGGCTCCGAAGTTTCCCGGCCCGATGAAGTCGACGACGGCGAAGAGCTGGTTCTGCGTGAAGCCCATCTGCTTGAGCTCGAGCTGTAGGCCCACCAGCCGCCCAACGCGCCACTCGACGCCTGCGATGAGCGACGGGACGAAGATGACGCGCTCGACCTGCGCGAAGAGGTTGAGGCCCGCGTAGAGCGTGAAGCGTCCGACGTCCCACGCGGCGGTGGCCTGCAGCTGCTCGTAGAGGCGTGGCGCGAGGGTGAAGGGCGTTCCACTGCCGCGCGGTTTCCCGGTCAGCTCTCCGAGGCCCGCCCAGAGATAGACACGGCCGTCAGCCATCACGCGGGGAACGCCGCCGTTCTGCGCGAGGATTTCGTACGAGGCGCCAACGTCGGCTCCCAGTGCACGAATCACCGTGGGGCTCAGCCCGAACTCGAGCGTCGCTTTGTCGGTGAGGCCGTAGCGGCCGTAGACGTTGAGGAGCGGCGTCGGAATCGGAGCGCCGAGGTTGGTGAAGACCGGTCCACCGACCGAGCCACCCACCTGCCATTGCTTCGCGCCGACGGGACGTATCGCCCGCGAGGTGGTGCACGCGCTGCCGAGCAACAGGAGGCTCAAGCAGCACCACGGTTTCAGTCGTCTCGACATGGGCGCAGGCTAGGCGCGGCCGGGCGTCGCGGCGACTTCATGACTGCTCCGACGACTCAGTCGCGCGACGGGTCGAAGACGAAGGTGAACGCCGCGGGTTGAAACGTCTCGGCACCCGTCGGCGAGAAGTGCATTTCGTCGAACACGTCTTCGATGCACGCCGAGATCCACGGGTTGGCGGAGGAGGGCACCTTCACGCCCGCGAAGCCTCCATCGGCGGTGGGGGTGAAGCGCACCTCGAGGCGTTGCACGTCACGCTGGTGCGCGCGTTGGTCTCGGAAGCAGAGCATCACCTCGGGCGTCACGGCAGCGAGCGGCGCGGCGAGCTCTTTGGGGATGGGCTGAGCCGGCACGACGGGCACACCCGCGTCGGGCACCGCAACGATGACGACGGCCGCTGGTGGCTCTCGCGCTGGTGTCGGCGGCGTGGCTCGCGTCGGGAGCTGTCGGTCCGGCTCGGTCGGCGGTGGTGGCGGCGCTCCACGGAAGACGAAGAGCGCGAGTACCAGCAGCACCCCGAAGGGCACCAGCACGCCGAGAACGATGGCGAGCTCACGTCGCATCAGCTGCGCACCACTACGTCGGGGCCCACCGTTGCACCATGCGCGCGCGAGGACTCGGTGACGAACGTGCCCGGATTCATCGGCGCAGCAACTCGCCGAGCACGACCGTCGTCGCCGCGATGCGCGTGAGAGACTGCGGTGTCGAGTGCGCTCCGCCTCACCGGCCCACCAACGCGTCGAGTTCGGCGTCGTGCACGACAGTCGGCTCCCGACGCACCTTCGACAGCGAGAATCCGGCGACGAGCTCGGATGCCTTGCACGGCGTGCCGTCGCCGAGACCGCTCCACTTCGCGAGCTGGCCGATGATGGCCTCTGCCGTGACGCCGCGATCTCTCAAGCCTCGCGCCGTCAGCGCCCCGTCCCGTTTCGCGAGCCGCTTCCCATCAGGCTGGAGCAGCAGCGGCACGTGCGCGTACGTCGGCGCCGGCAGCCCGAGGGCCTCGAGGAGCATCAGCTGCCTCGGCGTGGAGGACAGTAGGTCGTCACCGCGAAGCACCTGCGTCACGCCGCTCGCTGCGTCGTCCACCACCACCGCGAGCTGGTAGCTGGCGACGCCATCGGTGCGCTGCACGACGAAGTCTCCGACCGCGTGCTCGACGTCCTGGCTGTACGCACCATGGAGCTGATCGACGAACGAGACGACACCCGGCGGCACGAGGAAACGCAGGCTCGGCGTGCGCCCCGGCTTCGGCGTCGCGCCGCCACGACAGGTACCTGGATAGAGCGGGCCGTCTTCTCCCACGTGCGGCGCGGACGCAGCGCGCGCGACTTCCGCCCGTGAGCACGTGCACTCGTAGACCCTTCCGGCTGCGCGCAGGCGCTCGAGGGCCGCGCGGTACACCTCGGCGCGACGTGATTGGTGGAGCACCTCTCCGTCCCAGCCCAGCCCGAGGAACTCGAGGTCTTCGAAGATGCCGTCGACGTGCTCGGGCTTCGAGCGGTCTGGGTCGAGGTCTTCGATGCGAAGCAGGAACGTGCCATTCGCCGCGCGCGCGTCGAGCCAGCCGACGAGCGCACTGCGAAGATTCCCAAGGTGAAGCCGGCCGGTCGGACTCGGCGCGAAGCGGCCGACGACCAGACGACTCACTTCTTCTTCAGCGGCGCGCGCGGACCGAGCGGCTTGCGCGGGCCGTCGTCCTTGCCCGGCTCCTTGCCAGTCCCTTCGAGCGCCTCGAGGGCTTCGGCCGCAGCAGCCTTGCCAGGCACCACGCCGTACTTCACTTCGGCCACCTTCGCCGACTGGCCCACGAGGTCGAACGACACGCTCGCCGGCACCTTCACGAGCTCGCCCGTCTGGCCGCCCTTCTTCGCGACCTCACCGGCGAGGTTGTAGAACTCCATACCGGCGTTCAGCAGCTCGGCGTCGAAGGCGGCGCGCGGCAGGCGGCGCACCTCGTTCGACGAGGCCGCGTACACGAAGCTGTCGAGCATCAGGCCCTTGCCGACCTTCGTCGAGAGGCCTCCGAAGATGAGCAGCTCGGCCTGCACCGCGCCGGCGAACTCCTTGGCAGCAGCGAGCGCGTCCGCGTCGACCTTGTTCTGCGCGACCGCAGCGAGGAGCCGTGACTCAGGGTCCTTCGCGGCGCTGACGGCCTTCACGACGGCCTGCTTGCCCGCGACGACTTCGATGATGCCGCCCTGGGTCTCTCCGTTGGGCAGGGCGGCGCGCCAGTAGTGCAGGCCGGGGGGCACGTCTTTCACCGTGAGTGGCGTGGCGCCGAGCGCGAGCCCGTCGATGAGCACCGCGGCGTTGCCGGGCGTCGACTCGACGACGAGCTGGCCCTTCGTGGCTTCCTTCACCGCCTTGCGGGTCTCGGTGACGACGCGGGCGAACAACGCCGAGGTGGCGGCGAGCGGCAGGTCACGGTCGGGCGCCAGGCCCAGCGCAGTCGACAGGCTCTTGAGGCCCTCTTCGTCGCGGCCGGTGTTGTACTGAACGGCCGAGAGCAGCGCGTGCGCGTCGATGACCTCGGCGATGTCGGTGATGGCGCCGACGTTCTTCTGGAAGAGCCCGATGGCCTTGACGAGCGCCTCGTCGGCGAGCCGGAACTTCTTCTTCGCGCGGAACTCCTTGGCCTCTTCGATGGCCTTGCGCGCTTCGCTCAGGGCATCGGCCGCAGCGTCGGCTTCCTTCTTCTTCGCGTCGACGAGCTCGAACTTCTCGGCGCTCTTGAACTCCTGGCTCAACATGCCGACGGCCTTGGTGCTGGCGCGCGGGTTGATGTCGGCTGACAAGAGAGCGAACGGCACCACCGACAGCTTGGGCTTCGTCTCGGCCTCCTGGGCCATGACGGGCAGCGCCAGCAGGAGTGAGAGGGCTGGGATCAAGCGAGGCATGCCCGTGCTCCTACACGACTTTGGTGGGGCGGTGCACGAGGTTCGGCTGGGCTGATCCATGCCGGAACGAACGCTTCAGCAGGCGCGTCTGTTCACGGTCCCAGCTTGAAGAACAGGCAGGTGGACGTCAGAGCAGGCCGTCGCACTCCGGCGGCTTCGGAGCCCCACACGCCTGAGCGAGCAGCGCCCGCGCACACGCGGCCTTCTTCTGCGCGCGGCCCGAGTCGACCTCGACGCGTTTGCTCGTCTCCTGGCACTGCTTCGAGACGGCCATGCAGCGGTCCTTGCCGTCCTTCTGGCAGCTGGTGGCGTGGCACTGCGCGCCTGCCCACAGGTCGCAGAGCCAGCGTTCGCTGTAGGTGTTGGGGCGGGTGCCGGACGACGTCGAGACCAGGAGGGAGGCGGCGAAGGCGATCAGCATGAGGCGGAGCCTACCTCCATTCCGGACGAGGTGAAGTTCTCGGCCAACGCGTTGGGCATGCTACCGTTCGTGTGTGCCGATGGACGACCTGACGCTCGAAGAGTTGAAGTACCTGCGGGAGCTGACCCGCACCGTCGACGATCTCCTCGAAGAATCGCTGAAGCACCGCGAGAGCCTCGAGAAGACGTTCGCCCGCCTGTTCCCACCCGTGATGCACCTGACCGGCGCGCGCGGCCTGGCGGTGACGACGCTCGATGAAGAGCTCGTCTCGACGACCTTCTCGCACGGCGAGTTCGACGGCGTCTTTCCCGGCACGATGCTCACCGGCAGCCGCTGGGGCGTGCGCAAGCTCGAGTCCGGCCACACCTTCGTCTCACAGCAGCTCGACGTCGTGGGCATGGTGGTGGGCTCCATCGGCATGCTCTACGAGGGCGACCGCACTGGCGACGCCGCGAAGCTGGCCCGGGCGCTCGAGAACGTCGCTGAAGAGCTCGACACGGTGCTGGCGTCGATTCAGACGGCCGCCGAGAAGCACCAGCTGCTCGTCACCATCAACACCTACCTCTCGAACCGCGTCTTCGAGGTCGGCATGGACGGCGCCGTGCGCGCGCTGTGCGAGAAGGTGAAGCTGCCCGGCTTCCTGCTGCTGTACCGCGACGCGGTCGAGTCGGGCGCGCTGCACTACCGCATGTACAAGTACGGCCAGCTCGAGCACGCCTCGAACGGCCGGCGCTTCACCACCCTCGACGACGCGATTCGCTCCTACGGCCCCAACCTCGTCACGCCGAATGACAAGCACCTCACCGACGTGCTCGGCGAGCGCAAGGCGGTCGAGACGGTGCTGATCAGCGGCGTGGGTGACGCGCACGCGCTCGGCAAGATCATGGTCTGGAGCGGCGGCGATGGCTTCTCGGCGTACACCATCGACCTGCTGCGCCTGCTCGCCTCGACGCTGTCGCAGCGCCTCATCGACTACAACCGCGAGCGCATTCACCTCTCGCAGTTCTTCTCGGCCGGAGCCATCGACGAGCTGATCAAAGACCCCGACTACGACCGGCGCTACCTCTCGGCTCGCGCGGAGCAGGTGGGCATCGTCTTCGCCGACATCAACGGCTTCACCCGCATCTGTGAGCAGGTGCTCGAGCGGCCGGAGCGCATCGGCAAGTTCGTCGACGACTGGTCGGCCGAGGCGGTTCGCATTCTCCATCGGCACGGCGGCGTGTTCGACAAGATGGTCGGTGATTGCGTCATCGGGTTGTTCGGGCCTCCCTTCTTCAAGGACGCGCCGGGCGTGCGGGCCGTCAACGCCATCAAGGCCTCGCTCGAGATTCAGGCCTTCACGCGCGACACCATGAGCGCGCACCCTGAGATCAGCCGACTGTCGGAGATTCTGAAGATGCCGGGCCTCGGCGTCGCCATCGGAGCCAACCTGGCGTTGAGCTACTGCGGTTTGTTCGGCCCGAACCGCAACTACACGAGCTTCTCGACGGGCATGAACCAGACAGCGCGGCTGCAGTCACTGGGCAGCTTCCGCGAGACGCTGGTGATGAAAGAGGCGTGGGAAGCGGCGAGCCCGTTGAAGGACCCTGCGCTCGCGAAGGTGACCGTCGGCCCGCTGGAAGAGACGCCGGTGAAGAACGTCGCCCAGCCGCTGCGGTACTACAAACTCCACGAGGGTTGATTCGGCATCAGCCTGATCAGTCCCGCTTGAGCTTGTGCAGGGCGCCGTCGTTCTCGGTGAGCACGAACAGGTCGCCCTTCTCGTTGAACGTCAGGCCTTCGATGCGCTCGAGCGGCTTGTCCTTCTTGTCGCGCAGCGGGAACGACTGCACCAGGCGCCCGACGATCTTGTCGCCCTGACGCTTGAGCTCGATCTGCGCGACGGTCGACGACTCGTCCGACGAGATGAAGACGTTGCCGGTCTTCGGGTCGACCGCGACGGCCGAGAAGTCTTTGCAGACGCTCTTCACCTGGTCCTCGAGGTCCACCTTCATCGGCTTGCCGCCACCGCCGTCGCCGAGCAGCAGCAGCTCACGCGGGCTGCCTTCGTGCGCGGCCAGGAGCTGCGGCCTGCCGGTCGGCGAGAGCTCTCCCGACAGGTACGCGAGCCCTTCGACGCCCTTGTTCGAGGGCCCGTCGAGCTTGAGCTTGTAGGTCTTCTCGAGCTTCGGCGCGGCGTCCTTCCCGGCGTCCCACTCGTAGCGGAGGATCTCGCCCTTCTCTTCGCGTGAGACGAGCAGGTGGTGGCGAACGGGATCGTACGCGACGCCCTCGAGCTGGCTGTTGCCGCTGGGCAGGCCTGGGAGCTTGA
>JAUXRI010000345.1 GCA_030681895.1 Myxococcales bacterium | reverse complement strand
GAAGGCCGCCGCATCTTCGAGCTGCTCTGCAGGCCGGTGACGGGCCCCGCGAAGCTCTGCGTCCTCACGCTGGTCGACGTCACCGTCGAGCGCCAGCTCGCCGTCGAGCGGGAGCGGCTGCTCGAGGCGGTGCATCAATCGCAGAAGCTCGACGCCATCGGGCAGCTCGCCAGCGGCGTCGCGCACGACATGAACAACGTGCTCGCGGTGGTGCAGACCTGCGCCGGCGCGCTGCGCGACGAGGTGCAGGAGGCGCTCCACAAGGCCGACGCCGAGCAGATTCTGCTGGCCACCCAGCGCGCCCGTGACCTGCTCCACCAGCTGCTCTCGTTCGCCCGCAAGACGCCCGCCCGCTCGGAGCGCTTCGACGTCTTCGACATGGCCCGCGAGGCCTCGAGCCTGGTGACGCGGCTCCTTCCAGCCAACATCCGCCTCGTCTTGCGGCTGCCCTCGGTGCCCTGTGACGTGCTGGGCGACCGCTCGCAGCTGCAGCAGACGCTCATCAACGTCTGCCTCAACGCCCGCGACGCGATGCCCCACGGCGGCGTCATCACCGTCGGCACCGAGTTCGACGAGCGCCGCGTCACCTTCACCGTCAGCGACACCGGCGAGGGCATGGCGAAAGAGGTGATGCAGCGCGCCTTCGAGCCCTTCTTCAGCACCCAGAAGCGCGGCAGCGGCACGGGCCTGGGCCTGTCGATGGCGTACACCAGCCTGCGCGCCCACCGCGGTGACATTCGCCTCGAGTCGCAGCCGGGCCAGGGCACGAAGGTGACGATGTGGCTGCCGCGCGAGTGGGCCTCGTTGACCGACACCGACCTGGTGACGCCGCTGACGCAACAGCGCGGCGTGGCGATGGTGGTGGACGACGACGAGGCGACGCGCGGGGTGCTCGGCCGCTTCCTCAAGAAGCTCGGCTACGCAGTGCACCTCGTCGCGAGTGGCGAAGAGGCCGTCTCGATGCTGCGGAGCGGGCTCCACCCGACCCTCGTGGTGTGCGACCTGGTGATGCCGGGCCTCAGCGGGGGCGAGACGATGACGCAGCTCAAAGCCCTCGAGCCCGCGGTCAGCGTCGTCATCACCTCAGGCTTCCTCGACGACCACGGAGCGGTCGAGCTGCAGCAGGCCGGCGCGATGGGGCTCTTGCGAAAGCCCTTCTCGATGGACGACGTGGCGCAGGTCGTCTCGACGCTGAAGAGCTGACCCGAGCGGAAGGCCTCGCGCCTCGACACTCGACGCCTCCAGCCGGTTTGGGCTTTGGTCGCTTCGTGCGCAAGACGAGCGAGCCCGACGCGACCTCGGCCACCGGAGACGAGTTGCCCCTGCGCTCGTTCGAGGACGTGGTGCGCGTCTTCTTCGACGCGAAGCCGGGAGTGAAGGCGCGCAGGAAGAACCCGGCGGTGTTCAAACGAGGCCAGACCGAGAACGGCGACCTCGAGTATGCGAGCTTCTCCCCCACGCCGGCGACCGAGGACTGGCGCGCACACACGGCGGTCCCCTGGCCGACGATCTATCTGTCGGACGACGGCCCACCGTTCGACGAGCCCGCGTTCTTCGTCGACGCGATCGCCGAGCTACCTGCCGTCTGTCGAAAGGGCCGCGGCACCCACGCCGACGTGTCCCTGGCCGTGAAGGACGACCGCTATGTCCTCGCGTCGATGCACGTCGAGCCGCCCTCGGGCAGCCACGATGACGCTGCCGGTTGGAGCGTCGCCGCCGCCGCGTGGAAGGTGGAGGAAGGCTGGGCCTGGGCCGTGATGGAGGGCCCCGTCGAGGCGCTCCTCCCGGTGCTCGGCCTGCGGGCACTGCCTGCCAAGGGCGAGTGGACCCGAACGAGCGGCGCGCTCGGCAACTGGTAGCCCGTCACGGTTCGAGCCGGGGCCTCACCCGAGGACTGCGGCGACGGCCTCGGGCCCCAGCGCTTCGCGCAGCTTCGTCACGAACGCCGCGTCATCGGCGAAGAGGGCGCGGTGGGCACGTAACGGCGCGACGAGTCGAGCACCAAGCCCACGCAGCGTCGCCAGCAGCGCGTGCGTGGCGGGCTCGGACCGACGAGCCAGGAAGGCCTCGACGACCCGCGAGAGACCCGGCTCGTCGAGGGTTTCCGCGGCCGCGAGCGCGCGCTCGGGGAAGGGCCTGGCGCTCGCACCGTGGACGAGCACCGCGGTGCGTCGGCTCATCGGCAGCGCAGCGAGGGCCCTCGCACGGAGGAGCGCGTACGACGGGTCCCAGTGCCGGAGCGTCTCGTCGCCTTCCTGGTCGAAGGTGAAGAAGCGGTCCCACGCCGCATCGGCGGTCTCGTTTCGATCGCCCATCGTGGCGAGCACCTCGAGGACCTGCCGGTGCCTCGCGCGGCGCGAGGAGCGCTGCGTCGTGTCCCAGACTCGCGCGAGGTGCGGCAGCGCCCTGGCCCCCAGGCGGCCGACGACGAGCGGGTCGAGGTAGGCGTTCGTCGCGTCCTTGTCGAAGAAGCGCGTCAGCAGCGCCTCGTCATCGTGCGCAAGGAGCGGGGCGAGCCCTGGCGCGTAGAGGTGGGGCTCAGCCAGCCGTCGCTCGGCGAGTCGGAGAGCTCGCTCGCGAGGCAGCGCCGCCATGCCAGCGACGTAGGGAGGAAGGCTCTCGAAGTAGACCCCGGAGAAGAACGAGAGGTCGAGCAGCGCATCGAGCGCCTCCGGCACCGGCGCTCCTGCTGCGCCGAAACGCCCGGCCGCAATCACCGCGAGCATGTCACGCACCGCGAGCGCATGGCGCTGGGTGCCGGTGATCGACTGCGCCGCCTCGACCAGCGCCTCGGGGGCGTCGGCGCGCGCCTCGAGCAGCGCCAGAATCTGCGCGAGGTTCGAGTTGTCGGTGAACGAGAAGGCGCTCGCGAGCTTCTGCGCCAGCACCCCCAACGAGCACGCGAACAGGCCGTCGTACTGCGCAGCGACCGAGAGCTCCGGGGCCTTCTGGACAGCCTCGGCCATCGCGGCACGCCACGCCTCGAGCGAGCCGAAACGAAGGGCCACCTCCCGCACGTCGTGCCGCGTCGCCACACGCGGTCGCGTCACCTCGCCTGCCTCGACGCGCGGGAGTTCCCAGTTGGTGGCAAGCCCTCGCGTGCACTGGGCCTCGGCGATGTGCCTGAGCACGATGCTCGCCCGCCTGGGCAAGAGGGGCACACCCGAGCGCCCCCGCACGAAGTCGAGCGCCTCGCGCACGTTCGCGGGCAGCTCGCCCTCACGGGCGTCGAAGAGGGCCGGGTTCTTCTGGTAGGCGGCGAAGAGGAGCTCGTCGAGCGATCGATCGAACGCCGGCGTGAAGGAAGTCGTCACGTTGCCCTTGAAGAGCTTCTTGAACGCGGCGCCCGCGGGAAGCCGGGTGAGCAGGTCGAAGAGTGCCTCAGGCTGCACGAGCGCTGACCGCTGCCCGAGCAGGTCCCACAGCCCCGGCATTCGCTCGGCCGGCACGAGCCGATGAGCCACCAGGAACCAGACCGACGGGAGGTGCTGTGCCCGGTCGGCCACCACCTTCGCGACGGCCAGCCCAACCTTGTGCGCATCACCTGCGACGGCCTTCGCCACGCCGTTGATCAACGAGGCGAGCTGTTGGTCCGTCAGGACCGGATGGCTCGGCAGCGGCACGCCCACCGGGGTCGCCTCGCGCGCCGGCTCCGCACGCGCCCTGACGAAGCCCGCGCGTTCCTGCCGCGCGACCATGCGCGCCGCGATGCTCTCGGCCATCGCCTCGGTGTCGCAGGTGGCTGAGCGCACGACGACTTCGGCCCCGGCGCGCCCTTCGCGCTCGGTCAGCACCACGCCGTCCTGCACCAGCTCCCAGTGCTCGGTCCGTCGATCGATCGATCGTTCCCAACGCGCCATCGACGTCATGGGATGCGACGCGCTGCGAGACGGTCAAGCGGAAACCGTCACCGCGCCCCGACGCGGCCTCACGCGCGCGACGTCACCTCGCGCGGCGCTCGCGGAAGGCCTCGACAAGCCAGTCCATCACCACCCGCACGCGTGGCGAGAGCGGCTGGGCCGGCGCGCAGCGGGCGAAGAGCGGGCGCTCCTCGACGCAGAACGTGTCGAGCACCGTCTCGAGCTCCGACGCCGGGTCCACGCCGCCCATGCAGAGCTCGGGCTCACGAGCGAGACCCAGGCCCGCCACCACCAACTCCTGCGCAGCGGCAGCGCTCGAGCACCGGAGCCGGCCCGTCACCGGCACCACCACGCGGCGGCTCCCTTCGCGAAAGAGCCAGCCCTTCTCGAGCGACGTCGACACCAGGCAGTCGTGCCCGGCCAGCGCCGCCGGCGTCTTCGGCACGCCGCGGCGCGCGAGGTAGGCCTTCGAGGCGAACACGCGCAGGGGCGAGGTCGTCAGCTTGCGCTGCAGGAGCGAGGCGTCGGCGTGCCGGCCCCACGAGACGGTGACGTCGACGCCGTCTCGCATCGGGTCGAGCTCGCCATCACCGAGCGAGAGCTCGAGCGTCAGCGCCGGGTGTTCGTCGAGCAGCGCGCCGAGGCGCCTGGCCAGCACGGCGCGAACGACGGCGCACGACACCGCGAGCCGCACGCGCCCTGACACCTCGAGCCCTCGGTGCCTCACCGCGTGTTCGGCCTCGGCGACGTCGGCGAGAATGCCCCTGGCGCGCTCGTAGAGGAGCCGCCCGTCTTCGGTCAGCGACGCGTGCCGGGTGGTGCGATGGAGCAGCGTGAGGCCCAGCCCCTCCTCGAGCTTCGAGAGGCGCTTGCTGACCGCCGAGGGTGTGAGGCCCAGGCTGCGCGCGGCCTCCGACAGGCTCTTCGACTCCACGGAACGGACGAACACCGCCAGCTCGACGAGTGACATCATCGGCGACTCGCTTGCCCCGAACGACGACCGCGTGGGCGACGACGGTGTGGAGCGGGGACGGTAGGGCCGTCACTCCAGCGAAAGGAAGGCCCGGCGCGACGCGTGGGCCCTTGCGTCAACGGGTGGCGAGGGCCTCGCTCATCCAGTCGATGATGGCGCGCACGCGGGGCGAGGTGGCATCGGCGGGCGGGTAGCGCGCGTACAACGACAGCTCGCCGTCACACATCTCGGCGAGGAGCGGCACCAGCCGGCCCGCGCGCACGACGGGCTGCGCGAACAGCACCGGCAGGCGCGCGATGCCCAGGCCGAACTCGGCCATCTCCATCAACGCGACGGTGGAGTTGGCGAAGAGGCGCTTCGTCGGCGTCGCCACGTCGCGCATCGCTGGCCCGAAGTCCCACTCGAAGGGCGGCGCGGGCTCGGCGGGCATCAACCCGACGTGGCCCGAGAGCTCTTTCGGGCTGCGCGGCGTGCCGTGGGCCGAGAGGTAGCGCGGCGAGGCGAACATCGCGAAGCGGCTCGTCGTCACCAGGCGCTGCCGCAGCGACACCTCGATGGGCTGGCCGTAGAAGAGCGCGACGTCGATGCGCTCGGTGAGCGGGTTGATGGCCACCTCGGACGCGCGCAGCTCCACCTCGAGCTCGGGCCAGTCGGCGAGCAGCTTCGGCAGCGCCGGCACCAGCACCCGGCACACCAGCTCGGGCGTCGACGCGATGCGCACCGTGCCGTGCACCTCGTCTCGGCCGCGCACGACTTCACGCTCGGCGTCGCGCAGCTTCCCGAGAATGTCTTTGCAGCGCTCGAAGAAGACGCGCCCATCTTCAGTGAGGCGGAACTGGCGCGTGGTGCGATGCACGAGCTGAACGCCGAGGCGTTTCTCGAGCCGCGTCAGCCGTTTACTCACCGCAGAGGGTGTGACGCCCATCACCACAGCCGCCCCCGACAGGCTCTGTGCCTCGGAGATACAGGTGAAGGCGTGGAGGTCGAGCAGCGAGTCCATGGGAGGGCGTACCACCGCGAATCGACTCGGGCGGGGACGCACCATCTCCCATGAAACGACGCGATGGCAGGTCGTTGTGGGTCTTTTTCTACCCCGGCATGAATCGATGCGCGGAGGGATTGAGTGAGTCGGCCGCTGGTCAAGTCAGGTGCTGAGAGCCGGTTCGAGGTCGTCGCTCGCCCCGCACGAGGCGCGTCGCACGGACGGCATGCCTCCGGCCACGCGATGCGGCCTGCGCCATCACCGTCAGTGCGAAGAAGCTCGTCGAGCGCGACCTGTACGAGCTACGGCAGCGTCGACCAGGCGTTGGCGCCGAGCGCAGGCACGCGGCCGATGAACAGGGGCTTCACACAGAAGCCGCTCACGCACGCCTCGTCGACGTTGCACGAACCGACCGTCGTGCACGCGCGGGTGGTCGCCGCCTGCGGTTTGAAGATGGCGGCTTCACCCCACGCGAGGGTGTCGAGCGTCGGGCAGGTGAAGCCCGCGTGGCTGACCATGCCGGTGTTGGTACCCATCGACGGCGTCTCGTTGAGCAGCCGGTACGACTTCGCGCAGCGCAGCGCCTCTTCGTAGACGAAGAACGTCAGGTCCTGGCTCTGCTCGAGGGTGGGGCCGAACATGAACTGCTGCGCGGTGGTGAAGCAGCGGCAGAACTCGCTGGTGAGCACGCGCCCGACCGTCACGCCGTTCGTCTGGAACCACGTGCGCACCGCCGTCGTCTCGTTCGACGAGCTGACGACGTTGAGCTGGCGCGCGTTCGTGGAGCAGGTCGGCGAGTCGGAGACGCACGTCTTCCACCAGTTGTCGTTCATCGTGCCAGCAAGGGCCTGGCCGCAGGTTTGCCCGGTGGGGAGCGTCGTCGGGCACAATGTCGTGCGGTCGCTGCACACGTCAGCCGAGGCGTGGCGCCAGAAGAGCGTGTAGCCGCCACCGCGCAGCGCCTGCTTGAGCGTCAGGGTGAGCGGCGCGGTCACGCCCGTCGTCTCGCACGCTGCCGTGGAGCAGCCGACCGCGCGATAGGTATACGTGCGCGACGGGAGCAGCCCATCGACGCGCTCGCTGGCCGACGTCGCCGCGCCCTCGAAGACCTGCACGGTGGTGGAGACCGCGCCACCGTCAGGGCCGCTCTCGCTGACGGTGCGGGTGAGGCGCGCGCGGTCGAAGGCGCCAGCGTCGGGGTTGAGCCACGCCAGCAGCACGCGCTGCCCATCGGGAGAAAGCGTCACGGAGAGCGCGGTGGGCGACAACACCCCGGCGTCGCTCGGTGGTTGGCCCGCGTCGAGGATGCCGGAGTCGAGCGGCGTCCCTCCGTCAGCGGCGCCGCCATCAGAGGTCGTCGGCTGGGTGAAGGACACGGACGTGGGCATCGGCTGGCAGCGGCCGCAGGCGTTGCAGGCGAAGGCGCCGTAGAAGAGCCGCGTACCGGGCGCGATGGAGCGCAGCGACTGGAAGTACTGGGTGCCCATCGAGGTGAGCACCGTGTCTCCATCGGTGAGCGAGGCCGGCGCCGAGCCCTGCTTGCGCACCAGCGTCGTCTGGAAGAAGCCGCTCGAGGTGGGCGGGTTCACCCAGGACACGAGGAGAAACGGGCTGCCCTGCGAGGCGACGGCGGTCATCATCGTCACGGGCTGCGTCGGCGCTGGAGACGTCGCGCCCGCCTCCAACTCGATGAGCGCGATGTCTTCGCTCCAGCGGCCCTGCGTGTCCTGCGACCAGAGCCGATAGCTGACGCTGCCGCACGTCGTGGGCGCGCGCACGTCGACGAAGGCCTCTGCCAGGCCCAGGAAGATGACGGTGCCGTCGGTGCCGATGGCGTCTCCGACCGAGGGCGTGCCTTCGGGTTTGCGGGCGCGGCCACCGGGCTGAAACCGCGCGACGAGCGTGCGGGCGAGGTCACCGTCTTCGGCGTTCTTCCACGTCAGCGACACGGAGCCATCGCTCTGCACGGTGGCGGTCTGACCGGTCGGTGCTCCCGGCGCGCGCGTGTCGGGGGTCGGCAAGGTCGTCGTCGGGCCGCAGGCGGCGGCGAGCGCGAGGGTGGAGCTGATCAGCACGCGAGAGGAGCGCATGGCCCGCTCTATAGCCCGCCACCGGAACTTTCACGCAGGCGCAGGGACGGCAGACGAGGCGCGCGTTCGGCGAACCAAGCCGCGACGGGTTGCCGGAGGGGCCCCATTTCATCGGCGCGGACGTGCGCTCGTTGGAGACGTACGCGGCAATCCCTCGCGGCGTCTTGACCAGCGCGGCGATGGCAGGACACGGTCGTGCTCGGAGTCGAGCGCAGGGTTCGCTCATCGGGGGCTGTCGATTGCGACGCGGAACGATGGCAGCGCTGGTCGTCATGGTGTTCGCCGGCTGCGGTGGGTGCGGCGGAGCGTCGGCGCCGTCCACACCTGGACCGATGTCGGGCCCCTGGTACTGCTCCTTCATTCGTTGCGAAGACGGCGGCATCGTCACGCCGGGCCCGCGCTGCAGCCCAGCCACGTGCAACGGCTGCTGCGACGTCAACGGGCTCTGCCAGCGAGGCAACACCGACGTCGCGTGCGGCCAGGGGCAGGCGTGCACCAACTGCGCGAGCTTCGCGGGCCGATGCATCTTCAACGGCTGCGTGGTCCTCGATGAGCCGGCCCCGTGTTCGGCTGCGAACTGCGGTGGCTGCTGCACTGCCGAGGGCTTCTGCAACCCGGGCACCGCCAGCACATCGTGTGGCCCCAGGGGCACCATCTGCACGGCGTGCGCTCCGGGCTTCGGCTGCGAACGGCAGCAGTGCGTGCGTCAATGTGGCGCGAGCAACTGCTCGGGCTGCTGCGATGGGAACGCCGTCTGCGTGCAGGGCTTGTCAGACTCGGCCTGCGGGCGGGGCGGAGACGCCTGTCAACGCTGCGAGCCCTGGACGACCTGCAGGTCCTCAGGGCGCTGTGTGGAGCGCCCGACCTGCTCGACCTGCACCGACGGCCAGTGTTGCCTGAACGGCTCCTGCGTCGGGACGGCTGCGGAGCTCTGCGCGACGACCGGTGTGCCGAACGCAGCCTGTCGCGTGTGCCCGGCCCCAGCTGCGTGCGGCGGCGGCACCGAGCGCGGCTTCTGCGTCAACGCTGGCACGAGGCCGCTCGGCGCTCCGTGTCTGTGGGACGGAGAGTGCGCCGCAGGAGCGGGGACGGGCCGCCCAACGTGTTTGATCGGGCCCGGGTGGCCGAACGGCTACTGCAGCGACGCATGCACGACGGCCGCGTGTGCAGCGCCAGACCTCTGCTGGAACGTGCAATCGCAGAACGTGTGCCTCAAAGGCTGCAGCACCCCGGGCACGTCGTGCGGTGACGCGGGTACCGTCTGCGACCTGATGGGCGATTCCACCTCGTCAGCGTGTCTGCCGCGGTGCACGCCAGCGACAGCGGCGTTTCAATGCGCCAGCGCGCGGTGCTCCCCAGATGGGCGCTGCTGCGGTGCTTCAGGCAACACGTGCTGCGCCACGAGCTCACCCTGCACTGGAGCCGCGGCTGATGGTGGCGTCGCCGCCTGTCTGCCGAACGGCCGCTGCTCGTAGTCCGCTCGCTCAGCGATTCAGACTCGCCATCGGCTCGACCGCGACCTCACACACGCCAGACAGGAACGCGCTCGACTCGAGCTCGGGCTTCTCTGGTTGTCCCACCGCCCAGGCGACACCGGGGTCCAGGTTCAAGCTGGCCCGGCGAGTGGCGACGTCCCAGTCGAGCTTCGCGCCGTCGTAAAGCACTGCGCCGCCACCGCGTAGCCACGCATCGGCCAGTTGGACCTTCTCAACGTCGGAGAACTGAACCCGAACCCGAAACCACTGCTCGACGCCTTCGATGGCGCGAACGACCCTCATCACGACGTGAGCTTTCAACTTCGACTCGTCGGGATGAAGTCGAAGGGTGAGTTCCTCGAGAACCCCGTCGTACCCGTGCTGGTACTGCGACAGCATCTCGGTCGGCATCGTTGCGTCCTCCCATTCCTCAGATCGATCTCACGGAGCGCGCACGCACCAACTCGAACGGCACGCGACCGAGACTGACTTCTCGCCGCTCCCCCACGGCTCACGCTAGAGCACCGGCATGTCGGCTCGAGCCACCGAAGACGAGGGCATGACCGCGTTGATGGACGGGCGGACGGACGACGCCATCGTCCTCCTCGCGCGCGCGGCCGACGAGTACGTCACGGAGAAAGACGACCTCGGCGCGATGTCGGTGCTGGCGAACCTCGCGTTCCTGCACCGGCAACACCACCGACTCCCGCGCGCGCTCGAGCTGACGAACCGCGCCCTCGCCTTCCCCGTCGCGCCCGCCGACTCGGCCATGGCCCTGGTGAACTGCGCCGGCGTGCTCGACCACGCGCTCGACCGTCGTGCCCGCGGCGTGTGGATGCTCGCGGCGCAGGGCTTCACCGGCAAGCAGCCGCTCATGCAGGTGGTGTGTCTCGCGCACGCCATCGGCGCCGAGCTCGCGCAGGGCTCGTCGTCGGGAATCACGGCCGCACGCGCACTCCTCGCGCAGGTCAGCCTCGGAGCACCACCCGCGATGGTGGCCGGCTTCGTCGGCGCCATCGGTGACTCCGCCGGTCCGCACGGAGTTCCTTTTCTCGCGCAGGCGGTGTGGCTGATGGCGAACGACGCGACGGCGTTCACCGGCTCGACGCAGGCGCACTGGGCGCTCCTCGCCGAGCGTACCGGCTTCGGAGCGTCCCTCTCCCTCCCGCTCTGCGTGCTGGGCCTCGGCGGCGCGCTCGCGCGAAAAGCCGAGAAGGACTTCGCGGCCGTGTCGTCTGGCGTGCGTGCGGTGTTCGAGTCGTGCGCGAAGGCGCGCGGGCTCGACGAAACGACCTTTGCTTCACTCGTGCAGGAGAACGCGAACGCGCTCGAGTCGTTGCCCGACGCGCTGCGGGCGCTGGTGCCGAACGGGCAGTGGGTCTTGCCGCTCCGTGCATGAGTGGCTCGCGACCCTCGGCGATTCCGTTGTGAGCGGCATGGTTCGACACGACGCTTCCCAGCCGTGCGCCGCAGGAGCAGGCTCGCCGCCCCATGACGTCGCTCGCGCAGCTCCCGCCACACGAAGCGCTCGCTGAACACCTCGCTGACGCACTCCGAAAAGGCGAGGTGGTGCAGGACGCCGAGTTCGACGCGCTGCTGAGCCCCCACCCGCGAAAGAAGTCGGGCGGGTTCTGGTCGGCCGTCGAGGTGGCGCAGACCGCGAGCCGTTGGTTCTCGGAGGCCGGCGCGACGCGAGTACTCGACGTCGGTGCTGGTGTCGGCAAGGCGTGCACGGTGATGGCGCTCACCTCGGGCCACCGCGTGTGGGGCCTCGAGCAGCGCGGCGTGCTCGTCTTCGAAGCGCGAAAGCTGGCGCAGAAGCTCGGCGCCGAAGTCGTCATGGTGGAAGGCCAGCTCGACGCGGTCGACCCGTTCAAGTTCGACGGCTTCTACTTCTTCAACCCCTTCGCCGAGCACATCGCCGACAAGTACGACCTCTACGACGCCAACATCGTCCCCTCCATCGACACGTATTTGAAAGACGCGAGGAAGGTCGAGCGCTGGCTGCGCGAGGCGAGCCTGGGCACGGCGATGGTGACGTACAACGGGCTGGGCGGGCGCATTCCGTCGTCGTGGGTCTGCCAGAAGAAGGAGCGCCTCGCCGGCAACGTGCTGCGCCTCTGGGTGAAGGAGCGCGAAGCAACCGACCGCGAGGCCTTCGTCGAGGTGCAGGACCTGCTCATCACCGCGAGCATGCTGCAGCGGCTCGTGAAGGAGCACCCGCAGAGCCCGCTGGAGGATTTGCTCGTCTCGCGGCTCGTCGCCGACTGGGAGCCGTAGTCAGCGTCGCTGCCGGCGCCGCGCCTCGGGAATCTCTTCGACGTCTTCAGGTGGAGGCCCGAGCCAGAAGCTGGCGCGCGTGGGCACCGCCGTCGCGTTGAGCCAGCGGTCGAGCGTGTTCCAGGCCAGCGACTGCGTCGTCAGCGGCAGGTCGGCGATACGCACGTTGTGATTTCCACCCGGCACCGTCAGCACGAGGTTGTCGCGGCTGGCGTTGGGCGCGTATTGGCCGGCGGACCACGGGTCGAGCTCTCCGTAGATGAACATCATGCGCTCGGACTGCGCAGCGACCCACTGGGTGACGTCGCTCTGCGTGCCGGCGTCGTAGGTGCCGGTGAAACCCGCGGGCATGTAGCGCGCGTCGTCGTAGGTGTACGTGCCCGGCTGCGTGACGAGCGGCGCGAGGAGCGCGTCGTCTGGCGCAGGGCCTCCGAGCTCGAGGGCCGACGAGACGTAGAAGCTGTCGTAGGTCGCGATGACGGAGTCGGTGAAGTTGCTCCAGCCGGCGTGGGTGTCGATGAAGTCGGCGTGCTGCTGCGCCGTCGCGGTCGCGAGCGGAATGCGGCTGCACCCGAACGAGGGGTCGGCCGGAAGCGTGTACTGCCAGAAGCTGAAGCCTGCCTCGATGACGGCGTGCTCGAGCGCGATGGGTTTGCCGAGCCGCGTGTAGTTGCCGGGCATGAGCGGCTGAATCGCGGCCGTCATCATCAGGCTGCGGCGTTGAAAATCGAGGAGCGCCTGCCTGCAGGTGGCCCACGTGGCTCCGCCGACGGAGCGCAGGAAAGGAATCGAGCGCGGGTCGACACGCGAGTCGTTCACCGGCGTCACCATCGCGACGGTGGCGTCGACGTCGTTTGGGTAGAAACGCCGATGGTACACGGACGTCATGCCGCCCTTGCTGATGCCGGTGCCGACCCAGCTCGCCGTGAAGATGGGCTTGAAGGCCTGCACGAGGCGGTGCGCGTCTTCGGCGCCCTGACGAACGGTGTTGGTCGACCAGTCGATGGGGCCGGTGGGCCGTGACGGTGGGAAGTAGCGGAACTCGTAGGTGAGCTGGTTGGCGGCGTACACGCGGGTCAGATCGCTGCGCCGGGTGCTCAGGGAATAGCCCGTGGCCGCGAGCACCATCGGATCCGTCAGGCCGCGCGCGAGCATGAAGAGGCGCTGGTTGAAGGTGCCCGCGTCGGGTCGGAAGTGGTCGACCGGTTGGCGGAACGTCAGGTCGTAGCGGACGTAGCCAGGGAAGCCGCTGTTCGGCGTGCTGGTGAAGGTGAGCCCGGGAATGCAGCGGAGTTTTCCGTCGAGGTCGGGCGCCGTGCAGCCGCCGTCAGGAGTGCCGGCATCGGTCGAGCCTGCGTCTCGCGCGCCCGCATCGGTGGTCCCCGCGTCGGACGCGGTGCCGCCTGCTGTTGCAGTCCCGCCTGCTGTTGCAGTCCCGCCTGCTGTTGCTGTTCCGCCTGCTGTTGCTGTTCCGCCTGCTGTTGCAGTCCCGCCTGCTGTTGCTGTCCCGCCTGCTGTTGCTGTCCCGCCTGCTGTTGCTGTCCCGCCCGCTGTTGCTGTCCCGCCCGCTGTTGCTGTCCCGCCTGCCGCGCCAGCATCGAGTGAGCCCGGCGCTCCGCACGAGGAGACGAGCGCGAGGCCAACGACTGCCGCACCGACCATCGCGCGATCCACCGGCCACCACCTCGTCTGCGTCATGGCAGCTCCCGCACCAGTGGCGACTCATCGGCCACGGGTTGATGGTCACCGAAGAAGTCCACCGGGTCGAAGAAGGGGGGGTCAACCGGCTCCTCGTCCTTCACGTCCGGACGGCGCAGGAGTCGAGGCGGCCCACTCGCCGAGCCCCGCGCGCTCCGGGTGAAGGTGAACGACAGCGCTGCCCAGTCATTGTGATCCAGGAGCACCTCGTTTCCACCAGCCACCCGCGGACACACCCTCGGCAGCGTGTTCAGAGCATTCAAATTAGCCGTCACCGGCATCGTGTCGATGACCGTATTCCAATTGAAGTCGACCGGCCCCGACCCCATCCGCCCGAACCCGGTGCTCTCGACCAACGCCGCCTCATTGAGCGGAATGCTCGTGCCGTTCGAGTAGTCGAGCGCAAAGGTCGCCGAGAACCGGTTGCGGTTGAGCTGCGCGGCCGACGTCAAACCAGGAGGCCCACTACACGTCCCATACAAGACATATTCGCGGAAATATCGGTCACCCTCGTTCATCCCAAGCACCGGCAACCCGTCGTTCTGGTAATAGTAATTCATCACCGACAGGTAATTCGGTTTGTAGTTCGCGTCTTCGAATCCGCCGTGTCGCAGGCCCAGGTTGTGACCCAGCTCATGCATGAAGGTGGCCGACTGCCAGTTGATGGTCTGGTTGATTCCGTTCTGGCTTCCGAGCGAGAGCCCTGACCGGCCCAGCGCGATGGCGAAGTCGTTGCCCGGCAGCTCGGCGTTGCCCGTGACGCCGTTCCCCGAGTTCGCGCAGGTGACGTCTCCGAGGGCGTTGGTGAACATCGAGTAGTGGAACGCGAGCCGCCGGCGGACGTCGGCGTGGGTCGCCTTGAGCCGGTGGAAGCTCGTCGCTCCGGCGACGTTGCTCAGCGTCACCGTGCAGGCCCAGGGCTGTTGATTCCCACCGCCGAGGTCGAAGTTCGCAGGGTTGATGCCTGGCGCGGGGTCGAAGAGCTCGCCCGTGTCGAAGTGCACGAAGACGCCGCGGGCGCGGAAGACCTGCTCCATTCGCTCGAGCGCCTCGCGCCGAGGCAAAATGCCCGGGTCGAGGGTGCCGTTGAACCCCGTGGGGCTGACCCAATCAATCTCGACGAAGACGTCTTTCTGCGAGACGCGCGCGCCCCAGTCGAACAGCGGCAGCTCGTTCCACGTCGAGCCCGCCACCTCGGCCACGTCGGGCAGGCCGTCAGCGTCGGTGTCAGCTGAAACACAGACATCGTTGAGCCCGGCCGGCGTTGGGAAGTCGCACGTCGGAAAGTCCGCCGCGCCGTTCGTGTCGGGGGTCTGCGTTCGCGCGAGGCTCCTGCCGAAGTCGGTCGCCGTCGTCGGCAAGAGCAGCGGAGCACCCGACCAACCGTCCGCGCCCGTCCCTCCATCGAACAGCACGGTGTCGACGCCCGCGTCACGGGAGCGCAGCTCGAGCGAGATGCCAGGCACCAGCGTCAGCCCGTTCTGCACCAGGAACCGCACCGTCGGAGCATCGTGCAGGTCGACGATGGGCTTTCCAGACACCACAAAATAGCCGCCCGAGGGCACCGATGCGTCGGGCAGGTCGAAGTCAGTCACTGGACCCTCTCCCGCATCAGCCAGAATTCGACTGGCTGTTCTGAGCGAATACGCAGCCAGTGGAATCGACGTCGGAGTGCCGTTGTACAGCTCGACCCAGAACGGCATCGTCGGACCGGGGAACGAGCCCACCTCGTTGATGACCAGGTCGCTCGTCGAGGCACCGCAGGTGAGCAGCACGGAGGGAATGGGGCCGTTCACGGGCCCCACTGGCGCCTCGAACCGGCACGTCTGGCCTGCTGGCTGCGTGGCGATGCTGAGCTGCAGCGCGTCTCCCTCGGGAACGACGACGGGCAGCTGAAAGGCCGTGGTGCCACCGTCAGGCGCGATGGTGATGGTCTGTGCGGTGCCGCGCTCAGCCAACTGCAGCCCGGCGCCACGCAGGTTGCGAACGAGCCCCGACACGGGAAAGCCACCGCGGCACGCGACTGCGATGTCGGTGATGGTGGAGCGCACCACCCGGCTTCCACCATCGAGCACACAGAAGCGCGTGGGCGGCTGGGCGGCGATGACGACGTCGATGGGCGTGTCCCACTCCACCGGCGCCGGGAGCACGAAGCTCGTCGCGCCAGCGTTCGCCGTCACCTGCTGCATCGTGGTGTTTTCGCGGAGCCGCACGGAGCCTGCGTCGAGGCCCGAGATGGTGCCGCCGACCTGGAAGCGCTGCTTCACGCACGAGACGACCGGCGGAGGAATCGGGCCCAGCACCGTGCCGGTGCCGCCGTCGATGGAGCACGTCCTTCCACTCGCGGGCGGGGCCGAGACGAGCACGTCGTACGTCGACTCCCAGAGCAGCGGCGAGGGGAACGCGCCCGCGTCGGCGCCGGCGGTGGTGGTGAGCACCTGGTTGGAGCCCCGCTCCGTCAGCGTGACGCCGTCGACGTCCACGCCCTGCAGCTCGACCGACAACGGCACCCGCCGCACCGCGCACGACACCTCGAAGAACGTGACGCCCGCGTCCACCACGCCCGTGCCACCGTCGAGACCGCAGTCGCGCCCGACCGGCGTCGAATCGACCGTCACCTGGTAGCGCTGGCCGAACTCGACCGGCGTGGGGAAGGCGAAGGCGCCCGCGTCGATGGGGAGTGTGAGGAGTTGCTGGCTCACGCTCTCCCTCAGCGAGAGGCCCTGGCGGTCGACGCCTCGCGCGACGCCTTGCAGCACTGACGTTCTGGTGGTGCAGCGCACACGCACCGTGGAGATGTCTGCGGTCTGGGTGACGCCGGTGGCGTTCTCGAGCTCACACCGTTGCTCGGCGGGGCTCGTCACCAGCGTCACCGTGTACGGCGTCTGCTCAGCGAGCCTCGTCGTGAAGATGAACGGACCAGGCGCTGCAACGGAGACCACCTCGCCGCCATTGAGCGACAACGTCAGCGCGCCGAAGGTGGGGTCGAGGCCTTCGACCGTGCCACCGATGGTGACGGTGCGAACGATGCCGGCGTCAGGTGGCAGCGTGGAGCCTCCGTCGTCGAGCGGCTGATCAGAGCCTCCGTCGACCGGTGAATCCATCGGAGGTCGAGGACACGCCGAGAGCACGCACACCATGAGCACGGGCCACAGGCGTGAACGCATCGCAGAAGAGTACCGCGAAATCGCAGCACGCACTGAGCACGACCAGCCCTCGAACGGGGTCGAAGGTGATGCTCCTCGTGAGCTGCGGCACCACTCCCGCGTCAGGTTTCGCAGCCCGCGGCGTGGCCGCCATCACACGACGGACACCCCGTGGAGACGGTACGCGCCCGCACCGCGTCGAACGCACAGGTCGCATCAGTGAAGGCATGGCGAGGTGAGTTGGGCCGTCTCAGCGAACGCCCGACAAGGTGCCCGAGTCGTCATCCTCGTCGAGCACCTCGAAGATGGCGGTGCGCACCCGGCTGCCAAGCAGCGGACGTTCTCCCAGCGGCGTCACGTCGAAGCGCGCACCGACGGCCGCGAGCGTCTTGCCGGTGATGAGCACCTGGCCCGCTTCGGCCGACTGACACAGCCACGACGCGACGTTCACCGGCTCGCCGATGGCCGTGTAGTCGAGCCGCGCCTCGCTGCCGACCGAGCCCGCCAGCACCTTGCCGGTGGTGAGCCCGACCTTGAGCAGCAGGCGCTCGTTCTCGGGGCGCTTCTGCATCGCGCGCTCCCACTCGGCTTTCAGCGCCATCGCGGAGCGCACCGCCCGAATCGCGTCGTCGCCTTTGCCGTACGGCGCGCCGAAGAGCGCCATCACCGAGTCTCCGACGAACTTGTCGACGGTGCCCTCGAAGCTGAAGATGAGCGGCGTCGCCACCTTGTAGAACTCGCTGAGCAGGTCGGCCACCTGCTCGGGCTTGAGCTTGAACGCGAGGTCGGTGAAGCCCGCGATGTCGGCGAACAGCACCGTCACCTGCTTCTCTTCGAGCTGCGAGAGCCTGACCGTCTTCTGCGCCAGCTCACCCACGCGCCGCTCGACGATGTCGGGGCCATGGAAGCGCTCGAGCGCCGAGCGCAGGCGGTCTCCTGTGGGCGGCCGCGCCGAGAACTTGTGCATCGCCGTCTGGAGCAGCTGCGCGAGCGCGGTGCAGACGTCGAGGAGCGCCTCGATGGGCTCGTCATTCACCTGCGTGCGGTTGAGGTACAGCACGCCATCGAAGGGCGCCTTCTGGCCGATGGGGACGCAGAGCACCTGGTCGATGCCGTAGAGCACCACGCTGTCGCGCTCGGCGAAGCGGCTGTCGTCGCGCACGTCGGCGACCGCGATGGCCTGCCCCTGCGCGAGCGCCGCCTCGACGATGGCGTCAGAGACGGGCACCTCGCCCTTCGAGAGCTTCTTCGCGTGCCGCACCGCCGCGGGCACCAGGACTCCCGTCGGGTGGCGCACCAGCACCACGCCCGTCGAGGCGCCCACGCGCTTCATCACGGTGTCGGTGGTGTCATCGAGAAACGACTGGAGGGTCGGCGCCGTCGCCAGCCGCTCGGCCACGCGGAACAACATCACCAGCGAGTGGAACGCGACCGGGTACGAGGGCCCGTCGCTGCGCACCTCGGCCGCTTCGTTCTCGTCGGTGTCGGAGGCGGCGCGGCGCTTCACCTTGTTCGGCACCGGCGGCGGCTCGTGGTCGTCGACCTCGAAGGGCAACGAGTTGTCGAGCACCCGCCGCACGATGGAGTCTTGAATGTCGCGCGCCATCAACACCGCGTGCGAGACGTCGACGCCGCGCCCGAAGCGCCGCACCGCGCCGCCGCCACCTGCGTCCACCATCTCGGTCGCGGCCGTCTCGGCGGTGGTGGGCTGCCGCACGACGAGGGAGTTCTCTCCCACCGCCACGACGTCGCCAGGCTTCATCGGCGAGGTGCCGACCACCTTGTCTCCGTTGAGGCGTGAGCCGTTGCGGCTGCCCAGGTCTTCGAAGACGAGCGCGTTGCCGGTGACGTGGAAGTTGGCGTGCTTTCGCGAGACGAGGTCGCCCGACAAGACGATGTCGTTCTCATCGGCGCGGCCGACGTGGGTGGTGCCTTCGGGCAGGTCGTACTTCGTGTCGAAGTAGCCAGGGCCGTTGATGACGAGCTGCCACATCGGTGGCGCGAGTATGCCGCAAGGTGACGCAAAGGCCGCAGAATGAATCCATGCCGGTGACGCCTTCGCGCCTCAGTCGGAGCCTCGGCTCAGAAGGCCAGGCAGTACGAGACGAGCGCGCCGCCAGAGCACTGGCCATTGGGAAGGCAGGTCGCGCCGCCGAGGCAGGTGGCGCCCTGAAGCCGGCAGTCGGGCGTGCAGACCCCGACGCCCGGGTTGGGCACGCACAGCTCGTTGACGAGGCAGTCGCTGTTCAACTGGCCACTCGCCGGGAAACAGCTGCGCACGCAGTCGAGGCATGTCCGCGTGGGGCCGAGGCTGGCGCGACACTGGCCCCTGCCGTTGGAGCAGGTCGCGCCGGGCTGACATGGGAACTGGCAGACGAACCTCGCGCCGGTCGCGGTGACGGCCGCCAGACAGGCCAGCGGCGGGACGCCGACGGCGGCGCAGTCAGGGCTGGCTTGACCCTCGATCCCGCAGCTCTTCCCGAAGATGTCGGTGATGCTCCCCGAGGGAAGAGGAGGGCCTGCGGTGCCGCCACCTGCGGCGCCGCCGGCCATGCCCCCGCCCGCACCGCCGCCGAGGCTGTTGCCTCCGGCGTCGAAGCCGTAGCTGGTGGTGTACTCACCGAAGCCCGGGCCGGGCACGCCGCACACGCCTCGCCAGCACACCTCAGCCGGAGCGCACACGAAGCAGGCGTTGCCCTCGCGGCCACAGGCCCGCGAGTTCTCGCCGTTGAGGCACTGTTGCTGAACGTCGCAGCAGCCGGCGCAGGTGGAGGCGTCGCAGCGCCCGCACTGGCACGCGCCGAGGCTCACGGCGACCACGAGGAGAAAGAAGAGAACGAAGAGGCTTCGCACGAGAGCGAGACCCTACCCCGGGAACGACGAAGCCCGCCGCTCCTCGCAAGGAGTCAGGCGGGCGACGACGACCGGCGACGACGGAGCCGACTTACTTCTTGGCTTCTTTGGTGCTCTTGCCAGCGCGGTGCTTGGTGCCTTCGAAGAGCGCCTTCATGTCGACGGCGGTCTCCTTCTTCGCGGCGAGAATGGTGTTCACGGCGCGCAGAATCTTGGTGCGCACCTTGCGGGCCACGGGAACCTCGGCGGCGGCGGCGTCGACCTGCTTCAGCGTCACGCCACGCCCCATGCGCTCGGGCTTCTTCAGCTCGAGCTCGGCGTACTTCTTCGTGGCGAGCTCCTTGTTCTGGCGCTTGGCGACGCGCTTGACGAGCAGGTTGCGCGAGTCGGCATCCCACGTCTCGATGCGCTTGCTGGTGTCCTGCACCTGCTTGGAGGTGATTTTCTTCGACTCGAGGAAGCTCTTGAACGTGCCCATGCGGTGTTGACTCCTGAAAGGGTGACCAGACAGCTGGCCGTGATCGGGAAAGAGGGCGCCTCTTGCCCCACGTCAGAGGGGATTGCAACCCGGGTGAGCCTCTGAACTTGATCGCAGAAGGCCTTTGTGAGTAAGGGGCTCGCCTTCCGTTTCGTTTCACCTTCATTCCCAAGGCAGCAACCGCACATGGCCAAGACCTCGTCCATCATCAAGAACGACCGCCGCCGCGCAATGGCGCTGAAGTTTCGCCCCAAGCGCCTCGAGCTCAAGCAGATCATCAAGAACCCCGCGACGTCGGTCGAAGACCGCGCCGTCGCCATGGCGAAGCTGCAGAAGCTTCCCCGTGACGCGAGCCCCTGTCGTGTCGTCGCGCGCTGCCGCGTGACGGGCCGCCCCCGCGGCAACCTGCGCAAGTTCGGTCTCTCGCGCATCATGTTCCGCGACAAGGCACTCGCGGGCGAGCTCACCGGCGTCGTCAAGGCGAGCTGGTAACCCTCTTCGTCTTTCCCAAAGGAAAAACACACCATGTCCCGCGTATGTCAGGTGACGGGCAAGCGCCCGATGGTTGGCAACAATGTCAGCCACGCCAACAACAAGACGAAGACCCGTTCGCTGCCGAACCTTCAGAAGCACCGGTTCTGGCTGGCCTCGAAGAAGAAGTGGGTGACGCTGCGTGTCTCGACGCACGCCCTGCGCATCATCAACGTCAAGGGCATCGAGGCGGTCTACGCCAAGCTCGAGCGCGACGGCGAAGTCTAAGCCTCGTCTCAACGTCAGTGCCCGAAGCCGTCGTGGAGCCCTCGTGCTCCCGGCGGCTTTCGTGTTTCCGGCGAATGGCGCCACGGAAACAGGCACACTGCGGGCCTGATCTTTCTGGAGTGACTCCACATGCTTCCCCTCCTCGTCGTGACCCTCCTCGCCGCAGAGGGTGATGCGCCCGCTCGCAAGGTGGTGGTGCCTGTCCAGGCGAGCCCCACCGCCGAGCCTGGAGAGCCCGCCGTCGTCTCGCCTCGACTGCCCGCCGCGACAGCGCCTGGCGATGCACCGCGCCTGCACACGAGGTTGACGGAGAAGCTCGAGAGGATGAAGGGCCAACCGCCGCCGCCGCCGTCGAACCGCAAGCTCGAGCTGGTGCGGGTCGTCGACGGAGAAGAGACGCCGGTGTGCCCGCTCCCGTGCGACCTGATGGTGGCGATGCCCCAGCAGGAGTTCGTCGTCACCGGACCCGAGACGACGACGTCGGCGAAGTTCACGCTCAAGGAGCTCGCGCGGAACGACCGCATCGACGCGACGGTGAAGGCCGGTGACCGCGGCCTGTGGACGCTCGGGCTCGTCAGCACCATCATCGGGAGTCTCGGCGTGGCGACCGGCGCGACCCTCTCTCTCGTGGGCCTGGCCCGGCGCACCGATGTGCTGACGGTGAGCGGCGTCATCACGCTCCTCGTCGGCGGCGTGATGCTGGTGCTCGGCGGGCCGGCGATTCTGAACAACGCGACCATCGTGCAGTCGACCAACGGCTGATCAGGCTCGGCGTCTGAGTCGGAAGCCCGGGTCCCGGCGCGTCTGAGTCGGATGATCAGGCTCGGCCGTCCGTATCGGATCCTGGCTGGGCGTCTGAGTCGGATCAGCTCGGCGTCTGAGTCGGATCAGCTCGGCGTCGGAGTCGGAGTTCCAGTTCGGAGCCGACCGAGTCGGACTCACGTCACTTCTGGATGAGCTCGATTTTGTAGCCGTCGGGGTCCTGCACGAAGGCGATGACGGTGGTGCCGTGCTTCATGGGGCCGGCTTCTCGCGTGACGACGCCACCGCGCTGCTTGATGTCGACACACGCGGCGTAGGCGTCACGGACCTCGAGCGCGAGGTGCCCGTAGCCGGTGCCGAGTTCGTACTTCGGCGTGTCCCAGTTGTGGGTCAGCTCGATGGCGGCCTGCTCAGACTCGGGGCCGTAGCCGACGAAGGCCAGCGTGAAGCGCCCGTCGGGGTAGTCCTTGCGGCGCAGCAGCTTCATGCCGAGCACGTCGACGTAGAACGCCAGGGACTTCTCGAGGTCGCCGACGCGGAGCATCGTGTGGAGAATGCGCATGCCGACTCTCTACTGCGAGAGCGACTCGAAGAGGTTCGGGTGGCGCACGAAACTCGATGCCGACGCGTTGAGACGACGTGGCCGAGACGCTCGAACTCTGAACGGGCATCATGAACACACAATCGTGTTCGGACTCGTGACCTGCCTCGTGCTCTCACAGTCGTCGGCGAAGTTCTTTCCCAACAGCAGGCTGCCTACCGCGACCTCCACGCCCAGGAGGTCGGCTCCCACACCGCGTCGACGTCGGAGCCGAGGATGGGGTTCAGGAAGGCTCGTGCCGCGGCTACGACCTCGGCGATGGTCTTCCACGCGAGTTCGTCTTCCCGCGCGAGCGCCTCGTACACCGGCACCCACAGGTCCGGAGGGTCCTGGAGCGCCGTGGGAATCGTGTGCGTGTTCCGGTGCGCGAACGTCGTGGCGATGGCCTCTCGAAGTGTGCGGGCCTCAAGGCGCTTCGTGGTGGCGAGCAGCGCAAGGTCCGGCAGGTCCTTCACCCGTGTGTTCGGAAACTGCCGCGGCATCGTGTACGCGTGGAGCTTCTCGGCGAGGTGGGTCTCGACCGGGTAGAGGCGAACACTTGGCGGCGGAACGCCGATGAAGTCGAGAAGGTCTTCTCCGGTGACGCGCTCGGCGGCGCCGACCATCGGGTCTCCGAACGCGACGTCGACGCCGAAGCGCTGACCGAAGAGCTTGCCGCCGATGGTGCACTCCGCACGGAAGCGGTACCCGTCGTAGGGCATGCCGTCGTTCTGACTCTCTGGGTCCTCTGCATCGGGAGCGAGCTCGAAGAACATGAAGTCACCGAGCTGAGTGCGTCCCGCCTCCTGAAGTCGCGCGAGGAGGTTCTGCGGCGTGCCCATCATTCTGAGGTCGACGTCCTTCGTGGTGCGGGCGCGGTCGAGCCGGAGCTCGAGGACGAGGCCGCCTTTCAGCGTGGCCGCTTCTCCGAGGACCTGGTCGATGCGCGCGAGAAGGCGGTCAAAGACGAGGAGCTGGCGTTGGCGATTGAGGCGTGGGCCCGGAGCCAGTTTGCGGAGCCGGTCCTCGAGGGCTTTGCGAAACGCCTCGGGTGACGAGTACGTCCGAGTGGACACGTGGAATTCCTCCGAATGGCTCCAGCACCCGTGCGACCTCCGAGAGCCCGGCGCGCGTGACGAGGCCCCGCACGAGCGCCTGCTCTGCGGCCTGACGGAGGAGGTCTGGCGCGAGTCCGTCGTCGGCGCACTCGTTCAGCGCGCGCGCTGGCGTGGTGACTGGCACGGGTCCGAACCACGCGCGCGCGTCGTCAGTCAGGTCGGCGTAGTGAAGGAGCACATCGGCGGGGATCGTCAGTCGTCGTCGTCGCCAGGCGGCAGGGAGTGTGAGGTGTGCGCGCGCCGGGAGCACGTCGGACAGGCCGTGAAGCGCGAGCGCGGTCTGGTGCGAGAAGACGCCGGTGCGCTCCGACCACAGCCACACCGAGGCGAGCTCCTCGTGTTCGACGTGCGGGAAGTGAACGAGGCGATAGACGCCACGACGCTCGTGCACAACACGACCGGCCTTGAGGTGCTTCTGGAGGAGCTGCGGCGAGTAGCCCACCTCGGCCGCCTGGCGTGTGGAGAAGAACCCCGCCTGGGCGCTTGCCACGTCGAAGAGTGCACCCCAGTTCGGCGGAGACCTCACGCACTTACCTTAACTTCTGGTTTACCTTCTCGCAAGCCAACGACTTCAGGTTGCTCGAACTTGAACTCAGGGTTCAAAATACAGTCACAGGGCTTCGGCGCGTTGCGGAGCTGCGCTCAGTCGCCGCTGACGCCGGGCAACCGTCGCTCCGAGAGCTCCTGGCCTGGCTCGAGCTCGGCGTACGCGCACGCGGCGGTGACGAGCGCCTCGGCGTCGGCTTCCGCGTGCAGCTCACTGCGCGTGTACGTCGACCGCTTCTTCCCCTCGAGCGTCGCGTTGCAGGCCCACCGGCACAACGAGAGGCACTTCACCCCCTCGAGCTTGAACACGTGTTTGAGGCCTCGCGCCTTCCGCAGCGCCTTCACCCGCTGAAACAACGCCTCGCCCGAGCCTGCGTCCTCACCGCCACCGTCATCGGCCTCACAGCGCCTGCAGATGGAGAGCACCGGGCGCGCCATGACGTCAGTCCGCGCGCACCAGCAGGTGCACGGTCGCGAGGGCAATCAGGCTCGGCGCCGATTGAGTCGGGTCGTCCTGAAACGCGCGCGCCTGCACGGTCGCGACGCGCCGTCCCTGCTTGATGACCTCGGCCACCGCGAACGTGTCGACCGGCCTGCCCGAGCGCAGGTAGTCGATGGTCAGCGTGATGGTCTTCGGCAACACGACGGACTCGGCGCGGTAGAGCAGCTCGCACTGCGCGACGGCCTCGAGCAGCGCGCCGAGCGTTCCACCGTGCAACGCGGGGAGCGTGGGGTTGCCGATGAGGTGCTCCGAGAACGCCATGCGCGCCTCGAGGCGGCCGTGCGTCACCGCGAGGTCGATGCCCATGAAGCGGAAGTACGGCACCGCCTGGAGCACGGGCCGCCAGTCACCGGTCGCGCGCGCCTGCGAGATGAGCGTCTGAATCGTCACGGCGAGGAGCCCTTTGTCGCGGCAGCAGCGCCGGGTCAATGGCAGCGGTCGGTCACTCACGGCCGGGAGCGCGGTGGGCAGAAGTCATGTTCATCGCCCGGCTGGGCGTGGTCGGGTCGCGATGGCGCGGGCACGTCTCTTGGGGACTCGGTGCGCGTCGAAGGTGACGCGAATTCACGTCAACCACGAGCGCACTGGAGTCCGGCACGGGACACGTCGCGCATGCTGGCCTCGTCGCTCTCTCCGCGGCCTGACCTGACCGGTGCGCGGCAGCGCCTACCGACGCGGGACGCCAGAATCGTGGAAACACCCGCGATGCCGGCGCGACATGGCGCGACCAGTCTCGCCGGGACTCGGGCGTCGACGCTGGCGCGATTCACGTCGACCTCGAGTTCAGCCCTTCATGCGTACGAGGTGCCCGGGCCGCGCCGAGGTGACGTCGCCCCCACGCTGCACGGCGACGCCGGCCACCCACGTGCCGACGTAGCCGACGGCCTTCTGCACGAAGCGTTTGCCGCCCGCGGGCAGGTCTCGCACCAGCTTCGGCACGCCGACGCTCAGGCGCTTCGGGTCGATGACGTTCAGGTCGGCGCGCAGCCCGGGCGCGATGACGCCGCGGTCGTTGAGGCCCAGGTAGCGCGCGTTGCGGCGGGTCATCATCTCGATGACGCGCTCGAGGGGCATGCGGCCCGTCGCGCGGTCGCGCACCCAGTGCGTCAACATGAAGGTGGTGAAGCTCGCGTCGCAGACGGTGCCGACGTGCGCGCCGGCATCACTCAACGACTGCAGCGCGCGCGGGTGAGACAACATCGTGCGCACCGTCTCGAGCGTGCCCTCGTTGTAGTTGAAGATGGGGAAGTAGATGAGGTTCGAGCCGTCGCCCTCGGCGAGGAAGTCGACGAGCACCTCGAGCGGCGTGACGCCCTGCTGCTTCGCGCGCATGAAGAAGCTCTCGGTGACGGCGGGCTCGTAGTTGAGCGTCGCGCCGAGCGGGAACATGCGGGCGCTGATCATCCCGATGCGGGAGAGCAGCAGGTCGACGAGCGGAGGTACCGCCGTGCCGTCTCCGGCGATGGGCTCTGACTTCTCGGTGAGCAAGCGGGCTTTGCGGGCGGGCTCCCGCAGCGCGGCGGCGCGCTCGGCGAGCGGCAGATGGGCAATCTCCTTGAACGAGGGGAAGCCCATGAACGGGTGGAAGCTCGCGTCGAGGCCGATGATGACGCCGATGCCGCGCGCGGCGGTCTGCAGGTACAGCGGCAGCCCCTTCGCGACGCCCGCCTCGATGCGCGCTCCAATCGCCTTCCACTGTTCACCACCCGGGTCGCGCTGAAGCCACGACACCGAGACCGGCCGGCCGCTCGCGACCGCCAACTGCTCGACGAGGTCGAATTCGCCGTCGAAGCGCTCCGGCCCGCGGAAGAGGTCGAAGTCGCTCACCACCTGCACGACGCCGTGGCCGAGGCCCTCGAAGGCACCCGCGAGCCCGACGAGCTCGGCGGTGCTGGCCTCGGCGGCGGGCGTGTCCTTGCCTTCGGCGGTGCGGTGGTTGTCGGTGCGGCCGGTCGAAAACCCCGCGGCGCCAGCGACGAGCGCCTCTTTCAGCACCGCCCGCATCGCGGAGATGTCGTCGGGCGTCGCCGTCTCCTTTGCGAGCGCGCGCTCCTTCATCACCAGCATGCGCACGGGGTCGTGCGGCACCTGCACGAGGAAGTCGAGGCTGTGCGGCATCGCCGCGAGCGCGTCCATGTATTGGGGAAACGTCTCCCATCGAAACTTCACGCCCTCGGCCAGCGTCGCGCCGGGAATGTCTTCGACGCCCTCCATCAGCTTGATGAGGTCGTCCTGGTGGCCCGGCTGCAAGGGCGCGAAGCCCACGCCGCAGTTGCCCATCATCAACGTCGTCACGCCGTGGAAGATGCTGGGCGAGAACAGCTCGTCCCACGAGGCCTGGCCGTCGTAGTGCGTGTGCAGGTCGACGAAGCCTGGCGTCACCCACGCGCCGTTCGCGTCGACGGTCTCCTTCGCGGGCTGGGTGATGGTGCCCACTTCGACGATGAGGCCGTCTTTCACGCCAACGTCGGCGGTGCGAGGCGCCTCGCCGGTGCCATCGACGACGGTTCCACCACGGATGAGCAGGTCGAGCATGAGGTCTCCCAGAAGAGAAGCCGCGAGCCTATTCCCGGCACTCGCCGCCGGGCCGGGATTCGTCAGGGGCGGCTCCCGCACCGACGCGGCTGGAGTGCCGACCACGACGGCAGCGGCACGCTCGACGGAGCGAACGCATGCCTGACCACCGACACCGCGCAGCGAAGTGGTGCGGCCCGCGGCGGCCGTGACAGAACGCGCGCATGTCGTCGGCAGACCCGTCCACCACCACGGCTGATCAGGAAGGCCGCCTCGCGAGGCTCGCGGCGCGTTTCACGGCGTGGGCCGAGCGGTGGATTCCCGACGCCTACGTCTTCGCGCTCGTCGCGACGGTGGTGGTGGTGGTCGCCGCGTTCGTCGTGCTGAGCGGCAAGAAGCCTGCGGCCGACGCCGCCCTCGAGGTGGTGCATCTGTGGGGCACGGGCTTCTGGGAGCTGTTGCCCTTCACGCTCCAGATGGCGCTCGTCATCATCACCGGCTCGGTCGTCGCGACGACGCGGCCCGTGTACCGGCTCATCGCGCGGCTCGCGGCGGTGCCGACGACGGCCCGTGGCGCGGTGGCGTGGGTGACGTTCTTCGCGATGGCGTCGTCGTGGTTCAACTGGGGCTTCTCGCTCATCTTCAGCGCGATGCTGGCCCGTGAGGTGGCCCGGCGCATGGAACGCGTCGACTATCGGGCGCTGTGCGCGAGCGCCTTCCTCGGGCTGGGGAGCATCTGGGCGCAGGGGCTCTCGGGCTCCGCGGCGCTGCAGATGGCCACCCCGTCGTCGCTGCAGCCAGCGATTCGTTCCATCGTCAGCGCGAACGGCCTGGTGCCCGACGGCATCATCCCGCTGACCCACACCATCTTCCTCTGGCAGAGCCTCGCCTCGGTGGTGGTGGAGCTGGTCGTCATCACCACGCTGATGTTCTTCGCCGCGCCCTCGGCGTCGCGCGCGCGCACGGCGGCGTCCCTCGGCATCGACCTGGGCCCCTCGCCCCTCGACGCGGCGGACCCGCCCTCGCGCCACACGCCCGGAGAGTGGCTGGAGCACCGGCCGTACCTCAGCGTCGCCTTCGTCGCCCTCGCCGGGACGTTCCTGGTGTCGACGTTCGTGCAGGCAAAGGAGCCGCTCAACGCGCTCAACCTCAACACGCTCAACCTGCTCTTCCTCACCGTCGGCGTGGCGCTGCACGCGACGCCGGCCCGGCTCATGCGCGCCGTGAAGGACGCGACGCCGGGCATCTGGGGCGTGCTGCTCCAGTTCCCGCTCTACGCGGGCATCGCGGCCCTCATCGTGAAGACCCAGCTCAACGAGCACCTCGCCGCGTGGTTCGTCAGCATCTCGACGCCGCAGACGTTCCCTGCCGTCATCGCGCTCTACTCCGCAGTGCTCGGCGTCTTCGTGCCAAGCGGGGGCTCGAAGTGGGTCATCGAGGCGCCGTACGTGATGCAGGCCGCGCACGACCTGAAGGTGCACCTCGGGTGGATGGTGGCCGTCTACGACCTCGGCGAGGCGCTCGCGAACCTGCTCCAGCCGTTCTGGATGTTGCCGGTGCTCGGCCTGTTCGGCCTCAGGGCGCGCGACGTGATGGGCTACACCTTCCTCGTGTTCCTGGTGCTCGCGCCCCTCGTCCTGGTGCTGGTGACGGTGCTCGGCGCGACGCTGTCGTACCCGCTGTGAGCCAACGTCTCGGCCCACACTCCCGAAGCAGAGGCTGACGTCTTCGTGCGAACGCGCTTGCGCTGATGCGGCCCGAGCGCTGACCGGGCACTGCGCACGAGACGAGGCCTGCGTCAGTTGATGGTGAGGTCGAAGCTGGCTTCGTTGCCCGGGTCCGAGTCCACGATGATGAAGAACGGATTGCCCGCCGCGAGGTTGTAGCTGCGCGTGGAGCTGCCAGGGTACCCGAACGAGGTCGAGCTCGTCGGCACAGAGGTCGCGCACGGGACCGCGGAGGTCACGTAGAAGACGAGGCTCTGGTTGGGGTCTGATGAGTCGAGACGGAAGGAGTACGTCCTGCTCGTCGGCGGGGTGAAGACGTAGGTGATGTCGCCGCCCCGGTAACTCGAGGACCCGTAGTAGCTCGGGTAGTGCACGTCCGTCAGGCCGACGGTGGTCGCCGTGGTGACGCCCACGTTCACGGTTCGGTACCCAGAGTCGTTGACGCAGACGCCCGCGCGGCAGGTGCCTCCGCGGCCGCCCGGTGAGCAGAAGACGTCTGGAGCGCCACAGGCCACGCCCGAGCACACGTCGGTGCACGTCGGGCAGCCGGTGCCGGGGCTCAGCGCGAAGTTCAGCTCGGTGGTGGTGGCCGGCGTCACCGTCACCATCGCGGCCTTCGCCTGGAGCTGGCCCGCGTCGGGGCGCTCGTCCTTCGCGACGACCTCGTAGGTGCCTGCCGGAATCTGCCCGTTGAACGTGTACACGCCGCCTGCCGACGTGGTGGTGACATAGAGCCCGCGCTGCACGACGACGGTCGCGCCTGCGATGCCCGCGTCATTGGGGTCGGTCACCTTGCCGGCGATGGTGCCCGCGTCGGCAGCCATGCCGATGGCCACTTCGTAGTGCGCGGCCGACCGCGTCGAGTAGCCCATGCTGTCGAGGGCAATCATGTGGAACCACCAGCGCCCGTCGGCGACGTTCTGCAGCAGCACCTGCGGCGGGTTCTTGTTCGTCTGCTCGAAGGCGCCCGTCGCCGGCGTCGGCCGCGTGGTGGGGTAGCGGTCGAACACCCGGTAGTAGCCGATGGTGGGGTTGCCGCCGTCCCACGCCATCACCACGGTGGGGTTGGGTGAGAACATGCCCTGCACCGGGTTGGTGGGCGACGAGAGCTGCGGCGGCGCGCCGACGATGTCGATGACGAACTCGTGCGGAACGGTGCCGATGGTGCCCGTGCTGTCGATGCTCACCACGTCGAGGTACGTCTTCCCGACCGGCGGCGTCTCGCGGCCGGCCAGCGCCTCGACGCCGAGGAACGAGCTGGTGGCGACCGGCGTCTGCGAGCCGAACCCGACGGTGTAGTAGTAGCCGGTGATGTTCGTGGCCGGCTTGCTCCACGTGTACACGGGCGGCGGGCCGTCGTCGTTGTAGAGGCCGCCTTCGGGGTAGTTGCTGCTGGTGATGACCTCGGGCGGCATCAGGCTGCGCGTCGCGCCGGTCGCCACCAGGCCGGGGGCCACGCCGCCCGCGCCGAACAGCAACAGCGAGCGCGCGTTGCTCGTCACCGTGCCCGCGCCGTCGATGGTGCCCGCCCGAATCACCACGCCATTCTTCGCGCACGATGAGCCAGACCAGGTGACCGAGCCGTCGATGGTGACCTGGTTGGCGATGAGGCGAATGCCCTGGAAGACGTCATCGGGTGGCGCCGCGCAGACGCCTCCGCTCATGCCCGTGCCGCTGATGAACGAAGAAATCTCGACCGTGATGATGGGGGCGTAGATGGTGAGCTTGCGGCCCGGCGTCACCTGAATGCGGCCACCGTTCTTCACCGTCACGCGTTGCGAGTAGCGGTACTCGCCGTCCATCGTCACGGTGTTGCCGTTCACCTCGAGCACGTCGGTGAGGCAGGCGCCGGCGACGCACCCCTGCGCGCACGACATCATCGAGGCCCACGCGGTGCCGCCGGTGTTGCAGGTCTGCAGGTCGTTCCCGTTGCAGCGGCGCGCGCTCGGCGTGCAGGGCGCGTCACAGAGGCCCATGGTGCAGGTGCCAGTGCAGTTCTGCGCGAAGAGCCACGCGCTGCCGTTGCTGTTGCACGTCTGAATCTGCGTGCCGTTGCAGCGCTTCGCGTTGGGGGTGCACGTCGAAGGGAGCGCGCAGGCGTTGTTGACGCAGCCGTAGGGGCACGCCGCCTGGTTCTCGCTGAAGACGCACTGCGCGTTGATGCAGGTGCCGTTGGCCTGAGGCGTCACCAGGGTGTTGGCGTTGCTGCAGCGCGCAGCCGGAGGCGTCACGCAGCCGGTAGTGCAGCTGATGGGGGCGCCACCGCCGACATTGCCGCCGCCTGCCGCGCCACCGCCGCTGGAGCCGCCACCCGACGCGCCGCCCCCGCTCGAGCCGCCACCGGCCGCGCCGCCGCCACTGGAGCCGCCACCCGACGCGCCGCCGCCCGAAGAGCCGCCACCGGCCGAACCGCCACCCGCCGCGCCGCCACCGGCCGCGCCGCCACCCGTGACGGTGCCGCCGCCAGTGACAGAGCCTCCACCGACCGCCGACCCGCCACCCACCGGGTTGGGAGCCATGCAGCTGCCCACGATGCACTGGAAGTTGATGGGGCACGACACGCAGGCCTGCCCACCTCGTCCGCACGCCGAGAGCTCGACGCCCGAGACGCACTTGTTCGTCGTCTGGTCGCAGCAGCCACCACAGTTGGCCGAGCTACACGCCATCATGGTTGGCGGCGTGCCGGAGCACGACAGCCCCACCGAGGCGAAGACGAGGCTCATCGAAAGAAGGGTCGAGGGTCGCATGCAGTTCTCCGAGGGCCGGCCAGCGCTCGTCCGTGGGGTCGCCCGCTGACCCCTGAGGGGGCCAGAAGGTGAAGTTCAAGTACTCGGGCGCCTTCTGGGTGTGCGTCGAGCGGCTGTCAACCCTCGACGGCTCGGATCTGCCCTCTCACTCGAGCTCAATCTCCCGCATGCCGTTGCGAAAGTTCATCCACGCGCGGCTGCCCCGCACCACCACGCCCGACCTGATGGTCCTTCCGCCAGAGTCCTGAGCGGGAAAGCAGACCGTCGAGGAGCCCGGGCCGGGGAGCACACTCAACGGCACCGGCGTCGCGGGCGTCGAGACATCGACCGCAGCCAGACCCAGTCGCGAGTCGTACCCGACGACGAAGGCGTAGCTGCCGTAGGCCGCCACCTCGTCGCACTGGAAGCTCGCGAGCGCACGCGTCGCAGGCAACGTGCCGACCTGCGCCGGAGGGTCGTTGAGCGCGGGCGCGAGGTCGAAGCTGACGGCGCCTCCCGACGTGCACGCGTAGACCTGGGTGCCCTGGGCGCTCACGCCTCGCACCGGGTTGGCGAGCTGGAAGGCGCCGAGCACGTTGCTCGCGGACATCGTCGTCGCGAGGTCGTCGAGCAGCGGGCGGAGGTCGACGACGAAGAGGTTGTTCTGCCCGACCGTCGCGTGGTTGACGCCGATGAGCGCACGCCCGTTGGTGACGGTGAGCGTCGCGAGCGTGCCAACCGGTGGCACGTACGACGAGACGCGGAAGGCGCCGCGCGAGTCGCCGGCCGACAGGAGCGTCGACGGGAACACGTCGCGCAAGGCCGTGGCTCGGAAGACCTCGACCCAGGTGCCGTCAGCGCGCACCTCGACGGCGACCAGGGCGTTGCCGACGAACTCGACGTCGGTGATGCGGCCCGACGCCGGCAGGCTGATGTCCACGCTGTCACCGACGACGGGGTTGAGCAGCGCCGAGCGGTCGAGCTGCGGCACGAGGTTGCGCACCCGCACGCCGGTGCCGTTCGCCATCACCTCACCCTCGGTCCAGAACGCGCTGCCCGTCGAGCACTCGGGCGAGCTGTTCTCATTGGTGAAGACGCGCATGCCCGAGCTCATGGTGTCGACGACGATGCCTCCGGTGCTCATCAGCAGGCCGTTCGCGAGCGCGGGCGCGTACCCGGTGTCGAAGATGGTGTCGCGCACCCGCATCGAGCGCGGCGTCGCCACCTCGTAGAAGCCCAGCGCCTCGTGGTGCGCGGTGATGGCGTAGTTGCCGTAGAGCTCGACATGGGTGGCCGAGAAGCTGCGCATGAAGGCGCCGCGCGTGATGTTCGAGACGTCGCTCAGGTCGAGGACCTGCAGGTCCTGCGTGGTGTCGCCGAGGAAGACCTGGTTCCCGCCGACGCCGAGCTGGCCTGCCGAGAAGAAGCCCGTGCTCGAGATGGTGGTGAAGTCGGTGGCCAGGGTGCCCCACGCCTGGCTCAGGTTCAGCACCTCGAAGCCCGAGGTCGGCGTGCCCTGGAAGAAGTAGTTGCCGCCCACCGGTGGCCGGGTGCGCGCGGCGTTGCTGCTCGTCGCGCCCAGCTCATCGGCGGCGTCGAAGAAGGTGAAGATATTCGAGTCGAGGGCATCTCCGAGGTCCCACACGCTGGTGAGCGCGCCAGTCGTCGAGCTCTGGAGCAGGCGGTCACGCGTCAGCACGGCGAAGTCGCCGTTGTTCGACGACGGGTTGGCGAGGCGGCGAAAGGCGAACAAGTCACTGCCCGCGCCGGATGCGACGGGGAAGGTCCCCGGGAGCCCGTCGTACAGCTCGGCGAGGCTCAGCACCGCGAGGTAGCCGTTGCCGGTGGCGATGAGGCGGTCTCCCGTCACCTGCACGCTCTTCACCTGAAACGTGTCGCCGTACGGGGCGGCGGGCGCGAGCGGCCCGAAGTCGAGAATGCCGACGAGCGAGGGCAGCTCGGGCCGGCCGATGTCGAACACCCGCACGCGCGTGCCGCTCGTCATGAAGGCGTAGAGCCCGTCGACGACGAGGTCGCTGGGGAACTGGTCGTTGATGCAGAGCGTGCCGTCGGCGAACTCGGCGCTGCTGTACGCCACCTGTGGAATGCCCGCGTCCTGCGGCTTGCCGTTCTGCACCGCGCCCTCGAGCCCGGCCAATGACAACACATGCAACTGCGTCGTCACCGCGGGCGGCGGCGCGCCGTTGCAGTGCAGCGCCGTCACGCCCTTCGTCGAGGTGAAGAAGAGGTGGTCTCCCGACGCGACCAACCGGCTGATGCGCGAGCCGAGCGGCAGGCTGACGCTCCCGATGTAGTTCAGCGACACCTCGTTGGGCTGGAGGATGACGGCGTTGGCCGGCGTCGTCGGCGCGAACGGCCCGACATTGCCTGCGCGGTCCCTCGGGCGCACCCGCACGTAGGTGGGTGACTCGTTCGGCAGGCCCGACAGCGTGAAGCTGCTCACGTCGCCGACGACGATGGGCGAGATGCCCTCGGACGCGAAGCTGCCCGTCATCGACGCCGGGTCCGAGCCGTACTCGATGACGTAGCCGGTGACGTCGGCCGAGCTCGACTTCTTCCAGTGAAAGGTGGCGCGCCGGTCGGCGTTGTCGACCCACGGCGTCTGCCCGACGAGGTTGGGCACGTTGGTGTCGTTGAAGTCGGGCAGGTTCGAATCGCCGATGACCTGCACCACCGCCTCGTCGCTCACGTTGCCCGCGAGGTCCTTCGCGTGCACCCGCAACACGTTGAGCGTGCCCTCTTCGTCACTGAAGCTGACGTCGAGGTTGAAGGTGAAGCGGTTGCTCGCGTTGGGGCCAACGCCCGGCGTCGCGGGAGTCCAACTGCCCTGTTTTCCACCGCGCACCTCGTAGACGAAGCTGTTGGCGTCGTTGGCGTTCGTCGTGTCGACGAAGAAGACGGCGTTGTCGGTGGTGGCGAGCACGACGTTCTGGGTCAGCGCGCGGGGCGGGTTCGGCGGCGTGCTGTCCAGCGCCACGGTGCGGCTGATGAGCGGTGAGGTGTTGCCTGCGGCGTCGACGTACTCGGCGCAGATGCGCCTGGGGCCATCGGCACCAGTGAGTTGCACGCTGTAGGTGCCCGAGGCCGCGCGAGGCACCTCGTTCTGCACGTCACTGGCGGCGCACGCGGCGGGCGAAGCGGCGACCGCGAGCCGAATGGTGGTGGCGTCGGGGCGTGCGCGCACGTCGACGGCCGCCACGGACTGGTTGAGGTAGCCGGCCCCGTTCGCGTTGGAGATGGCCAGGTCTCCATTCGTCGCGGCGGGCGCGGTGATGTCGACGTCGATGGTGTCGGAGGTGAGCGACGAGAGGTTCCCGACGGCGTCACGAAAGAGGACGTAGACGGTGCGCGGGCCGTCGGCGCTCGACGAGGCGCGGTAGCGGGTGGGGTTGCTGAAGACGAAGGACGCGGGAGCCGAGCTCTCCGAGAGCGCCCACTCGGGCGAGCCCTGCACGACGACGTCGGCCGTCATGTCCACCGCAGGCGCGGGGACGACGGCCTGGAAGTCGGTGCGGTTGAAGAACGCGCGGCCACCATGGAGCGTCAGCACGCCCGACGGCGCCGTGGTGTCGAGGGTGATGGTGGGGGCGTTGGTGCCGGTGGTGTTGCGCGCCGGGTCTCGCACGCACGCGGTGACGCTGAAGAGCCCATCGGCGCCGCTGAGCGAGAACGTGGTGCTCGGCCGGTACGGCACCCACGCGAGCGGCGCGTTGGGCACGCAGGTGACCGAGCCCTGCACGAGCGCGACGTCCTGTGGGGCCTCGGCGCCGCAGGTGAAAGTGACGGTGACGCCGGGCCGGCCGGTCTGCCCAGCCGGGAGCGGGAGCGTGGTGCTGCCATCGGCGCGGGTGCCGGTGAGCGCGAGGGTGCAGGCGGGCGCGCTGGTGTCGAGGGTGAGGGTGCGCACCGTGGGGCCGGTGACGTTGCCCGCGGCGTCGCGCAGACACACCGTGATGGAGCGCGCGCCGTTGCCCGACATCACCGGCACGTTCACCTGCGTGGCGACGAACGGCGACCAGGGGCCGTTGCAGTTGCCCGGCGTGCCTTCGACGGCGACGAAGTCGGCGATGCCGTTGGGGTTCTGGAAGACGACCGTCGCGGTCGTGCCAGAGACGGTGGGGCCGCTCGTCGCGGTGCCGGTCGCGGTCGCGCCATCGGCGAGGGTGCCCGCGAGCAACACGTCAGCGGTGGGCGCCGTCTGGTCGAGCGTCACGGTGAGCGAGGCGAAGGCCTCGTTGCCGGCGATGTCGCGATAGCGCACGTAGAGGGTCTTCGGGCCGTCGCCAGCAGGCACGTCGTAGGTGAGCGTGCTCGACATCGGGAACACGACGGGCGTCGTCGTGGTGACGTCGGTGAACGTCGCCGACATCGACACCGTCACCGCCGTCGTATGCGTGAGCCCGTTCACGTCGGCCGCCTGCAGCTGAAGCGGAATGGTGCGCACGTTGAACAGTGAGTCCGGCTGGCTCGGCGGCAACGCGACGGCGGCGGGAGATGGCGGCTGCCGGTCGAGGGTGATGGTGGCCGACTGCACGCCCGAGGCGTTCCCGGCAGCGTCGACGAATTGGTAGTGCACCGTCTTGAGCCCGTCGCCGATGGGGTCGAGGAACCAACCGAGGTTCTGCTCGACGGGACGCAGCACCGCCGTCGCCACGTCCTGCGCGGTGTTCGCCAGCCGCACCTGCACCGAGCCGCCGTTGGGCTCCATGGTGGCGGTGGCGTTCAAGATGACGGCGACGTCGTTGGTGAAGCCGTTCGCGGCGGCGCGGGAGCCACGGGCGATGGTGAGGCCTCCCGACGGCAACAGCGTGTCGATGATGACGCTGTCGCTCACCGCCGTCGTCACGTTGCCGGCGTTGTCGATGAACTGCGCGTACAGCGTGAAGCTCCCTTCGGGCAGCGGGCTCGGCGGCGTCCACGAGCGGTCGCGGGTGTAGGCCTCGCGAGGGCCCGAGAGGTTGCCGTTCATGTCCAGCGCGCTGCTCGGCGACAGCCGCATGAAGGCGAGGCCCGACGGGCTGTCAGCGCCCATGGCCGGCTCGTCGGCCGCGACGGCGGTGAGCCCCAGCAACGTGCGGTCGTTCGTGAAGGTGGCGCCGTTCTCGACGGTGAGTGACGCCAGCTGCGGCGGCTGGGTGTCGACGACGATGGCCGCGGCCTGCACGGCGCTCTGCGTGCCCGTCGCCGTCTCGTACTGCGCGTAGATGACCTTCGTGCCGTCGCCGGTCGAGAGCGTGAAGGGAATCGGCGTGGCCGAGGTGTTCTGGAACATCACGCTCGTCAGGCTCGGGTCGTTCTCGGCGAAGCGCACCCGCACGGCGCCGAGGAACTGGGAGAAGTCGAGCGTCACGTTTCGCGAGCGGGTGAAGCCCGGCGTGTTCGCCGTGTCGGTGTCTTCGATGCGGAAGTTCCCGCTGAGCGCGGCGAGGCGGAGCAGCCCGATGTCGACGGTGCGGTTGGCCTCGACGCGCACCGAGGTCTGGTCGGCGCTCGCGTAGCCCGACGACGACGCGCGCACCGTGTACGTGCCCACCGGCACGCGCGTGATGACGAAGCGCCCGCGCGACTGCTGCGACGACGAGCCCGAGACGGACGACGCGTAGGGCGTGCCCAGCACTGCGGCGACCACGGTGACGTCGGAGATTTTCTTGCCGTCGGCGAGTTCGACTTCTCCGGTGATGGCGCCGCGCTGCCGCTCGAGGACGATGTCGGCGAGCACCTTCGTCATGGCCGGCTCGAGGGTGACGGTGCGCTCGGGCGTCGGGTCGTCGAAGTCCATCAACGTCACGCGGAAGGTGCGCGCGCCGGCAGGCAGCCCGGTGACGGTGAACTGGCCCATCGCGTCCGTGACGGCCGAGGCGCCGGTGTCGACGGTCACGGTGATGCCCGCGCGCGGTGCTGGCGGCATGCCGTCGGTCGACGACTCGACCACGACTTTGCCCGAGAGCGTCGCGGGGTTGATGTCGAGCACGATGGGCATCGGCAGCGTGGTGACGCGGTTCTCTTCGATGGTGGCGGTCGTCTCCTTGGTGACGAAGAACGGGTGCGAGGCGCGCAGCGTGTAGTCGCCAGGCGGAATGAGCGCGCTGAACTCACCCGCGAAGTCGATGGCGCCAGACGAGACGAGGCTCTTCGCCGCGCCGACGAGGAACTCCACCTTGCCGCCGACCGGCACCACGCCCGACGCCGACGTCACCCGGCCCTGAATGGTGCCCGACACCCTCGTGGTGGCGAGCCAGATGGGCTGCAGGACGCCGGTGTCGAACGTCTCTCCGCCGCGCACCACGACGCCCGGCACCACGAGCGTCACGAAGCCAGGCTGTTTGACCTCGACGAAATATTGCCCGTTCGTCACCTGCGCGAAGTCGAAGCGGCCAGCCGCCGCGGTGGTGGTCGTCTGCCGCGCTCCGGTCGAGCTGATCATCGTGACGACGACGCCCTCGGGCGGCACCTTGCCCTGCGTGTCGACGGAGCCCGTCACCGCGCCCAGCGGCGGAGGTCGAGGCAGCTCGGTGTCGAGCGTGCAACCAGCCATCGCCACCATGGCGCCACACATCAGCAATCGTCGAAGCATTGAGACTCCCCCTCGGCTCGGCCCGGCCGGGATGCGAGCTGCGGATGCTACCTGCACTGGTCACGTCACGGCGGATCCTCGGCCCACGCAGGGCGAATGCACGGGCGGCCTCGGCTGGATCACGCACATCAGCCGACACACCGGATCCAGTCGGGCGCGAGGGTCGAGGCGAGGGGATGCTGTCGCGATGAGCGACGACAGCACTTCCTGACGACAGCTGTCCGGGAGTGGACGTGCGGAAGTCCGCCTCCCCATCGCGGCGCTGTGCGGGCTGGCGGGCGCGCCAGACAAGGGCCGCAGGCGCGCGGGCACGAACTTCACGCTCGCTGCGGGCGTCACAGGCTGCGCCTGGAGTTCGAGCTGCCCTCAGGCGCACGGTCTCTGGTTGACCCATATCAATCAGATTCACTTCAGGTGGCCGTTCCTCGCGTCAGGGAGTCTCATGCGCGATGGGAACGTCATGACGCAGCTCCTTCGACGGGCCAGCGCCGTCCTCGCGGTCACGATGTGGCTTGGGTCCTGTTCGTGCGACCCGCCCATCGTCGCGACGGAAGACGGAGGAATGGACGCAGGAATGGTCACCGACATGGACGCCGGTGGCCTGCCTCCCGGCGACGCTGGTTCAGACGATGCTGGTGCAGCCGACGCAGGTCCGCCTGACGCCGGCACCGATGACGCAGGCGAGCCCTTCGACGGTGGGTTCGTCGACGCAGGAGAAGTCGACGCCGGCGACGTGGATGCCGGGCAGGTTGACGCCGGCGACGTGCCCGACGCCGGCCCTGAAGACGCTGGCGTCGTGGTGCTCACCTGCACGAGCTGCCACGGCAACGCGCTGAACGCCGCGCCTCCCCAGGATTCACAAGGTGTCACCAGCCGCACCGCGCGCACCGTCGGCGCCCACCAGGAGCACCTCACCGTCGAGCCGTGGCGCCGCACCATCACCTGCGTCGATTGCCACCGCGTGCCAGCCACCATCGAAGAGCCTGGCCACCTCGACCCGGCGCCTGCGGAGCTCACCTTCGGCCCGGTCCCGAACGCCTCCAACGTCAGCTCGACGTTCAACGGCAACACCTGCACCACCTACTGCCACGGCGTCACGCTCACTGGCGGCACCCTGCTGCAGCCAGACTGGATGACGGGGCCGAGCATCGGCTGCGGGCGGTGTCACGGCAACCCGCCACCTGCGCCGCACCCGGCGGTCACGCCGTACCAATGCGACACCTGCCACCTCGACATCTTCGCTGAGCCCGAGCGGCACATCGACGGCCAGCTCGACGTCACGGTCGGCTGCACCACCTGTCATGGAAGCAACGGCTCTCCCGCGCCGCCTCAAGACACGCAGGGCGCCTCCTCCACCACGGTGCGCGGCGTCGGAGCCCATCGCTCGCACCTGGGCCCGTCGGGCTGGCACGCCGAGGTGACCTGCGACGACTGTCACACCGTGCCCACCCGCGTCGACGACCCGGGGCACCTGGGGCTGCTGCCGGCCGAGGTGCACTTCGGCGCCTCAGCGCAGGCGCAGGGCGCTCAGCCGACGTGGGACGGAGCGCGGTGCTCCTCGTATTGCCACGGCCAGACCTTCGACGCCGGCGCCGGCTCGAACACCACGCCGAGCTGGACGGTGGTGAACGGCACGCAGGCCGCGTGCGGTACCTGTCACGCGCTCCCGCCGGCCGCGCCACACCCCGCCAACACGCAGTGCAGCACCTGCCACGGCGCCGTCATCGGCGTCGACGGAGGCTTCATCGACGGCTCGCTCCACATCAACGGGCAGGTCGAAGCGCAGGTGGCGTGCGGCAGTTGTCACGCGCTCCCACCACCGACGGGCACGCACCTGCTGCACACGGGCACGCAGGGCTCCCGGCTCTACGGCAGCCTCTCGACCGCAGCGTCGACCGGCAGCACCACCGCGTACGCGTTCGGCTGCGGCCAGTGCCACCCGATGGACTCGGCGAGACACCTCAGCGGCGGCCGCGCCGACATCGAGCTGTACTCACCGCTCGCGCCGCCCAACTCGCTCAAGGCCCGCGCGCCGCTCTCGACGTACACGCCGGGCACCACCGTCTTCACCGACGACGCCGGCCTGCCGTACACGCGCGGCACCTGCACGACGTACTGCCACTCGGGGCCCACCACCTCGACGCCCAACCCCGTGCCGAGGCCCGGCGTCGACTTCTCGTTCGCCGGCTACCCCGTCACGTACCCGGCGTTCGCGCTCGCCCTCTCGAGACAGCTCGCGCCAGTCGTCTGGGGCAGCACCGGCCTGGGCTGCGGCGGGTGCCACGGCCTGCCGGTGCGCACCTCGGAGCCCGGCACGCACGCGAGCGCAGGCCAGAGCCACTCCTTCCTCGGGCCGACGGGGCTCGAGAGCGGTCACGGCTTCAACCACAACGACGCGCCGCTCTCGTGCCGCACGTGTCACCGCGACACCGTCACCACCGCCAACTCCACCTCTCGCGTCGGCGGCCTGTCGACGTACGGCCCGGTGCCCATCACCGGCTATGGCGCGCACGTGAACGGGCTGCCTGACGTGGCCTTCGACACGCAGAACCCCGTCGCTTCGGCCGGCCGCCTGCACTCGCTCGCGGGCGCCACGTACTCTCAGTCCACGCACACCTGCTCGAACGTCGCGTGTCACAAGGCGCAGTCCGCCGTCGTCAACGGCCACCCCTTCCGGCCTGATCAGGTGAACGTCGAATGCAACGTCTGCCATCAATACTGACGGCGCTCGCGGGAGCTCTCGTCGCGACGGCCGCGCACGGTGGCGGCGGCGACCAGGTGTTCCACCTCACTGCGCACGGCCACGCCACGACGGGCCCCTCCCGACTGTCGTCGGTGCCGACGGGCCACTGTCAGCAATGCCACCCGACGCGCCAGACGCCGGCGCCGGGCAGCCCCACCCTCTTCACCGCCAACGACAACGGGCTGTGCTTCACGTGCCACACCACGGCCGGGAGCAACCAGGTGTACGCGGGCCAGACGGCCTTCGCGGCGTCGAGCCACGCGACGTCGGCGTCGATGCGCTGGCCTGGCCCCGTTCCAGCGGCGCGGCCGGTGGGCGACGCGGGCAAGTGCGTCAACTGCCACACGCCGCACGGCGCGAGAGACGGCCTGGGCCTGGTGCCGAACCTCGAGTTCTTCAGAGAAGAGGCGCTCTGTCTGGCGTGTCACGACGGCTCGGGCCCTGCGGCGACGAACATCGCGGCGGAGCTGTCGAAGGCGCGCCGCCACCCGGTGGTGACGACGGCAGGCGTGCACACGGCGGCCGAGGGCCTCAACAGCGCCGCGTTCGGCGCCGCGGCGCGACACGCCGAGTGCAGTGACTGTCACAACCCGCACGCGACCCGGGGCGCCGCGCCGCTCTCAGGGACCAGCCGCGTCCGGGTGACGAACGGCGCTGCGGGCACCGTGCCTGCGTTCCTCGCGCTGCCCGCCACCGACAGCACGCCGGTGCAGGAGTTCGAGCTCTGCTTCAAGTGCCACTCGTCGTGGACGACGCGGCCAGCCGGCCAGACCGACCTCGCGCTCGTGCTCAATCCAGCGAACGAGTCGATGCACCCCGTCGAAGGGCCCGGGCGCAACACCAGCTCGACGATGTCGAACAGCCTCGACGGCGGCACGGGCCTGCCCCACCTGTCGACGACCAGCGTCCTCACCTGCGCCGACTGTCACAACACCGACGCGCTGCCGCGCACGGTCTCGCTGGCCTCGGCGTACACGGGAACCGCGCCGAAGGGCCCGCACGGCTCGAACGTGACGGCGGCGAACGTGGCGTACTCGGGAGCCCTGCTGCGCGCGCCCGTCCGCGCCACGCTCAAGCCGCGCTCGGGGACGAACGACTTCACGCTCGAGGAGTTCGCGCTCTGCTTCATCTGCCACGCGTCGGGGCCGTTTCGCACCACGAGTGAGTCGGCGCGCAACGACACGTCGTTCCGGCTGCACGGCATGCACCTCAACAAGCTGAACAACAAAGGCAACGGCGCCGGAGACATCAACACGCCAGGCGCAGGCATGGGCAACGCCATCTGTCGCGAGTGTCACTTCAACACGCACGGGACGAGGGGCGCGCCGTACAGCGGAAACCGCACCTACGCGAAGGGCGTGAACTTCTCGCCGAACATCACCGGCCCCTCGGGCACCGGCCAGCCGTCGTGGACGCCGGGCTCCTGCTCGCTGCGCTGTCACGGGACCAACCACAACCCCGAGACGTATTGACGAGCGCCTCGCGTCACCCCTCCGAGCGACGTGCCTTCAGGTGCCCGCGGTGGGCACTCCCAGAGAACGCCACCAGCCGCGCCTCCTCGGAGTCCTCGCACCACCTCCACGAAGCCGTACCGCACCTGGGCAAGCAGGCCCCGAAACGCGTGCCCGCCACCAGCGAAGCTCGGGGCGTTGGCTGTCTCTCGAATCGTGACAGTTCGTCTCGATGTGGCCGCCTACTGCCGATGAGCCGCGCGGCTACGTTGGCTCGGGCGTTGATTCCCCAACGCCACACCCGGAGCCACCGATGCAACGAACCCTTCTCGCTTTCACCCTGGCCGTCCTCACCTCGTGCGCGACCATTCCGCCAACGGTCTCGCAGCACCGCAGCCACCTCAAGCAGCTCGAAGACGACGGCCTCACGATGGCCTACCTCGACGAAGGGCCGCGCGAAGCAGAGGCCATCGTCCTGCTGCATGGCCTGCCGACCTCGTCGTATCTCTATCGCGACATCGTGCCGGTGCTGACGGCGGCCGGGTATCGCGTCATCGCGCCCGACCTCATCGGGTTCGGCGCCAGCAGCAAGCCCACCGACGCCAGCGCCTTCGCGCTCGAAGCGCAGGCTCGGCGCGTCACGGCGCTCCTCGAGGTGCTGCACGTCACCTCGTTCACCCTTGTCGTCCACGACCTCGGCGGACCCATCGGTTGGGAGCTGCTCGACGATCACCCTGAGCGCGTCGCTCGCCTGATGGTGCTGAACACCACCGCGTACGAGCCCTTCAACCCACCGTCGGAGATGAAGATGCTCGGTGGTGCGATGGGCGAAATGATGTCCGGCATGATGGCGGGCTCGGCCTTCGGCCCAGGCGCGGTCGCTTCCTTCGTGCGCAGCTTCACCGCCACGCCCGGTGCCATCACCGACGATGAGGCGAAGGCCTACTGGTGGCCGCTCCATGAAGGCGGCACCGAGCCCATGGTGTGGATGGCGCAGCGCTTCGACACGTTCAAGGCGCGCTTCCCCCGCTACCAGCAGGCGCTGCGAAAGTTCACCGGCCCGGCCTCGCTGGTGTGGGGAGCCCACGACCCCGTGCTCAGCTTCGACGCGCTCTCGCCGCAGTTCGCGAAGGACCTGCGCATTCCACCCGAGCGCGTGCGGAAGCTGGCCGACGCCAGCCACTTCGTGCAGGAGGACGCGGCCGACCAGGTGAGCGCCGCCATCGTCGAGCTGATGCACCTGGCCGCGCGATGAAACTTCAGTCGTCGAGCCACCCAATCACCCGCTTGAGCACCTCGGCCACCGCCGCGACGCGTGGCACCTCGAGGCGGCCCCTGGGGCTCACCATCCACACCCGAAATGGGCTCGAGCGTTCCGGCCAGGGCAGCGCCTCACTTCAGCGCGCGCACCTGTTCGAGCACCTGAAACGTCTCCTGCGCCGCCGACGGAGGCTCGACCGACGCTGACGCACCGTCGAGGCCTTCGCTCTCGAGGAGAAACAACGCGAAGTGCGCCGACTGCGCGTCAGGGAGCGCCACACGCTTCTGCTCCAGCGCCGACCGCTCCCGCTGCCACGCCGTGCCCTCCTCACCGGGAGGACCGAGCGGTCCCTTCGTGCCGACCTTCACACCTGCGCTCGCGTCGAGCGCGGCGAGCCTGGCGTCGACCTGGGCATTCGTGGCGAGGGCCTTCGCGCGCTCCTCTCCCGTCCACGCCTGGGCGAGCTTGAACACCAGATGACAGCTCGTCTTCGTGCCGTTCGACTTGATTCGAGCCAGGCGCGCCTCGGGCCGCTCCGGCGCGGCGTTGACGCGGTTCTCGCGAAGCACCCACACCTCACCGTCGCGTTGGAGCGTGAGCGTCGGCGGCGACAACGACAGCTTCCAGCCTTTGGGCAACGACGCTGCCAGCGCGTCGAGCGATGGGTCCTTCACGCGCGCCCACGTCTCGACGACGAGCTGACGCTCGGTGAAGGGTGTCGCGTTGCCGGGGCGCTTCGAAGTGCCTTCGAGCACCAGCTCGTGGCCCTCGAGCCTGAGCACCTCACCCTCTGGCAGCTTCTCCTTCACGTAGACGACGAGCTGCCCGCCGGTGACGGTGTCGACGTACTGAAACTTCAGCCCGGGCTGCGGTTGCACCATGTGCTGCCAGACCTCCCGCGCGAGCCAACCCTCGACGACCATCTTCTTCGGCTCGGCAGCCATCACGCCTCCAGCCCAGAGCACCACGAGCAGCACGCTTCGCATCCGAAGGACTGGAGCACGGCGCAGAGCTGAGTGCATTCCGGATGAAGTCCAGGCGTCACGTGGCATGGTGACCGCCATGGGTGACGGGGCCGCGTGGATGATGTTTGGCCTCGCGGCGGTGACGTTCCTCGGCGTGTCCTTCGTCGTCGCGCCGTACGGCCGTCACGCGCGTGCGGGCTTCGGCCCGTCGATGCCGGCGCGCTGGGCGTGGGTGGTGATGGAGAGCCCCGCGGTCCTCGGGCTCGTCGCGTTCTTCCTGGCCGGTGCGGCGCCAGGCCAACCGGCTGCGCTCGTCTTGCTCGGCCTGTGGTTGCTCCACTACGTGCAGCGCACCTTCGTCTTCCCGTTCCGCATGCGCGGCGACCGCACGATGCCCATTCTCATCGCGGCGCTGGCGTTCGGCTTCAACATCTTCAACGCGTGGCTGAATGGACGCTGGCTCTCGAGTGAAGGCCGCTACCCGGTGAGCTGGCTGCTCGACCCGCGCTTCATCGTCGGCGCGGTGGTGTTCCTCATCGGCCTGGGCATCAACTGGTGGGCTGACGAGGTCTTGCGCAACCTGCGCGCGCCCGGAGAGTCGGGCTACCGCATTCCACGTGGCGGTTTGTACGAGCTGATCAGCTGCCCGAACTACTTCGGCGAATTGCTCGAGTGGTTTGGCTTCGCGCTCGCGGCGTGGTCGCTCCCCGGCCTCGCCTTCGCCGTCTACACGGCCGCCAACCTGGTGCCGCGCGCGCTCGCGCATCACCGCTGGTACCAGGAGCGCTTCCCCGACTACCCGTCGTCACGCCGGGCGTTGCTCCCCGGCCTCTGGTGAACCGTGAGTGACTGTGTGACGTGCGGCGCCCTGCCCGACTCGCTCTCGGCGAACACCGGGCGCAGCGAGTACCTGCCCGATACCGTCTTGAAGCTGAAGCGGCTGTGGAACACGTCGTTCTCCAACGACCTCGACGTGATGCTCTGCCCGACGTGCGGTGCGTGGTTCGAATGGCACGACGAGACCGCGTGGACCGGGAGCGGCAACGGCGACTCAGAGACGTTGAAGCGGCTGCCGCCCGAAGCGTGGGTGGTGCTGGAGCGGTTGCTCCACGGCGACGTCGGTGACGGCTTCGCGGTGCTCGAGGCGGCACGCACCCACCTCTCCGACGACCTGCGCTCACGCGCACTCGGGCGAATGAACGACAGCACCTTCGAGACGATGCTGCCGGCGCTCGTGGAGCGCTTCATCACCACGCCGTACGACCTCGAGAACCTCGCGCTGTACGGACTCCTTCGGCGCGTAGAGACGCGGGAGCCGCTCCGGGCGCGGTACCTCGCGTTGGTGGGCGCGAGCACGCACCCACTGCCGGCCCGCGCGAAGTACCTGGTCGAGTTGTGCGAGGCCGAGGCCCGAAAGCAACGGTGAGTCGGCCTCGCGTCGCAGATGCTACGAAGTGTTTCGATGCGTGCCGCGCCGAGCCTCGATGACGTGACGCTGTTGGTCGACGCCGTGCGCGCCGGTGGGGTTCGAGCCCTGGCGCGACAGCGCGGGGTGCCACGCTCGACGGTGAGCCGGGGCATCGCGCGGCTCGAGGCGTCACTGGGGCTGACGCTCATCACGCGCAACACCGTCAGGCTCCAGCTCACCGAAGCGGGTGAGGGGTGCTTCGACCGGCTCGCCGCGGCGGTCGACGAGGCACGCGACGCCGTCACCGAGTTGAGCGCGACGGGCCGCGAGGTGCGTGGCCTGCTGCGCCTCACCACCACGCCCATCTTCGCCGACCTGCTGCTGCCAGACCTGGTGGCCGCGTTCCTCGAGCGGCACCCGAAGGCGCGCGTCGAGGTTGTTCCATCTCCCGACAAGCTCGACCTCGAGGCCCAGCGTGTCGACGTCGCGGTGAGAGCGGGCGCCCTGCCCGACTCCGACCGCCTCGCGGCGCGCCGCCTGGGCTCGGTGACGCTCGGCTTCTTCGCGAGCCCCGCCTACCTCGCGCGGCGCGGGCCCGTGCGCACCCTCGAGGAGTTGCTCGCCCAGGACCTGCTGGTGACGCAGCGCCAGAACGCTGTGTGGCTCGTGCAGACCGACCACGGCCAGGAGTCCTTGAGGGTGACGGGGCGCGTGCACGCCGAGAACAACGAGTTCCTCCGCCACCTCTGCGAGCGCGGCGCAGGCATCGCGCGACTGCCGACGTACCAGGTGAGCGAGCAGGTGAGCGCCGGCGTGCTGGTGCCAGTGCTCGAGAGCGCGTGGCTGACCGCCGACCTGAACCTGCTCTACCTGCTCAAGGGCCCCGCGCGCGCGAAGGCCTTCGTGGCCGTCTGCGCCGATGTCTTGAAGGACGCGAAGCTCGCCGACGTGCTCCGCGCCGCCGCCCTCGACTCCAGGCAGGCGACGCGGAAGCGACGGTGACGCTCACTTGAGCTGCTGGAACATCTGGTACTGCTGCTCGATGTGGTGAAGATCCTTCAGCTTGCCCTTCTCGAAGCCGAGCACGTCGATGGTCGAAAATGAAACAGCCTTGCCGGTCGCGGGCGCACCGAAGAGCGGGCCGGTATTCGTGCCAGTCACCTTCGTGAAGACGGTGAGCGTGTCGCCCTCCTGCCACGACTCGGTGATGACGATGGAGAGGTCGGGGTAGCCCTGTTTGAAGGCGCCCACCGAGTAGGCGAGGTTGGCTTTGCCGCCGTCGTCGGGCCGCGGGGACATCATGTGGTCGGTGAAGTCAGCCGCGAGCAGGTCGGTCATCTGCTGAACGTTGCCGGTGTTGAAGGCGCCGTAGAAGGTCTGCGCGCCAGCAAGGAGTTCGGTCTTCGGAGTCTCGGTGGGCGGCATGCCACAGGCGGTGAAGACGACGACGAGGACGGCCAGTGCGATTCGGTTCATGGGTGTGTTGGCTTTCGGTGTGTGGGGGTGGAGACGACGTTCAGCGGAACGAGGCGACGTTGAGGCGGGCCCACTCGGCGAAGGCGCGAGGCGCTTTCCCGGTGAGGGAGGAGAACGTGTCGGTGGGCGCGACGGTGCCGAGCCCGCGCAGCGTCTTGATGAGGTCGACCATCGCGTCGACCCACGCCGCGTCCATGCCGCTGGAGCGCATCGCGTCGCGCGCGGCCTCGTCAGGCACGTTGACGTACGCGAGGCCACGAGTGAGCGCCTCGCCGAGCTGGCCGACCTGCTGCGCGGTGGTGAGCGCGACCGGCCCGGTGAGCGTGTACGCCTTGCCTGCGTGAGCGGCTGGAGCCGAGAGCACGAGGGCCGCGACGGTGGCGATGTCGTCAGGGTCGATGACGGGCAGCGCCGCGTCGCCGAGCGCGCCGTACACGACTCCAGAGGCCTTCACGGAGCCAGCCCAGCCAAGCGCATTGCTGGCGAACGAGGCCGGCCGGAGCACCGTCCACGCCAGGCCCGAGGCTTCGAGGTGCTTCTCCGAGGCGCGGTGCCAGCGGGGAATGATGGACGCCTCGTACTCAGCACCCTGCACGGAGTGCTTCACCACGTGCGCCACGCCGGCCCGCTTCGCTTCGTCGATGAAGCGCTGCTCGTAGGCGGTGAGCTGCGGCCCTGACGAGAGCAGGTACGCCGCGCCGACGCCGTGCAGCGCCGCAGCGAGCGACGCCGCGTCCTCGAAGTCGGCCTTCGCCACCTCGACGGTGGAGGGGAACGCGACCTTCTCCGACGCGCGCACCATCGCGCGCACCGGCAGCCCTCGCTCGGTCAGGGTTCGAACCACGCGGCCCGCCACGTTGCCTGCGGCGCCAGTCACCAGAATCGTCTTCGTCGTCATGCGGTCTCTCTTGGTTGGGGTTGTTTGCGACGCGGCAACAGTGCGTCCCCGAGAGTGACTTCGACAGGCCGCGCGAAGGCCGCCACCCGGCCCGTTTTCGGGACAGGCGAACGCCCGACAGACCCCCAGCAACAGGCGCGGGCTCATCAGGTACAGTGCGTGGGTGCGAGCCCCTGCTCCCTGGTGGAATGCCGCGGTCGTGCTCGCGCTGCTGACGTCACTCCCCTCGGGAGCGCAGACCCGGTGCCTCTACGACGTCCTCTCTCCTCCACATCAACCGCGCGACTTCCAGAGCGCCATCGACCTCACCGGAAGCGGGAGCGTCATCTGCCCACCCGCACGGTGCGACGGCGGCGAGTGCGTCGAGGAGCCGTGCATCGGAGCTCGCGCGGTCACGTTCCCCGACGGCTTCGGGAGCATGCCGGGCGCGGGTGCGCGCCTCGATGAGGTCTGCCTTCCGCCGCCAACGTACATACGGCCGGTGATTCCAGACGTCGCGCCAACCTGCGCCGGCGAGCGGTGCTACCCCGTCACCAAGGTGGGTGTCGGCGGCAGCGTGAGCTGTTCGGTGTTCTCGGTGCCGACGCTCCCAGCGCAGTACAACCCATCGACCTCCTCGTGCGCCGTCGCAGGGACCTACACGTCGCTCGCCGGCCAATCCGTGTACAAACCCGGTGGGAATTCCATCAACAAGCACATCGCGGTCGGCGCCACCATCTGCCCCGGCACCCCGTCTCCAGAGAGCACGAATCCGACCGGAGTTCCCGAGGTGTACCTGGCCGGACTCCCGCTCGGCACCGGTCTCAACCAATGGCAGAACATCGGCGTCCTCGACGGCACGACGTGCAAAGTCAATTCACCCTGCGAGCTGTTCTCCAGCAGCTCGACGCCCCTCTCGTTCATGTCCGGGCGCGCCTGGTACGGGTTCTTCGACGCCACGTTCACGCCTGCGTCGAACACCACCTCACCGGGGACGACACCCAGCTACCAGTTTGGCGCCGCGACAGGCTCGGCCGGCTACGTCGCGAACGTCCTCCGCGGCACCATCACCCAGCCGGCGGCGACCCCATGCCGGCCGACGGACCGCTACCTGGCTGGCAATGCACTTTCAGGCTTCGGTGTGTCCAACGCCCTCGGCCGGCTGGACACCAGCGCGCTCTCACGAGGCACGAACGCGAATGAATCACCGGGGCGGGCGGGCGCTGACTTCACCTGCTCTGCTGAATTCCCGTGTGACGTCACGCTGGCCTCGGACATCGTCCTCGCCCCCATGTGGATTCCGGGGCCCACCATCTTCAACCCGGCCGGTCCGCCTGCCGTCCCCAACGCGACCCAGCGCTTTGCCCCCGGAGGCGCCCTCTCTCTCCCTTTCACGCTGCGCGTGACGAACCCCACGACGCATACGAGCTGCCCCGCCATCGGCGTCACCACGACGACGCCTGCGCTCGCGGACGTCGCCTGGACGACCTCGGCCCCGACCGGCTGCGGTGCGAATCAGGCGCAGTGCGCGTTCTCGACGCCGACCACCGGTGTCGTGATGCCTCCCGCGGGGACCTGCCCCACGCCGTTCTCGAAGTTCAACGCCTCGGCGGTCGCGAACTGCGGCTTCAACGGCAAGCCCTACGGCGGCCCGACCTCCTTCGCCGACGATCAATCAGGGAATCCGTACCGAGCAGTGGTTCGCGTGCCTGAAATGGTGAGCTGCACAGTCGGAGCGATCCTGGTCTCGAACATCTCGAGCGGCATCATCCCCGGGTACGCAACAGCCTCTACGAACATCCCGGCGTCCGCCGTCGGCGCCGCGCCCAATCAAGCGAGCCTCACTTTCGCAGGCGAGACCGCCTCTGCTGAGACCGCGATGGGCGTCGACGAGACGAGGCCGCCGAGTGGTTACCCCCAGACCCCGATTGCCTCCACCAACCGCGGCTCCACGACGAGGCCCGGCGGCACCGTCGTCATCGGTTCACCGAGCGACCCCACCGGTGGCTGCCCGGGCGCAGCCGGGAGCCTGGTGCAATCGGCCGACGCCACCCTCTGCGCAGGCATCACGCCCTGCACGCTGGTCGTCGTCGGGCCCGTCGTCGTCGCCAACGTCTGCGGAGCGAGCGCCGCCGGTCCCTGTTTCAGCTGTGAGTACCAGCCTCGCCAGTACACGTGGGAGCGACTGATGAAAGACTGCACCTACGCGGCGACGCGCAGCGAGTTCACCGTCGACCGAACCGCCGTGACGTGCCTCTACCAGCGAGCGCAGTGGAGCACCGAGGTCCTCGTGCCGTCGCTGAGGACCTGCACGTACGACATCGGCGCGCGGCGCTACGACTTTGCGCAGCCCGCGACGACCTGGTGTCCCTACTTCGCCGTGCAGCGCACCATCGCGTCGGCCGGCACGACGTACCGCTACCAGTACCTGACGAAGGGAACGGAGCTCATCGGCCGCGCGACGACGACGGCCCTCCCCGACGGACTCTGTGCAGGGCCCTGGGCGAACGGGACGGCACTCGAGTCGGCCTGCCCCGAGACCGTGCCCGGCTGCCAGACGCTCGTGCCTCTGACCGCAGCGCTTGGCACCGTCGACCTCTCGAGGGCGACCTGCCGACTCAAGTGGGGCGGTCCAGAAAGCGACGGGGTCGACGACTTCCAGGCCTCGTTCACCACGCCGGGCCGGAGCGATGGGCGCGCGGCTGGCTTCGTCGACGCCGGGCTCGCGTTCCAGGCGGTCAGCGTCGAGCACAAGTCGTGTGAGACGGCGCCTCCGGCCGTGTCACCAGAGACGTACAAGACAACCGATGGGGGGGTGCGCGGGTTCTGCAGCCAGAGCGCTGCGCCGCCGATGGACGGGGGGCTCGGTGATGGCGGCGTGGCTGACGCTGGGCTCGTCGATGCTGGGCTCGTCGATGCTGGCGCGCCGCTCCCGGACGCCGGACCCATCGACGGAGGCGAGCTCGTCGTTGACGCCGGGCTCATCGACGCTGGAACCCTCAGTCCTGACGCAGGGCCGGTGGGGCCGGACAAAGGCGAGTACGCGGTCGGCTGTTCGTGTGGCCACGCAGGGCTGGCAGGCGGGTGGCTGGGTGCGGTCGTCCTCCTCGCCCGAAGGCGAAGACGCCGCGCTGCGCAGTGAGGAGCCCCGGAGCACGCCCCGGGACACCTCACGTCGGCGCTTCGACCATTCGCCTCGCGCCAACGTCCTCACCGTCACGCTCACGCCGCGCTTCGACCGAGACGAAGTCGAGCACCGCGCCGAGCCGTGGGTAGTTGATGGGCGCTGAGACCCACTCCTTCGCGCCACAGACGCACGCGCGGTCGCCCTGCACTTCCCACGGCGCGATGGCCACGACGGGCACCTTCGAGAACTCGGAGGCGACCTTCGAGATGAACGCGAGGCCGGGCTCGTCATCGGCGCGCACGACGACCGCGTCGAAGTCGTGGCGGGTGAGCGCGGTGAAGGCCGCCTCCCAGCTTGGTGCCCACACCAGGTGGAACCGGTCGTGAAGTCGCCGGTCGGTGACGGCAAAGGCGGTGAGGTCCGATTCGACGACGAGCACATCGGGCTTCATGGGCACTCCTGGAGAGGGAACTTCCAGGAGCAACTCCGAGGCCAACCGGATCAGCCGAAAGATCACCAGCGTCACTGCAAGCGTTGCGAAATCGGCGCGCTGGCCGCAGCTGTTTCGTGACTCACTGCGCTGCGACGTTGATGTCAGCGCTCTCGAGGATCTCCTTCGCGAAACCGTTGCGCGTGACCTGGAGCATGGCGCGGCCGAGCTGACGGGTGGACGTCACCTGGTTCGGCATCAAGCGCTTCCAGAGCGGGTAGAGCGGCGCCATCACCGCGTACATCACGCGATAGGAGCCGGTCTTCGAGACGATGCCATCCATCGGTTGGATGTACGCGGGCCGGAAGAGGAAGAGGCGCTTGAAGCCGAGCGCACGCAGTGCGTTCTCGGCCTGGCCCTTCACGCGAGCCCACATCGTCTTGCCGGTGCCAGCGCCGTCGGTGCTCGCGCCCGAGATGAAACAGAACGTCGCGTTCGGAGACGCGCGCTCGAGGCTCGTCGCGAGCGCCACGGCGAAGTCGACGGTGACGCGGCGGTAGTCGGGCTCCGACAGGCCGGCCGAGCTGACGCCCAGGCAGTAGAAACAGGCGTCGATGCCCGCGAGCTGTGGCTCGACGTCGGTCCACTGGAGCAGGTCGGGCCTCAGCACTTCGGTCAGCTTCGGGTGCGTCTGTCCGAGCGGCGTTCGCCCCGCGACGAGTACGCTGTCGACGTCGGGCGCCGAGAGACACTCGCGCAAGACGCCCTGGCCAATCATGCCGGTGGCTCCGAGGATGAGGACTCGCATGCGTGCTGCTGTAACCCGACGACCCCGGTTTGCTCGTGAAGGAGTGCAAAGGTGAGCGCGCTCGACGACGTGGCAGGCTGGCTCCGAGGCGCGCGACGCGTGGTGTACCTGTGCGGCGCCGGGCTCTCGGTGCCCAGCGGTATTCGTGCGTACCGCTCGGGGCCCGACGCGGTGTGGGGTGAGTACGTGCTCGAGTGGGGCACGCGCGCGAAGTTCATGGAGGACCCCGCGGCCTGGTGGAAGACGTTCTGGCTCGGCGCGCACGGAGAGTTGCTGAAGACCGGCATTCACCCGAACGCAGGGCACACGGCGCTGGTGGCGCTGACGAAGCGCTCGGCGGGAGACCTGATCATCACGCAGAACATCGACGGGCTGCAGCGCGCGGCCGGCCAGCCCGAGGCCCAGCTCATCGAGATTCACGGGCGACACGACCGGTTCATCTGCGCGTCGGACGGTGACTGTGAAGGCATCGAAGAGGCCGTGACGAGCGTCGACCTCTCGAAGTTGGACGCGGGTGTGTTCCCGGTCTGCGCGCGGTGCGGATTGCCCATGCGGCCGCTCGTGCTGCTCTTCGACGAGTACTACGACGGGCACACGCAGTATCAGGCGCACCGGGCGAGGCGCGCGCTCGATGACGCCGACCTCATCGTCTTCGTCGGCACGTCGTTCTCCGTCGGCATCACCAGCTCGGCGATCCGGTCGGCCGACGTGTCGGGAGCCCGCGTCGTCAACGTGAACCCCGAGCGCGCACCGTTTCCACGTGTGACGGAGCTGAACGAAGGGGCTGAGGTCGTGCTGCCGAAGCTGGTGGCGCTGCTGCAGGGCTGAGGTGAATCTCGCGTATGTCGACGAGTCCCGCGACGACCAGCCCACCGGGTGAGCGACGGCACCGGGAATGACGCGCACGCAGACGCGCCGAAAACGACGACCGACGTAGAGTCTCGCGCCATGCGCCTGGTCCTCCTCGCCGTGCTGGTCGCTTCACCTTCGCTCGCCGTCACGATTCGCGTCGGGCCGAGCCGCGCCATCACACAGCTTTCGGCGGTGACTCAGAACACCGTGATGCCTGGAGACTTCATCGAGCTTGATGGCGACGCGACGTATCAACCGGTGCGGTGGACCCGCTCAGGCACGGCGGCGCTCCCGATTCGCATCGTCGGCCTGCGCGTGAACGGCAACCGGCCACGGCTGATGGGCGGCACCAACACGCTCGAGGTGCAGGCCGACCACGTCGTCGTCGAAGGCCTCGAGCTGACCGGTGGCACGTTCAGGTGTTTCTACCATCACGGTGACGACCTCACGCTGCGCGACAGCGTGGTGC
>JAUXRI010000344.1 GCA_030681895.1 Myxococcales bacterium | reverse complement strand
GCGAAGCCGCTCGAGGGCTGGCTGGTGACGGGCAGCTTCACCGCAGCGACCGCGCGCGTGGCGACGACTGGCGCGCTGTTGCCGTACTTCGCGCCGCTCGTGGGCCGCCTCGACACTGGCTACACCCGCGAGGTCGAGCTGCTCGGCCAGCGCTTCAAGGGACACGTCGGTGCCGGCTTGACCTTCATCGGCGCGAGGCCGCTGCCCTTCGGAGACTTCTCGCGGCCCGTCTTCCTCGCCGATGCGCGCGCGTCGGTGCGCTGGCGGGCGCTCGAGCTGGTGCTCGACGTGCAGAACCTCTTCGACTCGCGGTGGCGGGATGGCGAGTTCACCTACGCCTCGTCGTGGGAGGCAGCCCGCGGCGTCAGCCAGCTCCCGTCGCGGCACTTCACCGCCGGCAGCCCGCGTTCTCTCTTCCTCACTCTGGAGATGCACCTGTGAAACACACCATCGTGTTGTTGCTCCTCGCTGGCTGCGGCGTCACCGAGCAGACCCGCCGCACGTTTCCCGTCGAGGTCGTCGTGTCCGCTCCGTCGACACCGCTCGAGACCGGGTGGACCGTCACCGCGCTCGAAGGCTCGATGTCGCTGACGGAGCTTCGGTTCTTCGAGGGCCGCGTGCTGGTGGCGCAGCGCTCGTGGAGCCCGGTGGACCTGCTCATCTCCACCGCGCACGCGCACCCGGGCCACTACGTCGCTGGCGAAGCGCGAGGCGAGCTCCTCGCGCCGAAGGAGCTCGACCTGTCGAATCGTGACGTCCTCGCGTGGGACACCGCGAACGGCGTCACCGGCTCGTATGGCTCGGCGAAGCTCACCTTCGGCGCCTCGGGCGTGAGGGTTCGTGGCACTGCGACGAAGGGCGCTCAGACGATTCGTTTCGACACCGGCGCGCTGGCGTTGGCGAAGCCGCTCGAGGGCATTCGGTTCGAGCACGAGATGAACACCGCTCCCGGCACCGTGCGCCTCGAGGTCGACCTCGGCGTGCTGCTCTCACGCATCGAGTTCGACAAGGGCCTCACGGCGCCGAACGCGGACGGCGTCGTGGTGTTCGATTCTTCGAGCGTCGCCTTCAACGGCTTCGACCGCGGCGTCACCGATTCCGGCAGCTACCGATTCACGTGGCAGTCCAACTGAAGCAGAACCTCTTCAAGGAGAATCACCATGCGTCGTGCCCTGTTCGTCATTCCGTTTCTGCTGGCTGCCTGTGAAGGCCCCATCTCCATCGTGAAGTTCACGACGTGGGGTGAGGAGTACATCGAAGAAGAGCTCCCGGCCTCGAAGTTCGAAGATGGCTGGAGCATCAAGTTCACCAAGTTCCTCGTCGTCATGCGCGACATCGCCATCGTCGACAGCGCGGGCACGGTCGGCTCGCAGCAGCCCGGCGCCAAGGCGTTCGACCTGACGAAGAAGGGCCCGGTCGAGGTCTACGCGGCTGCGGCGCCGGCCAGGGCCTACGACATCGTGCGGTACGCCATCGCGCCCGACGGCAACGCCGAAGCCACCAACATCAGCGAGGCCGACCTCGCGTTGCTCAAGTCACGAACGGCGAGCGTCATCGTCATCGGCACCGGCACGAAGGAGGGCGTCACCAAGACCATCGAGTGGTCTTTCACCAACAACACCCTCTACGACAACTGCGAGAAGGCGATGGGCATGGGGAAGGGCGTCGTGCTCACGCCCGGCAAAGAGATCACCGTGCAGCTGACCGTTCACGGAGACCACTTCTTCTACGACCAGCTCAGCGGTGACGCGAAGCTGCGCTTCGACCCCATCGCCAACGCCGACACCAACAACGACAACAAGGTGACGCTCGACGAGGTCCAGGCCGTGCAGCTCACCTCGTTGCCCCAGGGCCAGTACGGCACCACTGGCGTCGCCAACGTTCGCAACCTGCGCGAGTTCATCACCCAGAACATGCGCTCCATCGGCCACTACGAAGGTGAAGGGGAGTGTTCGCCGAAGGCGCGGTGAGCAGCTCCGAGTCGGAAGTCACTTCGACTTCGGAGACACCAGCTGCACCACGGCCTCTTCCAGCGCGCCAGCCACGCCGCGCAAGCTCCCTTCGAAACGTTCATCGGCGAGCGCCTTGCGGGCGGCGTCTTCGAAGCTCCAGCACGGCTCGTAGTGGATCTCGGCCCAGTACCGCGCGTCAGTCGGGAGCAGGTCGCCCTTGAATCCGAGTACGAGCTCTCGCGCGAGTGAGAAGTCGGCGCGCGTCACCAGCTTGAGCCACCACGACGACAGCGACACGCTCAAGAAGGGCACGGGAATGCTGGGCACTCGCCGGCCCCGGAGCGCCGCGATGGTCGAGAGGATGGTCTTTCCGCTCACCACGTCAGGCCCGGGAATGTCGTACCAGGCGCTCGCCGGCAGCGGCAGCTCGAGCGCGCGCACCAGCGCCACCACCACGTCTTCGAGCGCGATGGGGCAGGTGCGAGACGCGGTCCACGACGGCAGCAACATCGCCGGGAGCCGCATCGCGAGGTCGCGGACGATCTGCCACGACGCGCTGCCCGCACCGATGATCATCGACGCCCGCAGCTCGAGCGCCGGCACGGAGCCCGCGCGCAGCAGCTCACCAACGGCGAGTCGGCTCTTGAGGTGCTCCGAGGCTTCACCGGCCGGCGCGACGCCACCCAGATAGATGATGCGCTTCACGCCGGCGCGCGCGGCCGCTTCACGAACCCCCACGGCGGTCTTCCGCTCGGTGTCGGCGTAGTCGTGCGAGCCGCCGCCCATCGCGTGGACGAGGAAGAAGACGGCGTCGACGCCCTCCATGGCCCGGTCGAGATCGGCGCGCTGGCTGACGTCACAGGTGACCCACTCGAGCCGGTCGACGGGGCGGCCGGACACTGGCCGTCGGGAGGTCGCTCGAAGCGAGTAGCCCTCTTCCAGGAGGGCCGGGATGAGCGCGCGGCCCACGAAGCCGGTCGCGCCCGTCACGAGAATCCGCTGGCCGGTCGGGCTCATCGTCGTCACGTAACAGGTCGTTGCACGAGCCGCTCTTCGCGCGTCTGCACGTCGCACGATGGATACGGGCCGGCGTGTTGCGCTCGGAGCCAAGGTGGGGTGTCTTGGCCACTGAATGAGCCGCATTGCCACCGACCGTCCCGTCCTCGCTCCCAGCACCCTCCGAACTGCCGAAGCGCCGAAGTCCCAGGCCCCGGCAGCGCCTGCTCCGAACGCGGGGTGGACCGGCAGCGGCCCCATCGCGCGCCCGGCAGTGAAGGAGCGCGCGCCCATCGAGGCGTCGCAGGTGTTCGCCGACGCGCAGACGGTTCACGCGGCGTTCAACGGCGGCACCGGCATCGGCACCGATGAAGACAAGCTCTTCAAGGTGCTCTCGAGCCGCTCGCCGCAGCACCTCCAGGAGATCAAGCGCGTCTACCAGGAGCACTTCGGCCGCAGCCTCGACCACGACCTCGTCGGCGAGCTGAGCGGCCGCGACTTGAACCGCGCCATCGCGCTCTTCTCCGGAGACGGCGTGCAGGCCCAGGTCGAGGCGCTGAAGACGGCGACCGGCGGCTTCTTCGGCACCAACTCCAAAGAGATCCTCTCGCTGCTCGAGAGCACGCCGCCGGGCGCGATGAAGACCATCGCCGACCGCTTCGGCTCGCAGTTCGGTCCGCTCGACCAGGCGCTCTCGCGCTCCTTGAGTGGCCCCGCGAAGGACCAGGCGCTCGCGCTGCTCAAGGGCAACCACGCCGCCGCCAACGCTGCCAGCCTCGACGGCGCGCTCAACCTTCACCAGAAGCCGGCCGACGTGCTCGCGCGGCTCTCGCAGCTCCCGCCCGAGGCGATGGGGCCGGTCGCCGCGGCGTACCAGGAGCGCACCGGGCGGCCGCTGTCGTCCGACCTCGGCAAGCGGCTCAAGGGCACCGAGAAGGACATGGCGCTCGCGATGGCCTCGGGCGACACGATGGACCTCAAGGCCGCGAAGCTGAAGCACGCAGTCGAGGGCAAGTTCTTCGGCCTGGGCAAAGACGCCACCGGCGCGCTCGCGGTGTTGGAGGGGCTCTCGGGGCCCGAGCGGTCGGCGCTCCAGAAGACGTACCAGCAGAAGTACGGCACCTCGGTCTCGGCCGATGTCGTGCAGCGCTTCGGCGGGCGAGAGGGTGAGCGGCTCTCCCGCGCCTTCGAAGGCAAGCTCGACGACGTCGAGCGCATTCAGATCGCGATGAAGGGCTTCGGCGCCGACGAGAAGGCCATCGACTCGGCGCTCGGTGGCCGCTCGAAAGAAGACGTCGCGAAGCTCAAAGCCGACTTCCAGCAGCGCACGGGCACGTCGCTCGACAGCGTCATCGACACTGAGCTTTCGGGCCGCGCGCGCTTCGAGGCGAAGCTCGCGCTCGAGGGCACGCCCACGACGCCAGAAGAGCAGCTCAGCCAGGCGCAGCGTCGGCACGACTTCGAGCGTGGTGGCGGCATCAACGCAGTCAGCCGCTTCGTGATGGACCGGGTGAGCGACTCCGGCTCGCGGCTCGATGCGGCCACCATGCAGGCACAGAAGGCACTCACGAGCGGGAAGAAGGACGGCATTCTCGACGCGAAGGAGCAGGCGCGCGTCGCTGAGCTGGTGGCGCGTTCGACGGGAGAGGCGAAGACCTACGTCGAGCAGAAGGCCACTGCTGCGCAGGTCGCCGGCACCGTCGCCGCCGTCGGAGCGACCGTCGCCACCGCAGGGCTCGGCGCGCCGCTGCTCGCCACCGCCGCCACCAGCGCTGCGGCCTCGGTCGTCGCGCGTGGCGCCATCGAAGGCCGCGCCTACGCGAAGGACGACGCCGCCCGTGACGCTGCTTCAGGCGTCATCTCAGGGCTGACCGGCGCCGCGGGTGGCGCCGTCGTCGGCAAGGCCGCCTCGACCGTCGTCGGCCGCGTCGCGCAAGAAGCCGCGTCAGGCGCAGTCTCGGGCTTCATTCAGGGCTCCACCGACGCCGCGATGCGCGACGAGGTGTGGAACGCAGGGCTCGCTGAGGGCCTCGCCTCGGTCGGCCTCGCAGGCGGCACGTCGGCGCTCAAGTCGGCGGCGATGTCGGGCGCGAAGGTCATCGCGCAAGAGACGAACCCGATGCGGCAGAACGTCGTCGCCACGAAGTTCCCCGGCGAGAAGGCGCCCGTCGACCTCTCGAAGTACGAGACCGACGCTGCGACGAAGAAGGCCGCGCGCGCACTTCTCAAGGAGCAGGGCACGCTCGAGTCGACCGAGTCGATGGCGAAGTTCCTCAAGCAGAACGTGCCCGAGCTCAAGAAGCTCACCACCGACGACCTCATCGGCCTGCGCGAGTACACGCAGAACGGCTACCTGAAGATGAACGAGGGCCTGCGCGGCAGCAACGTCGACCTCAAGAAGATGGCGCCCGTCATCAAGACGGCCGCGTCGGGCCTGAACGATCTGCCCGCCGTGAAGGCCACCGTCTACCGCGGCGCCAACATGACGCCCGAGCGCCTCGCCGCGTACAAGGTCGGCGCCACCGTCTCGGAGCGCGGCTTCACCAGCACCACCCTCAACAAGGGCATGGTGATGGGCCAGGCGGCGGAGCAGCAGTTCAACAAGAACTCGATGTTCGTCATCAAGTCGAAGGGTGGCGGCCGCGACGTCAGCGTCTTGTCGGCGTTCCCCGATGAGAAGGAAGTGCTCTTCGGGCCCGGCACCGAGTTCAAGGTGCTCAAGAACGCCTTCGACAAGAAGCTGCAGAAGACCGTCATCTATCTCGAAGAGGTGCCGTGATGCCGCTCAGCAAAGAAGAAGAGGCGTCGCTGGCCGAGCTCGAGGCCGAGGTGGCCGCGGCGGCGCCGCCGCTCGCCGGGAAGGTGCGCGTCGACCGCTTCACTGGCGCTCCCGTCGGCATGCGCGATGACGGCGTGCTGTTTCCGCTCACGCCCGACACCGACGACGAAGACCCCGCACCGAAGGCGCCAGCGGCACCGTCGAAGGGTTAGCGCCGGGGCTCAGGACAGCCGAGCGGCCGAGGCGTCGGAACTCTTCCGCTCTCGCACAGGCGACGCGCCTCCTGGCTCGACAGCCTGGCGATGACCTTGCGGTGGTGCTCCATCGCGTCGCCGTGCTGCTGCACCTGCTCGGGCGGAGCGCTCGACGCCAGCGCCGAGTGCGCCGCGAAGAGCACGAGGTGGCAGCCGATGCTGTCGGGGAACTGGCTCAGACACGCCGTGGCTTGTTCGACGGAGCGGTCGAGCGCGCCGCGCTCGAGGCTCACCCGGGCGATGGTCGCCAGGCGCTCAACCGCAGCGACGTCCTCGAGCGTTCTCGGCAGCCTGGTGTCGGGCGGCAACCAACTGCGCCGGAGCTCTCGAAACACCTGCAGCGTGCTCTCTGGCGGGTGGGCCGGGTCCTTCAGCTCCCACAGCACCAGATGCAACCGCTGGCTGAGCTCGTACCGTCGGGCGTCGAAGGCGGTGGCGTTGCGGCTCGCCTGGTCCATGACGCGCGCCATCACGGTCAGACACGCCTTCGGGTCGATGACCGGGTCCGCGAGGCAATCGAACCCGGCTCTGAACAGGTCGTCTTCACTGCCTGCCTCTGCGTGCGCTGAAATGGCCGACGTCATGACCGCAGTGCGGGTGGCAGCCGGCACGACCTGCTCGAGCGTCGGCACAGTGAACACCCGCTCGCTCTCGGCCAGCACGTCGGGGCGCAGTTGCGGCTTCTCCCGGCTGAGCACGAAGGAGGTGGCCACGCCGAGGCCGAGGAATACCGCCGCCAGCAGCACCTGCCGCCGCACACGACTGGTGCCGTGCCGTCGTTGCCGCATCTCTTCGAGGCGCGCGAGCCCGAGGTCTTCGGCCGAAAGCTGGAGCGCCCACGGGTAGCCCAGGCGCAACACCGCGCGAACGATGGCTTCCCGCGCGGTCATCTCGGTCGACGTGGCGCGCCGGAAGTGAGCGTGCTCCAGCAGCTGGAGCAGCCGCCCCGCGTGCGGCGTGAGGCTCGACGTCGAGCCCTGCTCGAGGAAAGTGATGAGCTCGGCGCCGTGGGCTTCGAGGTCTTTCGGAGAGCGTGCGAGGAGCTCAGCGAGCCGGTCGACCTCTCCTTCGGCCGGTGCAGGTGCCCTCAGCTGGGTTTTCGTCGCCACCTCGTGAGCGTAGCCTGACGCGTTGGCCAGCGTCGGCGCGGGCGTTCAGCGGCAACTCTCTTGTCGTCGGCCGAGAACCCACGTGGTGCTGCCTCGGTGAAGACGAGCGGCCACGACTACCCTTCGAGGATGGAGCGCAGCGCCTGCACGTTGCGCACGTCGTCGAGCAGGCCGTCGGCGAGCAGCTCGCGGAGCGCGGGCCTCGGCACCGCCCACAGCTGCACCATGTCGTCCCACTCGCCGAGCACCACCACGGGCCTGACGTCTCGCGCGTGCCGGTAGAGGTCGTTCAGGTTGTGGACGAGGCCGGGTACGTCGTCGACGTCCCACTTCTCGGTGACGACGCGCGGCCCGTCGTCTTCGCGCAGCACGTCAGGCGGCAGCTCGAAGCGCACCTCGAGCTGCATCGGCTTCGCGCCGCGCACGTCGAGCACCTTCAGCTTCGCCGCGAGCCCGCCCATCCCGTGCGTCACCGCGCCGATGGCCTCGTCGGGCGTCACCTGCCACGACACGGAGAGCCCGCCGACCAGCCGGCCCGCGTGACAGAGCTTGAGCAACGACGTCTGCCGTCCACGGCCGATGAGGAGGTCGAGCGACTTGAGGCGGCGGGCGAGCGACACGTCGGCGCCTGCTACGCGAAGTGGGTGGCGGTTGGGAGCGCTATGACCAGCCTGTCAGTGCCCGCGCTGGAGTTGCACCACGCCGGCGACTCCTGACGCGGAAGCGCCCGTCACCCTTCGCGTCTCGTCCTGGGCGCTCAACTTGCAGATGGCGCGCGTGGAGTTGAAGGGGAGAAACCATGACATTCCGACCGCGCCTCGTGGCGATCATCACCGCCTGCTGCTGGCTGGGGGCCTGCAACGCTGCCCCTTCTTCGCTCAATCGCATCATCCCCAACGGAGAAAATTCGGGCGGCGGCTCGTCGGGCTTCGGGAGCGACGGCGGCTTCTCCGGCTGCACCACCAACGCGAACTGCCCGGGTGGCTTCACGTGTGAGTCTGGCCAGTGCGTGCCGCCTGAGACCGAACAGAACCGCGGCCTCTCGGAAGCGCCGCCCATCGCCACGCCGCGCTACGTCTACGCGCTCAACCCGTCGGCCGCGTCGGTGGCGCGCATCGACCCGGTGTCGTTGGCCATCGAGGCCATTCCTGTCGGGCCCAGGCCGGTCGCCCTGGTGGCGCTCCCCGGAGAAGACGCCGCCATCGCGCTCTCGTTCGACGACGCATCGCTCTCGGTCATCGACAGCCGCACGCTGCCGTCGAAGGTGACGCGCCTGGCGCTGCGCCGTCAGTTCGGCCGGCTCGACGTCTCGGCTGATGGGAAGTTCGCGGTGGCGTGGCCAGACCCCGCGAGCCCGCCAGCGTCGGGCGCCGAGGGCATCTTCGCGCTCATCGACGTGGCGAAGCTGCGCGCAGGTGCGCCAGCGGCAGATGTCTCGAGCGAGCGCGCGGGAGGCTTTCGAATCACCGACGTGGTGTTCCGCGTCGAGGGTGGGCGTGCGACGAAGCTCTTCGTCTTCGCGAAGTCGACCATCTCGACGTTCGACCTCACCAGCGCCACCACCGGGCTCCCGACGCGGGTGACGTTGCCCGTCAGCTTCTCGACCGACGTGACGAGCCGCGAGGTGGTGGCGAGCCGTGATGGGCGCGTGGTGATGCTTCGTTCCACCGTGTCGGCGCAGCTCGCGGCGTTCGACGGCGTCGCGCTGTCGTCGGTGCCGCTGCCCGAGGTGGCGACCGATCTCGACCTGCTCCCCGATGGCACGGCGGCGGTGGCTGCGCTCCGGAGCGCCGGGAGCGTCGCGTACATCGAGCTGCCGGCAGACCTGCTCAACCCCGCGGGCATCGACACCTTCGCGGTCGCTGACGGCGGCGTCGGTCAGGTGGCGCTGCCCGACACGCTGCCAGCAGGCGGCATGTTCGCGTTCGTCTGGTCGAACGTGACGGGAGCCGAGGCGCTCAGCCGGGTCGACTTTCCGTCAGGGCGTGTCACCCGCTACCCCGTCGAGAAGCTCGTCGACGAGGTCGCCCTCTCGCCGGATGGAAAGTCGGCGCTCATTGTGCACGCGCCGAACCCTTCCACGACGGCGACCGACCCGTACGAAGCAGCGGTCGACCGCGACGAGGGCTTCTCGGTCTTCGACATCCAGAGTGGCTTCGCGCAGCTCCAGCGCACCGGCGCCACCAAGCCGACGCGCTACGCGTTCTCACCACGGGGTGGGTACGTCGGCGTCGCGCTGCGCAACGACACCCAGAAGCGCTACCAGCTGCAGGCCGTCAACCTCGCGAGCCTCGTGTCGACGACGCTCACGCTCGCCTCGACGCCGCTCTTCATGGGCACGGTGCCGGAAGCGCCGGGCGTCACGCCACATCGGGTCTTCGTCTCGCAGCAACACCCCGCCGGCCGCATCAGCGTCATTCAGCTCGACTCGGGCCAGGTGCGCACCGCCACCGGCTTCACCTTGAATGGAGAGATTCAGTGAAACGCGCGCGCCTGATGCTGGTGCTGCTCACCGCCTGTGGCTGTGGCCGACGGGGAACGCTCTACGACGCGGCGCTGGCGCCGTTGCCGCTGGTGGCCACCGACACTGCCATCGTGCAGGTGGTGCCGCAGACCAACCGCGCCGTCATCGTCACGCCCTCGTCGCGAACGCCGTCGGCTGTCGTGCTGTCTGCTGGCGCTCGTGCGGCGGTGCGCGTGCCGAACAGCGAGCTCATCGCGATTCTCACCGGAACGGCCAGGGCGCCACGGCTCGAGCTGCTCGACGTCGAGGCGATGACGACGAAGGTGCTCGACGCAGAAGGTGTCTTCGACCGGCTCTCGTTCAGCCCCGACGGGCGCTACGGCGTGCTGCTGTCGAACGCGGAGCGTGCAGTCGGGCTGGTGGCGCGCAACCTCAACGAGCTGGGGCTCCTCGACGTGCAGACCCAGACGGTGGCGCGGCTTCAAATCGACACCGAGAGCCTCGCGCCGCGTTTCGTTCACTTCGCGCCGCCTCAGGCGGGCCGTCGGCTGGTGGCGGTGGCCCTCGAGCGCGGCGTCGCCATCTTCGATGCCCAGCGGCCTGACGTCGCGCCGCGGCGGGTGGCGTTGCGGCCGGCAGGGAGCAGCGTCGATACGCCCGTGGCCGAGCTCCTCTTCTCGCGTGATGCGCGCTGGCTCTTCGTGCGCGCCCTCGGCGTCGACGACGTCATCGTCATCGAGCTGGGCTCGGAGGTCGGCGCGCCGGTGAACGCCTCCATCAACTTCGTCGCAGGCGGCTCCGGCCTGTCGGACCTCGAGCTCGCGCCGTCGGCTGCGGGCGACGCGGTGCTGGCGACCTTCGTCAACTCCACCGAGCTCGTGCTCCTCGACGCGCGCGGTATTCAGGACAACGTGCGCCGCCTGCCGCTCGGGGTCGCGCTCACCAACGTCGAGCTCATCTCGGCGACGCGCGCGGTGGCGTGGGCACCGACGAGCCGCACGATGGTGGTGTGGGACGTGCTCGACGGCCGCAGCGGCGTGGCGGCGCTCACCAGCACGCCAGAGCAGGTCCTCGTCACGCCCGCGGCCGAGCGCGCCGTCGTCGTGGCGGGTGGCTCGGGCCTCGCCGCGGTCAGCACGCTCTCCATCACCGACGAGCCGAACCGGCTCAGGCTCAGGGTTCAGACGATTCAGCTCGCGAAGCGGCCCACGGCTGTTCAAGCGTCGAGCGATGGCGCCTCGGTGTTCCTCGCGGTCGCGCCGGCCAACGGGACGCAGAGCTCCATGGTGACGCTCGACGTGGCGTCGCAGGGGCTCGCCGAGGTGCAGCTCGATGCGCCGGTGGCGACGCTCTTTCATCTCGCGCGCTCCGGCCAGGTCGCTGCTGAACATGCCGCTGCGCCCTACGGCGATGTCTCGATGATGCCGGCCGGCGCCACGGAGCGGCTGAGCGTCATTCGTTCGGTCGACTTCGCGTTGACCGGCGACTTGTCACGACCGGAGGACGCGCGATGAAACCGACGCTGCTGATGACGGCGCTGCTCACGGCCTCGACGGCGTTCGCCGAGCTGCCACCGCTCCAGGTGAACCTCGGCGTGTTCACCCAGGTGTTCTCGGCGCGCGGGTACGATCTCGTCGACACCGACGACCACCTGCACTCCTTTCGCCTCGGGGCCGGCACCACGTTTCAGCTGCGCCGGTGGCAGCTCGACGTCGAGGGCGCGTTCTCGGCTGGCGGCACCGAGACGTTCGCTCACCAACAAGTGCCGTCGTCGCTGGCGTTGACGGGGCTCGAGGTGGCGGGCACCGCGCGGTTCCTCGCGTTGTCGTGGCTGCACCCGTACGTGCGCGTTGGCGTCGGCTACGACTGGGCGACGCTCGAGCTCTTCAACGAGACGCGGCTCACCCAGACGGTTGGCAACATCGCGGGGCATGGCGGCGTGGGCGTTCAGCTCGCGGCGCGTGTGACTCGGCAGGAGTCGCGGGCCGTGCACCTGCTGCTCGACGTCGGGGCCGGCGGGGTGTTGCGCCCGGCGTACGCCTTCACAGCGCTCGGCCCCGCGCCGGTGACGGGAGCTCAGAGCGATCCCCTCGGCGGGCGGAGCACCGTCAACGTCGGCACGTTGCCGCTCTCGGGCATCAGCTGGCGCATTCTGGTCGGCCTGCGCTTCTGAGGCAGAGCCGCACCGGCTGACGTGCGCACGAAGCCCGCGACCACCGATGACATTCTCGAGCCGCTGGCCGAACTGCCGCTCTCAGGCATCGCCGGCTGACGTGCGCACGAAGCCCGCCACCACCGATGACATTCTCGAGCCGAGGCCGAGCTGCCGCGCTCAGGCATCGCCTGGCGCATTCCGGTCGGCCTGCGCTTCTGGCGAGTCATTCCTCCGGCGTTGCGCCGCGCACCGCCTGCCATGCCTTCACGCGTCGTGCTTCCCTCGCCGACGAGGCGACCTTCAACAGCGGTCGGTCGCGTGCGAACCGCGCGGCTTCATCGGCCGGCACGTCGCTCCAGGACGCGCTCGAGAGCAGGGCGTTCGTCTCGGACAACAGGCCCGCGAGCGCGAGGTGCGTGCCCGGCGCGCGTGGGTCTGCGTCTCCCAGCGCCACCGCGCTCGTCAGTCCCGCCCAGAGTCGTTCACCCGTCGCTTCGGGCCACGCGCTCCGTCTCGCGACCGAGCAGAGGTAGCCGAGCAGCGCCGCGAAGACGTGCAGGTCCTCGAGCGTGCGGAAGGGCTTGAGCACGTCGGCGTAGCCGTCGCCCGGCAGCACGTCGCCATCGCGGACCTCGACGTCGCGCAGCTCGACGCTGGCGTGCGGAATCTCGGGAACGAAGGGCAGCTCGGGCATCGTCACCAGCGTGACGCCGGGCGACGTCGGACTCACCCGAACGACGCGCAGCCGATTGCGGCCATCGTCGCCCGTGCCTTCGCTCGCCACCACGAGCAGCCGCGTCGCCAGCGGCCCACCTGAGACGAAGCGCTTCTCACCGGTGAGCCGGCCGTTCACGAGCGTGGTGCGAATCGCGCGCGGGTGGCCGCCGCCGTCTTCCGTCGCGCACAGCGCCGCGAGGTCGTTCACCGTCAACGTCGGGTCGACCTGCGTGAGCGCCGCGCTGTAGCCGCCGATGAAGGCGAACCCGAGCCGGTCTGCCGAGAAGCCGAGCACGATGGCGCGGTGAACGGAGCGACTGAAGCGCTCCCGCAGCTCGCGCGTGCCAGTCCAGAACGAGGTGAAGTCGGGGCCTCGCGGTCTCGGTGGCGCCAGCAACGTCTCGAAGAGCGCGTCCATCCATCGAGCTTCCCACGTGGGCTACCCTGTTGCGCGATGACCGCTCACGCTGCCCGGCGTCTCGTGAAGTCGACTCCACGGTCCGATGGACGCGTCGACGCCGAGGTGGAGCTCGTCTGCGGCTGCGTCATCACCCGCGCGCTCGACGAGAACCGGCTCATCGTCACCGACGACGGCGCGCAGCTCGTGGTGGGGAAATACCCATGCCCGAAGGGCCACCCGGTCGTCCGGCCGCTCCCTGACGAGTCCAAACCGCGCAACGACGAGTAGGCCCGCTTCCCCGCATCGGGCGCACGGCGGAAACGCGGGCGGTCATCGCGGCCGCAGCGGTCGTCGTGCCGGCTCAGCGGCCAGGAGCGGCGGCGCGCTGAGGTCTCTGCTCCCTCCGGCCTCCGTGCTGATGGACGAGCGGTTGTCTCGGTTCCAGCGCTCGCGAATGACTGCTGCGGTCCGAGCCTCTCGTTCGCGCACGACGAGCAGGCGCTCGTACCCTTCGGCGTCTCTGTGTTCCTCGTCGGAGGCCCGCAACGCGAGCACACCTCCTGTGAAGGCGACTGCCAGGCACGACGAGAACCCACTCCAGGCGATGGCGATCAGGACGAAGCGCATGAGCGCGGCCTCAGCACGTCACGTGCCGTCGTCCAGGACTCTGGAAGAACGGCCTCTCATCGGCTGGTTCTGGCACCACGGACCCATCTACGACCTCGACGTCACAGGCATCGATGTCGCTCGAAGCGCTCGCGTCAGATCTCGGGATTCGCCGCGGAGCTGGTCAACGGGGAACGACGCGCGCCGACCACGTTCGTGGCGCGGCGCCAGCGACGTCGAGCGTGAGCGCGAGCTGCGCCGGCATGTCGCGGTACTGTGGCACTTCCTCGGTGCGGGTGAAGATCAACACGTCACGCCGTCGCGCCCAGCCGCACGGGACGTCGTCGAGCAGCAGCGCCGAGACGTCGAGCGTGCGCGCGGCCAGCTCGACGCCGGCCGTGGAGTGGAGGCGCCAGTTCAAGGTCCCCATACGCGGCAACCCGCTGGTCTCGACGCCGACGAAGACGTGGAAGCCACCCTGCGGCCCCGCGTACACCCCGATGTCCTGCCCCTCGACGAACGCCACGAAGCCTGCGTCGGGCGTGTCGGTGGTGCCGGGCGTGAAGGCCTCGACGCAGCTGCCCGAATCAGGCGTCGACGGCGCGGGCGCGCTGCACGCGTGCAACACCAGCAGCGCCGGCACCAGACGCGCGCTCATGGAGGCAGGCGCAACGTCCACCCATCGGACAACGACAGGAAGGTGCCGGTCGTGAAGCCGCCGAAGAGGTAGAGCGTGCCGGTCGTCTCGTCGATGCCCGAGGCCGAGAAGCCGCGACGCGACGGCCCGCCCATCACCATCTGGCGCTCGAACGCGAGCGTGGTGGGGTTGACGACCCAGGTGTCGTCGAAGTCATCGGCGTCGTTGGTGCCGCCGACGATGAGCCAGCGCCGATTCACGGCGTCGAACCCGGTCGCGCCGTAGCGTCGAGGCGACGGACGAGTGCCCAGCATCGGGGCGAGCGTCCAGTTCGTGCCGTCGAACGTCGCGACGTCATCGAGGTAGCTCATGGTGATGGCCACCGCGCCGCCGAAGAGCATCACCCGGCCCGTCGTGGGCTCGAAGATGCTCATCGCGTCGCGGCGCGCGGGAGGCCGCGTCGTCGGCATCAACTGCGTGAAGGCGCGCGCCACGGGGTCGTACGACCAGGTGCGGTTGTTCACGCCGCCTGAGCCGTCGCCCCCGAAGACGATGGCGCGGTCGAGCGCCGGCACCCAGTGCGCGTTGCAGCCGATGCCGCCCGTCGGCACCGTGCCCATCACCTGGCTCCACTCGAGCGTCTGCAGGTCGAGGGTGTACGACGTGTCGACGGTGGTGTTGGTGTTGCGGCCGCCGGTGACGAGCACCTGACGCTGGGCCGGCAGGTACGTGGTGCAGTGACAGTAGCGGAACGGCATCATCGCTCCCGTCGTCGTCAGCTTCGTCCACGTTGCGTTCGTGATGGAGAAGCTCCACGTCTCGTTCTGCACGCTGCCCGCCGGAGCGCGGTTGCCGCCGTGCAGAATGAAGCGGCGGTCGACCGGGTCGAACGCCAGCACCGTGCCCCAGAGCCCGACCGTTCCAGGCGCGTTCGCGGTGCGGCCCCAGCCGAGAGGAACGACGACACCGGCGTCGACTCCGGCGTCGGTGCCCGCGTCGGGCTCCGTCACGCCCGCGTCCAGCACCACGCCGGCATCGGCCACCGGACCCGCGTCGACTGGCGGCGGGGTCATCATGGGCGAACACGCGCTCACGAGGAGAAGCACAGCCCACTGCCAGTTTCCGCTCAGTCTCGTCATGGGGGCGCAGGTCTGTGCAAGGCGTACACCAGCGCGCCTCACTGGCAGACGCCCGACGCGTTGCACGTCTGGTTCGCCACGCAGGGAGCCGGGTTGCAGTCCATACCGCTGACGCCGCAGGTGGTGCCGCCGAGCAGGTTGGGGTTGCCGATGGTGGCGCAGACGCCGAAGCCCATGAAGGGGAAGCAGCAGTCACCGGGCGCGCAGGAGCTCAGGGGAAAGCCGGGCACGCAGAACGAGCCGAGGCCGCCGTCGGGAAACGGAGGGAGCCCACCGTCGAAGCCTCCCGTCGAACACGAGCCCGATGCGGTGTCGCAGGTGCCTGAGCTGCACGCGATGCACAGCGCTCCGGCTGAGCCCTGGCCGCACTGCGTCGCGGTCTGTGAGGTGCGTGGAATGCAGGCGCCTGACATCGGGTCGCAGCACCCCGTCGAGCAGTTCTGCGCCGTGCACGGCGGCGGCGCCGGAAGGCAGCTGCCGCTCTGACACGTGAGGCTCTGAATCGCGCAGTCAGCGCAGAACTGGCCCTGTCGGCCGCACTGGGTGTTGGTGGTGCCCGTCACACAGGTTCCGCTGCCGATGTCGACGCAGCCGGCGCACGGAGTGCAGGCGCCGTTCACGCAGGTATTCGTCGACTGGCACGTGGTGCACACCGCGCCGTTGCGGCCACAGCGAGCCGCCGTCGGGGCCTGACACTGGCCGTTGAAGCAGCAGCCGTTCGTGCAGCTCTGTGGCGAGCAGCCCGTCGACCCGCCCCCCGTGCCTCCGCCGGTCGCGCTCCCGCCGCCGGAGGTTCCGCCGCCCGCGCTGCCACCGCCGGGCCCTGAGCTCAAGCACCGGCCTCCGACCGCGAGCGATGTGCAGGTCTGGCCGAGTGAACACGCGACGCAGCTCGCGCCGTTGGTGCCGCACGCGCCGTCGCTGCGGCCTGTGAAGCATTGACCGCCGGTCGCGCAGCACCCGGGGCAGTTGCTGGAGTTGCACGCCGTGACGCCGCCGCCGGTGCCTCCGCCCGCCGTGGAGCCGCCACCCGTCGAGCCGCCACCGGTGCCGCCGAAGCCGCCGCCCGTCGCGTTGCCCGCGCCAGAGCCCGTCGTCGAGCACGCTCCCGACAAGCACGTCTGCCCGAGGCCGCAGGTGCTGCACATCGACGCCCGCGTTCCACACGCCGAGTTGTCGAAGCCAGAGCGGCACTCACCGGTGGTGTCACAGCACCCGGTGCACGTGGTGGCGTTGCAGGTGCGCGTCGGGCCGCACGATGACGCGAGCACCGCGCCGCCCAGCAGGCCGAAGGCGAGAGGAAGAATGAGTCGGTTCACGGAGTGCTCCCGGACTGCACATGAAAATGAGTCGGGCGGCCGGAGTCGCCTCCAGCCGCCCGATGACGACGTTTCAGCAGCGGCGAATTACTGGCAGACGCCGGCCGTGCACATCTCGCCCATCAACCCGTTGCAGCAGACCGCGGGCATCCCGCAGGCCGGGAACAGGAAGGGAATCGGCGAAATGCACTGGCCGACGAGCGTCGCGCAGCACTGGCCCGAGGGGCAGGGGTTCGTCGCGTCGCAGCCGGGAGGGAAGAAGCCACCGTCGAGACCGGGCAGACCGCCACCCGCGCCGCCGCCCATGTTGCCGCCGATGCAGACGCCGCCGTCGGTGTCACACATGTTCGAGGCGCACGAGGTGCACAGCGAGCCGGGCACGCCCTGGCCGCACTGCTGGCCGCTCTGGGCGCTGGCCTGCACGCACATGCCCGAGCCCTGGTCGCAGCAGCCGGTCGCACAGTTGGTGGCGTTGCAGCCCGACATGTTGCCCGTGCAGATCTGATTCGTGCACATGCCGTTCGACACGGTGCAGTTGGCGCAGAAGTCACCGCTCTTGCCGCAGAGGTTCGAGGTGGTGCCCATCTCGCAGCGGCCGGTCGCGAGGTCGACGCAGCCAGGGCACGCCGTGCAGGCGCCCGCGACGCACGTCTGACGGCTCGGGCACGCCATGCAGGCCGCGCCGCCGGTGCCACATCGCGCCGTCGTTCCAGGGTTCTGACACGAGCCGGTCACGGTGCAGCACCCGTTGGAGCAGTTCTGCGCGTTGCACATCGCCGTGCCGCCGCCCGTGCTGCCGCCAGCCGAACCGCCGGCCGTGCTGCCGCCCGCCGTGCCGCCGCCCGTCGCCGAGCCGCCGCCCGCGCCGCCACCCGTCGAGCCCGAGAGACAACGCCCGCCGGTGCCCGCGTCGGAGCCCGTGCTGGACGCGACACACGTCTCACCCATCCGGCACGTCGTGCAGGTCGCCCCGGCGTTTCCGCACGCGACGTCAGCGAGGCCGGTGAAACACTGCGCGTTCTCGTCGCAGCAGCCGGGACAGTTGGAGGCGTTGCAGGTGACGGGCTTCCTCACCGGACCGCAGGCAGGCGTCACCGCCGTCACAGCACCGACGAGGACACCAAGGACCAGCGCCTTCCAGACAGCAGCGGACAGCTTCATGTGTCGTTTCTCCCATTGAGGTGGCGAGTGGGCGCCTTCCTCACCTGCACGGCCGCAGAAGTCGAACGTCTACACACCCTCAGCGCACCTCACAAGTCCGCCGCCATGAACAGTGACCAAGTCCCTGTCCACAGGCGGTGACACCTCGCGTTGTCGCACCTGTTGATCTCTGACGCACACCTGCGCATCTTCCGGCCCCGCTTCAGGCCGGAGCGCACACTCCCGTGCACAGTTGAGGTCCTTGTCATGCTTCGAACCCCGTCAACGCACACCCTCTTCGGGGGGTTGTTCCTCGCGCTCACGCTCGCCGGCTGCAACTGCGGCGGTGGCGGGGTCGTCACCCGGTTCGGCGACCTGCAGGTCGTCTGGAAAGACGGCGTCACCGGTGAGGTGATCACCTCGCGCGACGCGACGTACGACTTCGGCACGCTGCTCGTCGGTGAGACGAAGCCGTTGATCCTGACGGTGCGCAACGACGGCCAGGGCCGGTTGACGCTCAACTCGCTCACGCGCACCGAAGGTGACGCAGTCTCGATCGCACCGAACACCGAAGCCGGCGCGCCGTTCTTCGTCGACTTCAAGCCCGACACCGAGATCGCCCCGGCCGGGAGCGCTGAGTTCCGCATGACGTTCAGCCCGACGGCGCTCCAGGGCGGCTTCCTCTCGAAGCTGAAGCTCGTCTCGTCAGGCACGCGCGCGGAGGACTCCGAGGCCGTCATCACGCTGAAGGCGCAAGGAGAGAAGGGCGCCTGCGAGCTGCCGAACCTCATCGACTTCGGCAACGTGCCCGTCGGCGAGACGCTCTCGTACGTCGTCGAGTTCAAGAACACGACGAACGTCACCGCGCAGGGTGAAGCCGGCCCCATCACCGGGAGCGACGCCGCGGCCTTCGGGTACAAGAACGCCGGTCTCCCCGGCCTCGTCACCGTGCAGCCGATGTCGTCGTTCAGGGTCGAGATCACGTTCACTCCGACCGAGAAGCGGGAGTACCAGGCGCGCGTCATCCTCCGCGGCGCCGGTGGTTGCCCGCCCGTCGACACCGTCATTCGCGCCGTCGGCAGCGACGACGTGCTGACGTGGACGCCCGACCGCCTCAACTTCGGCCTCGTCTCGCCAGGCTTCGAGACGGTGAAGGACGTCGTCTTCACCAACACCTCGAACGTGCCCATCACGCTGACGGCGGTGACGGCGTCGATGCCGACCGATTATTTCCACCGGGTGGCGCCTGGCGCCGACGCGACGACGTTCACCGTGCCGGGCCGCGGCGTGCCGACGAAGATGAAGGTCGCCTGCAGCCCCTCGGGTCTCGGCGCGCGGCCCGCGTCGACGCTGCGCTTCAACACCGGGCTCAACAAGACGCCGGTCGGCACCATCACGCTCGAGTGCATCGGCGGGGGGCCGAAGATTCGCGTGACGCCGCGCCCCAACGTCGCATTCGGCCGCGTCGGCTACTTCGCCGGCAACACGACCTTCCAGGTGAACCGCAGAGTCAACGTGCAGAACGTCGGCGTGCCGCCCCGCATGCCGGACCCGAGCTTCAACCTCTTCCTCGGCGCGGTCGACATGTCGACGGGCATGGTCGGTCAGCTGCCCCTGTTCGAGCTCACGCCCAAGAACGCCATCACCGAGATGGATGAGTTCTCGGTCAGCCTCTTCAGCAACTACGACCCGATGACGGGCATCGCGCCGGTGGCCGGCCAGAACTCGCTCGACCTCGTGGTGACGCTGCGCCCGAAGTCGGTGGGCCGCAAAGAGGCCGAGCTCATCATCTACTCGAACGACGGCTCGGACCCCGAGGTGAAGCTGCAGGTCACCGCCGACGTGGAAGACCTGCCGCCCTGCAACTACCGCGTGACGCCGATGACGGCGAACTTCGGCCTGGTGACGCCGGGCACCACGAAGGACCTGCCCATCACCATCACCAACCTGGGCACGGCCGCGGGCGACAAGTGTTTCCTCTCGGGCATCGACCTCGCCGCCGGCAGCCACCCTGCGTACACGCTCGTTGGTGGCCCGGTCGCCGAGAAGGAGCTGCTGCCGCAGGAGTCGTGGCAGGTGGTGGTGCGCGTGACGCCGCCCGGCCCCGTGCCGACGATGATCACCACGCTGACGGGTGAGCTGCAGTTCAACGTCACCTCGCAGACCAACCCGCAGGCGCGGGTGCCGCTGCGCACGTCGGTCGGCCCGTCGTGCCTCGCGGTGACGCCTGACCCGCTCGACTTCGGTACCGTGAAGTACGTCGCGCCGCCGGGCATGCGCTGCTCGAGCGCGCCCCGCACCCTCACCGTCTACAACGTGTGCGGCTCGCCGGTGACGCTGCGCAGCTTCGCGCTCCAGGCCGCGGGTGGTCAGCAGGCCGGCGGCCCGAACTGCGCCGGAGGCATGGCGTGCCCCGAGTTCTTCGTCACGCAGACGCCGATGATTCCCACCAACGGCTACGCCCTCAACCCGGGCCAGCTCGTCACCTTCCAGGCGCGCTACTCACCCATCGACGTCGGGGCCGACACCGGCGCCGTCAGCATCGACGTGCTCCAGGGTGGCCAGACCGTCACCTACCTCGTGGGTATGCAGGGTCGCGGAGACCCGAGCGGCCTGCAGACCGACACCTTCATGCAGGACACGCAGCCGAAGGCCGACATTCTGCTCGTCGTCGACGACTCGGGCTCGATGTCCGACAAGCAGCAGAGCCTCTCGATGAACTTCGGCTCGTTCATTCAGTACGCCGCGTCGGCGGGCGTCGACTACCAGATCGGCGTCATCACCACGACGGCCGGAGAACCCTGTCCCCCCGGCTTCCCGTGCCCTCCGCCGACGACCCGAGGCGATGGTGTCTTGAGAACGATTCGGCCGGGACAAGCGAACCAGGTCGGGCCGATCTTGCGGTCGAACACGCCGAACGTCGGGCAGGCCTTCCAGCAGTTGGTGAACGTCGGCACCGACGGCTCAGGCACGGAGCAGGCGCTCGAGACCGCGGTGCTGGCGCTGACGCCGCCGAAGATCGTCACCGAGAACGCGGGCTTCCTCCGCACCGACGCCAACCTCGCCATCGTCATCGTGTCGGACGCAGGCGACCAGTCGAACCAGCCGCTGAGCTACTACGAGAACCGGCTCATCAACGTGAAGGGCTTCAACCGGCTCTCGATGTTCACCTTGAGCGCGATCGGCCCGTTCCTCTCGAGCGCGCCGGGCAGCTGCACCTACGATGGCGGCGGCGACCCTCAGCGGTACGGCACGCTGGTCACCAGGACGGGCGGCGTGCGCGAAGAGATCTGCACCAACAACTGGGCGACGGCGCTCCAGGGCCTGGGGCGCACCGCGTTCGGCTTCCGCACCATGTTCTTCCTCGGCACCTCGCCCGACCTCACCGGTGGCCGCATGCTCAACGTGCAGATCAACAACATGCCCGCCGCCGGCGGCGGAGCCTGCATGAACGGCGCGCCCACCTCTGGCGCCTGGTGCTACGACGCGGCCGCCAACGCGGTGCGCTTCACGGCGATGACGACGCCGGGCGCAGGCCAGACGTTGACGGTGCAGTACGAGACCGCCTGCTTCTGAGGGCCATCGTGGAGTGACTGACTGGCGGCCCGCTCTCCTTCGTGGATGGCGGGCCGTTTCAGTTTCAGCGACCGGCCGATGAACTCAGGCGACGAATCGACTCGGGCCTCGACGGGTTCCGAGGCGACCTCGTTGAAGGACGCACTCCCTGCCGTTGGCTGCTGTCGATTGAGCCAGCGCTGTCCACCCACCGCGCGTCACGCCTCGACGCGAAGTTCAGCGCCGGCGGGCGCGACCCAGCTCGAGCTGTCGCTCGAGGAACGCGCGCAGGTCCTTCCCGGCGGCGGCGAGCTGCTGCGGAATGAACGACGCCTTCGTGAGGCCGGGCAGGGTGTTGATCTCGAGGAATACGGGGCCCGCGTCGGTGAGGATCATGTCGGTGCGCGAGTAGCCGCTGCAACCGACGGTGGTGTGCGCCAGCACGCCGAGCGCCTGTGCCGCCTGCCGCTCCGCCTCGGTGATGGGCGCTGGGGTCAGCTCCTCGGTGCCTTTGCCGAGGTACTTGCCGGCGTAGTCGAACGCCCCACCGGGAATGAGCCGCACCTCAGAGACGGGCAGGGCGATGGGTCCTCCCGGCTCGTCCACCACGCCGACGGTCAGCTCGCGCCCGGTGATGAACGCCTCGGCGAGGTAGCGCAGGCCCAGGCCGGCGAGGGTCTTCGCCGCGGCAGGCACCTCGTCGACCGAGGTGAGGTGCACCAGGCCGACGCTCGAGCCATCGGCCACGGGCTTGAGCACCCAGCGCGGCGCTCGGGTGAAGAGCTCGCGGAGCTTCGGCTCCAACGTCGCTGCGTCGGCGGGCTCGAGGACGTCTGCCGGAGCGAGCCGCGCGCCCTTCGCGCCCAGCAGCGACTTGGTGATGGCCTTGTCGAAGGCCCGTGCGCTCGAGGCCGCGTCGGAGCCCGTGTACGCGACGTTCCTCTTTTCGAAGCGCGCCTGCAGGGTGCCGTTCTCGCCTTCTCCGCCGTGCAGCGCGAAGAGAAAGACGAGCGCCTTCGAGCCCGGCGCGTCGAGCGCAGCGTCGATGGACGGAAAGACCGCGGGCGAGCTCGGCGTGAACTCGTGCTCGAAGGGCCGCTGATGAGCCGCGAGCTCGTCGCGACTGACGAGGTGAACGGCACCGCCTCGCGTCAGGAACCAGAGCGCCGCGTCGGAGAGCAGCGACGAGACGTTCTGCGCAGAGGCGACGGAGACGAGGCGCTCGGACGAGCTGCCTCCGAAGAGAATGACGACGTCTGAAGACATGCCCGCCGTGTAGCGCGGAACCAGCGGCCTGTTGAGGAACGTGGCGCAGGCGAGTGGACGGTCAGCAGCCGCACGAGTCGATCGCGACGGCGGCCGAGACCGCGACGGGGCATTCGCGGACGTCGAGCGGAACCCGATCGAGGCCCACGCCTGCGCGACGTTGAGTGGGCAACGCCTGCGCCGTCAGTCAGCGTGCGACCGTTGAGAAGCGACGCCTCCGCAGCGTCTCAGCGGCCGAGCGTTGAGAAGGCAACGCCAGCGCCGTCAGTCCGTGCGAACGGTGAGACGCGACGACGGCGCCGCCTGCCACCTGCGCGACCGCGCGCTCGAAGCGAGTCTGAAGAAAGCGACATCCAATGTGCTTTTTCTCGGACTCGATGAGCGCGCATGCGGTCGACGCAACGCGAACCGCTCAGCAGGCCTGACGCCATCCCGCCCAGCTCGCGGCTTGCGACGCGTCGAGCGCCCACGGCCTCAGCGAAGCTCGTCACCCGACTTCTCTACCCGTGCGTGAACCCGCTGCGAGTGAATGCGACCGAACACCAGCATCCGCGTCGACATCGGTGCATCGGCAGCCGGGCACCACGGAGTCGCCCGGTGATGGGCAGCTCGCCTCAGTCGTCGCGCGCTCGAGGTGCGTGACGGCCGAGAAGGCAACACCCGCGCCGCCGTCAGGGTGCGCTGCCGTGACCCGCGAGACACAAGCGACGCCCGCGCCGCCTCGTCTCATTTGGAGACAGCAACGCCGGTCGCGTTCAGAAGAACGCGACGCCTGCGCCGACGACGCCCGTCACCTGAGGCACCTCGGTGCAGCACGAGCCCGGCAACGCCCGGTACCGCACCTCGGCCTCGAGGAAGAAGTGCTTGCCGAAGAAGATGTCGACGCCACCCGCGCCCACCACGCCGACCGTCAGCGCGTTCGGCCGCGAATCCACCATCGTGCCCGACAGGCTCGCCGAGAGGTACGGCTTCACGGCCCAGTCTGCGCCGGCCAGCCACACCTTGGCTCCGATGACGTCGAACGAGCGGCTGTCGTTGCGCAGCTCGACGTCACTGCGCAGCGCGAACCAGCGAGACAGCCGCGCCTCGAGGCCGGCCGAGTGCGTGAAGCGCGCGCCGCTGAAGCCCACCGCGCCAGGTGACGAGGTGAAGATGCCCGACAGGCCCGGCGTGTACTTGATGGCGATGAGGGCTGGCCGCTCGAGCGCGGGCGCCGTCACGGTACGCGTCACCACTCGCGGCGGCTGCTGCACCACGACGGGTGCGACGTAGACGGGCGCGGCCTGCACCATCGGGGGCGGCGCCATCACCACGGGCGGCTGTTGATAGACGATCTGCGGCTGCTGATAGATGACCTGCGGCTGCACGTAGACCGGAGGAGGCGCCACGACGATTCGCCGCCTCGCGTGGTGATGCACGCCGAAGCCGAAGCTCAAGCTCGAGCTGGACCCGAAGAGGTTGAGCTCCACGTGGCTCTGTGCGCTCGCGACGCCCGAGACCATCAGCACTGCGCTCACCACTGCCGACTGCAACGCACGCATGGGCCGCTCCTGAACTGGGCGCACATCGCCCTCGAGCCGTTGGTTGCCGGTGGTGCGAAAGCTGATCTCCCGTCCGTGCGCGGTCGACCTGCCTGAATTCAGCCCGTCATGAGTTCGCGGGGTTGTGTACCCTCACGCTCGTGGACGCCATCAAAGCCGCCATCCTCGACGTGCCCGACTTCCCCCGGAAGGGCATCGTGTTCCGCGACATCACGCCGGTGCTCTCGAACCCAGCGCTCTTCGCGAAGTCGCTGGAGCGCATGAGCTCCCAGGTCGACTGGGCAGGCCTCGACGTCGTGGTGGGCATCGAGTCTCGCGGCTTCATCTTCGGCGCGGCGCTCGCGGCGAAACACGGCAAGGGCTTCGTGCCGATGCGCAAGGCGGGCAAGCTGCCGCCTCCGGTGCACGGGCACTCGTACACGCTCGAGTATGGCGAGGCGACGCTCGAGCTGAAGGACGGAAAGGGCCGGGCGCTCCTCGTCGACGACGTGCTGGCGACGGGCGGAACGCTCGAGGCCGCGCTGACGCTGTGCAACCGCGCTGGCTTCGACGTCGTCGACATCTCGGTGCTCATCAACCTCACCTTCCTGAACCACTTCACCTTCAACGGCCGTGGCGTGCGGTCGGCCATCGACTACTGACGCATGCGACCCGGCGACGTGCTGCTGGTGGTGGCGCTGCTCGAAGAGGTGCAACACGTCTTCGCCACTTCAGGCGCGAGGGTGGTGCGCTGTGGCGTGGGCAAGCTGAACGCCGGCTACGCGACGCTGAAGGCGCTCACCACGCAGCGCCCGCAGCTCGTCCTCAACGTGGGCACCGCAGGGAGCCCGACCTTTCCCACGCACGCGCTCGTCGAGTGCACGCGCTTCGTGCAGCGAGACATCGACGCGAGCCCGCTCGGGTTTCCACGCGGGACCACGCCGTTCGACGAGACGCCGCATGTCCTCGAGGTGCCGCGACGTTTCATCGACTTGCCGGAAGGCATCTGCGGCACCGGCGACAACTTCGAGACGACGCTGCTCCCGCACTCGGAGCCTTCGGGCCACCCGGTGCACCTGCCGCGGCCGACCGTCATCGACATGGAGGCCTTCGCCATCGCGAAGGTCTGTGCCCTCGAGGGCGTGCCGTTCTGTTCGTTGAAGTACGTCACCGACGGGAGCGACTCCAACGCGTCGAGTGACTGGGCGGCGAACCTGCCCCGCGCGGCCGCGAGGTTTCGCGAGGCGTTCGACCGACTCCTGGCGCGCTGAGGGCACAAAAAACGGCGCGCCGACTTCACCCCCGCGGGAAGCCGGCGCGCCTTGGTCGCACCGAACATGGTGCTTTCCGACGCGGCAACTCTCCAAGCTCCGTACCAACGTGACGCCTGGCGCTAAGTGGCTGAAACCGCGCCTGCACCACGCCCTCGGAGCGCAACTTCTGCGAAATCCGTCAACCAGGCTGATCAACCTGCGCCGTCATTCCGACTGAGGGGTCGCGGCCTCAGAGAAGGGCGTGAAAGCGGTCGGGAAACACTTTATGAGGGCGTCCTCCGCCGTACTGGGGCGTCGTCTAAGGGTAGGACATCAGACTTTGACTCTGAGTATCGTGGTTCAAATCCACGCGCCCCAGCTCCTTCCTCCTCGCGTTGTTCGAGCCTGCTCGCAACGCAGCGCGCACCTTTCCCTGCTTTTCCTTCGGTGACGGCGCGAGCAGACCCGCTACACTCCCTCGTGAGTCACGCTTCACGCCTTCACGAAGGTCGTTCGACGGGGGAAGCAGATGGCAGCGGGGAAGGAGCTCCAGCTCGTCGCGGTTGGCTCGGTGCCTGCGGCAGCGCTGCGAGATCTCGAAGCGTCGATTCAGCAGGTGCTGACCATCGGCACCTACCTCGGGAAGGTGAACCTCGGTACGCCGAGCTACGCCTTCAACAAGGACCGGAACCAGTACCACACCACGGCCATCATGCGCCGGCTGCTCACCATCAAAGACCCCGGCGCGACGCACGTGATGGGCGTCACCGATGGCGACCTCTTCACGCCCGACACGCCCTTCGTCTTCGGAGAGGCCGATCGCGATTCTCACGTCGCGGTGCTGTCGCTCTTCCGCATCAAGGGTGAGTCGGAGACGGCGCGGCGTCGCATCTACGTCGAGGCCGTCCACCAGGCAGGGCACCTCGTCGGGCTCTCGTACTGCGAAGATCCGCGCTGCATCATGTCGCTGGCGACGAGCCTGGCCGAGGCCGACCGGCGGCAGATGCAGCTGTGCAACAACTGCCGCAACGAGCTGGTCCGCATTCGGCGCGTGTGACGGCGGCGGAACCGCTCGACCCGCTCTGCTTGCGTCTGGCCCCGAACATGAACATGTGACGGTTGTGGTGCGTCAGCGCCGCGTGGCCGTGAGTCTTCTCGGGAGCTTCCATCGATGCGTCGTTCACTCTGGTCTGTCATTGCTGTCGCGGCCCTCGTTCTGGAGTTCCAGGGCTGCTCCCTGCTGGGCGGTGGCGGTGGTGGTGGTGGCACGGGCGGCGGCTCGGCCTCGTCCTTCACGGGTGGCTTCGCGACGGTTCGCAAAGACGACCGCAACCTGTTCCTCACCGATGAGCGCGACGTGAACTCGCCGGTGCAGCTCACCTTCACTGGTGGCGTGTCGATGCCGTCGTTCTCGCGCGACGGCCGCCAGGTGGTGTTCGCGCGCAAGGCCGGGCCGGACAGCGAGCTGCTCCTGGTGCCGGTGACGGGCGGCACGCCGTCGACGCTGGTGAGGAGCTCACCGACGCAGCAGAACCTGCGCACGCCGGCGTTCTCGCCTGACGGTCAACGAATCGCCTTCGCGTATGACGAGAACGCGACGAGCTCGAGCGTGGGCGTCGTCAACGTCGACGGCTCGGGCTTTCGCAAGCTCATCGGTGGCGGCGCGCTGGCGTACGCCTCACCGAGCTGGTTCCCCGACGGCGCGTCGCTGCTGGTCAGCGCTGGCAACGCCGGCCTGACGCAGACGCAGGTGGAGCGCATCGACGTGGCGACCGGCAACCCGACGTCCATCACCAACACGCTGGGGGTCGAGGTGCTGTCCATCGCGAGCCGCATCGTGGTGTCGCCCGATGGTCAGCGCGCCATCTTCGACGGCCGCGTCTCGAGCGGCGTGACGCGCATCTTCGTGCTCGACCTCGGTACGAAGGTCACCACCCGGCAGCGCAACCCGGCGAGCGGAGCCGTCAACGACAGCGCGCCGGCCTGGGTGAACTCGAGCAGCTTCGTCTTCTCGTCCGACGAGGGCGGCAACGACCAGGTGTATCGGCAGGCGCTGAGCTCGATGAACGCGACGCTCGCGGTGCCGCTGGCCATCGAGCCTGCGTACGTCGCGTCTTCTCCCGGCACCGTGGTGGCTGACGCCGGGGTCGACGGAGGTCCGTGATGGGTCCCGAGGCGCTGGGCCGCGCGTGGATCGACGCGTTCAACGCCCATGACGTCGAGCGCCTCATCGCGCTCTACGCCGACGACTGCACGCACACGTCTCCGAAGATTCGCGCGCTGCACCCCGAGACGGGCGGCAAGCTGGTCGGCAAAGCGGCGCTGCGCACGTGGTGGACCGACGCCATCAAGCGGTTGCCCGGCCTGCGCTACGAGCTGGTGCGGCTGACGGCGAACGACGAACGCGTGGTGCTCGAATACCTGCGGCACGCGCCGAATGAAGCGCCGATGCCGGTCGCCGAGGCCTTCGACGTTCGTGATGGCCACATCGTGGCGAGCCGCGTCTTCCACGGATGAGCGCGGCGAGACGGCGGCGCGTGCCGGTGCGTTCTGCACCGGAGGACGTGCTCCCCGACGTGCGTGATGGGTTGACCCGCGTCGAGCGCGTGGTGCTCGAGACGCTGCACGCGTGTCAGCAGGAGCTCGGTGGCCGCTCGGTGCCGACGGCGTTGCTCTACGGCAGGCTCGTCGAGCGAATCGACCTCTCGTCAGACGAGCTGGTGCGGATCCTGGCCCGGCTCGCGGCTCGCTGAGCACGCACGCACGAAAGTGCACACGCGAGTGCACACGTCATGCGGAAATGGCGGCGCGAAATGCGTCGATTCTGTTCTCACGCTTTGCAGGCGCCTCACGAGCCGAGAACCAGCGGCTGCGGACAATAAAGCAGCAGCGTCAAAGGGGCTCGGAGGAGCACATGTCGTATCAAATCCGTTCAGGCGACACCCTTTCAGGCATCGCGTCGCGGCATCAGACGACGGTCGCCGCGCTGATGCGGGCCAACCCGCAGATCCGCAACCCCAACCTGATCATCGCGGGCCACCAGCTGAACCTGCCCGGCTCCTCGGACAGCTTTCAGCCCGCGCCCAGCAGCGGCGGCGGGCGGTACACCGTTCGCCCAGGCGACACCCTGTCGGCCATCGGCGCGCGCTTCGGCGTGAGCTACCAGTCCATCGCGCAGGCGAACGGCATCTCGAACCCGAACCGCATCTACAGCGGGCAGCAGCTCGTCATCCCTGGACGGGGGACGACGCCCGGCCCGACGCCGACGCCCACGCCGGGTCCAACCCCGGGGCCGACGCCCGGTCCGGTCTCGGGCATCGAGAACCGCCCTGGGGTTCGAGGCACGGCGCGGCAGGCGATCGACTTCTTCATGTCGAAGGGCCTCACGCGCGCGCAGGCCGCAGGCATCGCCGGAAATCTGCTCCACGAGTCGGGCTTCAACCCGAGCGCGGTGGGCGACGGCGGGACGTCGTTCGGCGTCGCGCAGTGGCACAACGGCCGTGGCGACGCGATGAAGCGGTGGACCGCGGCGAACGGCTACTCGCCGACGTCCTTCAAGGGCCAGCTCGAGTACCTGTGGCACGAGCTGAACAACGGCGAGCGCAACGCGCTCAACAAGCTACGCGCCACGGGCAACGCGAACGACGCGGGCATGGCGTTCTGCCGGTACTTCGAGCGGCCGGCGTACATCGACCCGGCGCGCGGTCAGTCGGCCGAGCGGTTTTATCGAGAGAGCCTGAGCTGACGGAAGCCCGCAGCGCACGTGAAACGACGATGGGCGTCCACTCCCGTCGAGTGAACGCCCACCGCTGCGCGACTCGTTGTCGATTACTGGCAGCTGTTGTTCACGCAGCTCAACGGGCTCGGGCAGCCGCGCACGGGGTCACACGCAATCAACTGACACGCGCCGCCCCAGCACGTCTGGCCCGCGGGGCAGGTGGCGCACGTCGGGGTGCCGCCACCGGTGCCGCTGGAGCCACCGGCGAACGCCGTGCCTCCACCAGCCGAGCCGCCGGCAGTGTTCGGCGGGACGCAGACGCCGACCGTTCCAGGCGTGCGCGTGACGCAGGTCTCTCCACGAGCGCACTGGGTCGAGTTGGTGCAGCTCGTCTGCGCGGTGCCGCCGCCTGACGCGGTGCCACCTGCCGAGGCCGTACCGCCACCAGACACTGCGCCGCCGCCTGCCGAGCCGCCGCCGGTGCTCGGCGCGACACACACGCCGAGCGCTCCGGGGTTGCGAATGACGCACGTCTCACCGCGTGCACACTGCGTCGAGCTCGAGCACGAAGTCTGCGCGGTGCCTCCGGCCGAGGCCGTTCCACCACCCAGCGCCGTGCCGCCCGCGGCGTTGGCCGTACCGCCGCCAGTGCCCGTGCCGCCATCACGCGACGGAACCCCAGGCTGAAACCGCGTGAAGCCCGTGACGGTGAAGGACACGGCCTTGCCGCTCGCGTCGATGGTGAGCGCCGAGTTGGGAATGGTGAAGCGTCGGCCGTCGGCCTCTTCGACTTGAATCTCGATGAGCCCCAGCTCGCTGCTGCTCGCCATCGCCAGCGGCAACGTCATGCGCACCGGCGACGAGAACACCGTGCCCGCAGGGCCCCAGATGGCGACGGGCCCGCGCGAGGTCTCGGCAATCGACGTCAGCCCCAGCTCGAGCGTCACCGTGGTGTCTGCGCCCAATGCCCCCGGAGGCACCTCGAGGCGCGTGCCCGCCAGCTCGGGCTCCTCGGCGTCCGACACGGTGATGGCCGTGCCCTTCGAAGCGGCGACGCGTTCGCTTTTGACGAAGCGTGAGCCGACGGTGCGCTCGGTGCCGCACGCGTTGGCGACGATGCCGGCGAGGGCGAGCAGGACGACGGGAACTCCCAGACGGTGGTGCTTCATTTCGACTCCTGACAGGTGGCGATTCCCCGGCGGAACCAGCGGTGTTCGGCCTGAATCTCGTCGCGCAGAAGAACCTTCAGAATTTCTCTGCGCCCTGCAGTCGGCGCGCTTCGTCGGCGTGCGCGCCTTTGGGAAACGCTCTCAGGTACGTCGACACCGCGTCGCCCGTTCGCCGGCACAACACCTGGCCCCAGCCGGCCTCGTCGGCGAAGCGAGCCTCTTTCGCGGCCTCGGCGAAGTCCACCAGCGCGGCGTCGCACCGCTGCGCCTGCCGCAACAACTGCCCGCGGAGCAGACGCACCTCGGCCGTTCGCTCCGAGTCGGGGAAAGTGGAGAGGAACGTGTCGAGCGCGAGCAGGGCGTCGGCCGTGCGCTCGAGTGAGAGCAGCACCTCGGCGCGGGTGAGCGCCGCTTCGACGGCCAGCATGCCGTGGGCGAACCGTCGCTGGTGCAGCTCGAGCGCTTCGAGCGCGGGGCCGAACGACTTGAGCCGCTGGAGCAACACCGCACGTTCGTACAGCGCGACCTCGGCGTTCGGCCCGTCGACGATGCTGGCGAAGCCCGCGAGCGCGCGCTCGGGGTCGGCCTTCGAGTCGCGACGAGCGTCGTCGAGCACGGTCGCCGCAGCAGGAATGGTGAGGCTCGTCGACGGTGGCTCCACGCGTCGTTCGACCCCCGACGACGTCACCGTGTGCACGCGCGCCTTCACGACGACGTCGAGTGGACCGGGCCCGAGCGCCACGCCATCGACGACGACGAGGCCGCGCGTCTCGACATGAAGCGGAGCCAGCGGCGGCTCGAAGAGCTCGAGCACCTGGTCGCCGTGGTCCGTCGTGCAGCCTGCCGGTGAGCGCTGCCCGGCCGTCATCACCACCGCGTCGTCGAGGCGCTCGGCGGAGCCTGCGTGCACCACGACACACGAGCCTTGAAGCTCGACGACGCCGCGGCGAACCCGAAGGTGACGGCCGCCCGACTCGAAGACCGTCTCATGCGAGACCGACGCGGCGAGCGTGCCCTGCTCGAGGCGCAACGTCTGACCTGCTCCCCGATGCAGACGGGAATGAGGCAGCAGCGCCAGGCGTGAGCCGCCCTCGTCGAGCACCACCGGGCCATCGACGGTGTCGACCCTCTCGAACTCCCGCGTGCCCCACGACGTGGAGGCGATGGTGAGCGGGTTGGCCTTCTCGAACAGCTGCGCGTCGCGGCTCGCGAACACCACGCTGTGTCTCGGCGCAGGCGAGGCGGCGGGCCGAAGCATGAGGAGCACGGCCGCCACGCCGCCCACCGCCACCAGCACCACCGCGCGCATCGGGAATACGCGCTTCGCCAACCTCGCCTCGACTCCACTCAAGACGACGCTGCGCACCGAGGCCGGAGCCGGTGGCGCGTCGCTGAAGTCACGCAGGCGCTGCCCGAGCTTCGAGTCTTCGTCTCGCAGCCGTTTGGGACTCGCGTTCACAGGAGGCCTCGCTTTCGTGCCAATGCCTCGAAGTCTTTTCGGGCGTAGTGCAGCCGCGACCAGACGGTGTCGACGCTGCAGCCGACGCGTTCGGCGATCTCGTCGCCTGACAACCCTTCGAGCTCGTACATCGCGAACACCTCGCGCTTCTTGTGCGCCAACTTCGAGAGCACGTCGCCCACCTGCGCTTTCGTCTCGGCCTGCTCGAACGCGGCGTCGGCGGCAGCGACGTGTCGCTCGGGTGTGCGGCCCCAGAAGCTGGTGAAGGCCTCACGCACGCGGCGCGCGCGATGGCGGTTGGCGACGAGGTTCGCGGTGATGCGGTACAGCCAGGTCGAGAGCTTGCCGCTGCGGAAGTCGCCGATACGTCGGAACGCCACCACGAAGGTCTCTTGCGTGACGTCGTCGAGCTCGGTGTCGGGCGTGCCCAGGTTGCGCGCGACCGAGCGCACGAAGCCGAAGTTCGAGTTGAAGAGCGCCGCCAGCGCTTGCTGGTCGCCTGCGCTCGCGCGCTTCGCGAGGCCAAGCTCGGCTGTGATTTCGGCGTCTTGCACGGTCATCATTCGGTCGCGGGGCTGAATGTCTTCAGCGCGCGCGAACCTTCACAGAGAGAAAGAGAGCCCAAGGCCGGCGAGGAGGTCGACCGGTGGCGTGGCGTAGGTGGAGCTGGTGCCTTCGACCTGGAGCGTCGAGCGGCCCCACGGAACGAGCGCTAACAACGTCGTGCTCAGTGAGAGGAGCGGTGTCAGCCGGAAGACGAGCTCTCCGCGAAGGCCCGCTGTGGGCATCACCACCAGGGCCGGTTGTCGTTGGTAGAGCTGACCGGTGGATTGGCCGCTGGTGAGGCGCAGGCCGATGACGGCGTCTCCGCAGAGCGTGGTGCGTTCGAAGCGAGCGCAGGCTCCACCGCTCAACGCGCCGAGGCTCGACCACGCGACGAGCGTTCCCGTTCGCGTCTCGTCGACGGTCACGTTCTGCCCAAGGGGAAGGCCCGAGGCGATGGAGAGGCTGGTGCGCCAGACGCGGCCGAGCTCCAGGTGGGCGGCCACCATCACCGCGGGGCTCACGCGCGGCAGCACTTCCCACCACGCGGCCAGCCAGACGACGGGCACGACCCGAAGGAACGGCTCACGTGGAAGTGGAGGTGGCTCGACGAGCACGACGACGTCAGGCACTCCCGCATCGACGATGGGCTCGGGTGTGACTTCGAGGCCTGCGTCGACTAGCTCGGGCACTCCCGCGTCGAGTGGCTCGATCACGCCTGCGTCGATGGGCTCGGGAGCTCCAGCGTCGACGGCGGGTGTGGGAAGGATTGCCGCCGGTGGAGTCGGACGGGGAGGTCTGGTCGGCGCGACGACCTTCGGGGCCGCGAGGAACAACGCGGCGAAGTAGCGCTCCACCACGAGCGCGGCGACGGCGCCGGCCTCTTCACATGGCACCTGGAGCTCACGGGTGAGCGCGGTCGACTGCGCACGCGTCAACCGAAACGCCCACCCACGCTCGCGTCGTTCGAAGACGGCGGTGAACGCCTCGGGCGCGACGACGTTTCTGGCAGCGAGCGCGGCGACGAAGCTCTGATGCACCGGGCATGGAAGCCCCTCGTCGGCAGAAGGCGCGACCGAGACGAGCGGAGCTGCAGCGAGGAGCACGCTCACGAAGAGCACGCGCGGCGTTGTAGTCGATGGCGAGCGCGCGAAGCCATCGGGCCTTCGCTCCCAGCCCGAACACTTCGCGCCCGCAGGTACGCAAGGTCCGGTCTCGCCTCGTGCACGTCAGCGCAGTGAAAGAGGCAGCCTCCTCGACGTCCTGCGCTATGTCGAACGCATGACTGTGCTCCGTTCGCACTGCCGCCTCGCGCTGCTGCTCTCGACGCTGACCCTCGCGACCGCGTGTCCTCGCCGGGTCCCGGGAGCCACCGAGGCGCTCGACGAGGCCGTCGCTGACGTGGCCGATGGAGACGCGACGGCGCGCTCGTGGGCGCTCGCCGGGCTCCACACGATCTTCGTCACGTCCGACGCCGAAAAGGCGCGCGTGCAGCTCGACACCGCCGTGCAGAAGGACGCGGGCGACCCGTGGGCGTTGATGGGCCAGCTCGTGTTGGCAGACCGGCAGACGCGCGCCGACCGCGTGGTGGGCGTCGCGCTCGACCTCATCGAGCGGCAGCCCGAGCATCCGCTTTCCACGTTGGCCGCGCGTCAGGTGCTCGACCGCGTGACGCTCTCGGCCCAGGGTGACGACGCGGTGTTGGCGCGTTCACCGGCGCTGCTCGAGAAGCCGCTCCTCGCCGACACGGCGTTCCTGCTCCGCGCCGCGGTCGTCGCCATCTCCGAGGCGCGCCAGGACGACGCGCGCGTCAGAGCGCTCCTCGACGAGATGGGTGTGCCGACCGCCGTGACGCTGCTGGGCCCGCTCAGCCCGTGGCACGTCATCTCGATGGGCGACGCGACGCCGATGGAGCAGACCGGAGACGTCGGCACCTCGGGCCGCACGCTCACGTTCCCCGATGGCCGCGTGTCGCTGCTCGGTGAGCCGCCGATGGGAGACGTCTATCTCTTCGCCACCGACGTCGAGGTGCCCGAGGCAGGGCGTTACGTGCTGCGCACCATCACCTCGATGGACCACGTGGCCGTGCTCGATGGCACGCAGGTGCTTTCGCGGCTGACGTGGCAGCGGCCGGCGTCGACGCTCTCGACGCGCGCGGTGAAGCTCTCGGCCGGCACGCACCGGTTGATCATTCGCGCGGCTCGCGAAGACCAGGTCGGCTTTCTCCAGGTCGCCCTGCAACGGCTCGACGGCCGGCCCGCGAAGCTCGGCTTCAAGGCGGCGACGGGGCCCGCGGCGAGCTGGGGCGGCGTCACGGTGCTCGACGAGGTCGACGGCGTCTTCCCGACGGCCGCGAGGGTTCACGCCGTGCTGGCCGACGAGGGCTCCGATGCGCTCGCGCGCGTGCTGGCGGCGCGTGACTCGATGGGTCGCGATCGTGATGGCGCTCGCCGGGTGTTGTCGGAGCTGGCGCCGGCGCTCTCAGGCGCGCTCGTGCATCTGCTCCGCGCCGAGCTCGACCTGTCTGACCGGCTGTTGGCTCCCAAAGTGGCGCGCGGCCGGGCGACGAGAGACCTCGAGGCGGCGCTCGGCAAGGACAAGGATCTGGTCGCTGCGAAGCTGGTGACGACGCAGCTGGCGCTCGAAGACTCGCGCTCGGTCGAGGCGCTCGAGCTGGTTCGTCAGGCGCGCGCCAGCCACACGCCGGCGTCGTCGGCGGTGTTGTCGCTGCAGTCACGCATCGAGCTCGCGCTTGGCCTCGAGGCACAGGCCGTCATCACCGCGAAGGAGGCCGAGGCCGCGTGGCCAGGGCACTGTGAGGCGCTCCTGCTCCAGTACGACGTGGCGCGCCGGCGCGACGCGGTGGCCGACGCCGATGCGTTGCTGACGAAGACGAAGCACTGCCCGAACGGCACCTGGCGGCACGCGGAGCACGAGCGCACCCGGGGCCGCATGGAAGCTGTCGTCGCCCTCTGGAAGAAGGAGCTGCTGCGGGACGAAGGGCAGACGCAGGTGGCCACGTCGCTCGCGTCGGCGCTCGTCGCGCTGGACAAGCCTGATGAGGCCGTCGCCACGCTGATGCGGGCCGCAAAGGTGTGGCCGCGAAATGCGCAGCTTCAGAAACAACTGGGCGACGTGCTCGAGCAGGCGGGGAAACCGAAAGAGGCCCTCGCTGCGCGTGAGAAGGCGCTCGAGCTCGACGGAGCGGACCTGCAGCTGCGCCGCGCCGTCGAGCGAACGAAGACCGGCAGGGAGCTGCTCGACGCGCACGCCATCAGCACCGAGGCCGCGCTCAAGGCCTACGAAGCAGCGCCCGGCAGTGAAGAGGCGAACGCTGCGTTCCTGCTCGACGCCGCCGCCATCGAAGCGTTCTCCGACGGCACGCAGGTCGACCGCATCCACATCATCCAGAAGGCGCTCGACCAGGCCGGCGTGCAGGAAGTGGCCGAGGTGCAGCTGCCGCCCGGCGCCGTGGTCTTGAAGCTCCGCACGCTGAAGATCGACGGCACGACGCTCGAGCCCGAGAACATCGAGGGGAAAGATGCGGTCAGCCTTCCGGGTGTGCAGGTCGGCGATCTCGTCGAGTACGAATACCTGCTCGCGCACCCGACGCGTGGTCCGGGCCAACCGGGCTTCACCGCGTCGAGCTTCTACTTTCAGGTCGCGCGGCAGCCGAACAACTGGAGCACGTACACCGTCATCGCGCCGAAGGGGGCGGGCATGACGGTCGACTCGCACAACCTCGGTGAGGTGGGCGCCGTGAAGACCGAGGGCGACCGCGAGGTGTTCTTCCATGAGGAGAAGCGCGTGCCCCCGTACATCCCCGAGCCGATGGGGCCGCCGTCGGGCAACGAGTGGCTTCCGTTCGTGAGCGTCGGCGCAGGCCAGCGAGGCAACGAAGGCGTGATGCGCGCGTATGCAGATGCGTTCATCGACCGCGGCGTCGTCACGCACGAAGTCGAGGCGTTCGCGAAGGCATCGGCAGGGCAGGCGACCGGGCTCGACGCGGTGAAGGCCGTCTACGCCGCCGTGATGAAGAAGCTCTCGGGCGGTGACGCGGGGCTCGGCATGTCGGCCGCCGCCAGCGTGGGGCAGGACCGCGGGAGCCGCTCGTGGTTGATGGTGTCGTCGCTCGTCGCGCTCGGCTTCGACGCGCGGCTCGTCGCGGTGCGCGGCTTCACGGCAGACCCGGCGCCGTACGTGTTCCCCAACGAGTCGTTGTTTCCGTACGTCTGCATCCGCGTCCTCTTGCCTGATGGCCAGGCCGTGTGGCTCGACGCGCTCGTGCGCTTCGCTCCGTTCGGTGAGCTGCCCGAGTTCGCGCTCGGTGAACGAGAGGCGTACCTGCTCCCGATGCCGGGCCGCCCGCTCGAGAAGGTGACGACGCCGAAGCACAGCGAGCGGCCGTCGAAGGTCGTCACGTTGACCGCGGCGCTCGATGAAGACGGCGTGCTCAAGGGCAGCGGCGACGAGACGTACCAGGGCTTCGAGGCGGCACAGCTGGCCGAAGCGCTGGAGCAGCTCTCACCCGACCAACGCAAGCAGGCGCTGGAGCAGGCGCTCTCGAGAATGTTCGGTGGCGCGGACCTCGAGTCGGTCGACGTCGACATTCGCCGCGAAGAGGTGGTCGAGGTGAAGGTGAAGTACCAGTTCACCGCGAGCCGTTTCGGGCGACGTGAGGGTGCGTCGACGCTCGTGATGGGCCCGCTGACGTTCCCGTGGAATCTCGGCCGCCGGTACCTGGTGCTCGGTCAGCGCGTGACGCCGTTGTTCATCGAGTCGAGCGAGTCGACGAAGGCGGTCGTGACGCTGACGGTGCCGGAGGGGTGGAAGCTGAAGGACGCGGTCGCCGGCGCGAAGACGGAGTGCCCGTGGGGCCGCTTCACCCGCAAGGAGTCGCAGACGGGGCGAACCGTCATCATCGAAGAAGACTCGCGCCTGGTGCAGAGCCGCGTGCCGGTGAAGGAGTACGAGCGCTTCGGTCAGTTCGCAGGTGAGGCCGATCTGCTGCAGGGGCGTGACCTGCTGCTCACGCGGTGACGAAGCGCGCTCCGCGGCGCAGGGTTCGTCGTCGATGAATTCTGTCGTGCGGGCTTTCGTGAGTGTGGTGCTCGTCGGGTTCTGCGCGTGTCCGAAGCCCGCTGAAAGTCCGGTGGTGCAGAGGCTCCCTGACGCGGGCGCCGAGCTTCCGCGACTCCCCCCGGGTGTGGCTCGTCTTCCTGGTGGAGGTGGTCTCATCTCGACCGGCCCGCGGGTGCAGCCGTCATTGCCTCCCGAGTTCCTCGCGGCTGAACAGGCGTGTCCACACGACGAGCACGGCAGGTTCTGTGCGCTGGTCTCCGACGAGCTGGTTCAGCTGCAGAACGAGCTGACCGAGCTGGAGAAGGGCGAGACCACGGATGGGCTGTGTCACGCGAGCACCGGCCTGATGCCTCCGCTCGCGAAGATCGACGTCGAGCTCTCGTCGCCCGACGGGACCGCCGACCTTGGGCTCTTGCCGGTACCGCACCGGGTCCAGGTCTCTGGCTCGACCGTGCTGAAGCGGGAGCAGGTCTTCGGTGCCTGCGCGTTGCTCGATGGCCGGCCTGCGTTGGTGCAGGTGGGCCCGGTGCGCGACGGTCGTCAAATCGTGACGGTTCGCCGCCGGCTGTCGACGCCGCTCTCGGTGGTCGTGAAGACCGGACTCAAGGCGCCGGTCTCGGGGTGGCTCCACGCCATTCCTCCATTCGACTGGCCTGACACCGTGGCGCGCCCTGTGCCGTTGTCGTTCGTCGGGCACACGGCCGAGGCGCCGGAGCGCGTACCCAAAATCGACAACGACCTGGGCGTGTGGTCGGTGGTGTCGGTGAAGGTTGGCCGGCTCGTGGCCGCGCAGATGGTCGCGCCGAACGAGCAGCGGGTCGTGCTGACGCCAGGGCCGCCGGCCACGCTGCGGGTCCGGGTGACGGCATTCGGGAAACCGGTGCCGCTCTCGCAAGCCTGGTTCGAGGATGTGTTGCCCGATTCGCCGATGGAGTGTGTCGCTTTCCAATCGTGGGGCCGGTGGGGACTGGTTGACCTCGACGGCGCGACCACCGCCGTGCTCGAGGTGCCACCAGGCGCGCGTCGATGCGTGTTCCTTCAGACCGAGAGCGGTGACGTGGTGGCCACCCGGGCGCCGACGTCAGCGGGGACGAGCGCCAGAGCGGTGTGGTTGCCTCTTGAGGCCCCGGAAGGGGACTGACTCGGTAGACTGCGCTTCATGGACTTCGAGGTCAGCGCGACGAACCTGGCCGGCCTGATGAAGGCCCTCGAAGCCGATGGCTCGGCCGCGAAGGTGCTGTCGATGGTGTCGGCGTCCACGCAGGCGATCCTCAAGATGCCGCACGCGCAGCGCTGGCATCCCGGAGCAATCGCCGTCGAGGTGTGGAGCGCGATCATCGACACCTTCGGAGCTCCGAGGCTCGAGCAGCTCAACCTGCTGCTCACGCGACAATCGTTCGGCCCCATCGTGCGCCCGCTGGTGAAGGTCGCGCTCGCGCTCGGCGGCAACTCGCCCGCGACAGTGCTCGCGCGCCTCGACGACGCCATCAAGGTGGCCACCCGCCACGTGAAGGTGACCTGGGCTGCGAGCGGACCCACCGCGGGCACCATTACCTTCGAGTACCCACGCGCGATGCCGAGGACCGACGTCATCGAGTACGGCTGGCGCGGCGCGATGCGCTTCGGTGAGGAGCTGACCGGCAAGCCGATGCGGTTCGGCGCGTTCCGGTGCGACTCCGATCGCCGCTTCACGTTTCCCGTGAGCTGGTGATCACCCACCGTTTCTCGGTTGTCGCTTGACGGTCGACGCGCCTCCCACCGAGTCTCGGCGCCTTCCTTTCCACCAGGAGCCCCATGCCCCGCATCGCAAAAGCCGACGTGAACAAGGCGCTGTCTCTCGCTGCGAAGACGATCATCGACGCTGGCGGCCCTGACGGCCGCACCAGCCGCGCCGAGATCAAGGCGAAGCTCGCCGAGCTCCCGAAGCAGCAGCGCGCGCTCACCGACATCTTCTTCCGCTTCATCGACAACCGGGACTTCAAGGCCGGCGCGCAGGTCACCGCGAAGGACGTCACCCGCGCCGTGAC
>JAUXRI010000342.1 GCA_030681895.1 Myxococcales bacterium | reverse complement strand
GGCGGAATCGGCGGCGGCGGATTCGGCGGCGGCGGATTCGGCGGTGGCGGATTCGGCGGCGGCGGATTCGGCGGTGGCGGATTCGGCGGCGGCGGATTCGGCGGCGGCGGCGGCGGCGGCGGCGGCGGCGGCGGCGGCGGGACCGGAACGGGCCTCCCGGGGTGCCTTCGTCAACTGTTCGCTGCCTGCGGCATCAACGGGCCGTGCGGATCTCGCGCGACGGATGCGGGCCATTTGAGCTGCTACGCCTCAGGTTCTCAGCGCACGACCGAGGGCTCATTCTGCGCCTTCTCGAACCAGCCGGCGCAGCTGACGCGAGTGTTCCTTGCCGATGGCGGCCTGTGCTTCAGCGAAACCACCAGGCTCTTCGGGGAAAGGTCCTGTGAACAAGGCACCATCGATTTCCGTGACGGCGCGGGGGTGCCCATCGCAACCGGCTCCATCTCGTACACGGGGACTACCCCGATGGGACCAACACGAGTGACGATGACCTGCACCGACGGTGGCGAAACGACCGTATTGGCACCCGCGGTGGTGTACTCGGGGTGTTCGGGAACCTGTCCTTGAAGCAGTGCTCTGCCGCGATGGCCCGGAGTCAACGCCACCGTCCCGAGATTCGCGCCTTCAATCGCGGTGGGCCCCAGCGATGCTCTTCGTCGAACGACGTCCCACTCGCTGGGCCGCGAAGGCTGCGCGCAGGAGTCGACCGCCATACGATCGGGAGGTGACGCTCAGAACCGCAGCTGCGCGAAGAGCTGAGTCCGCGTCGAGACCGCGAGCCGCGCGGTCAGCGTCGTGCCCATGTTGTCGAAGCCCGTCTCGCTGGGGTTCACCAGCACCTCGGCTTCGCCGACGAGGCAGAACACCGCGGCCGGCGTCCAACGCAACGAGACCTTCGCCGCGAAGCGTGGCGAGACGACCGTCCCTCCCGGAAGAACGCTCAGGAAGTTGAGCCCTTCGAGCGCAACCGTTCGGCCGATCAAACCGGGAGGCGGTGCATTCCCGCCGAAGTCGAGGGACGGGCTGTTCAACGTCGCCGGCATGGTGAGCCGCAGCAGCACGCCGGGCGTCACCTTCGACCGCGCGAACGTGTGATCGACCCCCAGGAAGGCAGCGAGCGCGGGCGTCGACGGCGCGTCGCCCAACGCAAAGTTCGGGGGAAACCCCGGCGAATCAGCCTGGAGGAACGCGAACGTCGACACCCTCAACGTGGCGAAGAGCCGGGTCTGGCCAAACCGAAGCCGGCCCTGCGCGTCGGCGTACCCGAGCGGCTGCAACGTCATCGTCCGGAACGTCGCAGGCGAAGCGAGGCGCTGCACCCCGCCGCCACCCTCGAGCGACACCGTCGCGGCGAATGCCTTCGGCCCCAGGTCGACCGGCTGAAAGAAGCGCTCGAAGCGCCTCGGGTCTCCTGCGTACGTGACGAGGTCGAGCGGCGCCTCGACACCACCACTGCGACTCCACGTCAGCCGCGAAGCGCCGATGAGGCCCCACTGCTCCTCGGAGGTTCCCTGAATGGCGAACGCCGGCTGCGGGCCGTAACCGAGACGGGTGACGCGCGCCTCGATGGCAACGTCACCGGTAGTCACTTTCGCTCCGGCGAGCACGTCGACGTACGCGGCACCCCTTCCCGTCGTCTGGTCGAAACGTGCAGTCGAGCGAAACGCCACGAAGCCCTCGAACACGCCGAGCTGCAGGTCGGCGGAGAGGACTGGAGAGAACCCGGTCACCACAGGAAACACGCGACCGAGCACGTTCGCCCAATCGAACGTGACGAGCCGCATCGACGGGTTGAACGGCTCCAGCCGAATTCGCCAGCTGCCGCCACCGACGAACGGGCGCTCGAACTCGAGTGACGTGCCGAGGTCAGACGAGAGGACGGTGGTGGGTTGAAAGGGCACCAGGGTCGCCACCCTGCCGCGCACGATGCCGACCGGCGTCACCTGCGTCACCCCCAGCCTGACTGCGACGACAGGGGCGATGTTCGAGTTCTGGTCCCCTGTCGTGAGCGACACGCCAACGGTCGCAGCACCCGAGAACGTCGGGCCTGCCCCCACCGCCAGCGCCACCGCGAGCGAGAGCACCATCACGGCATCGGAATACGCACGTCACCGGGCGCCACGTGCACCTGCCCCGTCGGCAACACCCCGATGACCTTGAACGCCGCAACGAGCGAGACGAGTCGGTTCATGGGCCGCGCTCGTAGTCCGGCTCGATTCACCGGCAAAGCGCAACGTCAGGCCGGCTGCGCCCACTTGCCGACCGAGATGCTGCCGCCCGGCTTCATCTCCATGAGCAGCGTGCGCGCCGAGTAGCGGCCCTCGGTCAGCCACGACGGCTCCGAGCTCCACGTCACCTTCGAGCTCGAGACCTTGCCAGCGGCGTCGAACGTCACCGTCACCTCTTCGGCGTAGTTGTTCACCTCACCGAGCGAGGTGGGCGCCGTGGAGCCATCGGCGTCCTTCATGTCGTCGAAGCTGCCTGTCGCGAGCACCATCGAGGTCACCGTGCCCGCCGCGTCGCGCTCGACGCGAATCACGTTGGCCATGTGGTCGACCTTGCCGTCGCCGGTGTGGTCCATGAAGACGATGTCGCCGGGGTTCATCTGGTTCACCGGCACTTCAGGCTTCGTCTGGTCTCCGGCGTTGTCTCGCGTCGCAGTCCACGGCGTCGTCACCCTCACCGAGCGGGAGGCCATGTTCGCGTCGACGCCGGGGTAGCGCAGGTTCACGCCGGCCAGCATCGAGGCCTTCGGGTCGAGCCGCTGAATCGCCTGCGCGTTCTCGTAGCCGGGCCGCACCTTCGCGAGGTTCTCGAAGCGGCTGAAGAAGCCCTTCGTGTCGGTCGAGGTCGCTCCTTCCCACGTCTTCGCAGGCAAGCCAGCGGGCCGGGGCAGCTGCACGCCGAGGTCGGTCTTCACCTTGGTGCGGAACTGGTCCATCAGGAACAGCGAGAGCGTCTTGCAATCGGCCTCGACGCGGTTCGTCTTCGCGTGCTCCCAGTAGGCCAACACGAACGAGCCGTACGCTTTCTGAATCTCGGGGTGGTTCCAGTCGACCGGCTTCGAACGATCGCTGATGGCCGGCAGCTTCGTCATGCCGAGCGCCTGGTGATTCGAGAGATAGGCGAGCGGGTTGCCGCTCCGTTCGGCGGGCGTGCGCAGGTCGGTCGCCGAGAGCTTCGCGTCGAGCGCCTTCACGGTGTTCGCGTCGACGATGCCGGTGGCGGGCAGCCCTGCAGCGGTCTGGAACGTCTTCACGGCGCGCTCGGTGCCGGGGCCGAACTTGCCGTCGACGGTGCCGACCGCGACGCCGAGGCGCGCAAGCGCGTACTGCACCGCCACGGCGCGGTCACCGTTCTGCGAGCGCGCGAGCGGGAGAGACTCGGGAGCCGCGAACGCGTTCTTGAGCGCCGCGTCTTTCGGCGCGAGCGGGCCTTCCGTCACCTGGAACACCGCGCGGGCCTGGAGCGCCGCCGCGACCGTCGCCGCCTTCGTCGCGGTGCCCGTGTTCGACGTCAGCGCGATCGAGGCGGCGTCACCGTTGCGGTCGAACGCGTCGACGACCTTGAAGAGCGCAGCCGCCTCGGCATCTCCCGAGATGGCGCCGTCGCGGTTCAGGTCGGCCTTCGCCACGTCGACGCCGGCGAGCTTCGGGTCTCGCGTCGCGTCGGCAACGTCGAGCTTCTTGTCCTTCAGAGACTGGGTGAACTCGTTGCGCGTCAGGCGATTCGGCATGGCTCGTTCTCAAGCACGACGAGGCGGAAGGCGCCAGCCCCCGCCCCGGTTCGTGACTGTTGGAGGAAGTTACTGAACGCGCAGCGTGTAGCGGCCGTTGTTGCGCGCGAGCTCGGCGTTCATGTCGTCACGGAAGCGGCGCAGCGTCGCAGCGTCGCCGACGATGCCCATGCAGCCCGCCGTGCCGGCCGCACCACCGTCCGGGTGAATGCGCAGGTACTGACGATCGCGGCCAGCGCGAGAGTCGTAGAAGCGGTCCGAGCCGCGGCGGTTCGGGTCTTCCATCACGAAGCTGAAGCCGACGCCGTCACGCGTGAAGCCTGCGTCAGAGCGGCTGTTCCGGTGCGCGCGCACGTCGAACGTGCCCTGCGGCGTCGAGAAGAGGCGGCTCGAACCAGAGTTGAAGCGGTAGGTGTTGCCGTTGACGGTGACGCTGCCGGTGACCATGCCGCGACCCTGGCGAGGCGCGTCGATGGTCGCCGTGCCGTTGGGGCCGCGCGTGTTGCCGCCGTTGATGTCGACAGGGGGAGTCGTTCGGCGGTCGAAGCCATCACGACGCAGCGCCTGCATCGTCTTGGTGCCGACGACGCCGTCTTGCTCGAGCCGGCGTGCTGCCTGGTACTGCTCGACGGCCGCTTTGGTCCTCGGCCCGAACGCGCCGTCGGTGCGACCTGGGTTGAAGCCCGCAGTACGAAGCGTGTCCTGGAGCCGACGAACTGAATCACCACGTGAACCGACTTGGAGAGTGCTCATGCTCTGTTGTCGCAGCTGAGAACAAGAGTGAGCACACGCAGCTCTGTAATTGGTGTTGCTGTCGGACCGTGTAGGTTTCTCGGAACGTGAGGCAGCACCGACGAGCTTTCAGTGGGTTACGCGACCGGCTCCACCTTCGCCTCGAGCGACTTCTCGAGGTCGGTGATGGCCTTGGAGAAGCCGTCGATGCCCTCCTTGAGCTTGTCGGTCGCCATCTGATCCTCCGCGTGCAGCCGATCGAACGCCGCCTTGTCGAGGCTGACCTTCGGCCCGCCTGACGTCGTCTTGGGGTCGAGCTTGCGGGGCAGCGTGCCCTGCATGCCATCGAGCTCCGCGAGCAGCTTGGGCGCGATGGTCAGCAGATCGCAGCCGGCGAGCTCGGTGATCTCACCGACGTTGCGGAAGCTCGCGCCCATCACCTCGGTCTTGTAGCCGTGCGTCTTGTAGTACTCGTAGATCTTCGTCACCGACAACACGCCGGGATCTTCCGAGGGCGCGTACGCCGTCTTGCCGGTGCTCTTGAGGTACCAGTCGAGGATGCGGCCGACGAACGGCGAGATGAGCGTCACCTTCGCCTCGGCGCACGCCACCGCCTGATGGAAGCCGAACAGCAGCGTCAGGTTGCAGTGAATGCCTTCGCGCTCGAGCACCTCGGCGGCCTTGATGCCCTCCCACGTCGAGGCGAGCTTGATGAGGATGCGCTCCTTGCCGATGCCGGCCTTCGCGTACATGGCGATCAGCTCGCGCGCCTTCTCGATGCTCTTCTCGGTGTCGTACGAGAGCCGCGCGTCGACCTCGGTCGAGACGCGGCCCGGCACGACCTTCAGGATCTCGATGCCGAACTCGACGGCGAGACGATCGACCGCGCGCTTCGCGATCGCAGCCTTCGACTTGTCGGCGCTGTCCTTCGAGGCCCACTCGAGCGCGGCGGCGACGAGCGATTGGTACTGCGGCATCGCGGCGGCTGAAGCGATGAGTGACGGGTTGGTCGTCGCGTCGCGCGGCTTGAACTTCTGAATGGAGCCGAAGTCACCGGTGTCGGCGACGACGACGGTCACTGCTTTCAACTGCTCGAGGAAGGTAGCCATGCGCGCACCCTACTCCTCGCGCAGCAGGGGTGGCACGTGAAGCTCACGCCGAACGTCTTCGAGGCGGCGAGCCATGTGGGGCCACGGGTCCCAGTCTCGAGACAGATCGCGCGTCACCGAGAGGCCACGCTCGAACGCCGGCAGGACGATGGCGGGGTCGAAGAAGCCGCGCATGCCCGGTGAGTACGGCGAGACCCGAATGCCCAGATGGAACTGCAGCGCGATGGTGAAAAGCCAGAAGAACGGGTCTTCGCGCACGTAGCCCGCGATGAAGCTCACCACGCTCACTTCTCCGTGCGGGCTGGTGTCGTAGCCCGACAGCACGTGCGTCAGGTCGTGCCACATGCCCTCTTCTGCGACGAGGCCTTCTCCGGGGAAGCCGAGCTCGTGGTCGACGACGAACCGGAAGTAGGCGTAGCCGAGCGTGCCCTCGGGCAGCTGCCCCAACGCGACGAAACGATCGACGAGCGCCGGGTCTTTCGCGAGGCCGATCATCGGGCCGACGATCTTCCAGACACCCGCAGGGCCCTTCTCTTTGAGGGTGCGCTCGAAGATTGGGCGCGCAAACGATCGGCGCGCGAGATCGAGCCACAGCGTCTTGATGCGGCCTCGCGAGAGCTGCGTCACGTTCGCGACCCGCGGCTCGTCGATGTCGAGCGCCGTGGCGAAGGCCGAGATGAGCGCGGCTTCGGCATCGCTCACCTCACCGTCCATCAGCGTCAGGAGGATCATCGCCTGCAACGCGAGCGTTCGTTGGCCCACGTCCTTCAGGCCGGCACTCAGCGCCACGGGGCTGATCGACTCGAGCGCGTGTGGATCGTCCAGGGTTGCGCCGAGCACCTTCGCCGCAGCGGTGATGAGCGAGGCCTCTGAAGGCGTCATCGAACCGTCGGCGCGCGCGCAGGTGGCCATGGCGCGAAGACCGAAACGCGCCTCGTCGGGGGACAACGTGAGGGGTCGCACGCGCGCAGAGTATCGTCGAAGAGCGACCGTGAGCGCTTCAATCTGACCGCTCGAATCGAAGTACCGAACGGCTGGATTCTGCGCGCAACGGACGGTGCTACTCGAACGCATGCCCGAGAGCACGACGAGCCCCATCGCCGCGAGAGCGGCAGCGTGGAAGATGCGCCACGAGAACCTGCAGGCCCGCGCGTATGCAGCCCAGCAGCGCGGCAACGCAGCCCTCGGCCGAAGCGAGGCGGCGCTCGCACGTGAAGAGGCAGCCCGCATGCGCGCCGAGGCGGCCGTCTGTCGCGACGACGGAGCCCGGACGCGCGACGAGGGCGCCAGGGTTCGCGAGCGCGCGGCCGTCATTCGTGACCAGGGCGCGCTCGCACGCGACCGGGCGACGCGCACCCGCGAAGACTCGCTGCGCACGCGTGTCCTCGACGGCAGGGCGAAGTCGACCATCGACTGGGAGGCCATCTTCGACCTCGACGCCAGGGCCTCAGAGCAGAGCCGTGAAGCCGCCAATCGCGACCGCGAGGCAGCGGAGCTCGACCGCGGCGCCGCCGAGCGCGACCGCGAAGCCGCGGAGCACGACCGCCGCGCCGCCGCCCGAGACCGTGACGCGGCCGAGAAGGATCGCGAGGCCGCCGACAAAGACCGCGTGGCGGCCGACGCCGATCGAATGGCTGCCGACACCGACCGACGCGCGGCCGAGCGCGACGTCACCATCGCCGACGAGTGGCTCAACAAGTCCGATCGGCTCATCTCGATGGGTCGCCTCGCCGCTTCGATCGCCCACGAGCTGAACAACCCGCTGGCGGCGCTGAAGCTGACCATCGAGATGCTCCACCTCGAGCGAGGCGAGGCGCGAGAGCTGGTGACGCCGCTGATTGGTGACGCCCGGCTCGCCCTCGAGCGCATCACCACCGTCATCGGCGACGTGCGCTTGTCGCTCAGCGGAAAGCTCAACGTCGCCGCGCGGCAGCCCATCGACTTCACCGCCTTGATCGACGAGACCCGTCGGCTGACCGCCCCCGAGGTCATGAACGTCGCGCGCCTGATCGTCGACGTGCAGCCGACGCCTCCCGTTCAGGGCGTGGCCTCGAGGCTCGGGCAGGTCCTCATCAACCTGGTGGCCAATGCGGCACACGCCATCTCGGGCCCGCGGGAACAGAACGAGATTCGCATCACGGTGCGACCTGTCGCGGGCGGCGTGAGGGTCGAGGTGAAGGACACCGGCTCGGGCATCGCGCCCGACGTGTTGCCCCACATCTTCGACCCGTTGTTCACGACCCGTGACGAGGCCGGTGGCGCGGGCCTGGGGTTGTCGCTGTCGCGGCAGATCGTCGCCGAACATGGTGGCGCGCTGACGGTGGAGACGGTCGTTGGCAAAGGGTCGACCTTCTTCGTCGAGCTGCCGGTGGTCGAGACGACCGCGGAGCCGGTGGCTGCCGGTGCCCAGGCCTCGCTGCCAAAGACGCGCGCACGGGTGCTGCTGATCGATGACGACGTCGTCGTCTCACGGAGCCTCGCGCGCTTGCTCGCCCGCACCTGTGACGTGACGGTGAGCCATGACGGCCAGCAGGGCCTCGACCGGCTGGACGCCGAGGGCCCGGGCTTCGACGCCATCCTCTGCGACGTGTCGATGCCCATCGTCGACGGGCTCGAGTTCCATCGGCGGTTGAGCGAACGGTCTCCCGAGCAAGCGTCGGCGGTCATCTTCGTCAGCGGTGGCGCGACCAACCCTGCGGCCGAGCACGCACTGGCAACGCTGCCGAACGTGTGCGTTCAAAAGCCGTTCGAGATCGCGGCTCTGCTCGAGCTGATCGAAGCCAGGCGGGTGGCCAACCTCGAGCGCCAGGGCGCTATCACCGAGCGTTCGTGACCTGACGTCGCGGCGCCGTTGTGGTTCGGTAGGCGGGCCGTGTTCGGGGACTCGTCATCGTGAGGTGGGCCGCGCTCGTGCTCGCGTGGCTCAGCGCTGGGCCGACGACGGTGGCGCTCGAGCCGGGTTCTCAGTGTGCGCCGCGTGAAGTGCTCGCGCGAGAGCTTCGCCGGTCTCCGCTCCGCCTCGTCGAGAAAGGTGGCGCGCTGACGGTGCGGCTGACGCCCGAGGCTGCGGGGCATCGGTTGATCGTGTCGACCGAGGAGGGCGTCGTCGTGCTCGAGCGGACGCTCCCGACGCCATCGTGTGCAGAGGCGGGCGTCGCGACCGCGCTGATTCTCGATCGCTCGGTGCGGGACATCGTCGTGCGGATTCCTGATGGCGGTGCCGTGGGGGAGCCCGTGGCGCGAGCCGGCTCGCAGCAGGAAAGGACGCCGCGGGAGACGACTCCGGGCACCACGCCTTCCGAAAGAACGAGAGATACGGGAACGCGAGATACGGGAACGCGAGATACGGCTGCACGAGACGCGGCTGCACGAGACGCGGCTGCACGAGACGCGACTGCACGAGATGCGGCTGCACGAGACGCCACGCGCGGAACGCCCTCCCGCGACACCAGTCCTCGCGACACCACCGCTCGCGATCTCACGCCACCGATCCCGCCGCGCACGACGCCGCCTGTCGTCTCGACTCCGCCCATTCCCTCGCGGGTCGCGCCCACGCCGACAGCCCCCGCACGTCCGCAGGACCCGCCTCCTCCACCCTCTCCAGCGAGGCCGCAGCTCAGCTTTTCGGAGCGATCGGCGCCCTCGCTGTCGCGAATCAGCGCGCCACGCGACCTCGAGCCCGCAACGTCATCCTCCTTCACGCCGCGACAGCTCCGCTTCGACTTCACCGGCGGCGGCGGAGCAGCGTTCCCGACCCCCGCCACCGTGAGCGCGCTCTTCTCCGCTGACGTGGCGGTGCAGTTCGGCCTCTGGCGTGCGGGCCTCCTCGGAGCGTTCTCCCTCGGCGGCTCGGTTTCCGTCACCGACGAAACCGGCCGGGAGCGAGGCACCCTCTCGTCGCAAACGCTGTACCTTCTGCCCCACGCGATGCGCTGCTCCGACACGACCGTTCAACTCTGCGGAGGACTTCGCGCCGGAGTGCGCCTCGACATCGGCTCGGCCTCGGGCCCGCTCCTCTTCGAGACCAGAACCGCCCTCGCGCCCGCGCCCACCACCGGCCTCGCGGGTCGGGTCGCCGTCGCCGTCGGCCCCGTGCTGTTCGCGCTCGATCTCACGCTCCTCATCAACCTGCTCACGCCGAAGTTCGACCTCGAAGGGCTGAACGCGGCCCTCGACACGCCGCGCGTCGAGCTCCTGGTCAACCTGTCAGCCGGCGCACGCGTTGCGAGCCAATGAACGCCAGACGCCCCTCGGGACATTCAGGGTCGGACGATCCCGTGCTGGCGACCTCAACCTCCCAACCGCTTGAACTTCCTTCCGACCTCGGCGGAGGGACGGCGCTCGTCGACCGCTGCCGAGCCGGTGACGAGTCGGCGTGGCGCTCGCTCTACGACGAACACTTCGACTTCGCGTGGCGCACGGCCCGACGCCTTGGCCTGCCCGAAGCCGACGTCGAAGACGCCGTACAGGAGTCGTTTCAGGTCGCCTGGCAGCAGCTCCACACGTTCTCCTGGGGCCGCTTCAGCACGTGGCTGTACCGCATCGTCGCGAACGTCGTCTCGGTGAAGCTCCGCCGTCGCCGCGTGCGTGACGTCTTCACCAGCCTCTTCGGCCGAGCCGAGCCGCTCGACTCGATGGAGGGCCGCGTCGAAGCGCGCCACACGCTGCGGGTCGTCGAGGCCATCCTCCGCAAACTCTCGAGAGAGAAGCGCGAGGCCTTCGCGTTGTTCGAGATTGAAGGACTGACGCACGAGCAGATCGCCGAGCTCACCGGAGCCCGTGTCGAGACCGTGCGCACCCGTTTGTTCTACGCGCGTCGCGAGTTTGCACAGCTCGCGCGCGAGCAGGGAGTCGAACCATGAGCCAGACCAATCCACCCGACGCCTCCGCTGGTTGGCGCGGCGAGTACCGCGAGGCCACCGAGGCGCCGCACCCTGCCGTGAAGGAGCGCGTCTGGAGAGCGCTCCAGTCGCCACCGAAGAAGCGCCTCGGCTGGCGTGCGCCCATGCTCGCCGCGGGTGTCGCGGCCCTCGTGGCGCTGGCCGTCTTCTGGCCCCGCACCGTCTCGACCGCCGAGGCCCGTGACGGCTACGCCTTCGTCGCGACCGACGCGCGCTTCGAGCAGCAGCAGCAGACGTTCACGCTCCGACAGGGTCGCCTCGCCGTGAGCGCCTGGAACACGCCGGTGGTGATTGAGGTGAACGGCTCGCGCATCGAAGCCGAGAGCGCGATGGTCGTCGTCGAGGTCGCCGGCGATCGCGTCTCGGTGCACGGCGTCGAGGGCACGGTCGTCATCGATGGAGAACGTCACGAAGCCACCGACGCGAGCCGTACGGCGGCGGGCGACCTGAAGCCCCTGTTCGCGCTCGAAGGCTCCGAAGCCCCGCTCGCCCGCGCCGAGACCCTCGCCACCTCGGCGCTGCAGGCCCAGCGGTGGGACGACGCCAGCCGCGCGCTCAGCGTCGTCGCGAAATCCAGCTCGCTTCGCGCCGAGGCAGCGCTGCTCAAACGCGGGGAGCTCGAGCTGCGTCACCTCGAGCAGCCGCTCCGCGCGCTCGCGTCGTTCGACGAAGGTGACGCCCGGTTCCCCGACGGAACGCTCGCGATGGAGCGCGCCCTCTCAGCGCTCGAGGCCACCGTCGCCGCCCGCCAGTGGGACGCCGCCGTGCAGCGCGCCGACCGCTTCCTCACCCGCTTCCCTTCGACGGAGCGCGCTGCCGAGGTCCGCCGCGTTCGGGACTCAGCCTGCACCGCCGCCGCGAGTTCCAACCCCCCGGCGTTCGTCGCCGGCTGCCCCCGCTGAAGAAAATGCACGTCGTCATGAACGTCTGCGGCGCCTGTCGACATTCATGAGCACACGACGTCGCCACGGAGACCACCCATGACCCTGAAGCCAAGCACCCTCTTCGCGAGCTGTTGTAGCGCGCTCCTCGTTCTCGCTGCCTGCGGAACCCAGACCGTGGGCTCCCGCTACGTGAAGTCTGAAAACGTCGGCGCCTCGCAAGGCAAGACCATCGCCGTGTCCGACCAGGACAGCGCCCTGCTCGCAGGCACCTCACTCGACATTCCTTCCGGCGCCCTCGCGCAGGACACCGTCATCACCCTCGAAGTGGGCGTCGAGAGCCTGCTCGACGCAGACACCGCCGCCGGCCCGGTCACCACCTGGGGCCCTGCTGGCACGCACTTCTCGACGCCGGCCCGCATGACGCTGCCGCTCACCGTGAACGAGTCCGGTGATGAGATCTCGGTGCTCGTTCGCGAGGCCGATGGCACCCAGTTCGAGCTCCCGTCCTCGGCGGTGACGATCGACGCGCAGGGCCGCGCCACCTTCGCCATCGACGGCTTCACCAGCTTCCAGCCGATGCGCCGCCGCCCGTGCATGGCGGACTCGCAGTGCACGCAGGGCCAGGTGTGCCGCAACGGCCGCTGCCGTCCCGCGACCAACCAGTGCCGCTCCGACGCCGACTGTCCCCCGGGGCTGCTCTGCGCCATCCCGGCCTGCAACGGTCCGAACTGCCTGAGCGTGTGCCAGCCCCGTCCTCCGCAGTGCATGAACTGCCCCCCGGGCTCGGCCTGTGTGAACGGCGCCTGCGCGACGGGCTGTGGTGGCGTGCTCGCGTGCCCGATGGGCCAGACCTGCCGCAACAACGTGTGCTCGTCGGGCTGCGCGGCCGACACCGATTGTCCGAACGGCCAGCGCTGTGACGCGGCGACACGCACCTGCTCCACCCCGCCCCCGCAGTGCGGCATGAACCAGGCCTGCACGCCGGGAAGCCAGTGCGTCAACGGCGCCTGCGTCGCGCTGTGCGACCCGAACCGCCCCTGTCCGCAGGGCCTCGTGTGCGACGCGACCAACGGTCTGTGTGTGCGCGTGCCGCCCCCCACCTGCACCGTCGGCGGCATGAACACCTGCGCGCCCGGCCTGCAGTGCGTCAACGGCCAGTGCGTCGGCGGCTGCAACGCCGGCACGCCGTGCCCGATGGGCCAGGTCTGCGACCAGAACACCAACGTCTGCCGCACCCCGCCGCAGTGCCAGTCGTCGATGGACTGCAACGGCCAGCCCTGCATCAACGGCGCGTGCGTCTCGGGCTGCGGAGCGAACGGCGCGACCTGCCCCGCCGGCACCACCTGCGAGCCGATGCGTGGCATCTGCGTGCCGAACCCCAACGGCTGCATGGCCGACAACCAGTGCCCGCTGGGCCAGTTCTGCGTCGCCGGCCGCTGCGCCGTCTCGTCGCAGTGCGACCCGATGCGGCCCTGCGCGGCTGGCCTCATCTGCCTCAAC
>JAUXRI010000328.1 GCA_030681895.1 Myxococcales bacterium | reverse complement strand
CCTGCAGCCCGAAGCCGGTGTCGATGCCGCGCTGCTCACACCGCTCGTCGGGCACCTTCTCGGGGCAACCAGCGAAGAGCAGACCGACGAAGACCAGACTCACGAAGACCAGACACCGACATCGCAGCATCGCGGCAGCCTATCGTCACCTGAGCTGGAATCACTCGCACGATGGTGGCCGGCGTCGAGTTCGACAGCATCAAGGGCGTCGTGGAGGGCGACTCGCGAGCCGAGGCTGGCCTTCGGGCGCGCGCGACCGGCGACGAGGGTGCGCGAGGTCTGGCAGACGTCGTGCGCGTCGTTCACCCGATCCGACGGACGCGCGGAAGTGCAAGGCAACGAGGCCGCCTGCGTGATGCATCGACACCGAAACGACGATCAGGCTCGGCGCCGTCTGAGTCGGGTTGATCAGGCTCGGCGCCGTCTGAGTCGGAGCGATCAGCCCACGCTGTCGGCCGCAGTCGGTAGCGGCGTTGAAACACGACCGACACGCGGAGCAGGCACGCCGAGATGGGGGCGCGTCAACTGCTTCCCGAGCCGCTCGAGGTGCCAGGCGGTGAGCAGCAGCCGCTTCTCCGCGAGCGCGAGTCGGTCGCGGAGCTGGCCGGCGAGCAGGCTGGGCACGACGAGCGTGGTGATGGTGGCCAGCACGAGCAGCACCTTGCTGGGCCCCGGAGGGAAGTGGAGCAGCTGCGGCGCGATGTGCAGCTCGTCGTCGAGGAAGCGGTACGAGGGATCCACGAGCCCCAGCTCGCCGAGGAGGAACGGCGCCAGCACCACCACCACGCCGAGGATGATGACGGCGCCGCGCGTACCGGGACGCAGGAAGCTGGCGGCCAGCACCATGCCGGTCGATGCCAGCGCGGGCACCAGCACGAACGAGCCGAAGATGAAGCTGGCGCCGATGAGGGGCACACCCGAGGCGGCGAGCACCAGCGCGATGCCGACGGCAGACAGCCGCGGCTGCCGGCCCGCCCAGAACGCCACGCCGAAGGTGAGGACGATGATGGCCACCACCGCTGCGGCGAGCGGCACGTTCAGCGGCCCCATCGCCCAGGCCAACGGCACCAGCGCCATCCACATCGCCATACGCAACGCGACGGAGCGCGCGACGCTCGCCCACGCCGTCTCTTCGGCCTGGTGCTGACGCTCCTGCACCTCGGGCGGGAGCGTGGTGGGCATGTGCGTGAGCAACCGGCGCAGCAGCTCGAGCCCCAGCGAGTTACCCGGCTCGAGGGCCAGCGCGCTGTTCACGTGGTCCATCGCGGTCTCGCGCTCCTGCGTCGAGGCGGTGTCGAGGGCGTCGACGAGCGGCCGGGCCGTGTCGAGGTGGCGGGCGGCGAGCGCGCGACGCAGCTCGAGGTCGCGGTCACCGTCGAGGTACTGCTCCACCGCGTCAGCGAGGGCGCGCGCGCTGGCCGTTCGCTGCGTCACGTCTCTGCGGGTCGCCGCCACGACGGCCACATCCAGCTCGGGCGGCACGTCGAGCGCTGGCGCGCGTGCGGCAGGGCCTCCCGGCTCTTCTCCCACCGTGCGGGCGAGCCGCTCTTCGCTGCTCCCGGGGAACATGGGCGTGAGCGCGAGAAGCTCGAAGAGGATGGCGCCCAGCGCGTAGACGTCGGCGCGCTCGTCGAGCGGCTTTCTCAACACCTGCTCCGGCGCCATGAAGCCCGGCGTGCCGAACACCGAGCCCTTCCGGGCCGACGCTTCTGGAAACTCGTGCTCGGTCGGCGCGTGCGAGACGCCCGCGAGGCCCCAGTCGAGCACGTGCACGTCGCCGAACTCTCCCAGCATGATGTTGCCGGGCTTCAAGTCGCGGTGGAGCACCGAGCGGCTGTGCGCGTAGTCGATGGCGCGGCAGACCTGGACGAAGGCCGTGAGGAGGCGACGGCGAGGGAAGCGCGCCTGCAGCTCGCCGTCACCGCGCGCGACGCCGTCGAGCACCTCCTGCAGCGTCAGCCCCCGCACCTGCTTCATGGTGAACCAGGGCACGCCGTGGTCATCGAGGCCGAGATCGTAGACGGGCACGACGGCCGGGTGCTCGAGGCGGCCTTGAATGCGCGCCTCACGAAGGAAGCGCTTCACGCCCTCGGGGCGCGCTGCAATCTCGGCGTGCATCACCTTCTTCGCCACCGAGCGGCCCAGCACGGCGTCGTCGACCTGCTGCACCTGCCCCATGCCGCCTTCGCCCAGCACCGCGCGCGACCGGTAGCGGCTCGTGGCGTCAGGCACCGCGTCGAGGGTGTCGTCCATGGGCGAACACCTCAGCACACGGCGTCGTCGAGTGTGGCCCGACGCGCGAGCGGTCGAAGCGCCGCTCCCGGGTCAAGGCCCGACGCGCGTGTGGAACAGCGACACGGGGCCGGTGCGGCTGGTGACGTAGTAGCTGACGAACAGCGAGCCACCGATGACGAAAGTCTCGGGGTCGGTGCGCGCGAGCGCGGTGGTCTTGCTCACCGCGGTCACGCCACCATCGAGGCTGACGAGCACGATGTCGTTGGTGCCTTGACCGGTCACCACCACGCTCGCGCCGCTCTGGTTCTGAAACACGAAGGGCTCGGGGCTCCGCAGCTCGCTCACGAACGTCGCCTGCGCGAACGGCGCCGACACGGGCGTCGACTCGTTCACCGCGAAGAAGGCGAGCTTTCGGTTCTGGCGGCGCTCCTCGAGAATCGCCAGCAGCACCGGCGCGCCCCCTCGCTCGGGCGCCCTGAAGGCCAGCATGTCGACCTTCGCCGGGCCACCCGACGTCAGGACGCGCAGCGCCCCGCTCGGCTCGACGAGGGTCACCTGGGCGACGCCGTTCGCGTCGTTCGTGTTGGTGAGAATGCGGCTCGAGTCGAGGTACCACCACGGTCCTCCAGAGGCGAACTTCGCCAGGGGCACCGGGTGGCGCGTCTCAGGGTCGCTCTCGGTGATCCAGAACCAGCTCTGCCCGGCCGGGCTCGTCGTGAACCCGAGAAGCTTCTGCTCAGGCGCCGTGGGGTCCTTGCAGGGCAGGTTGGCCGAGAGGTCGACCGTGCCGTGCGTCAGCTGTGTGGTGACGCCGTCGCGGTACATGAAGAACTGCCGCACGCCGGCGGGGTCGAGGCCGGTCCACACCACCGCCTCTCCACGCGCGCTGACGCCGAACTCAGGCCCGTTGGCCGAGCGGAAGTACGGCCCGTTCGTTCCGAGGGGAGTCCCGCGGCCACCGTCGGGCACGAGCTTGCCGTCCGCGTCGAGGCCAGCGAGCCAGATGGTGTTGTCCTGGTCGAGGAAGGTGACGACGCCCCCGTCGGGTCTGATGCGGTACTCCGGGTCCTTGTAGTCGACGCTCGAGCTCCCGATGGAGACCTCGAGGTCGGCGACCGTCAACGCCTGGACGGAGCGGGACACCTCAGCCACTTCGGGGAGGCCTTCGCCACACGCGGCGACGAGCAGGACAGAGACGACCATGGAGACGCGCATCGAACCCCTCTGGAAATGAGTACGCGCATCGAACCCGCCTCACGCCAAAGAGTTGCGGAGTCGTGGAGGCAGGTCACTTTCGTGGCTCAGGGTGCAGGCTGACCCTGCTCTCCACGCTGACGTTCATCACCTCGGGCGCGCACGGCGCGAGTCGTTAGTTCTGTGGGGAATGTCTCGCCGTCCGATCATGGAGTGGCTGGTTCCTTCGCTTCGAGAGCGCGACGCCTCGGACGAGGCGAACCAGCGGCTGCGCAAGTTCCTGACGCTCGCGCTGGTGATTCTGGTCGCCTGCCTGGGCTCGGTGCTGCTCCAGCTGACGCAAGGCGCGTTTCGTTCGGCGGCAGGCACCTCGGTGGTGCTGGTCTCGAGCGCCTGCGCCGTGCTCGCGCTCCGCTTTCGCGTGGGCCTCGGCCTCGTCACGACTGGCTACCTCGGCGTCGGCGTGGTGGTCGCCGCGCTGATGGGGATGACGTCGGGGTCCGAGGGCCTCACCTCGATCTTCTGGATTCTGGCCGCGCCGCTGGTGGCGATGGCGGTCGGCGGCCGCAAGGCGGGCTACGCGACCCTCGCGCTGTCGGTGGCGGCCATCGCGCTCGGGCTCTACGGCATCGAGGCGCAGTGGTTGGCGCCGGTGTTGATCAAGGAGCGCACCTTCGGGACGAAGCTCGTCTCGATGCTCGGCGTGGTGGTGACCGTCTTCTTCCTCGTGCGCGCGTACGAGTCCGAGACGCAGGCCAGCATTCGACGGCTGAAGGCCCAGAACCGGCAGCTCGACGAAGCGCGCGCTGACGCCGAGCGCGCCAACACCGCGAAGAGCACCTTCCTCGCGACCATCAGCCACGAGATTCGCACGCCGCTCAACGGCGTGACGGGCATCGCGGCGCTGCTGGCCGACGAGCGCGACCCTCAGCGCGTCAAAGAGGGCCTCGTCATGATGCAGCAGAGCGCCGACACGCTCCTGGCCGTCATCAACGACGTGCTCGACTTCTCGAAGATCGAATCGAACCACCTGCAGCTCGAAGCGATTCCATTCTCACCGCGCGCCGAACTGCAGCTGGTGGTGAACCTCACCCAGGCCCGGGCCGCCGAGAACCGCACCGACGTCGAGCTCATCGTGGCGCCGGCCGTCCCTGCGTGGCTGACGGGAGACCCGACGCGCTTCCGGCAGGTCGCGCTCAACCTGGTGGCGAACGCGGTGAAGTTCGCGCCGGGCGGCCTGGTGAGCTGCACCCTCGACCTCTCCGACGGCGCGCTGCTGCTCGAGGTCATCGACAACGGCATCGGCATGAGCCCCGAGGTGGTCTCGAAGTTGTTCACGCCCTTCAGTCAGGCCGACACCTCGACGACCCGACGGTTCGGCGGCACGGGCCTGGGGCTCGTCATCGCGCACCGCCTCGTGGCCGCGATGCAGGGCACCATCGAGGTCGAGAGCAGCGAGGGGGTGGGCAGCTGCTTCATCGTGAGGGCTCCATGCGTCGAATGCGAAGCGCCGCCGCTCCACGTGGCGCCGGTGGCGGGGGCCGTTTGCCGGGTGCTGGTGGTGGAGGACAACCCGGTCAACCAGCTCGTCGTCACGCGCCTGCTCGAGCGCATGGGGCATGAGGTGACCATGGCAAGCGACGGCCAGCGAGCCCTCGAGGTGTGCCAGTCGAAGACGTTCGACGTCGTACTGATGGACTGTCACATGCCCGTGATGGACGGCTTCGCCGCGGCGAAGGCGCTCCGGGCGCGCGGCGTCACCACGCCCATCTACGCGCTCACCGCCGCCGTCAGCACGGAAGACCGTGAGCGGTGTCTGGCGGCAGGAATGAACGAGCTGCTCGCGAAGCCGCTGCACCTCGAGCGGCTGCGAGAGGTGTTGGCGTCGGTGAAGCCCGGTGGCGTCGACCGCAGCGCGGCGTGAGGCGCAGGGACTTCAGAGCGGGTGGCGCTCGAGCCGTCGCGCGGCGAGCAGCACGTGCGTCTCGTCTCGGGAGAAGCCGGCCGCGTTGAGGCCCTTCACCGGGAAGCGCTTCGTCTTCATCGTGGACACGTCGAGCACGTCACAGCCTGCGTCATGGGCCACCGCGACGAGGCGGCCGCTGCGTGACGGAAAGAACCGAACACGCGACGCCTTCAACGACGCGCGCCCCTGTTCCTCCCCCGTCGTCGTCTTCGTGAGCGTGAGCGTCACCACGCCATCGGCCTCGCTGGCCACCAGCAGCTGCTCGTTCTCGACGAGGCACGCAGCGACACCGGGCAGCTCGAGCTTCGGCTTCTTGCTGGCTGGACCGACCAGGAAGCCATCACCCTTCTGGAGCGAGAGCCACGTCGTGGGCGACACGCCGACGAGCCGCGTGGCCGGGCCCGCCTTCTCGAGCAGCTTGCCGGTCTTCAACGCGTAGCGCTCCGAGCCGGTGCGCGCGAAGTGCCAGACGGAGTCGCTCGTCACCTGCATGCCGCGGGAGTCTTCGACCGTCACCTTCGAGCTCCACACCTCGCGGAAGTCGGGCAGCGAGAGGAGCGTCACCTCACGGCTGAGCACGGCGACGTGGGTGCCGTCGGGCGTCATCGCCGCCGCACCGATGCCCTGACTTCCGAAGCTGCCGACGAGCGCGTTGGTGTCGGGGTCGATGCGCTGCGCGCCGTCGGAGTCGACGACGAGCACCTCGCCGCTCGTGGTCTCGTCGATGGAGAAGATGCGCATGAACTCGCGCGGTGCGGCCGTCGTCGCCGTCTTCTTCTTCTTCTCGACCGGACGTGTGGCGCTGCCGGCCTTCTTCGCCGCAGCGTGAAGCGCCTTCGTCACGAGCGCGACGCTGTCAGGCTTCACGCGTTTCCCTGCGACGACTTCGAAAGACTCGAGGAACCCTGCTGGCAACTTCTCGGCGTAGTCGACGTGCCGCTGCGGAGGCTCCGTGCCGTCGTACGTGAGCACCAGCTTCGAGAAGCGGCCGTCACTGCCGCGCGTGAAGCGCCACGCCGAGTTCCCGGTGGAGCGAGCGACCGGCACCGTGAGCGTCTTCGTCGCGACGGCGTGCACCGAGCTCCAGCCCGCGGCCCAGTCGCCGACCCATGCGCTGGCGCCGAGCTCGTCGAGCTGCTTCGCGTTCGGCAACGCCGCCAACCACTCGGGCTTTGCGCCCTGGAGCTCGAGGCGCCGCAGCTTCGGAAAGAGCGTGGGCAGCTTCTCGCCCAGCGCGCGCAGGTCATTCGAGCTCTCCACCGAGACGGCGAGCGACTCGAGCGCCCACGGCTCAGAGGCGTCGAGCAGGCTCTGCAGGTGCGGCCCGTCGGCGTGGCGCAGGTGCCGGAAGGCCGGTCCGATGAACCGGCAGAACGGCGCCTGGCCCTTCGGAATCGGCGTCGGCGTGCCCCACTCGAGCTGCTCCAGCGTGGCCCACTCGGCGAGCGAGCCGTACGCCTCGGCGTCGGCCTGGTGGCGGAACTTCGTCTTGCCGGCCGCTGGGAAGCCGCGCCGGAACTCGACGTCGGCCCCGAGCACCGGCGCGAGCGCCCCCACCCACTGCTTCGCGTTCGTCTTGAGCAACCGGTTCGCGCCCTTCTCATCTCCCGCCAACTGCAGCGCGATGAACTCACCGCGGGGGTGGTTCTTCTCCTGCAGCAGGTCGGCGAGCACGTGCCTCGGCGCGTCGTCGGCCGGGTTCGAATAGATGGCGGCGAGCAACGAGTGCTCGTCTTTCGCGCGGCCCGGAGCCTTCGGCGGCGCGACCGGCTTCGCGAAGGCCTTCACCACCGCCTCGAGCGCCTTCTTCTCGTCGGCCGTCGCGGTCACCTCGAGCGGCTTCATCGACTCCACGGCGCGCGAGAAAGCCCGCTCGAGCCAGGTCTGCATCGAGGCGCGCACCTTCCACTTCGAGGGCAGCACCTTCGCCAGCGCCACGAAGCGGCCGTCGTTCTGCTTCACCATCACCGCGAACGCCGCCGTCCACGCGCGCTTCGACGAGTCAGACGACCAGGGCACGCCCGAGAGCAACTGCACGAGCGTGCGCGACGTTCGTGGGTCGGATGACCAGCTCGCCACCGCCTCGAGCCGGGCCTGCACATCGGCGAGCGTGCCCGTGGTGACGCTGGCCAGCAGCGCGCCGCGGTCCTTCGCCTGCGCCTTCTTCACGGCGGCCTTGAACGCGACGGTGTCGCGGTCGAAGGGCGCCGGGGTTCCATCGAGCGCGATGATGGCGGCTTCGAGCTCGGTCGTCGGCTTCACCTGCCAGGCGAGCACGAGCTTCTCGAGGGCAGCGGCGGGAGTGGAGGCCGTGACGGCCTGCTTCAACAGCGCGGCGGAGTCGGACATCAGGCGAGTGTGCCGACCCCTGTGTGACGGACGAAGCAGAAACTGGCGTGAAAAGCGGGCGAGCGCACGCCGCAGCTGCCTCTGACAGGCGCTCACACCGGGCCTACAACTCGGCTTGACGGTGGTGTTCGATGAGAAGACCCGCCCTGAATGCGCCGCCCGCGGTGACCGATGCCGCGAGGCTCAGCGCCGCCGGACGAGCAGCTCGCGCTGGAGCTCGAACGACGCGTGGGTGCTGAGCGCTCCGCCGGTGGTGTCAATCTGGTCGACGACGCGAAAGTCGACCTGCCACGCCTGCGGCGTCACCGAGCACGCGGTGTACCCACGCGCGCCTTCGTACGCGTACAGAAACCCGGGCACGCTGCCGACGAGCCCCTCGATGACGGCGCCGTTGCCCGAGCCCTTCGAGCCGCCGCTGCTGATGGAGTTGGTGACGACTTCGACCGCCGAGGCCCGGCTCGTGCCTTTCCGCAAGACGCGGCTCAGCGCGCCGAGGTGGATGTCTCCCGTGAGCACCACCGTGTTGCGTGACGGCAGCGCGTCGAGCACGTCCAGCACGCGGGTGCGCTCGGCCGGGTAGCCGTCCCATTGGTCGTGGTTCAGGAAGGCGCCGCTCGCGATGTCGAAGTCGGAGAACACCACCTGCTGCGCGAGCACGTTCCACGCAGCCGTCGACGCGCGCAGCCGCTCGAACAGCCAGTCACGTTGGGAAACGCCGAGCAGGCTGTCGTCGTCGCGCCCACGGTCGGGGCACGCGGCGCCCGAGCGCCCACCACACACCAGCCGCGAACGGTACTGGCGGGTGTCGAGCACCGACACGTCGAGCAGCTGGCCGACGGTGAAGGCGCGATGGAGCAACAGGCTCGAGTCGTCGGCGAGCGCTGGGCGAATCGGCGTCCACTCCGCGTACGCGCGGTACGCCGCGGCCCGCCGAGCGGGAAAACCAGCGAGCGCTCCGGCCGGCGTCTCGAGCCCGCCGTAGTCGTTCACCACCTCGTGGTCGTCCCACGTCATCACCCAGGGACACGACGCGAAGTTCGCCTGCAGGTCCGGGTCGCGGCGGTACTGCGCGTAGCGCGCGCGATAGCCGGCGAGGTCGACGGGCTCGGGCGAGTCATGCTCTCGAACGCCCGCGGCGTTCTTCTCGTAGATGAAGTCACCCAGGAAGAAGAACGCGTCGAAGCCCTCGGCTGCGGCGTGCCGATGCGCGGTGAAGAGGCCGTCGCGAAAGTCCTGACAGCTGCCGATGCCGAAACGGAAGACGCCGGGCGTGGCGCTCGGTGCGGGCAACGTCTTCGTTCTGCCGATGGCGCTCACCTGGCCCGGCACGACGAAGCGATAGAAGAGCTGCGTCGCGGCGGGCAGGCCGCCGACGTCGACCTTCACGGTGTGGCCCGCGTCGGCGCGCGCCGTGGTGACACCCGAGCGGAGCACCCGGTCGAAGAACGCGTCGGCCGCCACCTCGTAGCCGACGGCCACGTCGTCACCGGCACGAGCGGCGTCGAGCTCGAGCGCCGTCCACAACACCATCGCGTCGGCGAGCGGGTCGCCAGAGGCCACGCCGAAAGAGAAGGGAGAGGTGGTGAACGAAGGGCCAGGCACCTTCACCCGCGGCGCCACCACCGAGGTCGGCCCGCAGGCCGCCAGCGCGACACCACCAGCCAGCGCAGCTCGACGAGAGACCGTCATGTGGGCGACCTACCACTCCCCGGCGAAGGCGCGTGTCACCGGCCACGCAAAACCGACCCCGCTCGAGGCGTCAGCCAGCAGCAGGCTCACTTCTCACGTCTCGAGGCTCGTCATGTCGCCGTCCACCACGTTCAGTTCGTCCATCATTCTGGCTCTCTGTGTCGGGCTCGCCGCCTGTGGCGGGCAGGTCGCGGTCATCGATGACGACACTCCGCTCGACGAGGCTGCGTGGAGTGAAGCCCCGCTCTCGATGGCCTGCGTCCTTGGCACGACCTGCCCGACGGTGATTCCCGTCATCTCAGCCATTGCGCCGAAGGCAGGGCCGACGGCGAGCGCGGCCAACCGCACCTACTGGTACGCCAACGCCGAGCCCGGCCGCACCGTGCCGCGCGTGACGAAGACGGTGAGCCTCTCGGGGCTGCGACTCGAACGAGACGACGTGTCGGTGTGGCTCTCTTCGTCGCCGGACGGGCAGGGCGCGCTCGCCGCTGACGACGTGCTGCTGCTCGAGGTTCGCAGCAGCTCGGGCACCGTGCTCGCGCGGCAGGTTCTCGCGGGCCCCGGGCTCCTCCTCGCCGACCAGGTGACGCAGGTTCCCTCGCGCCCCTCGACGTGGGACGCCTCGCGCAACGGCTTCGTCGCGCCCGCGTTCGA
>JAUXRI010000312.1 GCA_030681895.1 Myxococcales bacterium | reverse complement strand
CACCAGCGTCACCACCTGCGGTCGAGGACCCTCCACCCGCCGCGCCACCAGCACTCGCGGAGCCGCCAGCATCACCACCTGCGGTCGAGGACCCTCCGGCCGCCGCGCCCCCAGCACTCGCGGAGCCACCAGCGTCACCACCTGCGGTCGACGAGCCACCAGCACTCGCAGAGCCACCTGCGCTCGAGGATCCTCCACCCGCCGCACCACCGGCGCTCGAGTCGCCCCCTCCTTGACTCGAGCCTCCAGCCGCTCCGCCGCCGCTGGCGACCGGTGAACATTTCCCCTGAACGCAGACGTTGCCCGCCGAACAGCTCGCATCCGACGTGCACTGTTCGTTCGTTGGCGAGAAGCAGCCAGCCAACGAGACAAGGCTCACCCAGAGCGGGAAGGCTCGGGAGCCCACCCGGTACGAACGCATCGAAGTTGTCATGGTGCGCAGGGCCATGTGCAATCGCTGTGCACAGCGCCCCACATCGAGCCAACCTCGCAGCGTTGAAGAGAAATTCTTCTCGGCGCGAACGTTCGTCAGCCCGATGCGCGTGGCGGGCGATCGCGAGCCGCCAGCGAGCTGTCACTGACTGTGTCGCGACCGCGGCGGTGACGGTTCGTGATCGGCGTCGCTCCTGCTCGCGGGCGTGTCAGCTCCCACGCGGCACGACCGCGTGCTGTCCGAACCGGAGCGAGTCGAGTGACAGCACTGCCTCGCGCATGAAACTGACCAGCGCGAAGACGAAGAGCCCCATCGCGAGGATGAAGAGCACGGCAACGCCCGGGCCGAGGTTCGTCTGGGTGAGGTAGCCGACGAAGGCGAGGGTGATGAGCAGACAGACGCTGAGCGCCGCGCCGACGCCGGCGGTGAGGGCGCGATGAATGAGCCGGGCGCGTCGTGAGAGCGTGGCGAGCTCGGTGTGGGCACGGCGCTGCTCCACCTCGGGGAGCGTGTCGAGCTGTGACTCGAGCAGCCTGGCGCGGTCGATGATGCGCGACAGCCGCGTGGTGAGGACCGACAACGTCGTGCCGAGCGCCGAGAGCAGGAAGACCGGCGCGACAGCCAGCTGAATCGTGTGCGTGATGTCTGAGAGTCCGTTGTCGGCCATGCACCTGTCCTGCGGCCGGCGGGGCGAAGGTGCAAGCGCATCGTGCTCGAGACCTCGCGGTCGGGCGGGAGCCACAGGGAGCTCGAACACTCCACGGTCATCAACGGGCTCGGGTTGGTCTCCGGCGTCCGTCGTCCCGTGAACTCAGGCATCGGCCGCTCCTCCTCGGGGCTGGGTGTGGCCTGGCGAGGCGGTGCTTCAGCTCGGCCGCGTGCCGGGCTCTTCGCGCTGCTGTTGAAAGCGTGCGGAGCGAGTCGCCGTCGACGGCGTTCCTGGTCGGCGCCGCACTGCCTCGCGTCGAACGAGACTCACGTCACGCGACCGGAGCGCGAACGCACGTCCATCCACGCTCGGACCCGGTCGATGAGCCGCCGCCGCTCCAGGGCGAAGATGGGCACGAGGGGATACGCGTGCGGCAGGTCGGTCGCGATGTCGTGCTCCACCTCCACGCCGGCCGCGCGGGCCTTCTCGACGAACGCCGCAATCTCTCCACGAAACGCCTCCTGCCCACCGCTCGCGACGAGGGTGGGAGGAAGGCCGGACAGCTCCGCGAAGGCCGGCGACGCGAGCGGACTGCGCGCATCGGCACCGCCCAGGTACGCCTCGGCCAGTCGGCGAATCACGTCGGCCTCGAGATAATCGTGTGGCGCGTCGTCGACGGTGGGTGAGCTCGCGGTGAGGTCGAGCCACGGAGACACCAGCACCACGCCAGACAACCGCTTCTCCTTCACCCGCTGCCACGCGCCGAGCGCGAGCGTGCCTCCGGCCGAATCTCCGGCGAGCAGCACGTCGTCGGACTCGCTCAAGACCGACGAGAGCACGTTCGAGACATCGTCGAGCCCGGCGGGGAACGGGTCTTCCGGAGCGAGCCGGTAGAGCGGGAACACGATGCGCCGCTTCAGCGCAGTCGCCAGCGGGCGAAGGAAGGACGCGTGGGTCGCGAACGAGCCGCCGTGAAAACCGCCACCGTGCGCGTAGACGAGCAGCCCGCGTGAGGCGCCGTCGGGCAACAGCAGCCGGCACGGCACGCCTGCCACCGTCGTGTCCTGCTCCTTCACCTCGGGCCACGGCATCGAGCGCGACACCGCGTCGAGCAACGCGCGCGCCTGCAGAGGGTTCTTCGGCAACAACCGGCTCTGCTGTCTGAGCAGCTCCACCGTGCCTCGAATGCGCAGGCTCGGCGTCGACGGCCCGTCGGTCACGGGTCTGCCGTCACGACCGAGTCACCTGGCGCGAGCTCATCAGCCTTCGCCTGGGTGAGCAGCTCGTACGAGCCCGGGCTCTTTCGCAGCGTGGCGTTGAAGAGGGCGACCGCGAAGTGGTTCATCAGCGGCTGGGCCACCGCCGCGCTCGGTGCAGGTGCCGCGCAGCCGTCGTTCAACACGCTCTTCACGTTCGCGCCGGGGATGTCGAGCTTGATGCTGTCGGAGAACGAGGCCAGATCGAAGGCGCAGATGTCAGAGAAGGTGAAGTGGCCGCCCTTCGAGATGTCGAGCAGCCACCGCGGCTTCTTCATCGCGGCCCACGTCGGCGCGGTGTTGTCGTCCCACTGCAGGGTCCGGTCGGCGTGCGCGGCCTGCACCATCACCGGAATGCCGAGGTCCGGCTTGCCGAGGTCGATGAAGAACAGGTCGGTCGACGGCGGCGCCTGCGGCACGATGACCTTCACCCGCTTGTCGATGGCCGCCACGCGCAGCGCAGTCAACGCGCCGAAGCTGTGGCCGGTGACGCCGACGCGCTCCGGGTCGACCATGCCGAACAGCGGGTCGCCCTCGGGCAGCCGCGTGTAGGCGGTGATGAGGTACTGCGCGTCGATGGGCCGGGTCGCGATGCCGATGCCGACGTCCTGCAGTTGGTTGCGCACGGCGTAGTCGAGCGTGCCGCCTTCGTGATCAGCCGACACCACGACGTAGCCGTGAGAGGCGAGCAGCACCGTGTAGAACGTCGACTGCCAGCGAATCGCGCCCTGTCCGTGGCTGAAGATGATGAGCGGGAACGGCCCGTGGGACTTCGCCGGCGTCGCGTCTCGCACCGCGAAGGTCTGGAGCAGCGGCACCGACGCGGGGAACGTCATCAACTGCTCCGGCGTGAAGCGCTCACGAATGTCGTAGCTGACGGTCGGCTTGCCCTTCGTGTCCTGCGTGGCCGGGTACCAGATCTCGGTGACGAGCAGCCGCGGCGTGCCGTCGGGCTTGGGCCTCCGGCGATCTTCATGGGTGACGGTGCGCACGCCGACCGCGAAGGGCCCGGGCTTCGCCGGATCTGGCGTCGCGGTCGGGCCCGCAGGCGCGAACGGCAGCGCGTCAGTCGGAGCAACGGGTGAACAGGCCACGAGGCCGAGCAGCAGGAACGCAGCGCGCATGAGTCACTTCACCTTCAGGAAGCCTTCGAGCGGCTTCTTCTCGTCCGACTTCCTCGCCGCCGTCCACTCGATGAGCGAGGCCTGCCAGGAGATCTTCGTCTCGGTCGGCGCCGCATCGGCCTTGTTGAGCGCGAAGCCGTCACCGCCGAGGTAGAGGTAGTCGGTGGTCGCGACCGTGTACGTCTTCTTCAGGTCGATCGCCGCGCCCTTGCCGTCGACCCAGCCGTCACCCTTGGGCTTCACACCCGCGACGCGCGCCTCGGTGTTGTCGAGCGCCGCGAGCAGCGCCTCGCCCGTCACCTTCACGATGACGACCTGGTTGTCGAACGGCACGAGATCGTAGATCGACGCCTTCGTCACGGGCCCCTTCGGCAGCGCCTGCCGCACGCCCTTGCGGTTGAGCAGCGCGACGTCGGTCTTGAACTGCTCCTTGAGCGAGGTGGTGAGCCAGTTCGCCATCGCCGGCGACTCCTGCTCGATGCCGTCCTTCGAGAACGCGATGGTGCCGCCGAGCGCCTCGTCGAGCTTCTTCTTCCACGCATCGACGAGCTCCTTCGCTTTCGCGTCGGCCGGCGGGGCGCCCTCGGAGTTCACCTCGACCATCGACGCCACGCTCGTCACCTGCACGGGCGTCGACGACAGCGTCACGGTGAGCGCGACCTTCGCGTACTGCGACAGCCGGCTGCCCGGGTAGACGAGCCTGGTGCCTTCGACGGAGTCGGGGAATGGGCCGTCGCAGCGGCGACCGGCGAAGAAGGCCAGGTTCCAGTCGGCGTGGCCCGCGAGGATGGAGGGCGCGTCGTTGAGACAGCCGTCACTGACGACGCCGATGACGTGCGGGTTTGCGTTCTTCACCTCGGGCATCACCAGGGCGAGCGCTTCGGCTTCGTCGATGGTCTTGAGCCCCTTCATGCGGCCCGGCATCGGCGTCACGGTCGCCTTGCGCGCGGCCAGGCCGATGATGGCGATCTTCACGCCCTTGCGAGTCAGCACGCGGAAGCTCCCGAGCCCCAGCGCCTTGCCCTCGTCGGTCTCGGCGACCAGGTTGGCCGCGAGGTACGGGAAGCCCGACTTGTTCCGGTTGGAGACGAACTGCTCGCGATTCCAGTCGAGCTCGCGATTGCCGAGCGCCGACGCCGCGTAGCCCATGTGCCGCATCAGCTCCGCCGTCGGCTCGCCCTTGAAGTAGCTCGAGATGGCCTGGCCGTTGGCGTTGTCGCCGGTCGACACGACGACGGTGCTGCCGTTCTCACACGGCGCGTCGCCCGTCTCTTTGAGCGCACCGGCGCAGTGCCCTTCGGAGGCGACCCATCGGCCCAGCAGCTCGGCCGCGCCGCCTCGTGACTTCCCCTCGTCGACGACCGGCAACAGGTAGCCGTTCTCGGCGCCGGTGATGAGCACCGTGACGGTCTCGCGCTTGAGCGTCTTCGGGTCGACGGGCGCCGCGGCGTGCGTGTCGGGCGCGACGTCCTCCTTCTTCTTGTCGGGGCACGCGAGCAGCGGAAGGACGGCGAGCACGGCGAAGGCGCGACGCATCATGGACGCGCTCGTTAGCACGCCGTCACGGTCGATCGTCAGGGCTTCGATGCGCGCCCACGGCGACGTTCACCACGCGCCACCGAGCGCGAGCCCGGTGAGGTTCGGACCCCAGAGCGGCTGCAGGGCGACGACCGGCGCCGGCGGCCGGACGTGCTGGCGCAGCCCATGAGGCGTCGTCAACACCATCACCTCTCCGATGACGATGCCGACGCCGGCGTTGAGCGCCGCGCTCTCCCAGTGTTTGAAGCCGAGCCCGAGCACGAGCCCTGTGGCGACGTTGAAGAGCACGTTCACGCCGTGCATCACCCAGGAGACGCTGAAGTCCTGCGCTGCGGCGTCTTCGCTCAGTCGTCGCTCGGCGTCGGCGAGACCCTCAGCGGTGTCGGGGAGCGCTCGCACCACGCGGGCGCCTGCGATGACGTTCGGCGCGAAGATGAACGTGAAGGCCGCCGCGAGCCCGGTAGTGACCGCTCCGACGATGAAGTCGATCTGCAGCGCGCGGTCCTTGCTCAACAGGGGAGCGCCGATGGCCTGCCCGGCCGTGCCCACGAGGTACAGACTGCCCCACGTCCACAGCCAGATCATCGAGCGATGCGCCTCGTCTGCTTCGGCCGCTCGGATGAGCGACAGCCGCTCGAGGTCGACGCCATCGAGGGCCGGCGCGGTCGCTGTCAGGACGGAGCTGAAGAGGAGCGCGAGCATGGAAGAAGGCTAACGCCCTTTCCGCGGAGCGGTCAGTCGAACACCCCGAAGAACGCGAGGCCTCCGCCATCAGGGCTCAGCATCGGGGCCACCGTCACGCCCTTCTTCCGCGACAGCAGCAACAGCACCGTGCCTGTCACCGTCGTCGCCAGACCGACGCCGAGCACCGCCAGCGAGACGCGTTGCAGGTTCGTCGCGGACTGCGCCTCTTCGAAGATGCCGAGCGGGCGGAGCGAGCCATCGGGGTTCACGTGCAGCCCTGCGCCAGAGCGGCCGACGAAGAAGAAGACCGCGCCGATCGCGGTGACGGCACCACCGACGCCGATGACGTTGAGCGCGAAGCGCTTCTTCGCTCCGACGTCCGAGAAGAGATGATCGACCTCTTCGGCGTGGGCGGGCAGGGCGCTGATCAGCCCGAACAGCAGCGCCGCGGCGGCCGTTTTCTTGATCATCACGCTGGCTCGCGTCTGATCACGCCACAACGCTGTTTCACCCTGAAGCACCTCAAGGAGCACACCATGCCCACCACCACGATGGCCACTGACTCGAAGCGCAGCTGGGACGGCATCGATCGCCGCTCTGGCGTCGTTCCCCAACCTCCGCTCTTCGGCGAGCTGTTGGTCGAGAGCAGCTGGCGCCCCGCTGACGTCGTGCCTGCCGCCAGCGAGGGTTGGCTGCGCGCGTACGGCTACGCGAAGAACCGCCGCGACCGCTGAGTCGCGCCAGACTCTTTCCAGCCGATGCAGCGCCCCCCACCGACGCGCCTCCACGTCAGGCCGTCGGTCGTGTTGTGTGCGCTGCCGGGTTAACCAGTTGATGTTCCGATTGAATCTCGGAGCGCGACACGTCCTTTGGCGCGGCTCGTAGAACTGCTCGTCGCGACGTCGGCGATGTGTCCCCACTCAACATTGGACAGCACCTCTACAAAGTCTGTACAAACCTGAAACGCAATCCGGCGGGGCGCATCTGAGCACCGCACGGAGGAGTCCCGATGACGATCGCAGCGACCTCATCACCTGTTTCCCTCGGCGCCGAAGCGGCGCTCGCGTCATTCCAGCTCGAGCTCGAGCGCTCGCTCGCCGACCTGCTGCTGCTGCCGGACGAGTCCTCGATGGACCCGCGGTGGTCGCGCGCGATGGTCGAGGTCCGCGCGTACACGCTGCGTCCGGCCAAGCGCGTGCGGCCGACCCTGTTGCTCGCGGGCTGGGCGATGGCGTCGGGCGAGCTGGTGCGGGGCGTTCCCGAGGGCGTGAAGACCTTCGCCGCGGGCCTCGAGCTGCTCCACACCTTCATGCTGATCCACGATGACGTCGCCGACCGCGCCGAGACCCGGCGTGGAGGCCCGTCGCTCCACCGCACGCTCGCGAGTGGGAAAGCCGGCGACGACCTCGCAATCGTCGTGGGCGACCATCTCTACGCGCGCGCCATCGAGGTGATGTTGGGCTCGGGACTGCCGCACGCCGCCGAGGCCACGCGGTACATGATGGCCATCTGCAGGCACACCGCGGTCGGCCAGTACCTCGACCTCGATCTCGCGCGCACGCCGCTGCAGGACGTCACCATCTTCCAGACCCTCAAGGTCGCCAACCTCAAGACCGCGCGCTACGGCTTCGTCGCGCCGCTCGTCGTCGGAGCGATGCTCGGTGGCGCCGACAAGGCATTGCTCGAGCAGCTCGAGCGCGTGGGCCGCCAGGTCGGCATGGCCTTCCAGCTGCGCGACGATCTCATCGGGTTGTTCGGTGACGACGACGTCGCGGGCAAGGCCGGCGGCGGAGACTTCGTCGAAGGCAAGCGCACCTTCCCCGTCGTCGCCGCGTGGACCCGGGCCGACGCGCAGGGCCGCTCGCAGCTCGAGCAGCTGTGGAGCTCCGACATGCGTGACGAGCGCGCTCTGGCTTCGGCCCGCGCTGCGCTCGAGACGTGGGGAGGCCGTGAAGCCACCCAGCGCGTCATCGAGCGGATGACCCGTGGCGCGCGCCGCACGCTGCAGCAGCTGCCGTCAGGCTCGGGCGCCCGCGTGGTGCTCGATGGCCTGATGGCCCGCATGGTGGGGAGATCGCGGTGAGCCGCGCCATCATCATCGGCGCCGGCGTCGGCGGGCTGACGGCCGCGATGAAGCTCGCGCACCAGGGCTGGCAGGTCGACCTCTACGAGAAGCTCTCGGTGCCCGGTGGCCGTTGCGGTCGCGTCGAGGCCGGCGGCTTCCGGTGGGACCTCGGGCCCACCATCATGCTGATGCCGTTCGTCTTCGAGCAGGCCTTCGCGTCGGTCGGCAAGCGCCTCTCGGACTACCTCACGCTCGTTCGCTGCGACCCGAACTACCGCGTCACGTTTCGCGACGACTCCAGCATCACGCTCACCAGCGAGCTGACGAAGATGCGTGACGAGCTCGAGCGCATCGAGCCGGGCAGCTTCGAGAACTACCTCCGGTTCCTCGCCAAGGGGCGCGACCGTCACGACACCTCGATGGAGCGCTTCGTCGGCAAACACTTCGACTCGCTCGCGCAGTTCCTCGCGCCGTCGAACCTGCCGCACGCGCTTCGCATCGGCGCGCACCAGAAGCTCTACTCGCAGGTCTCGAAGTCGTTCAAAGACGACCGGCTGCGCCAGACGATGTCGTTCCAGACGATGTACCTGGGCGTGTCGCCGTACGAGGCGCCCGCGGTGTTCTCGCTGCTCCCGTACACTGAGCTGGCCGTCGGCATCTGGTACCCGATGGGCGGCATGGGCGCGATTCCGCGCGCGCTCGAGAAGGTCTGCGGCGAGCTCGGCGTGTCGCTGCACTACGGCCAGCCGGTCAAACGCGTGGTGCTCGAGAACGGCGTCGCGAAGGGCGTGGAGTTCGCCGACGGCTCCATCGAGCGCGCCGACGTGGTGGTGTGCAACGCCGACTACCCGTGGGCGCAGAAGCACCTCATCGACCCGAAGGTCTCGTCGCACCCGGAGCTCGAGAAGAAGCGGTACACCTCGTCGGGCTACATGCTGTACCTCGGCACGAAGCACCGCCACGACGAGCTGCTCCACCACAACGTCTTCTTCGGCAAAGACTTCGAGGGCAGCTTCACCGACATCTTCGAGAAGCTGCAGGTGCCCGAGGACCCGAGCTTCTACATCAACGCCCCAGCCCACCTCGACCCGTCGATGGCGCCCGAAGGCAAAGACGCGCTTTACGTGCTGGTGCCGGTGCCGCACCGCGCGCCGCACCTCGACTGGAAGGTCGAAGGCCCGAAGGTGCGCGCGAAGGTGTTCGCCCGCCTGAAGGAACTCGGCATGGGCTCCATCGAGCAGGACCTCGAGGTCGAGCGCGTCATCACGCCCGACGACTGGGAGCGCGACTTGAACCTCGAGCGCGGCTCGAACTTCGGCCTCGCGCAGAACATGTTCCAGATCGGCCCCTTCCGCCCGAAGGTGTGGGACGACCGCATCGAGAACCTCTTCTATTGCGGCGCCTCGGTGCAGCCCGGCACCGGCGTGCCGACGGTGATGATCTCGGCCGACCTCTGCGTGAAGGCCATCGGCCAGCGCGTTTCGGTGTCGCCGGCTTCGAAGTCGACGCGCTCCACGGCGAGCTCCGACGGACCGACGCTCGCCGCTGCACGTGAGGCGCTGTCATGACCGACGCGCTCGCGCTCTCGCCGACGGCCTCTGGCCTGGTCGCGCAGGGCTACGAGCGCGCGAAGGCGTTGACGCGGTTTCACGCGAAGTCGTTCTTCTTCTCGAGCATGGCCCTGTTCGGCGCGCGTCGCCGGGGCGCGTTCGCGCTCTATGCGTTCTGCCGCCGGCTCGACGACCTCGTCGACGGTGACAACCAGGGTGATGGCTCGATCGCCGCGCCCGTGGAGCTGCCCGCGCAACTGTCGGAGCGCCTCTCGCTCGCCCGCGCCGCTGTCTCGTCGCTCTATGGGAGGGAGACCTCGACCGTCTGGAAGTCGCTGCCCTGGCACGAGTCCGAGGTCGCCGCGTTCCGCGACACGGTGCTGCGCTACGGCATTCCCGAGCGGCCGTTTCAGGAGCTCATCTCAGGCATGGAGATGGACCTGACGAAGTCGCGCTACGCGAGCTTCGACGAGCTGCACCTGTACTGCTACCGCGTCGCGGGCGTGGTCGGCGAGATGATGACGCCGGTGTTGGGCCATGCCGACGATCGCTGCCTGCCGTTCGCGGCCGACCTGGGCGTCGCGATGCAGCTGACCAACATCCTGCGCGACGTGAAGGAAGACCTGCAGCGCGGCCGCATCTACCTCGCCGCCGACGAGCTCGCCGCGTTCGGAATTCGCGAGTCGGAGCTCGGGGCCTGGTCGCGCGGCGACGCTGCTCCCACCGAGGCGTGGACGCACTTCATGCAGTTTCAGATCGCCCGCGCGCGCGCGTACTACCAGCGCTCGTTGTTCGGCGTGCCCGACCTGCGTGGCTTCGGCAGTCAGTCGGTGGTGCGCCTGATGGGCACCATCTACGGCGGTATCCTCGAGGCCATCGAAGCGCAGCAGCTCGACGTCTTCTCCCAGCGGGCGCACGTGCCGACGTCGGGCAAGGTGGGGCGCGCGCTGTCCGTGCTGCTCACGCCAGCGCCTCGCGCCATCGGTCCCGCGGGCTCCATCACCATTCCTCAGCTGAGCGGCGCATGAAGCCCCAGCGCGTCGCGGTCATCGGCGGTGGCATCGGAGGCCTCACGGCCGCCGGCGTGCTCGCGCGCACCGGCTTCGACGTGACGCTCTTCGAAGCGACCGACTCGCTCGGCGGCAAGGCCGGCACCGTGACGGTGAACGGGCTCGTCTTCGACACTGGCCCGACCGTGATGACGATGCCCGACACGGTGCGCGCGACGTTCGCCGAGCTCGGCGCCGAAGACCTGATGCCGCGCCTCGAGCGCCTGCCGCTGCAGACCCACTACCGGTACGCCGACGGCCGCGAGTTTTCGTGCTGGGAAGACCTCGACCGGGCAGCGGAGAGCGCCGCCGCGTTGAACGCGGCTGACGGCAAGGGCCTGCGCGCCTTCTTCGCCGACGCCGAGAACGTGTACCGCGCCGCAGGACAGCCGTACCTCGAGGCGCCGTACGAGACGATGATGGGCTTCATGACGCGCGCGGCCCGCAACGGGCTGGGCACACTCTTCACCGGCCTCAAGCTCTCGACCCTCGACGCGCTCGGCAAGCGGCACTTCCGCGGCCCGCACCTGCGCCAGTTCGTCAACCGCTTCGCGACCTACGCCGGCGCGTCTCCGTACGAAGCGAACGCGGCCTTCGCGATGATCGCGCACATCGAGCGGGCCTTCGGCGTGCACCACGTCATCGGTGGCCTGCAGGGACTCGTGCGTGGGCTCGAGGCGGCCGCGCGGCGCAACGGTGTCGGCATCGAGCTGGGCGTGAAGGTGCGCCACGAGAAGCGCGGCTCCGGCTTCGTGGTGGGAGAGCGGGAGTTCGACGCGGTCGTGGTGAACGCCGACCCGCTGGAGCTGCAGCACCGCAGCGCCGATCCACTCACCATGTCTGGCTACGTCGCGATGTTCGAAGCGCCGAAGCGGCTCTCGTTGCCGCACCACACGATTCTCTTCGCCGCCGACTACGAGAAGGAGTTCGCGGAGCTCGCGGCCGGCCGCCTCGCCGAGGAGCTGACGGTTCACCTCTGCCACCCCGCCGCGACCGACGCGACGATGGCGCCCGAGGGCAAGAGCGGGCTGTACGTGATGGTGAACGTGCCTCCCTTCCGCCTTGGCGAAGAGGCCGCCTGGCAAGGCCACGCGCGCACGCTCGAGGCGCAGCTCCGTGCGCGGCTCTCGGCGATGGTTCCCGAGCTCCGTGACGTGCCGCTGTCGCTGGTGGCCGAGCGCACGCCCGTCGACCTGGCGAACAAGGGCGCGCCGCGCGGCTCCATCTACGGCTACCTGCCGCACGGAAAGTTCGGTCCCTTCAACAGACCGGCGATGCGCGGCACTGACCCTGGCGTGTTCTTCGCCGGTGGCGGTACGCACCCGGGTGGCGGGGTTCCGCTCGTGATGCTGTCTGGCCGTTTCGCCGCGGGCCTCACCACTGCGCACCTCGGAGGCCGTTCATGAACCGCGTCGAGCTGCCGACGAAGAGCGGGGCCTACCGCTGGTACTACGCCGACGTCACGGCGGGCGACGTGAGCGCCGTCTTCATCTTCATGATCGGCAGCATCTTCTCGGCCCGCTACTCCGCGTCGCTGAAGAAGGGCGGCCTGCCGCGAGAACACGCCGCGGTGAACTTCGCGCTCTACGAGAAGGGCGTGCGCTCGTTGTGGGTGTTGACCGAGTACCAGGCCGTGTCGGTCGATGACGGTGGCCGCACGCTGCGCATCGGGAACTCGTCGCTCCAGTACGAAGACGGCGCGATGACGATGGTGGTGAAAGACCGGACGACGCCGTGGGGCTCGCCGACCGAAGCCACCGTGCGCTTCACGCCGCAGGCGCCGCTCGGTGAAGAGCTCCGCCTCGTCGACGGGCTCTCGCATCACTGGCGCCCCATCTGCGCGCGCGGTGAAGCCCGCGTCACCGTCCCGACACAGGGCATCGACGTGACGGGCCGCGGCTACCACGACGGCAACCATGGCGACGTCGCGCTCGGCAGCGACCTCGCGGGCTGGGAGTGGACGCGCACCCACCACGCCGACCGCACCGCGATTCACTACCAACCGTGGGGCGGCAGCCCGGCCATCGACGTCACGGCGTCTGCGCACGACGTCACCGCGAGCCGCGCCCTCACCGGTGACCTGCCGAGCACGCGCACCGGCTGGGGCCTTCGGGTGCCGACGAACCTCGGTGTCGGTGGCGCACCCGCGCTGCTCGAGTCATCTCCGTTCTACGCGCGCCTCGAGGCGCAGAGCGACGAAGCGCAGGCCATCGGTGAGGTCGCCGACTTCGAGCGCTTCCACAGCCCCACCATCCGGTGGATGGCGAACTTCAGGACCCGCTACGCGAAGGAAGGTGCTCGATGAGCGAGCTCGTCACAGTCTGGGCGACCATCGCCTCGTGCTTCACCGCCGTGGCCTTGTTCCGCCTCTGGCGCGCGCGCCGGGCCGAGTCGACGTCACGCAACCGTCGCCGTCCGCACGTGCTGTTGATTCGCCCCGTCGATTCGCCGACCGCTCGCGAGCTCGAGAACCTCGCGGCGCCCATCGACTACCCGGGCACGCTCACGCACGTCGTCGTCTCTCCGTTCCGGCCCCGCCTCACCTCGGCGAACGTGCGCTGGCTCGCGTCAGACCCGCTCTCTCGCAACCGTAAGGTGGGGCACCTCGCGTATGCCCTGTCGACGCTGCAGGCCGAGCGCTCCGGCTCGCGGGACGACGAGCCCTCGATGGAAGAGCGGCCCGACGCGATGACGGCGACCAGCGACCAGGTGGTGCTCTGTGTCGACGCCGACGTTCGAGTCGACGCCGCGCTCATCGGCTCTCTGGTCGACGAGCTCAGAGATGGCGCCGCGCTCTCGTCGGCAGCGCCGCGGCCCACCGTCTCCCGCTCGCTCGGAGGGCGCGCCGTGCGAGGCCTGCTGGTGCAGTCGCACCACGCATTCGAGGTCATCGACGTGATGAGCGCCGGCGCCCGCGCCATCTGCGGCAAGGCCATCGCGTTGTCTCCCGTCGCCGTGACCGAGTTGGTGAAGCTGAAGGACTGCATCGGCGAAGACCTCGAGCTCTCGCACGTGCTGCACGAGAAGGGTCTGCCGGTCACGCTCGCGAAGGCGACGGCCAACGTTCCTCAGACCGACCACGTGGCCCTCGCGCCCGTCGTCGACCGCTTCACCCGGTGGATGCAGGTGCTTCGCGCGCACCGGCCTGCGTTGTTCCCCACGGTGCCGCTCCTGTTCGCGCCGACGCCGGTGCTGATGGTGCTCGCGTCGATCGTCGCCACGCCACAAGCTGCGGTGGCCTTGTGTGCGCTCGTCGGCCTCCGAATCACGCTCGCCAACCGTCAGGACGATCGCGGCGGGCTGCGCTTCGAGTGGTTGCTCGCCGAGCTGATGCTGCTGGTCTGCTGGCTCAACGCGCTCAAGCAGGGAAACACCGTCGAGTGGCGCGGGCGTCAGTTCTCGCTCAAGGCCGGCGGCCGCATGGAAGCGCTCGTCGCTCGCGGGGAGGCCGGATGATCCGCGACGCCAAAGGAGGCGTCTTCGCCTCGGTCATCGACTGGTACATCCAACGGAAGGTGAAGAGCGCGTTCCGTGGGCTGTGGGTGCGCGGCACGTTGCCGTCGTCGTCCAACGGGCTCGTCGCGTACCTGAACCACTCCAGCTTCTGGGACGGCTTCATTACCCACCAGCTGGCGAAGCTCGCCGCCTGGGACGTGTACGCGGTGATGGATGAAGAGAACCTCGCGAAGTACCGCTTCCACACGCGCATCGGCGCCTTCAGCATTCGCCGGGGAGACCCGCGCTCGGCCGTCGAGACGTTGCGGTACGCGAAGTCGGTGCTCGCGCGACCCAACGCGTGTGTCGTCATCTTCCCGCAGGGCGAAATTCGCGCAGGGCAGGGGCCGCTCGGTCCACTCTCGCGTGGCGTCGAGGTCCTGGCGCGCTCCTCGAAGAAGCTGAGCGTGCCCATCGCGATCCGCTACGCGTTCCTCGAGCATGAACACCCCGACGTGCTCATCGAGGTCGGCACGCCGCACGAGCCGGGCGATCTGTCGACGTACGCCCAGGGGCTGCAGACCGTCTATGAGCGCGTGATGGCCGCGCGCTCGACCGAAGGCTTCACGCTGCGCCTGCGAGGCAAGAGCAGCGTGCAGGAGCGCTGGGACACCGTGCGTCGCCTGCCCGCCGCCACCACCCCCGAGGAGCCGCCTCAGCACGCGGCGCAGCCGTGATGGACCGCACCTACCGAATCAACATCGCCTCAGAGATGAGCGGCGTTTCAGAAGGCCTCATTCGTGCCTGGGAGCGCCGCTATGGCGTGCTCAAGCCGAAGCGCACGCCGTCTGGCTACCGCGCGTACACCGAGTCCGACATCACGGTGCTCCGGCGTCTCAAGCAGCTCACCGCCGAGGGCGTCAGCATCGCCGAGGCCGTGAAGCTGCTGCCGAGCATCAAGCGCGACGTGAAGGAGCAGCTCGAGAAGCCGGAGCGCGCGTTTGCCCGTTCTCCGAAGGCCGGTCAGCCCGACAGGTGGCGGCAGGAGATCCTCGTCGCGGCCGAGCGGCTCGATCAACAGGCCGTCGAGAACCTGTTGGATGAAGGCATGGCGTCGATGCCGCCCGTCTCGTTCTGGGACGAGGTGCTCGCCCCGCTCCAGCGTGAGGTTGGAGAGCGATGGCACCAGGGCACGCTCACCGTCGCCGAGGAGCACCTCGTCACCCAGGCCATTCGTCAGCGCGTGCTGACGATGATTCATCAGGCGCCGCGGCGCTCGAAGCGCCACGTGGTGTGCGCGTGTTTTCCGAAAGACGATCACGAGCTCGGGCTGCTCGGGGCCGCGCTCAAGTTCCGCTACGCCGGGTGGCGCGTCACCTTCCTCGGCGCGAGGACGCCGGCCGAGCACCTCGCGCGGGTCGTCCGGGTCGTTCAGCCCCAGGTGGTGGCGTTGAGCTGCGTGAACGACGAAGGCTCCGAGGCTTTCAAAGAGACGCTGAGCGAGCTGATGCTCGAGCGGGGAGAAGGCTCGGTCTTCGTCATCGGTGGACGTGGCGCGGAGGCCCACCCCGACATCGTCTCAGCGCTCGGTGGGCAGCTGGTCGCGACGAACGACGAGTGGCAGACGCTGCTGGCCTGACGTCACTCGCAGGTGAGGCCGGCGTCGCCGATCACGCACCGCGACTGGGTGGGGTTGGCGGGGCACGAGAACTCGACGACGAGCGCGCCGCTGTCGGGGTTGCACCGCAGAATCTGAACCCCGCCATCAGGGTCGCAGCGGACGCGGCCAGGCGTGCTGCACCGATCGCCCACGCCGTTGCCGCGCGTGTCGCAGTCGACCGTGTCTCCCGTGCGCCGGCACCCTTCGGCGCCCTTGCAGTCGCTCACGACGACCCATTTCTGGCTCTGGCAGGCGAGCAACCGGGTCGGCGTCTCGCAGGCTCCGACGTTCTCTTGCGAGCAGGCGTCTCCCGGCTTCGGCGTCACTGGTGGGGGCATGCTGCAGGCGAGGCCGAAGGAGAAGGCGACCAGGAAGCTGAAGCCGGAGACGCGTGACATGGCCGAAGCCTATTCCGTGCGACCGCGCGGGAGCGCGACATTCGTCGAGCAATGCCCGAACGGTGCCCAGGCTGGGTGGCAGCGCGCGGCTGAACGAGATATCTTTTGGTAGAGCCTCCTATGACGACCCAGACCCAGATCTCAGCTCACGTCGATGCTTCGACCAAACGAGAACTCGATGAGTACGCCGAGGCGCACGGGCTGAAGCAGGGGTTTCTCGTCGAGCAGGCGCTGCGCCACCACCTCCGCGCGCTCCGTGAGCTCCCTGCTGACGTGATCATTCCGACGAGAATCGTGGTGACTCGCCAGAGCGGTGAACGAATCGTCGAACGGCTCGCGAAGCCCGGGAAGCCGACGAAGGCCTTGAAGGCGCTCTTCAAGAAGCGGTGACCCATCGAACTCCGACGGCTGGCCCCTGACGACGACCGTTCGGACTTTCGTTCGGGCAACATCGACCTCGATCGCTTCTTCCTGCGCTTCGCGGGACAGAATCAGTTTCGCCATCACATCGGCACGACGTACGTCGCCCTCGAGAGCGGCGCGATTCGTGGCTTCGTCACGGTCGCTGCTGCTGAGCTCGAGATTGCCGGGCTGCCGGTCGCGCGTCGCAAGGGGCTCCCCGCGTATCCGCTGCCGGCGCTCCGCATTGCGCGGCTCGCCGTCGACTCGCGTGCGCAGGGCAAAGGCGTGGGCGCCGCGCTGCTCAAGCACTCGCTGATGCTGGGCAAGCGCATGGCTGAGAGCGTGGGAGTCGTCGTCGACGCAAAGCCCGAAGCGGTGGCGTTCTACTCGCGGTACGGCTTCGAGGCAGCCATCACGGTGGTGGGCGGGCTTGGCGATCGCCCACAACCCACCACGATGTTTCTGCCACTGAACCTCGTCCCGGACTGAACGGGTCGATTCGTCACGGTGAGGGCGCCACACCGGGGTTATGAGGACGCCTCGTGGACCTGTTCCGCCACCTCGACCCTCGACTTCGCGACGGCCTCGCAGCGGAGTTCGGACGACGCGCCTCTGAGCAGACCGAAGGGCTGCCTCGTGGGGTGACCGTCGTGCTCGCCGGGCATCGAGGGGCCGGGAAGTCGACGGTACTGCCGTTCGTCGCCGCGGCGCTCAATCGACCGGCCATCGATCTCGACGTCGAGCTCGAGCGAAGGGCAGGGCGCTCGCTGCGCTCGTGGTTCGAGGCCGACGTCGCGTCGTTCCGCGCGGCCGAGCGTGAGGTGTTCGCCTCGCTGCCCGCGGGCGCCGTCGTCGCGGTGGGTGGTGGGTTCCTCTCGCTGCACGCAGACCTCTTGCGCGACCGGCTCACCGTGCTGGTGCCGGTGACGTGGGAGACGTTCGCCGAGCGGCTCACTGCCGATACCTCGCGTCCACGATTGAGGCCCGAGCTGTCGCTGCAGCAGGAACTCGAAGTCATCTGGGCGGAGCGGGAGGCGAAGCACCAGCAGGCAAAGACCGTCTCGTTCGTCGACCTCGCCCTCGCTATACGCCGGCCGAGTCGTGCGCGCCGCGTCGTCACGTTGCCGCCGCGCGTGGACGCGGTGTCGTTTGCGACGAAGGCCATGGAGCGCGGCGCCGACCTGCTCGAGGTGCGCACTGATCTCACGTCGCTCGAGGTCGATCTCGACGCGGTGCCGCTGCCCGTGCTGATCGCGGAGCGAGGTCTGCGTGCGCCGGAGTCATGGAGACGTCGCGCCGCCGTGCTCGATGCCAATGACGGCTCGTTGCGCTCGCACCACGCGCCCACGCCAATGAGCACGAGCGAGGTCCTCGCGCATTGGGCGGGAACTCCGCCTGACGTACAGGTGAAACACGTCGAGCCGCTGGGCTCGCTGCGTGACGCCAGTCGACTACTCGAGACGAAGGCAGCGCTCCGCAACGTGTTGGGAGACCGAGTGACGGTGCTCGCGACCGGTCCGCTGGCGTTGCCCTTTCGCGCCGTGCTCGCCGAGTCGAACACGCTCGACTACCTCGCGTTGGACGCCACGTGGAGCGCGGCTCCCGGCCAGCGGCTGCTCGACGACGCCGTTCGTTCGTCTCGACACGCGCGCCACGATGGCTCGACGCAGCGGCTTGGTATTCTCGGCTCACCGCTCGGCCACTCCCGCAGTCCACGTCTTCACGTGCAGCCGTTCGATCGAATCGAGCTCCCTCCGGAGGTGGACATGGGCCCGCTGCTCGCCGCGCTCCGGCCGCACTATCGGGGCTTCGCAGTCACCAACCCGTTCAAGAAGGCCGTGGCGCGCTCGACCAATGCGAATCGAGATGCGGTGAACACGCTGGTTCGCGAAGAGACTGGCTGGAGCTCGGCGAACACCGACCGCGAAGGTGCCGCAGCGACCCTCTCGGCGTTGACCCAACGCGCCGGGACCCGACTCGTCACCGTGCTGGGTGATGGAGGCGTCACGGGCGCGCTTCGTGAGGCTGCGGAGCAACTGGGCGTCACGCTCACCGTCGTCCAACGCGCGTCGATCGGCGACGTCATCCAGGGCGCCGTGGTGTGGACCTGGCCCGCCTCGGTGGACGCTCCCGCAGCGCTGCGCTTCGAACACGCGCTCGTCGCCGTCATCGCCTACGGAGCACCGGCCAGGACCATCGCTGCCCGCGTTCAACAACTCGGTGGAACGCCGCTGCGACTCGGGCCACGGTGGTTCATCGCGCAGGCCCGCCGGCAACGCGCGCTGTGGGAGTCCTCGACATGAACACCTTCGGCTCGCTCTTCCGCGTCACCACGTTCGGCGAGAGCCATGGGCCTGCGATGGGCGCGGTCATCGATGGCTGTCCAGCGGGCGTGTCGCTGACCCGATCGCTCGTGCAGGCAGCGCTCGATCGCCGTCGGCCCGGTCAGTCGAACGTCACGACTGCACGCAACGAAGCGGATCAGGTCGAGCTGCTCTCGGGCATCTACGAAGACAAGACGCTCGGCACGCCTATCGCGGCGATCGTTCGCAACCAGGACCAGCGCAGCCAGGACTACGAGGCGCTGAAGAAGGAAGACCGGCCGGGCCACGCCGATCGTGTCTGGCGGGAGCGGTTTCAGCACCGCGATCCACGCGGCGGTGGGCGCACCAGCGGCCGTGAGACGTTGTGCCGGGTCATCGGTGGAGCGGTCGCTGACGCGCTGTTGCTGCGCGAGGTGCCGTCGCTGCGGGTCGTCGCGTGGGTCTCGCAGGTCGGTCCGTTCTTCGCGCCCCTCCCGAGCGAAACGCTCACGCGTGCCCACGTCGATGCGCACGTCACGCGCTGTCCGGATGCTGCGATCGCCCCGCAGATCGAAGCACGAATCCTCGAGGCGAAGGCCGCAGGAGACAGTCTCGGCGGTGCCATCACCGTGCGCATCGACGGCGCTCCGCTCGGCCTCGGCGAGCCTGTCTTCGGGAAGCTGAAGGCGCGGCTGGCTGATGCGTTCGGGGGCGTTGGAGCGGTGACTGGCGTCGTCTGGGGCCCACCCGATCTCGAGGCGCGGCTGACGTTGCCAGGCACGCAGTTCCACGCGCGACGCGACGATGGAACGCCGAGCGACGTCTACGGCGGCATTCAGGGCGGCCTCGCGAACGGAGAGCCGGTGCTCGCCCGTGTGCTCTTCAAACCGCCCGCGACGTTGACCGACCACGCGAAGGCCGGCCGTCACGACCCCTGCATTCTTCCCCGCGCCGTTCCCGTCATCGAGGCGATGACGTCGATGGTGCTCGCTGATCTCTGGTTGTCCTTTCTCGCGAGGCCGCACCGCTCATGACTGATTCGCTCCCTGGCTCGCTGGCTCCTGCACGTGAACGGACTGGTGCGTTCGACGCGCTCGCGAAGACGTTGCCTGCCGACAGCGTGGTGTTCGCCGATCGAAAGGTCCTTCGCCTTCACCCCAAAGCCCGCAAGGCGCTGTCGAAGGTTCGTGTGGTGCCGCTGGCGGCGGGTGAGGCGATCAAGTCGCTCGGCACGCTCGAGCGGGTCGCGCGGTCGCTCCACGACGTCTCTCGCTCGGCCACCTTCGTCGCGCTTGGCGGAGGCACCATCGGTGACGTCGTCGGTGTCATCGCGCACCTGCACAAACGCGGCGTCCGGCTCATCCACGTGCCCACGACGCTGCTCGCCGGGGTGGACAGCTCCATCGGTGGCAAAGGCGCGGTGAACGTCGGCACCGTGAAGAACGCGCTGGGCGTGTTTCACGGCGCTGCCGAGACGTGGCTGTGCCCGGAGTTCTTCGAGACGTTGACCGAGGCGCAGCGGCGCGAAGGCCGGCTGGAGGCGTGGAAGATGGTCGCCACCCTCGACGGCGGAACGTTTCGACGCTGGAGCCTGCGCACGCCGAGTGATGCGGCGCTGCTCCGTGAAGCGCGTGGCCTGAAAGAAGCCGTGGTGCGGACCGACCCCTTCGAGCGCAAAGACGTGCGCGTCGTCCTCAACTTCGGTCACACCTTCGGTCACGTGCTCGAGAGCCTCAGTGGCTACACGCTCCCTCACGGAGACGCGGTCGGGCTCGGCATGCTCTGCGCGCTCGACGTCGGCGTCGCGACCGGCGTGACGCCACGTGGCGTGTCCGAGGCCGTCGAGGTCGCGCTCCCGAATCGGCCGCGTGCACGCACAGAGCTCGCGAAGCTCGTCTCGAAGACGAAGCTCGCGAAGGTCGCGACGCTCCTGGCTGCAGACAAGAAGAGCTCCGCGAAGGCGCTGCGCATGGTGCTGCTCGAAGACCTCGGTCGCTGGCGGGTCGCGAACGTCGACGCGAGTGTGTGGCAGCGGTTGTGGAAGGGGCCGTGGAGCGGGCGTGCCTGAGTCGCTGACGCCGCCGGTGTCGAAGTCCGATGCCCACCGCGCGCTGGTGTTGGCAGAGGTGTGTGAAGGCTCGCACGAGCGACTGCTGCCACCGGTGGTCGATCGCCCGCGTGACGTCGACGTGGTGTCGAAGGGACTCCAGACGCTGCGTGGCGTGTCGGGCGAGCTCGACTGCCTCGACGCCGGAGCGCCGTTTCGCTTCCTCGTCACGCAGGCCGCGCTGAAGCCGAACACCTCGTGGCGATTCTTCGGCACGGCGCGGTTGGCCGAACGTCCACATGAAGCGCTGCTCGAGTCACTGCGCCGCTCGCTCGGCGTCACGATTCGTCATGGCGAGACCCTCTGGCCGCTGACCCTCGAGAGCGGAGCGCGACACTTCATCGGCCCGTTCCGTGTGTCGGGTGTCGAGTCGAGCCAGTTCACCTCGAGCCTGCTGCTCGGCGCTGCTCGACTCGTTCGTGAAGGCACGTCGCCGGTGTCAGTCGAGATCGACGGAGCGGCGACCAGCGCTGGCTACGTGGCGCTCACGGTCGCGTGTATGCGGCGCTTCGGGTTCGAGGTCGTTGAAGGCGAGAACCGAGTCACCGTGACTGGCTGGCGTGAAGCGCCACGTCCCAACGAGCTCCCCGGTGACTGGTCTTCGCTGACGTACCTGCTGCCGCTCGCGTGGAAGTTCGGCGTCGCAGTTCGTCACGTCGACTTCGCTGCCGCGCATCCCGACCGTGAGTTCGCGAAGCACCTCGAGGCAAGCGGCCTGAAGCTCGACACCCGCGATGGCCTGACGACCGTGACAGGAGCGCTCAGCCGAGGTCTCGACGTCGACGCCTCGGTGTGTCCCGATGCGGTGCCCGCGCTCGTCGCGATGGCGTTGGTTTCGCCTGCCCCGTCGACGTTCGTGCGCTGTGGGGTGCTCCGGCTCAAAGAGAGCGATCGACTCGACGCGCTGGTGACGCTCGTTCGTCTCGTCGGTGGTGTTGCAACGATCGATGGAGAGCGCCTCACGGTGACGCCTCCGTCGACCCCGCGAGGAGGCACCTTCGATGGCCGCGACGATCATCGGCTCGTCATGGCCGCGACGGTGGCTGGCGCGCTCCTGGGTGTCACGATTCCCGTGCGGGGAACCGACGCCGTCGCCAAGAGCTTCCCAGGGTTCTGGCGTGAAGCAGCGAAGGTCGGCATTGGACGGGCGGAGGCGACGTGAAGACGTACGACGCAGTGGTGGTGGGCTCAGGGCCGAACGGTCTCGCGGCAGCATTGGTGTTGGCGAAGGCCGGGCGCTCGGTGAAGGTGCTCGAAGGTCAGTCGACGTTCGGTGGCGGCGCGCGCTCGATGGCGCTGACCGGGCCGGGCTACGTGCACGACATCTGCTCTGCGATTCACCCGCTCGCGGCGGCGTCTCCATTCTTCTCGTCCCTGCCGCTCCAGAAACATGGCGTGCGCTTCATCCACTCCGATTTCCCACTGGTGAACCCGCTCGCCAACGGTGACGCGGCGGTGCTCGAGCGCAGCGTCGAAGCCACGGCCGCGCGGCTCGGTCCCGATGAAGGCCCGTACCTTCGCCTCATGAAGCCGCTGGTCGACGGCTTTCACGACTTGAAAGACCTCATCTTCAACCCGCTGACGAAGCCTCCGCTCAAGGCGCCGTTCCTCGCCGCGCGCTTCGGGCTCGCTGCGCTCGAGAGCAACGTCGACTTCGTGGAGTCGCAGTTCCAGCACCCTCGCACCAAGGCGCTCCTCGGCGGCTGCGCGGCGCATTCGTTCTCACCGCTGACGACGCCGCTCACCAATGCGTTCGGCCTCATCCTCGCGATGACGGGCCACGCGGTGGGCTGGCCGTTCATCGAAGGCGGCTCGCAGAAGCTGGTCGACGCGCTGGTGGCGATGCTTCGTGAGGCCGGCGGAGAGCTGGAGGCGAACGTTCCCGTCTCTCGGCTCGAGGAGCTGCCTCCCCATCGCCTCGTCCTCTTCGACACGCACGCGCACGTGATGAGCCGCGTGTGTGGCGACGCACTCCCGTCGTCGTACCGCCGTCGCATCGAGCAGGGCTTCAAGCGCGGGCCCGGCGTCTTCAAGCTCGACTACGCACTCGACGCGCCGATGCCGTGGACCTCGAAGGACGCCGCGCGCTCCTCGTGTCTGCACGTCTGCGGCACCATCGAAGAGCTCACCGAGTCGGAAGCCGCGCCGTCAGCTGGCCGGGTCGCAGACAGGCCGTACGTGCTCGTCGCGCAGCAGTCACCGTTCGATGCCAGCCGTGCGCCTGCCGGGAAGCACACGCTCTGGGCGTACTGCCACGTGCCCAACGGCTCGACCGTCGACATGACCGAGCGCATCGAGGCCCAGCTGGAGCGTTTTGCTCCCGGCTTTCAGAAGCACGTCATCGCGCGCCACACCAAGACGCCCGCCGACTTCGAGGCCACCAACGCGAGCTACCTGGGCGGAGACATCTCGGCCGGCGCCGTCGAAGGGACCCAGGTGTTCTTCCGGCCGACCTTCGGGCTCCCGTACGTCACGCCGAACGAGAAGGTGCTGCTGTGTTCTGCGTCGGCGCCTCCGGGGCCGGGCGTGCACGGCATGTGCGGGTTCTGGGCGGCGCAGGTCGCGTTGGAGCGCCTGAAGTAGGCCTTCTCAAGGTGTGAGAGTGACGCGCAGCGGCTGTAAATCGGCTGAACGTGAGACAGCGAAACTCCAGTTTCGCCACGCGCCGATGTTCCACTGTCTGCTCCAGGTCCATGCAGCGCGTCACCAAGCCTGCGGATCGAGGAGACCTCAACGAGTCTGATCGGTTGGCGTGGCGCTCGCAGAGAGCCCAGCCCCATGGACACGTTCACTGACCGGTTCGAGACGATGATGGACGACAAGCGGGTTCGCGCGGTCGGAATCGCCCTGGCGGCGGTGCTGCTCGCCATCTCGATGGGCCTGCTGATGGCCTCGAAGTCGCCCCCGCGCCCCATCAACGTCGGCAAGATTCTGCCCGACGCGCCGCTGAACGTTCCCATCTTCAAGTACATGCCGTACCCCGACATGCGCGTGTTCGAGCTGCGCGCGATGGCGCCGGCGATGACGGCGAAGGTGCCGGGCGGCGCGGTCGTTCAGGCGCGCGGCAAGACGATGCTCAGCCGCCGCTAAGACGTTCTACTTCCTGTTTCACCCCAAGGCCTCGGCACGGAGCTTCGACTCCCGCCGGGGCCTTCGTGTGTCCGGAGAGAACCGGGGTCGACGCCCAGCCGACGCCCCAACGCGGTTCGAATCGCGTCTGACGGAGCGCTCGCCAGCGCGCGTTCTCGATGGAGCTGGCCGAGCTCGACCTTCCCCGCGCGCAGGGCCAGGTCGGCCCGCACTGCGTCCCACAAGAAGTGTCGCGCGAGCCATGGAGGCGGAACGACGGCCTCCAGCATCGCCAGCCCCACGGCCGGCCCCTCGAGCTGCGCGACGGCGACCGCTCGATTCAAGGTGTGCAGGGGCGACGGATCGATGCGCTCGAGCGTGGCGTAGAGCGAGGCAATGGCAGCCCAGTTCGTTCCCTCGAATGAGGGCGCAAAACAGTGTTCGGCGGCGATGCCGGCCTCGGCGTGGAACCGGGTGACGGTCTCGCCCCGAGCCGCTTGCGCGAGCCAGGTCGCCCCGAGCTGAAGATGGTGCGTGTCCCACGACGCGCGATCTTGTTCTTCGAGCAGCAACAGCCCGCCCGTCGCGTCCTGGCGAGCGCCCAACCGGGCCGAGTGCAGATGCATCAACGCCAGCAGCGCGAAGGTCGAAGGGGCCGCGCCGACGGAGTGTCTGGCGAGCACCGTCGCCAATCGAATCGCCTCGGCGCAGAGCTCGGCACGAATGGCGTACTCGGCGTTGGTTGACAGGTACCCCTCGTTGAAGAGCACGTAGATGACGCCGTGAACGCTCGGCAACCGCTCGGCCAACGCCTCGAGCGACTGGGCTTCGAATGCGTTCGGTAGGTGGCGGAGCCGTTCCCTCGCGCGCTGCAGCCGCTTCTGAACGTTCGTTTCCGAGGTGAACAGCCGAGCGGCGATCTCAGACGTGCTGAAGCCACACAGCGTCTTGAGTGCGAACACCAGCCGCGACTCGTCGGCGATGTCCTCGTGGCAACAGACGAACATCATGCGCAACAGCTCGTCTGAGACCTCCGACTCGAAGGTGGCCGGGGAAGGCTCGAGCGGCTCCTGCGCTGAGACCGAGCCATCGAGCGCGGCGTGCCTCGTGGTCGCACGAAGCGTGGCGAGCACGTTGCGCAAAGCCACCTGGAAGAGCCACGCTCCGGGCTCTCTCGGCGTCCCGTTCGTCGTCCAAGCCGTCAGCGCCGTCGCCAACGACGCCTGAACTGAGTCTTCGACGAGCTCGAGGTGCTGCAGCCCCACGCGGCGCACGAGCGTGGCCACGAGGCGCCCATACTCGTGACGGAAGAAATGCTCGACGAGCTCACTCGACGAGGGCTCGAGGCTCACATCTTCGCGCCGGCCATCTCGCGGATCTCGAGCACCGCCCCGGGCATCTGCACCGCAGGGCACGCGCGCACGACCTCGACCGCGCCAGCCTCGTCCTTCGCGGAGATGATCATGAAGCCGCCGATGATCTCTTTCGCCTCGACGAAGGGGCCGTCCGACAGACCAGAAGCACTCATCGTGAGGACGCGCCCACCCGGCAGCAGCTTGTCGCCCATGTCGACGATCTGATCTTTGTACTGGGCCATCCACGCCTTGTACGCCGCGAACATCTGCTGCATCTGTTCGGGTGAAGGCCCAGCGCCAGCCTGTGACGACTTCGGCCGGGACTCCGACTTCATGACGACGAGGTACTTGGGCAAGGTGTCTCCAGTTCGTGGGCCAGATGCCCGTGGACCTCATTGATGAATGAGCGAACCAGAAGTGGACACGGCCGGCGCGGTTTTTCGCAGGATGCCGAAGCCCGCGAAACGCCTCAGATGCGCACGTCGGTCTGCAGAATCGGCGGAATCTTCACGAAGCTGATGCTCGCGCTGCGCCCCATGAAGCCGCGCGCCTCTTCGATGGCCTCGCTGAGCGTGTCGGTGCGGTCCCAGCCCATGATGGCCGGCACGTGGTTGTTGTCGGCGCCCGCGGCGATGACCTTGCCGACGTGCTGCCGCCCGTTCTCGCCCCAGTACCACATGTAGAAGGGGTGAGCGCCGTGGTACGAGTGCCCCTTGCGGTAGAGGTGCACGTAGGAGGGATTCTTCGCGAATTCCCGCTCGTACTTGTGCTCGAGCTTCACCGCGTCGCGCGTCTCGGGCAGCAGCCGGTTGAAGAACTCGATGTACGGCGCGTGATGCTCCGGGTCGAACTCGTCGTAGCAGGGGTGCGTGAAGATGATGACGCCGCCCTTCTTCACCAGCGGCACGCCGCGGTTCAGGTTGAAGAGGTAGCCGAGCGCCATCACCTGCACGAGCAGCGGGTTCAAGATGGAGTTGACGTTGTACGGCGACACGTACGGCATGCCGAAGATGACGATGTCGCTCTGCCCGTTCACCGGCACCGAGTACTGCTTCCACGACATCTCGAGCGTCTTGACGTGTGTGGGCTCGGTCGCGCCGGCGAAGACGCCGGTCACGTCGTACGGCGCCGCGATGTTGAAGAACATCTTCCGCTTCATCGCGCGCGGCATCTTCGACAGGCCGTACTTGAACGCCTGGAGCTTGAGCCGATCGAACTCGCTGAAGTCCTCTTCCTTCTTCATCAGGAAGCCGACCGGCTCTTCGAACATGCGGTTGTTGATGGTCGTCTCGATGTGGAAGACCTTCACGTTCTCGTCGATGACGCGGCCAATGCGCTCCGTCGAACGGTGCAGCTTGGAGCGTGAGGGCTCCATGTACGACTCGGTGTCGCGAATGGTCTGCGCGTTGTGGTGCGCGCGCAGCGACTCGTAGTTCGTCAGGCCCGTGCCCACCGACTTGTGGCCGCCGTCCATCGGGACGAGGTTGATGTTCACGTAGATGACGAGGTCGGACTCGGCGGCGCGCCGGTTGATGGCGACGACCTCGTTGTGGCTGGTGCGCTCGAGCTCGACGATGCCGTCAGGGTCTTCCGCGTCGTGGTTGTAATACCGGTCGGGGAAGAACTCGTCGAAGATGGTCTGGCCGACCATGCGCTTCATCTCGGCGTCCGTCATGCGCCGGTGCAGGGCGTTGGCGATGATGAGGTGCACGTCGTCGACGCCGGAGTCCGCCAGCAGCTCGAGCACGATCTCGAGCACCGTCTGGCGCACGTCGGGCGTCTTCATCGGCGGCAGCGGCAACGAGATGTCGTCGAGCGCGATCGTCACCTTCATGCCGGGCTTGAGCAGCGCGTGGAGCGGGTCCATGCCCTCGGGGTGGTTGAGCGCGTAGCGGACGGCCGCCTTCACGTTCGGCACGCCTTCGAGCGGCGGGCGCGGGCAGATGACGCGGGTGCCGACGGGCAGGTCTTCGACCCAGAGATCTTCGCCGTAGAACATCACCCGGGGCGGGCTGCCCTTCTCGGTGATGATGATGTGACTCTCGTCGTCGTAGAGCTTCTTGAGGGTCTTCAAAGGGCGCATCGGTGCGGGGGCTTTTGGCCGTCAGGGGCCACCCCGTCAAGCCCACACTCGGGAGCCCGGTTCGACGGCTCCGAGGCGCTCAGCCCGTCGTGGCGTACGCTCCGCCGATGTGTGTGCGGCCGATGGTGCTGGTGATGGTGTGCGGTGGCGCCGGCTGTCTTGGGTCTGCGTCGCTGAAGGACGACGCCGGTGTCGCCGCTGGCGGTGGCGAGGCAGGCGGCGCTGCGGGTGGTGCGGTGGCCGGTGGCTCGGCGAGCGGCGGCAGCGCGGGTGGAGGCGACGTCGACGCCGGGCTGATCCCCACGGTCGCGACCCTCTTCGGCGCGCGCACCGCGACGACCGCCACGCCAACGCAACTTCGGGTTCTGCTGAACGCGCCCGCTGACCGCACGTACGTCATCACCTGGGCCGCCAGCGATTCGGGAGCGCTGTCGTCGCAGACGAGCTCCATCGACGTCGGGCAGACGCGCGCGACCGTCGAGGCGACGTGGGTGGCCGCGGGAATGGGCCGAACCGTCGACTTCACCATCGCCCCGGCGCTCACGAAGGCTGGCGCTCCGCTCACCATCGACGTCAGCGATCTCGTCGTGCCCGCGTACCTGCGGAATGCTCCGCTGCGGGAATGGCGGCAGGTCGCCAACACCGTCGCGCCGAACGAGGTGCGCGACTACGGCGGCCTCGCGTGGCGTGGTGACTCGACGGGCCTCGAGGCCTGGTCGGGCGCGAACGGAGGCCATGGCGGCAACCTCACCAACAACCGCGTCATGAGCATTCGGCTCGACGTCGAGACGCCAGCCTGGGTGCAACGCACGGCCGCTTCGAACGCGACCGGGTGGGACACGAGAGGCACGTTGCCGTACTTCGCCGACGGCACTCCCGCGCCCAGACACACGTATTGGTACAACTGGTGGGTGCCGCAGCGGCAGCGCTACATGCTGCTGGGCGGCCGCTTCTTCGGCTCGGGCGCCTACGACCACCCGGTGACTGATGGCTTCGACCCCGTCACCAACCAGTGGGACCCGGCGATGACGTACCCGAACCACACCGATCGCGTGACGTTCCTGATGAACGGCGAGCTCATGTCGCTCGGCAACGACAGCCGCGGCCGGCTCGACCCGATGACGATGCGGTGGTCGGGTGGGCCCGTGACGGGCACTGGCACCATCGCGAGAGCGGGCCACGCATACGACTCGCGGCGCAACCGCATCTTCCACCTCTCGTCAGGTGACAACTGGAGCGTCGGTGGCGCCGTCAACTCGACCGTCGTCGACGCCGCCACGTGGACGAAGCAGGTGGTGACGTTCAACCCGTCGACCGCGTGGTCGGACTTTCAAGCCAGCGCGATGGGCTTCCTCGGCACGACGCTCGTCTACGACGCCGATGCCGACTGTTTCTATTTCTACAACGGCGGGGCCGAGGGCGCGCAGAAGGTGTTTCGCGTGACACCCAACACGACGACGACGTGGGACATGGACCTGCTGCCGGTGACGGGCGTGGTGCCTGTCACCTCCATCGGCACTGGCGGAGGCGGCGTGCACACCAAGTTCTTCTACGCGAGCCGCCTGCGCACGATCTTCCTCGTCGTCGGAGGCCAGAGCGTCTACTTCGTGCGCCTGGGCTGAGCGTCACCGCAGGTCGAGCACGGGCCAGTTGTAGCTGCGCGCGATTGCCCGCAACCGCAGGTCGGGGTTCACCGCCGTCGGTCGGCCCACCACCGTCAGCATCGCGTAGTCACTCGCCGAGTCGCTGTACGCGTAGCTCTTCATCAACGAGATGGTGTGCGTCTCGCAGTACTGCCGAATGACGTCGGCCTTGTTCGCGCCCTCGATGATGGGCGGAATCACCTTGCCGGTCGCCTTGCCTCCGACGAACTGCATGCGGTTCGCGATGAGGTCGTCGGCGCCCAGGTGTTTGGCGAGCGGCCGCATCGTGAAGTCGAGCGCGCCCGTGACGAGCACGATGGTGCAGCCGGCGCGGCGCGCCTGGTCGATGAGGTCCTGTGCGCGCGGGAAGATGGCGGGCTTGATGATGTCGTCGAAGAGGTTCTGGTTCAGCGTCATCAGCCGGTCTTCGGTGAGGCCCGCGTACTGGCGGTAGAAGTACTCGTTGAAGATTTTGCGGTCGATGAGGTTGAGCGCGCCGAACACAGGCAGGTTCACCACCGTCTGCAGCGTGCGCTTCACGATGCCCGAATAGCTGCCCTCGTTCATCGCGTAGTAGCCGTACGCGTGCACGACGTTGGTGCTGATGAGGGTGCCGTCGACGTCGAAGAAGGCGGCCTTGCCGGGCTTGGCCGTCGTGTCGGGCGCCGGAGCGGCGTGGTGCTCGTGCTTCATGGAGCGGCGACTAGCAGGGCAGGGCGGGCGTCACAACCAGCCGTGCTCGCGGTACCAGACGCCCGAGCGCTGCACCGACTCCCGAACGCTCCGCTTCGCCGTGAAGCCCAGCAACCGCGTCGCCTTCTCGGTGGAGCACGTCCACCCCGGCGCGAGCAGCTGCTTCGCCAGCTTGCGGTTGAGCGGCAGCTTCTTTCCCGACACTTTCGACGCGACGTCGGCCAGCGCTCCTGCACCGCGCAGCACGGACTCGGGCAGTGGCACCACGCGCGCCTGCACGGCCAACACCTCGGCGATGTACGTCATCAACGACTCGACGCTCTCGGTCTGCGCCGACGAGCAGAAGAAGGCCTCGCCTACCGCCTCGGGCCGCTCGCCCTGCAAGACGAGCTGCTCGACGACGTCCTCCACGTCGATGAACGAGATGCGGCGCTCAGGCCCCAGCAGGCGAAGAATGATGCCCTTCTTCACCAGCTTGAAGAACTGCAGGTTCTCGTGGTCGCCCGGCCCCACGATGCGCGCGGGGCGGCAGCTCGTCACCTCGAGCCGGTCCCCGAAGGTGAAGAGCAGCCGCTCGGCTTCGGCCTTCGATTCGCCGTACCACTCCTCTGGAGAGAACGGGTCCTCCTCGCGGCGCGGCTGGCCTGCGAGCGACGGCCCCGACGCCGCGAGCGAGCCACACAGCACCAGCCGCCTCGCCTTCGCCTGCACCATCGCCTCAGCCACCAGCCGCGTGCCCTCGGCGTTCACCGCCATGAAGTCGTCTCGCGTGGTGCCTCGGCGGATTCCAGCCAGGTGGTAACAGACGTCGACACCTTCGAGCGCGGGCGCGAGCGTGGCTGGCTGCGTCACGTCTCCGGGCACCACGCGCACGTCGGGATGCGAGAGGGCCGAACGGTCACTTCCCTCTCTCACCAGACACCGCACCTCGTGCCTGCGCTCCGCGAGAAACGAGGCCAGCCAGGAGCCCAGAAAGCCGTTCGCACCGGTGATGAGCACGCGCATGCGTGGGACTCTCCCTCGAAAAAAGTGAACGAGGGGCTGTTTTCCCTCGTTGCTCGTGCTACCTCGTGCGCCCGGTTCTCTCTCACTTGGAACCGACAACGTCCCCCTGAGGGGAGGAGACAACGAACATGGCCGCCAAGAAGACCGCTGCAAAGAAGCCTGCCTCGAAGCGTAAGCCGCCCGAAATGCCGCCTGTGACTCCGTCGGCCGAACTGGCCCTCGTGCTTGGTAGCAACAAGCAGATGAAGCGCACGGAAGTCACCAGCAAGCTGTGGGCGTACATCAAGAAGAACAAGCTGCAGGACGAGAAGAACCGCCGCAACATCAACGCTGACGACAAGCTCAAGCCGGTCTTCGGCGGCAAGAAGCAGGTCAACATGTTCGAAATGACCAAGCTCGTGAGCAAGCACCTCAAGCAGGACTGATTCGTTCCTCACGGAACGGCTTCAAGAAGGGCTCGTCGGAAACGACGGGCCCTTTCTCTTTTCACGGCAGCAGGTAGCCGAGCATCAACCGGTCGAGCTCTCGCAGCAGCGTCTCGTCGTCGAGCGTCGCCGGCCTCGGCAGCACCCCATCGTGCGTCAGGCTGTGAATCGCGTTCGCCAGAACGTGGGTCGCGAGCGCCACGTCAGGCAGCGCGAGGCGATGGCGGTGAAGCTCCAACACGCCCTCGAGCACCTTCGCCGCCTGCCGCGCCCGGTCTGCCAGCTCTTCGTAGCGGCCCAGGTGCTGGAGCGCGCTCAACGTCGCGCGCATCAGCGGGCCCTCGGCCTTCTGAAAATCGACGATGGCCGTCACCATCAGCCGCAGCGCGTCTTCGAGCGACGTCTCGGGCGTCAACGTCGCGAAGCGCTCGAGGTGAAAAGCGAGCTCGCGCTGTGATTGGCGCTCGGTGATCTCCGCGACCAGCGCCGCCTTGTCGGGGAAGTACTGGTAGAGGCTCCCGGGAGAGACGCCGGCGAGCGTCGCGACGTCCTGCAGCGTCAGCGCTTCCCACCCACGCTCGGCCAACAACCGCTCGCCCGCCTCGATGATGGCATCGACGAGCGCGCGGCTGCGTGACTGCAGCGGCACCTTGCGCGGCTTGAGCCGCTCGGGGAGCGGCCCCTTCGTTCGTCGTGCTCGTCGCGCGCCCATGGTGGCACGCAGCATCGCTCACCCGATGGCGGGTGACACCACGGGTGATTCGCCCGCCGCGTGGCCGATGCGCTTGAGCGTTCGCGCGTGTGAGGCCAGCGCCGAGAGGAACGTCGGGTTCACGTGGTACGGCACGCCGAACTCCTTCGCGCAGGCCTCGACGATGAAGGACAGCGCCGGGTAGTGCGCATGACTGACTCGCGGAAAGAGATGGTGCTCGACCTGGTGGTTGAGGCCTCCCGTGAGCGCCGTCGAGAGCGCGTTGCGCGGCGCGAAGTTGGCGGTCGTCTTCAGCTGGTGAACGAAGAAGTCGTCGTGCAGCGTGTTGGTCGCGTCGGGCGTCGGAAACGAGGGACCCTCGACGACGTGGGCGAGCTGGAAGACGACCGCCGCCGTGAAGCCCGCCGCCATCATCACCAGCGCATAGCCGATGAGCACCTGCCACCAGAGGAACGGGCTCAGCGCCAGCGGCAGCGCGAGCCACACCGTCGCGTGCAGGAGCTTGCCGCCGACCACGTTGATGACGTCACGCCGCGTGGTGACCGCGCCGCGATCCTGCAGCTGTACGAAGTCCTTGATGAAGACCCACGACACCATCGTGAGCGCGTAGAGCGGCCACGCGTACAGGTGCTGGAACCGCAGCATCCACGGCGCGTTGGGCTTCTTGTAGAGGTGCAGCAGGCCTGCCGGCTCGAGGTCGTGGTCGGTGCCGGGCACGTTGGTGAACGTGTGATGAACCGAGTTGTGCGCCCAGGCCCACATGCGAGAGCTCGCGCCCATGACGTCGAAGCTGCGGGCGAAGAGGGCGTTCACCCACCGCCGTGGTGACAGTGAGCCGTGAATCGCGTCGTGACCGACGTTGAAGCCCACCTGCGCCATCGCGAAGCCGGTGAAGAGAGAGAGTGGAATCGCGAGCCACCAGACCGGCGCGAGGAAGACGAGCGTCGCCCAGCCTGCTGCGGTGATGGCGAGCGTGGCGAGCCCGACGGCCCACGTCCGCGCATCGGCGTGCCGCCCGACCGTGCGCTCGGCGAAGTACGCGTCGACGCGGCGGGTGAGCTCGTGCCGGAAGGGTGAGGATGACTGCTCGAAGCGCGGAGAGGACATGCCGCTTCAATAAGCAGCGCTCGTCATCCCTTGGTAACCGCCCCCGTTCCAATCGAGTGCCTACGGGTTCGAAACGCGAGGCCGTGCGTCGGGCGCGTCACGAGGTCGTCATTCGGGCGACGATTCTCGAGTCACTGCGAGCGGTTGAGGCGTGGCGCTCCGCGCGGCCCTCATCGTCGAACACGAGTGGAGTGTGTTGCGGCTCGATGACTATTCCGTGGCATTGGAGGCGCGAATGAAGGTCGTCGTCATCGGTGGCTCAGGGTTCCTCGGCGCGAAGACGGTCGAGGCGCTGCGGCGTTTTCCCGACGTGCAGGTCGAAGTCGCCAGTCGGCGCGGCCCGCTCGTCGTCGACGTCGGTGTGCCCGAGACGTTCTCCGCGCTCGCCGCGGCCGACGTGGTGGTCGATCTCTCCGACGGCACGCGCAGCCGGCCTGACGCGCTGGCGGCGTGGTGTCTCGAGTCGGGCAAGACGTTGCTCGAGGGCACGTCGGACGCCGAGACGATTCGGCGGCTCGTCGACGCGCATCGCACCGCGAAGGGCCCGGGCCGCGTGGTGCTGGGCGCAGGCATCTTCACCGGCGTCAGCAACCTGATGGCGCGTGATGTCGCCGAGGCTGCGGGCGCCGGCTGCTCGTTGACGTGGGCCGTGGCCTCGAGCCCATTCTCGGGCGCAGGCAAAGGCACCATCGCGTTGATGGTCGACGGCACGAAGCGGCCGACGGTGAAGACAGTCGATGGAAAACGCGTCGAGCACGGCCTCTCGCGCGGCCCGACCATCGACTTCTCGGGCACGTTGCGACCGACCTTGCGTGCCTCGCTGGCTGAAGCCGAGATGCTCCCGGTCAGCACGGGCGCCACGAACGTCGAGACCTTCTTCGCGCCGAAGCCCGGCTTCCTCGTCACGGCGTTTACGATGCTGCCTGCCGCGCTGCTCGCGAAGTCGTGGTTCCGCACGCTGCTCGAGGTGTACTTCACGCTGCTGCGGCGCTTCCTGCTGCGCTCGGTGTCGTCGTCGGTGCAGATGGTGGCGAGGGCAGAGAAGAGCGAGAAGGTCTTCACGCGAACCGTCAGCTGCTCCGATGGCATGGAGGCCGGTGCGTGGGCCCTCGCCGCGATGGCCGAGGCTGTCGGCCGAAAGCCGCCTGCAGTGGGTTTGTCCTTCATCGACGACGTCGTGCGCCTCGAGCCGCTCACGAAGCGCGTGAACGAGGTCGCTGCGCGCGCCGTGCTCGTCCTGGGCTAGCCGTCACGGGCGGGCCGCCTGCGCTTCGAGCACTGCCAGGAGCAGGTACTTCCTCGCGGTGGCGAGGTCTCCGTTGGCCATCGAGGCGCGCGCGGACTGAACGTACTGGAGCGCGGTGCCGGTGTACGTCGCCTCGGCGGCGCGCAGGGCTTCGTTCACGTTCGCAGTGGCGCCAGTCGAGAGCTGCTGGTCGACCGTCACCAGGCTTCGCGACACGGCCTCGAAGCGCTGCTTCTGCTCGACGACGCGGCGCTCCGATTCGCGGCGGGCGTCTTCGCGCCCGTTCACTTCCTTCTTGAAGGCCGCGAGATCATCATTGGTCTGGTCGAGCTTCTTCGTGAGCGCGTCGAGCTGCTTCGCCTGACGCTCCAGCTCCGTGGCGCGGGCTTCGAGCTCGGTGATGCGTTTGCGCAGCCGCTCCAGCTCGGCGTTCGAGACCGACTCGTTCGCGACGGGCCGTGGAGGCAGCGGTGCCGCGACGCCGGCATCGGCCGCAGCAAGCTTCGAGAGGGCGCCGGCATCAGGGGCGGCCGCGAGCAACATCGACAGGAGCGTGGCGTTCATGCCCTCAGCTTGCTCTCGGAGTGGAACCGCGCAAGGGCGGCTCGGCGGAGCCCTGTCGTCGCTGCGCAACCGCCAAGTGGCGTTTCATGGCCCGCATTCGGGCTTGTCGCCGGCCGTCTTTGTCGCGATGCAGGCTCGAAGTTCTGGCGTAAGGACAGGTGGCCTTGGGAACACCTCAGCTGTGGATAGCGTTTCTCGTCGGCGTGGTGACGGTCGTCGTCATCGACATGCGCGTGTCGGGCGGGAAAGAAGTCACCCCGCGCAAGGCCGCCTTCTGGACGGGCGTGTGGGTCGCGCTGTCCCTGGCCTTTGCTGGCGTTCTGTACTGGCTGGGTGGAAGCAAGGCCGCGGGCCCGTTCCTCACCGCCTACGTCATCGAGTACGCGCTCTCGGTCGACAACCTCTTCGTCTTCATCATCGTTTTCTCGTACTTCAAGGTCTCGAACATCGCGCAGCACCGCCTGCTGTACTGGGGCATCGTCGGCGCGTTCGTCCTGCGCGGCACCCTCATCTTCCTCGGCGCGTCACTCGTCTCGCGCTTCACCTGGGTGCTGTACATCTTCGGCGCGTTCCTGCTCTTCACGGCGTGGAAGCTGCTCTTCAGCAAAGGCGATGAGGAAGCGGTCGACCCCGAGAACCTCGCCGTCTTGAAGTGGGCGCGGCGCGTGTTGCCGGTGTCGGCGCAGAACACCGAGGACAACCACTTCACCACCCGTCAGGACGGCCGCTTCCACTTCACGCCGCTCTTCCTCGTGCTCCTCGTCGTCGAGTCCACAGACCTGCTGTTCGCGCTCGACTCCATTCCCGCCGTGCTCAGCATCAGCCAGGACCCGTTCATCGTCTTCAGCTCGAACGCCTGCGCCATTCTCGGCCTGCGCTCGTTGTTCTTCCTGGTGTCGTCCTTGATGGACAAGTTCCGGTACCTGAAGACGGGGCTGGGCATCATCCTCGCGTTCGTCGGCATCAAGCTCATCGTCGAGACCGCCTTCCACGGCTTCGTCGCCCAGCACGAGACGGCGCTCATCCTCATCTCGCTGGGTGTCATCGCGGGCACCCTGGCCGGCTCCATCGGCCTGTCGGTGTTGATCAAACCGCCACCGACGCTAGAGCCGGGCGACCCGGTCGCGCCTGCCACGCCTCCGGAGTAACCACACCATGTCCGACACCATCACTGACGGCATTCGGGTTCGCGTGAAGGCGGCGTTCTGGCCCGAGCGCTCCTCCGTCGAGGCCGAGCAGTGGGCCTTCACGTACACCATCACCATCTCGAACGAGGGCACCCGCGTCGCGACCCTGCGCACCCGCGAGTGGTTCATCACCGACGCGACCGGTCACGTCGAAGAGGTGAAGGGCCCCGGCGTCATCGGCAAGCAGCCGCGCCTCGAGCCAGGCCAGAGCTTCGAATACACGAGCTGGGCGATGCTGAGGACGCCCTTCGGCACGATGCGCGGCAGCTACCAGATGGAGCGCGAGGACAAGACGATGTTCGACGCCGTCATCGGCCAGTTCAGCCTGGCGCAGCCAAACGCGCTGAACTGAGCCATGCTGCGGAGGACCCCGCATGGCTGAACACGACGACATCATGGGCCTGCTCGCCGAGTACGCGCTCGGCACCCTCTCCACCGCGGAGCGCGCCGAGGTCGACGCCGCCCTCGCGAGCACGCCCGCCCTCGTCGCGAAGCTGAAGGAGCTCGAGGCTTCGATGGCGGTGGTGACGGCGAGCCAGAAGGCGCTCCCGTCGGTCTGGAAGAAGCTCGAGGCCGAGCTGCAGGGAGGCCTGCGCTTCAGCCACCTCGTGCCAGCGCTCGCGGCGCACTTCGACGTCTCGCCCGAGAAGGCGCAGGCGCTGGTCGATTGCTTCGATGACGCCTCTGCATGGGGCCCCGGACCCGGTGAGGGCCTGCAGCTGTTGCCGGTCGAGGCGGGCCCGAAGTGGGACGGCTTCATGACGGTGGTGCTGCGCCTCGAGCCCGGGGCGCAGCTGCCGATGCATCGCCACGCTGCCCGCGAGCAGGTGCTGGTGCTCGAGGGTGGGTACCGCGACGACCAGAGCGGTCAGGAGTTCTGGCGCGGTGACCTCGACGTGCGCGAGGCGGGCACGTCTCACAGCTTCACCGCCGTCGCTGGGCCCGCCTGCCTCTGTGCGTCCGTCGTTCAGCTCGGGGAGGACGCGTGAGCGAGGTCGACGAACGTGCGCTCTCCGACCGCCTCGCGCGGGGCGATCGCAGCGCCCTGGCCGACATCTACGCGGCCCATGGCTCGGTCGTCTTCGCCGTCATCGTGCGCCTGGTGCGCGACCGCGCCGAGGCCGAGGAGCTGGTGCAAGAGACCTTCCTCGAGGCGTGGCGTCGTGCGGCCCAGTACCAGCCCGAGCGGGCCAACCTCGCTGCGTGGCTCGTCACCATCGCGAAGAGCCGCGCCATCGACCGGCTGCGCTCGCGCGGCACCTCGGAGCGCACGCTCGACGTGGAGCGCCGCGACATCTCGGAGCCCACTCGCGGGCCCGACGACGTCATCGACGCCGCGCGTGCCCGTCACGTCGTTCGCCAGCGGGTCGCGCAGCTGCCGGTCGAGCAGCGCACGTTGTTGGAGCTCGCCTGGGACGAGGGCCTGTCGCAGAGCGAGATCGCCGCGAAGACCGGCCTTCCGCTCGGCACCGTGAAGACCCGCACGCGTACCGCGTTGCTCACCCTGCACGCCGAGCTCAAAACCCTGGGCTGAAGCCGGTCGTCCGTCGGCCGGCTCCAGCGGGGACTTCGTCACACCAGCGGGCGCAAGGCGTCGACGAGCGCCGTGGTGCCACGCGTGAGCGAGCCCGGCTTCTCGAACATGATGAGCCCCTTGCCCATGCCCGCGTACATCTCGGCGTAGAGCGTCGCCATGCTCTCGGGCACGCCGTTCTGCATCAGGCCCGCTTTCGCGGCTTCGACCGGAGCGGCGACAGCCTGCACCGGCTTGCCCAACAACGAGCTCAACGCGGCGGCCACGTCCTGCACCGACCAGTCTTCCTTGCCGGCGAGCTCGACGACGCGCATGCCGTCGGCCGGCTTCAGGAGCGCCTGAACGACGGCCTCGCCGATGTCCTTCGTGCAGACCTGCGGGAACTTCACGTCGACGGGGCCGAAGTTCGGCAGCACGCCTTGCGCCTTTGCGACGGGAATGACCGAGCCGTAGTTCTCGAGGAAGTACGAGGCACGAATGAAGGTGACCGACGGCGCGAGCTTGCCGAACGCCTGCTCGGCGCGGTGCGCGGTGACGATGGGCCCGGTGCCGGCGGGGTGCTGCGCCGCGACCGACGAGAGGAAGACGAGGTTCTTGAGGCCCGACGCGGTGATGGCCTTCGCCATGTTGCCGATGAGCGCCGTGCGGTCGGCGATGAAGTCGGCCGCGGCGAAGTTGGGCGGCGAGAGCAGATAGGCGCCCGTCACTCCGGTGAGCGCCCTGGTGAGCGCGGCGACGTCTCCGAGGTCGGCGATGGCGACCTCTGCGCCCTTCTTCTGCCAGACCGCGCCCTTCTCGGCGGAGCGGACGATGACGCGAACCTTCTGGCCCTTCGAGAGCAGCGTGTCGGCGACGACGGCGCCGGTGTGACCTGAGACTCCTGCGATGGCGAACATGGGGTGTTCCTTCGGTGTGGGGTGGTGACTTCGGGATGCACTGTGTCGGCTGGAGAGCTATGTGTCCAATGCATGAAACGAGTCATGAAGATGCATCAGACGCATGAAGTTGCCGACCTCAACCTGCTCACCACCTTCCGGCACCTGCTCGCGACCGGCAGCGTGACGGCGACGGCGGACCGCATGCGCCTGTCGCAGCCGGCCGTGTCACGCGCGCTCGGACGGCTCCGGTCGGCGTTGCACGACCCGCTCTTCGTGCGCGATGGCCGCAGCCTGGTGCCGACGCCGAGGGCGATGGAGCTGCAGCCCGAGCTCGAGACGCTGCTGACCCGCCTCGACGATTTGCTCTCCACCGGCGCCGGCTTCGAACCCGCCACCACGCGGCGCACCTTCGTCGTCGGCACCAGCGACTACAGCGCCTCGGTGTTGATGCGGCCGCTGCTCCACCGGCTCGCCATCGACGCGCCGTCGGTCACCGTTCGCATCGTTCAGACCGTGCCCGACGCCGAAGCCGCGCTCGCCTCGGGCACGTGGGACTTCTTGTGGGCGCCGGCGAGGCCCATGGGCCAGGCCGTCGTGTGGACGAAGCTGTTCGACGAGCAGCTCTCGTTCGTGCTGCGCGCTGGACACCCGATGGCCCGCAAGCCGCTGACGCTCGAGCGGTACCTCTCGATTCCGCAGATCGCGCTCTCTCCTGAGGGCAAGCCGGGCAACCCCATCGACGAAGCGCTGGAGCGTCTGGGGCACCGACGGAACCTGGTGGCCCACGTGCCGACCTTCGCGGTGGTGCCGTCACTCATCGCGCAGAGCGACCTGGGGGCCGTGCTTCCCGACCGAATTATCGCGGTCCACGCGAAGCCGTGGGGGCTGGTGACCCGCCCGATTCCGTTTCCGACCCACGGCTTCAATCTTCAGCAGGCGTGGCATGAACGGCACCGCCACGACGAGGGTCACGCGTGGTTCCGCAAGCTGGTGGTCGAGCTCTGCCGGTGAGCTGACGGCGCCGCGGGCGCGCTCCCCCGCGCGTGTCGATCGATCCAGGCTACGACCGAGCGTCGTCCCCGCCGTCGGGCGCCCGGCAGATGCTCAACGGCCTCGGGGCGCGCTCGCTCTGCGCAGTCGGTCGACGACCGCGAGCCCGACGCCCGACTCAGGAGGCGGCACCGCCAGCACGACATCGAGGCCCCGCTCGTCGACCTCTCGGAGGGTCGCGTACAGCGCGCGCGCGTAGCCAGCGTCGTCGAGCGGCACCTGGAACCGGACGACGCCCTCAGGCACCGTGACGTCCGACGGCGCGACCACCGCGACCTTCACGCCCGTCGCCAGGCGCCTGGCGAGCTCTCCCGGCAGCTCCGACGCGGTCACCAGCCACAACCCGGCGCGCGGCGCGTAGTGCGACTCGAGCAGCCCGGGCGCACGCACGTCGCTGACGGCGGTGGCGAGTGGAACATCACGGCCGAGCGAACGCTCCACCGCCTCTTTCGGCACGCCACCGGGCCGCAACACCCTCGGCGAGGCGCCGCTCACGTCGACGATGGTCGACTCCACGCCGACCCGGCATGCGCCACCATCGAGCACCAGCTCGACGTCACCGCCGAGCTCATCTCGAACGTGCTTCGCCGTCGTCGGGCTGACGCGCCCGAACCGGTTGGCCGACGGCGCCGCGACGCCACCACCGAAGAGCGTGAGCACCTCGAGCGCGAGCGGGTGGTCCGGCACCCGCAGCCCGACCGTGTCCTGCCCACCCGTCACTGCATCACTCGCCAGCGCGCTGCGCTCCACGATGAGCGTCAACGGCCCGGGCCAGAACGCGTTCGCCAGAATCTCGGCCTCGTTCGGCCACGAGTGGGCCCAGTGACGGGCGACCTCGAGGCTCGCGACGTGCACGATGAGCGGGTGATTCGAGGGGCGGCCTTTGACGGCGAAGATTCGCCGCACGGCCAGCTCGTTCGACGCGTCGGCGCCCAGCCCGTAGACTGTCTCGGTCGGCAGCCCGATGAGCCCACCTTCTCGGAGCGCGGCAACTGCCCTCTGAACCTCATCACTCACGCAGGTGATGGTAGCGGCTTTTTTCTGTAAGGGCCGCCCATGCCTTCAAAGCCCAGCAAGAACCTCGAGACGTTCAAGAACCCGGCGCCGGTCAGGGACTACGACATTCTCTTCGACTGCCCCGAGTTCACCTGCCTCTGCCCGCTCACCGGTCAGCCCGACTTCGCGCACTTCAAGATCCGCTACGTGCCCGACCAGCTCTGCGTCGAGCTCAAGAGCCTGAAGATGTACATCTGGAGCTTCCGCGACGAAGGCGCCTTCCACGAAGCCGTCACCAACCGCGTGCTCGACGATCTCGTGAAGGCCTGCGCCCCGCGACACATGGAGGTCGAGGCCGACTGGTGGGTGCGCGGCGGCATCACCACGAAGGTGACCGTGCGGTACGAGAAGCCCGCGAAGAAGAAGAAGTGAGCTTCTCCTCCGCGGGCTGGTGAACCGTCAGTCGCGCTCGTCGAGCAGGTAGGCGTTCGAGATGGCCTTGAACGACAGCCGCCCGGCGAGCACCTCGGAGCGCATCGCCTCGCGCGGACGAATCACGATGCCCTCACGCTGGTTGTCGGTGCCCGGGTAGCGGCCCTCGGCCTTCGCGAGGAGCGACTCCAGCGTCTCGTCGAACGACTCGCCCTGCATCGCGATGGGCACGCACTCGAGGCCGTTGACGTCGCAGAACGACCGCAGCTCGGTGTCGCCGAAGTGACGCCCTTCACGCACGTCGTAGACGTTGAAGACGAAGAGGTCCTTCTCCTTCGACCCGACCGGGTTCTTCTGAATGCCCGGCCCGACCACCTCGCCCTGAATCGCGAGCTGGGGATGCCGCGAGAGCACGTCGCCGATGCGACGCTTCTTCGCGACGAACCAGTACAGGTTCTCGCCTTCGAGAATGGAGTGGTTGCGCCCGCAGACGTGCAGCTCGCCGTCGACCATCACGAAGGTGGCGCTGGTGCCGTCCATCTTCACGGTGGCGACGAAGGGCTTGCCGCGGAGCTCGTCGAGCACGCCAGGCGCCGACTGCACCCGCTGCTCGTCGGTCTTCGGCACGATGCCGGGGAACGGACCTCTCCACTCGCCCATGCCCGACGGCGGCGGCGGCTCGTACTTCGTCACGCCGAGCCGCTCGGTGAGATCGTCGCCTTCGCTCACGTCGGTCAGGCCGAGCGTCGACACCGGCATCAACAGGCCCTGCGACAGACAGCCTCGGAGCGTCATGGTGCGAATACGAAACGACGCCGGTCGCGGAACCGGCGCGGTGGCCTGCTTCGGCTGCCACAGCCACGAGAAGCGCTCGGCGTCGGCCGGCACCGCGTCGATCTCGAAGTACACCGCGAGCTCACCCGGGCGCACCTCGCCCTTCTTCACGACGCACTGCCATCCCGCGACGCGCGCGAGCTCGATGCGATCGGCGTTGGGGATCGGCGTGACGGCGGTGACACGCACGGCAGAGGCGAGCTTGCGCTTCATGACGAGAGGCTCCAGGTGAGGGGTCGTCGGTGCGGGACGCCTCGCTTGGCGCAACTCTGACACTCAGAAGCCGAACGCGACGCAGAACCCGACGCGCGGCGTGACGAGCGCGCTCCCGTACAGCCACAGCTCGAAGCTCGCGAAGCCCATGTCCACGCTGACGCCGGCGCGCGCCGTCGGCACGAAGCGAAGACCCAGCCTGGTGCCGTGGTCTTCGATTTCAACTGCCATCAGGTCGACCAACACCGCGAGGTCGGCGAAGGCGATCAGCTCGCTGCCGGTAGTCTGCGCTCCCACGAAGGGGCCGAGGCTGAAGAAGTGCGCGGTGCTCACGTTCAACGAACTCTGGGTCATCGGGAGCAGCGGGCCAGCGGCGAGCACGTCGAGATCGTGCTCGGGAGAGATCATCAGCTCGTAGCTGCCCATGCCTCCGAGCCGCAACGCGCCGCGAGACCAGCCGAAGCTGCCCGAGAGGTTCACCGCAGGTCCGGCGCCGCTCACGGCCATCGCGCGCCCGCTGCCGCCGAGCTCGACGGCCTTCGTCCACCGGCCACCGACGCCGATGCCGACCGAGGTGCGTTGGGGTTGCCAGAGCGACTCTGCGAAGACACTGGCCGAGCTCAGCAGGACGATGGCGGCGAGGACGCGCACGTGGCGTGTGACGCGAGCCTGCAGCGCACATTCACGAACTGCACCGGAGCCTGGCCATGCCCATCAGCAGCATGGCGCGACAATCGCTGCTTCGGGCGCGATCGAACCGTGACGGAAAACCTCAGCCGACGCGCCAGGGAAGCCGTGGCGCAGCGGCGTCGGCCCACCAGCGGTTCTGATCAGCCCATCGGAACGCCGTCTCGTCTTCGGCGCGTTCGGGAGGCGTTCTCCACGGGCGCAGCGAGTGGCCGATTTCGGCGCGGCGCACGAACGTACGTCGATCGACCCGGTGCTCGAGCAAGCGGTCCTCGACCACCGACAACCCCTCGAGCGGGTGAATGCCGTGCGGCCACAGCCCATCCCACGTCGCGGGGAGCAGCGTGTCCTTCGTCCACAGGTGTTCGATGAGCCGGTCGACGAGGCGATGCGTCGCGGCCTGCATCACGCTGAAGGCCTCAATCGCCGAGACAGGCGCGCAGCCAGCCGCGTCGACGAGCGCGCGTCGAAAGGCGTTCATCGTCTGAAAACGATCGTCGGGCGCCTGCGACATCGCGCGCTCGAGCACGTCGATGACGGCGGCCGGAGCGCCGAGCTTCCACCCAGCTGCCTGCGGTCGTTCGGCGCGGAGCAACCCGCCCACGTGACCGCCCACCTCGGCCTCGAGCGGATGCCAGCCAGTGAGCAGCCACGCGAGCGCGACGCCCAGCTGAAAGACGAGCGACCGTTCATCGAGCGGCCGACGCATCACGTGGTCTGGAGAGAAGAGGACCGCGTGGTCGGGCACGTCGAAGCCCGTGGCGAGCACCGCGTTCAGCATCGTCGGCGCCAGCACCAGCTGCCCACGAAGGGACCAGCCGATGCCGGTGGGGCAGGGCGGCTCTTTCAGCACGTCGTCACCGCAGCGCTCGAAGGCGTCGAACAGATCGAGCCCGAGGCGCAGCCACGTCGGCGTCGGCAACACCCATCGCTCGTTGTTCAGGTTGCGCACCAGTTCGGCGAACGTGATGCCGACGAAGCGCTCCAGCACCACCGTGAGCCGTGACGGGTCGAGCTCGGCCTCGAGCACGTCTTGCCAGGGCGGGCCGCGACGGGAGTACCCGTTCACCCACGTGGTGAGGCGCTCGAGGGTGACCTGGGCGATGGGCGCCGAGAGCAGCTCCAGCACGAGCGGGAACGGCACGTCGGCGCGTGGCTCGATCGCCCAGCTCTCGGAGTACGACGTCGTGAGCAGGTGGTGCGCCGTCACTCGGCAAGAATCGGCCGGGGGACCACCCGAGTTCAAGGGCGGGTGTCGAGTGAGACGTTCAGCGCGTGGCCGGGGTCGGCTTCGTAGCGGCCCGCCTCGACGCTCCACCGATGCCGGGTGATGGCGACGCGGTGTGCAGCGACGTCGATGTCGTAGACGTTGTACCCGCAGCGCATGTGCAGGTCGGTCGCGCTGCCGGCATTGACGATGTGGCGCTGCTTCGTGCGAATCGTGAAGGGCCGGTGCAGGTGGCCGTGCAGCACGAGGTCGACCGTCACGTCGTCGCGATCGACGAGGTTCATCAGCTCGACGTCGTCGCGCAGCCCGTGCGGCCGCGAGTCCCGCTGGCCCGTCATGCGCAACAGCCCGTAGTGCAGCGCGACGATGACGAAGCGGCTCTTCAATGACGGGTCGCTGAGAATCGAGAGCGCCTTCGAGCGCTGCGCTTCGCCGATGAGCCCCGAGGAGTCGATGAGGCTGGTCGGGCGCGCCGCGTCGAGCAACACGAGCGTGACTCCGGAGGCCAGGTGCTTCACCGCGGGAAAGGACGCGCCTTCACACAAGGTGGCGAAGTGCTTCTCGAAGAGGCCAGCCGCCGAGGTGACGTACCGATCGTGGTTGCCCGGAATGACGGTGAAGCGCTCGGGCTGACGAAGGCGTGGGCCGAACAGCTCCGCGGCTTTCGCCAGCTCGGCCTCGGTCGAGACGCCGGTGAGATCGCCAGTGCAGATGGCGTGGTCGACCTGCTGCGCGTCGACGTGCGCGAGGAGCGCCGCGATGCGGGCGTCGCTGCCGATGAAGTGTTTGCCGCGGCCTGCGAGTGAGTAGCTGGCGACCGCCGCGAGGCGCTTGAGCGCAAAATCTCCCGAGAGCGGGAAATGCGTGACGTGAACGTCGGAGAAGTGCGCGAGCCTCATGTGTTGACCGTCGCACGGTACAGGACGCCTCGCCCCGACAGCATGAGCGCACCCTCGTCGAACGGCGCGAACGCCGACTGTCCACGGCCGAGCGCCAGCCCGTTCACCTGCACCTCTCCCTCGACACACAGCAGCAGGTCGGGGCCGTTGCGCGGCAGGCTGAAGGCAGCACCGACGTCGACGCGTGAGAGCCGGAAGTCGGGGAACGGCGTCGGGTAGGTGGCCTCGGGAGCCCCTCGCGGGACGACGATGGTGACCGGCCCATCGGTGAAGTCGAGCACCCGCAGCAGCTCGGGCACGTCGACGTGTTTGGGCGTCAGGCCTCCACGCAGCACGTTGTCGGAGTTCGCCATCAGCTCGACGCCCGTGCCTTCGAGGTACGCGTGCAGGTTGCCGGCGCCGAGCGCGAGGGCTTCACCAGGCTTCAGCGTGACGAGGTTGAGCAGCAGCGCGCCGATGACGCCGACGTCGCCCGGGTACTCTTGCTCCAGCGCGACGGCGTTGGCGCACTCGGCGGCGAAACCCGCGGGCGGGCGTGACGCACAGGCGGCGACGACGGCTGCGACGAGTGGCGCGCGGTCTGCGGCAGGCACCGTCATGACGCGCTCGAAGAGACTGCTCAGGCCGCCCTGCTGGAGCGCCTCGAGGAACGGGGCCAGCGCAGGCACGCCGAGGCCCGCGAGCAACGCCTTCGTCTCGTCGACTCGGCGGAACCCGCACATCGCCCGGAACGGCGTCAACGCGCAGAGGAGCTCGGGCTTGTGGTTCGGATCCCTGTAGTTGCGGTGCGCGGCCATGCGCGGAACACCAGCCGCCTCTTCGTTCGCGAAGCCCGCTTGCGCTTGAAGAAGAGAAGGGTGCGCCTGGAGCGACAACGGCTTCGCAGCAGCGAGCACCTTGAGCAGGAACGGCAGCCGCGGGCCGAAGCGCTGCTCGACCTGGGCTCCCAGCATCGGGCCCGGCGCTTCAGCGATGAGCGCCTCGAGCGACCGCCCATTCACCTTCGACGGCGCCGTCGGGTGCGCGCCCACCCAGAGCTCAGCCTGCGGGCCACCCGACGCGGGCAGGCCCAGCAGCGCTGGAATCGACGTGAGGCTGCCCCACGCGTACCGCTGAACGGCGTTCTCGAGTCGAAACACGCGCGAGGTATCGCCGACTCGAGGGCCTCAGGCCAGCAAGCTGCGCAGCATCCACGCGGTCTTCTCGTGCGTCTGCAGCCGCTGCGTCAGCAGGTCGACCGTCGACGCATCGGCCGCGCGCTCGGCGACCGTGATGATCTTGCGCGCCGTGCGCGTCGCTGCCTGGTGCCCTTCGACGAGCAGCCGCACCATGTCGGTCGCCTCGGGCACGCCAGGCGACTCGGGAATCGAGGTCAGCTTCGCGAGCTCGGAGTACGTCGCCCGTACCGGGTAGCCGAGAGAACGAATGCGTTCGGCGATGAGGTCCGTCGCCGTCCACAGCTCGTTGTAGTGGACCTCGAACATCAGGTGCAGCGTCTGGAACATCGGGCCCTCGACGTTCCAATGGAAGGCGTGGGTCTTCTGGTACAGCGCGTAGGTGTCGGCCAGCAGCGCGTTGAGGCCCTCGGCGATGGCCTTGCGGTCTGCGGTGCCGATGCCGATGTCGACCACTGGTTTGACTGCCGTCGCCTGCGCCTTGTTCGTCTTCGTCATGGAGTGCTCCTGTGAAGTTCGAGGTGCCGCATCGATAGCAGCGGCGTGCCAGCGTTGCGCGACGATTTGGGCTTGCACGCGTCAAACTCTGGATTAAGTCTAACTCCGAAATGAGTCCAACCCTCTCGGCGCGCCTCAAAGATGCTGGCATTCAGCCGTCAGCGCAGCGCCTCGCGGTCGCCGAGTACGTGCTCGCGACCGAGGAGCACCCGTCAGCCGACCAGGTGCTGGCGAAGGTGCAGTCGCTGGTGCCGATGCTCTCGCGCGCGACCGTCTACAACACGCTCAACCTCTTCGTGGAGAAGGGCCTGCTGCGCCAGTTGGTGCTCGCCGAGGGGCGCGTGGTGTTCGACCCCAACCTCGAGCGGCACCACCACTTCATCGACGTCGATACGGATCAGATCGAAGACATTCCCTGGGACGCGGTGCGCGTCGGAGACGTCTCGCGTCTCGGCGGCTACGACGTCACGGAGTACATGGTCGTCATGCGGGGCCGGAAGCTCGGCGGGCCCCGGAAGAGCAGTTCGAAGAAACGCTGAGCCCATTCCCGCTTCACCACACCGAAAGAGAGAACAACATGCTGGTCCCCGGTTCGAAGGCCCCCGAGTTCAACGTCGTCGCCTGCGTCAGCGTCGAGAAGGGCAAGGAGTTCAAGAACGTCTCGCTGAAGGAGCACGCCGGAAAGTGGGTGGTGCTCTACACGTACCCGAAGGACTTCACCTTCGTGTGCCCGACCGAGATCGTCGAGTTCGACAAGAAGCTGAAGGACTTCGCCGATCGCGGCGCGGTGGTGCTCGGCGGCTCGACCGACAACGAGTTTTCGCACCTCGCCTGGCGCAACAACCACGCTGACCTCAAGGGCATCAAGCACCCGCTGCTCTTCATCTCGGCGGCCATGGGCCAGGCGTACGGCCTGCTCCACCCCGAGGCCCAGGTCGCCCTGCGCGCCACGATGATCATCGACCCGAACGGCGTGGTTCGTTTCGCCACTGCGAACGACCTGTCGGTCGGCCGCAACGTCGATGAGGTGCTCCGCGTGCTCGACGGTCTCCAGACCGAAGAGCTCTGCGCCTGCAATTGGAAGAAGGGCGACGAGACCCTCTCGGCGAAGATCAAGAAGGCCGGCTGAGCCACTCGTCGGCGGAGTCCTGAAGTGTTCACGGGCGTGGTGTGGGGCGCGCTCCCGCCACGCCCGTGGTGTTTCTCGAGAGCGCGTTGCCTTCAGCAGTCGGAAAGAGAGTTCGCACATGGAAAACATCGACAAGCTTCGTGACGTGTTCCCGGACGCCGGGCGCGACATCAAGATCAACCTCCAGAACGTGCTGCAGCCCGCGACGCTCTCGCTCGATCAGACGTGGGGCGTCGCCATCGCGTGCGCCTTCGCGGTGAGGAACCGTCAGCTGGCCGACGCGCTCGTCGCCGACGCGAAGGCGAAGGGCGTGTCCGACGCGGTCGTCGAGGACGCGAAGGCCGCCGCCATCATGATGGGCATGAACAACGTCTACTACCGGTTCCGCCACGTCATGGCGAAGGAGTCGTACGAGCAGAAGCCCGCGCGCCTTCGCATGATGCGCCTGAAGCAGGTCGCGACGACGCAGGTCGACTTCGAGCTCTTCTCGGCGGCCGTCTCGAGCATCAACTTCTGCGAGGCGTGCCTGAAGTCGCACGAGGCCATCGTGCTCGAAGGCGGCCTGACCGAAGACCACGTGCACGACGCCATTCGTATCGCCGCGACGATTCAGGCGGCCGGCGTCGCGCTCGAGATGCTCTGACACCAAAGGTGGACGGGCGCGGGGCCTTCCGCGTAGGGCTCCCTTCGCCGTGCGCCACCTGCCAGCCGCAGCCCTGAGCCTCGTCTTCCGCTACGCCTGCTACGGCGTGATGGTGTGGCTGGCGTTGTGGGCCGAGGCGAGGCCTGCGCCGACGTTGCCCGACGTGGTGCTCCAGCACGTGCCCTACGTCGCGTGGGTCGACCGCTGGAACTACATCGTGTGGATCGTCGCGTACGTGCCCGTCGCCATCGTCTTCTTCCTCACCGACGGCGCGCGCTTCGTCCGCTACATGGTGTCGTCGGGCCTCGTCGCGCTGGTGCGAGGCGTCTGCATCGCCGTCACCGGCCTCGGACCCGTGAGTGGGCCCGATCTCCACGCCGGCATGGACTTCGACACGAGGCTGCGCGCCTTCACCGGCCTCATGACGCCCGCCTTCTTCGCGCCCGATGGCGGCGCCCGCGTCTACCTCACGAAAGACCTGTTCTTCTCGGGCCACACGGCGACGACGCTCCTGCTGTTGTTGTACGTCTGGCCGAACCCGAAGCTCCGCTGGCCGATGCTCGCCGCGCACGTGCTGGTCGTCATCAGCCTCTTCTTTGCGCACCTGCACTACTCCATCGACGTCATCGGCGCGTACGCCATCACCTTCTCGCTCTTCGTGCTGCGCGAGGGGTGGCCGAAGACGCCGGCGCCGGTGCGCTGACGATCATGTGGAAGCGTTTCAAAGCCTCGTGGCTCGTCCGCGGCCTCGGCGCCGGCGCGATGACGTCGGTCATCGATCACGGCGTCGGCGTCTCGCTCGCGTTCTTCGGAGCTCCGACCCGGGTGGCTGCGATGAGCGGGAAGGTCGTCGGCGCGGTGTTCAGCTACTTCGCCCATCGCACCTTCACGTTCAAAGACCACGCCCAACCGCTCGCCGCGTCGGGAGCCCGCTACGTCGGCTTCGTGGTGCTCATCAGTCTCATTCATGGCCAGGTCGTCGTCTGGCTCAGAGACGGCCTCGGCGTGCCCTACGTCGTTGCGGCAGTGCTCGCCGACGTGACGGTGGTCACGCCCACGTGGATGCTGGCGCTGCGCTACGTCGTCTTTCCCCCTGCGCCGGGGCCTCTGAAAACCGATGCGCCGCCGATCGATCCACCGACGCCCGGCACCTGAAGCCCGGCCGCAAAGGTGGCCAATCGTTCAGAGGAACGCTACAGACTGTGACGCTGTTGACGTTTGTTGGTCCTGACTCACCGCACCCGGAGGGGAGTCCCTGATGTCTGGCCCGTTGCGAGTCGTCTTCGCTTCCGTTCACGCAGGTGGCGGACACAACACGGTTCGTGACGCGCTCGTTCGGAGCGTCACCCGGCAGGACCCCCACCAGCATCGCGTGGTGCCCATCGCCTGGACCGCCGCGAACGGCTTCGACACCTTCTATCGGTTCTGTGTTCGGTGGGGTCTGCAGGGCCTGGTCTTCTGGCTGACGAACTTCTCGCTGTCGGCGTGGTTCGCGACCCTGCTCAACCCGCGGCTGATGCTCGAGCTGGTGGCGCTGCTCAAGGCCCAGCGGCCCGACGTGGTGGTGTCGACCCATGTGCAGCTCACCGCGTGTTTCCAGGTCGCGCGATGGTTGCTCGGCAGCCCCGTGAAGATCGTCAACGTCATCCCCGACTACGGAGCGCCGACGCCCACGTTCTTCCCGTCCGTGCGCGCCTTCCGCGCTGACGTGACGCTGGTGAACGGGCCTGACACCTTCGAGATCCTCCAGACGCGCGCGTACCCGGACGAGGTCTTCCGCCTCGGCACGCTCGTGAGCGAGGCGTTCGACGAGTTGGGCAACTCGCAGGCGGTGCAGACCCGCGCCACGTCGCACAAGGACCAGTGGCGCCGCGAGCTGGCCGAGGTGGTGCCCGACTTCACTCGGCTCGACGCCTCGAAGCCCGTCATCACCTTCTTCGGCGGCTCGGGGTTCGCGGCGGGGTGCCGGCCCGTCATCGATCGGCTCGTGCATCACCCGGACCTGGGCTCGAAGTTCTCGATGGTGGTGCTCGCTGGCCGCGACGCGCAGTTCGAGACCGAGTTGCTCACGCTCCACGGCGGAAGGCCGGGCTTCTTCGTGCTCGGGTTCCTGCCGCACCCGTTGCTGGCGCGGCTGTATGCGCTGACCGATGTGCCCGTGATGGGGAGCATCGCGCACTCGACCCTGCACGAGATGCTCGAGATGCGCTGCGGGCCGTTGCTGGTGCACCGGGTGATTCCGGGCACCGAGCCGCCCTACCTGGCCTTCCTCGAGCGAGAACGCCTCGGGCTCTACGAGCCCAACCCTGACGCGATGACGACCCTCGCGCTCGAGGCGGTGGGCGTGACGACAGCGTCGTTGACGTGGCGCTCGCTCAAGCAGGGGTTCGTGAAGCGGGCGCGGCGAATTCGCGAAGAGCAGAAGGCCATCGCGCCACGGTTGTTGCCGCAGCTCGAGCGGACGGTTGGCATCGAACCGGTGCTCGTCGCGGAGCCGGTGGTGGTGGGCGCGCGGACGACGAGTTTTGATGATCAGCCGTCGGTGGAGTGAGACGCGCCAGCCTGTCGTGGACGATCGTCGACTCGCCTCCAGACGAACGCTGGGCGGAAGCGCTCAGGGAACCCGGCACCCGATGCGCGACGTCGCGACCACCACGTCGTCGTAGTGAATGATCTGCTCCTCCGGCGCCGCGGCGGGCAGGGTGCCGCGCTCGTAGTACGCGTCGAGCGTCACCCGCTTCAGCAGCACGTCGGCGCTGGTGCGGAAGTCGAAGCCCTCGAACGCCTGCACGTCCTGGAAGTACTGGCCCCAGCTGTAGAAGTTGTCGCGCAGCCAACGCCCACGCGGCGTCCCGGGCCGGTAGTCGGCGACGAGCGCGCCGTCTTTCCACAGCGTGAGCTCGCCATCGCTCGACCCGACGGTGTTCACCTTCGCGCGCACCTCGAGACAGAACCAGCGATCGCGCACGATGGGCACCTGGTTCGCGAAGGTGAAGTTGTTTCCGTAGTAGTACGTGGTGCCCTGGTCACCTGCGCAGCCGGGCGTCGCGCTGCCATCGTTGCAGCGGCCTGAGCGCATCGCGTGCCAGTACGTATAGAAGTTGAACGAGTCGGCGCCGGTGAGATCGACGTCGAACCAGAAGCCCTGGTCTCCAGCGGGCCGGGTGTTCGCGAGGCCGTCGCTCTGGAAGCCGGCCGTGCCCGCCGCGACACGCACCCAGTGATGCGGCTTCGCGGTGGTTCCGACGACTCGCGCATAGAAGCGCCAGTACAGCTCTGGCACCCGGCGTGACAGGTCGAGCTGTGCGTTGGTCGAGATGTACTGGTTTGCGGCGAGCTGAGTCCGGGTGACGCGCTCCTGCAGGAAGTTCATGCCGGCGTTCGCTTGCGTGGCGTTCATCACCACCGACAACCGCATGGGGTCCTGCGTGAAGCGCGTCCACCCGGTCATGCCGTTCTCGAACCCTGACGCGAAGAGCACGCGCGCGTCGGCGGCGATGCCTTCGTCGCGAGGGTACATGGCGCTCAGCGTCGAGGCGGCGCTTCCTCCCGCGCTTGCGCCGCCCGCGGAGCCGCCGGCCGTCGCGCTCCCTCCAGCGCTCGAACCGCCGCCGCTCACGCCCCCGGCCGACGCTGTTCCACCGCCTGACGCGACACCACCGGCCGACGCGACACCACCAGCGGCGCCTCCCGCGCTGCACGCTTCGCATGTCGACGGTGGAGGACTGCAGGCGAGCGCTGCGAAGCAGAAGACCGTGAGCAGGCGACTCATCGACGACCTCGAGGCCAGGGTAGAACTCCAGACACGCTCACGAGCCCACGCCGACCGCAGGGCCCTTGAAGACGCGTCGCACACCACCGAACCACGCAAGCAACAGCACCGCCGACATGCCCAGCATCGTGACGCCCGCGATGCCCGTCGGAGGGAGCGACATCGCCACCACCATCAGCGCGATCCACACGATGGCGATGACGTTGAGCACCGGCCCCGCGCGCCCCAGCGTCCACGGGCCCTTCCTCGGCCAGCCACGGCGCCTGGCCCACAGCGCCGCGACGATGGGGAGCCCGTAGCTCGCGTACAGCGCGACGGTGCTGACCGCCGTCATGGTGCTCAAGACCTCGGCAAAAATCGACACGGCAAGCGCACACGCGACCGACACCCAGACCGCGACGTGCGGCGTCTGCCAGCGCGGTGAGACCTTCGCGAGGGCCTTCGAGAACGGCAGCCCGCCATCACGCGCGAACGCCCACAGCATGCGTGAGTTGCTGGTCACGCTCGCCAGCCCGCAGAACCACATCGCGCCGACGCACACCCAGACGAGCGCGGTGCCGACGCCGCCGAGGCTGTGCGTCAGCACGTAGAGGAACGCGTTCGGCGCGGCGACGGCCTCGGGCAACGATGGAATCGCCAGCGTCACGCCGATGATCAACACCCACCCGGCAACGGCGCTCGCCACGACGGCCGTGAGAATGCCCTTCGGTGCGTTGATGGCGGCATCGTGCGTCTCTTCCGACGCATGCGCCGAGGCGTCGTACCCGGTGAATGTCCACCCGGCCTGGAGCAATGCCACCACGAAGCCCGGCATCCACGCGCCGCTCGGTGGCGTCACGGTCTCGAACAGGAACGACACCGGCTGCTTCGGTGCCAGCAGCAACACCGCGCCCACCACGATGACGACGCCGGCCACGTGGTACCACGCCGAGACGACGTTGAAGAACGTCACCACCTTGATGCCGACGTGGTTGAGCACCGCGTGCGACACCAGCAGCACCACGAACAGCGGCAACACGTGCGAATGGTCCGCTGGCCAGCCGAGGAGCGGCGCCAGGAACTCGGCGAGGCCGTAGTCGATGCCCGCGGTGATGGCGAACTGGCCCAGCGTGTTGAGCCACGCCGTCGCCCAGCCCGCGCCGGTGCCGCCGAGAATCGACGCCCAGTGGTACAGCGCGCCGGCCGTGGGGAACGCCGACGCCAGCTCAGCCAGCGAGAGCGCGATGCACAGCGTACCTGCAACGACGAGCGGCCAGCCGACCGTCATCACCAGCGGCCCACCCCACGTCAGCCCGTGTTTGTAGAGCGTCACCGCGCCGGTGAGGATGGAGATGATGGAGAACGAGAGCGCGAAGTTCTGAAACGCGCTCACGTCGCGCTTGAGCTCTTGCTTGTACCCGAGCGACTCGAGGTCGTTCGACTCCGACGCGTCAGACATCGAGCCAGCTCGTCACGGAAGAGGGGTCGGGCACCTGCGGAACTCTACTCCGCGCGCGCGAGCCGGAACCTCGCGAAACGAGCACACCCGGGCCCGTCGCGAGGTACAGTCGCCCTCTCGAATGAGCGCCCCGGCCGCCCCGAAGGTCCCAGGTCGAATTCTCGTCATCGATGACGACCGCTCCGCGCGCATGTTGCTCGAGCGCGTGCTCACCCGTGCCGGCCACATCGTCACCCTCGTCGACACCGCTGAAGACGGGTTCATCAGACTCAAAGCAGAGCCCTTCGACCTGCTCATCACCGACAAGAACCTGCCCGGCCTCGACGGCCTCGAGGTGCTCAAGCAGGCCCGCGCTGCGCAGCCAAGGCTCCGCGCTCTGCTCATCACCGGCTTCCCGACGCCCGAGACGCAGGTCGCCGCGAACGATCTCGGCGTGCACGCCTACGTCACCAAGCCCTTCGGCGTTCACGACATCCTCGACATCTGCGAGGCGGCGATCCGAGCCTCTCGCGAGGTGCCCGCGTGACGTCCCGTCGCGTGCTGGTCATCGACGATGACGCCGAGGTCTGCACGCTGGTCGCCCGAACCCTCACCCGCGCCGGCTACGAGGTGCTCACGGCGCAGACGGGCGAAGACGGCCTCTCGCTGCTCGACGTCGGCCCTGTCGAGTGTCTCGTCGTCGACAAGATCCTCCCCGGCATGCATGGCGGAGAGGTCATCAGCGAAGCCCGCAGCCGCTTCCCCGGCATTCCCGTCGTGCTCATCAGCGGGCACTCCGAGCCGCTCTCCTTCGGTGAACAGCGCCCTGACGTCACCCTCGGCAAGCCGTTCAAGTCGCTCGCAGCCATCGAAGAGGCCGTGTCCGAGGCCATCGCGTCACGCAGCGGGGTGTCACCCGTCGAGTCCTTGAAGGAGCGCCTCACGCAGGTGGTCGCCGAGATCGCGCCGCTGCGACGGAAGCGTGAATGATGCCCGTGGCCGCGCCCCGCTCTGCGCCCGAGAGGTCGCTGCGTGACGTGGTGCTGGCCGTCGTCGGCGCGCTCATCGCAATCTTCTCGCTGACCGCCGCGCTTCGCCCGACTCCCCCGCGCGCCCGCACCGGGGCCGAGGCCGTTGCCCACGTTCAGCTCGCCACCGGCTCTGTTCAGGTTCGGCCCGCCGAGACGCTCGGGTGGCAGACCGCCTCGCGCGGTGACGACGTTCACGAGTCAGACGCCGTCTACGTGCCCCCGGGGAGCGAGGCGCGCGTGGTGTTCCCCGACGGCACCGTGCTCGAGCTCGACGAGCGCAGCCTGGTCGTCATCGAGCCGCGACGGGGCCTGGGGCGCTCCATCACCCTGCGTCAGGGCTCGATCGCCGGCGTCAGCGGCTCGGTGCCCCTCACCTTCACCACCAAAGACGGCACCGCCACCTTGCCGCCCAGCTCCGAGGCGCGCGTCGACCTCACCGAAGGCCAGCTCGCCGTCAGCGTGAAGAAGGGCAAGGCGAGGGTCGAGGCGAAGGGCAAGGCCACCGACGTCGAGGCCGGCGGCCGGGTGCGCATGATGGAAGAGATGGTGTTGCTCCCGTCGTGGCCGGTGACGTTGGTGCTGCCTGAGTCGCATCACCGCGAGCTGTTCCGAGGTGCGGTGCCGACCATCACGCTCACGTGGGAGGGCTCCGTGAAGGGGGCCCGCGTGCAGGTCGCGAAGGACCGTCTCTTCGCGTTCCTCTCGCGTGACGTCGCGGCTGAAGGCTCATCGCTCGCGCTCCCCTCGGTGAGCGCCGGGGTCACCTGGTGGCGGTTGGTCGACGCGGCCGGCGTACCCGTCTCCGAGGCGCGGCGCTTCTCACTCGTCGAAGACCTCGCGCCCGCGCTGCGACTGCCCCGACCCGGTGAGGTGGTGCTGGCGCCTCCCGGAGCGCGCATCGAGTTCGCGTGGACGCCGCTGCCTGGCGTGAGTCGCTATCGGCTCGAGGTCTCTGCGTCGCAGGGCTTCGAGCCCGTCGCCATCTCCGAGACCGTCTCTGGCACCCAGGTAAAGCTGCAGACGTCGCTCGCCGAAGGCAGCTGGTACTTCCGCGTGCGCGCGGCCGACGACGCGATGGGCGAGTCTCTGGCGTCCGAGGCGGCGCGGTTTCGCGTCATTCACAAGGCGATCCTCGATGCGCCCGAGCTGCTCAACCCCGAGATCGAGGTGACGCCTGCGCGTGTGCCGTGACACGTGCCGGTGGGCGCTCGCCGTCGTGCTGCTGCTGTGGGCCCAGCAGGCGGTGTCGCAGACCGCCCGCATGGTGCTGCGCTGGAAAGACGTGCCCGGCACGCAGGGCTACGAGCTGCAGATCGCGAAGGACCCGGCGTTCGTCGAAGTCGTCTTGCAGACCCGCGTCCCCACGCCCGCCTACCGCTGGGAGCAGCTGCCGTCGGTGACGCACTGGTGGCGCGTGCGCAGCTTCGACGGCGAAGGCCGCCCCAGCGAGTGGAGCCAGCCCCGCACCGTCGCGCTCGAGTCGACCGTGCCGGTGCCGAAGCTACCCGCCGACGAAGCGCTGCTCCCGTGCGCCCAGAGCATCGAGCTCAGCTTCGAGGCCGCGCCCCTCATCAAGGAGTTCCTCGTCGAGGTCTCGACCTCGAAGGACTTCGCCCCGGCACGGCAGCTCACCTCGAAGAGCCCGAGCGTGTCCCTCGGTGTGCTCAGCGCTGGCACGTGGTTCTGGCGCGCAAAGGCGCTCGACGTTCGTGGCCGCACGGGCGAGTCGACCGGCGCGCGGAAGTTCACCATTCGGCCCGCGGCGCCGAAGATCGCGAAGCCCGCCGCTGACGTCATCCTCGGCGCGCCCACCGTGACGCTCTCGTGGGGCGACGTCGCGTGCGCGGTGTCCTGGGTGGTCGAGGCGTCGACCGACACGAAGGACAAGGTGTCACTGGTGGCGAAAACGCCGAGCCTCGGCTTCAAGCCCAACGCGCCTGGTGAATACCGCTGGCGGGTCGCGGCGGTCGATGAGCGCGGCACGCCCGGCGAGTGGAGTCAGGAGAGCGCCTTCAAGGTGCGCCTCGCGACGCCGAACCCGCGTGGAGAGTCGTCGACCCCGCTCAAGCTCGATCTCGCGTGGACGCCCGTCGTCGGCGCCACCCAGTACCGCGTCGAGATCGCCTCGGAGCGTGACTTCAAGCAGGTCGTGTCGTCGGGCACCGTGACGGGCTCGCAGTTCCGCGCCACCGACGTCGCGCCGGGCCGGGTGTACTGGCGCGTCGCCGCGAAGGACGACAAAGGCCACACCTCTCTGCCGTCCGAGCCGCGGCCAGTCGACGTCGTCGCGCCGGACCCTTTGGCGACCGTCGTCTGGCTCTCTCCCGCGAGCGACGTGGTGGTGAAGCCGGGAGCGCTCGTCGACCTCGCGTGGACCGCGGTCGACAAGGCCATCTTCTACGAGCTCGAGCTCGACGAGGTGACGACGCAGGTGCCGGGGTCGCCGAAGGTGCTCAGCGATCTCGCCGAGGGGCCCCACACCATTCGTATTCGCGCGAAGGGCAACTCGAGTCGCGTCTCGGCGTGGACGGAGCTGCGAGAGATCTACGTCGGCGTTCCGCCCGTCGCGCGCGCCGAGGTGACCCTGGCCGGCGACGAGCTGCACATCGTGTTCAAAGACGGCAGGGGCCGGCTGGTGACCGACATCAGCCCCCGGCTCTCGGTCGAGAAGGGCATCGTCGAAGCGCCGGTCGCGAAAGATGGGTTCTTCGCCGCCAGGTGGACGCCACCCGCCGACGGTGAAGACGTGCTGCGCATCGAGGAGCGCGACTTCGTCACCGAGCTCGACCTCGCGCGCCCGCTGCCGGTGATGGTGTCGGTCTCGGCGCGCGCCGGTGGCCTGTTCAACTTCTCGTCCGTCGCGTCTCCGACCGCCACCGTGGGCGTGCTGTGGCGTCTGCCGGTGTTGAGCCGAAGACTGGGCCTCGAGCTCCGCGCGGGCGTCTATGCGGCCTCGAGCTCGGTCGACTTCGGGGTCGAGCAGGTGAAGGCGCAGGCCTGGGTGTTCCCCTTCAGTCTGCTCGTCGGGTGGCACCAGCCGATCGGCCCGTGGGTGGTTCGCGGTGGGGTCGGCCCGGCGTTTCAGCTGGCGCTCCTGTCGGTCGGCGCTGCGAGAGAGACTCGCGTGGTGGGAGACCTCGAGCTGGCGATCGGCCTCGCGCGCCCACTCGGTCCCGGCGCCATCGAGCTCGAGCTGTCGGGCCTCTTCGGCACGCTCGATGGTGAGCTCGCCACGCTCTCGGCCAGTGGGCTGGGGCTCAAGGTGGGCTATTCGTTCGACCTGGGAGGTCGCTGAATGACACGACTGTCGATTCGCGCGCAGGTCGTGCTCCTCGTGGGGCTCCTCCTGCTCGCCGCCATGGCGGTGTACCTCACGCTCGCGACCCGCATCGTCACGCGCGACAAAGAGGCCACCGTCTACGACGTCAACGCGCTGGTGGCCGGCACCGTGGCAGACCAGGTCGAGACGACGGTCGACGGCTTCGCCGACAAGCTTCGCTACTTCGGCCAGGAGTACGCCAGCACGCCCGGTGACGCCGAGCGCCGCGCCCGGTCGCTCTTCTCCGCGGACGACGAGGTGCTCTCGCTCGAGGTCGACACCATCACCGAAAACGGCGTCGAGCGCTCGTTCCTCTACTTCGACGCCGAGCGGCTCTCGGGCCTGAACATCGAGAAGGAGGACATCCTCCTCGCGCGCAAACAGACGCCGGTGCCCTTCGAGGTCGTGCGGCGCTCCGGCGTGTTGCTCCAGAACGCGAGCCTGCCGCCTGACCTGGCCCTGCTGCGCCTCTCGGCCGTCACCGCCGACGGCAAGGCCATCATCACCGCCGAGCTGCGGCCCGAGCGGCTGCTGAAGACGGTGACGACGGGCAGCGTGACGCGCGTCTTCCTCGTCGACTCGTTGGGCCGGGTGCTGGCGCATCGCGACGCCTCGAAGGTGATCGCCCATGAAGACTTCTCGGGCCTGACGCCGGTGCAGTCGGCGCTCTCGGGTAAGGCGGCGCGTGGCGCAGAGCAATACGAGCAGGGTGGGGAGCAACGGCTCGCCAGCTATGCCCGCGTCGGGAACGGCCTGGCCGCCGTCGTCGCAGAGGTGCCGGTCGCAGAGGTGTTCGGCGCCACCCGGGAGCTGTCGACCCGCTCGCTCCTCTTCGCCGTCGGCATCGTGGCCCTGGCCCTCGTGCTGGCCATCTTCCTCTCTCGCGCGCTGACCGCGCCGCTGCGCCGCCTGTCGGACACGATGGTCGTCATCTCGAAGGGTGAGTACGGCGTGACGGTGCCCATCGAGGGTGCGCCCGAGATTCGCTCGGTCGGCACCGCGCTGAACGAGATGAGCCGCGAGCTGATTCGCCGCTCCGACGATCTACAGCGCGCGCACAACAACCTGGTGCAGTCCGAAAAGCTGTCAGCCGTCGGAGAGCTCGCGGCCAGCGTCGCGCACGAGGTGAAGAACCCGATGGTCGGCATCCTGGGCTTCGCGCAGCTCGGCAAGGAGTCCGACTCGATGGCCGAGGCGAAGGAGTACTTCGGGCTCATCGAGTCCGACACGCTGCGGGCCAACAAGATTCTGCAGACGCTGCTCGAGTTCGCGCGCCCGCCCGAGATGGAGATGGAGCCGCTCGGCGTGAACGAGGTCGTTCAAGGCGCGCTGCAGCTGTGCCAGCACCAGCTGCAGATGCAGGGCGTGAAGGTCGCGACGGCGCTGGGCGACAAGCTCGGTGGCATTCTCGGCAACAACAACCAGCTGCGGCAGGTGCTGCTCAACCTGATGATGAACGCAGGCCAGGCCATGGCCGAGTCGCCGACGAAGCGGGTGACGGTCGCGACGGTCGCCGATGGTGACTTCGCGAAGGTGCTGGTGGCCGACACCGGCCCCGGCATGACAGCCGAGGTGATGCAGCACCTCTTCAAGCCGTTCTTCACCACGAAGCGGCGCGGGCTGGGCACGGGCCTGGGCCTGTCGGTCTCGCGGAGCATCATCGAGGCGCACAAGGGCACGCTCACCGCCGAGTCGGCTGCGGGGCAGGGCGCGACCTTCATCGTGCGGCTGCCGATCCGGAAGACCTGACCTGCCATGGCGAGCCGGCGATGGAAGATTGCGGGCGTGGTGGCGGTGCTCGTGGTTGTCGCGCTCGCGGTCGGTGCATGGAAAGCGCGCAGGGTGATCGATGCCGTGGCTGAGGTGATCGCCACCGACGAGCTCGACGGCAAGCAGCTCACGACGGCGGAAGACGTCTGGGCCTACCTTCGCGCGCACCCCGAACGTTACGCCCTCGCCGCGTGGGACGTGGGCGACGAAGCCCACGGCGTCTTCCTCGATGCGGAGACCGAGTGGCCGCTCGCGTCGACGGTGAAGGTGGTGCCGCTCGCGCTCGCCTGTCACCGGCTCGAGCAGGGCAGGTGGACACCAGACAGGCCGCTCCCGAACGTCGAGCACTTCTACCTCTCGGGCACCGATGGCCAGGCGCACCCGAAAGCGCGCTCGGCGCTCGACGGTGGCATCGTGACGGTCGGCGCCGCGCTCACGGCGATGATTCAGTTCAGCGACAACGCCGCGACCGACGCGCTTCTCTTCGAGCTTGGAAGAGAAGCGCTCGAGGTCGAGACCGCTGCGCTCGGGGTGCTGCGGGCGCCACACCCACTGGCTGGCACGTTGCTGGCGAGCCTCGAAGGCGCTGACGCTGGAGTCGCGGACGACAGGGCCTGGGCGCTCGCGCTCACGTTGAAGGAGGATGCCGCCCGCGCGGACGTGATGGCCGAGGCGTTCGCTGCGAGACGGGTCCGCGAGCAGGTGGTGATGGCGGCGACGCTCGACAACCGCGGCTCGGCGAGAGCGTATGCGCGCCTCCTCGAGCGGTTCTTCGTCGATGACGGCCCTCGGTATGCGCCCGCGCGTGATCGCCTGTCGTGGCCCATGCGCTTCCCTGCGAATCAGGAGCGCTTCCTCCGATGGGGCACCAAAGGCGGTGCGCTCGCCGGAACGCTCACTTCGGCGCACTTCGTCGAGCAGAAGAACGGGCGTCGGCGCGTGCTCGCGCTGTTTCTGCACGACCTGCCCTTTGCGACGTGGGCGGGGCTCGCGAACTCCTACGCACAGCAGAAGGTCGAGCTCGAGCTGCTCCTGGCTGACGACGTGCGAGCCCTCGTGCAGCAGCGGCTCGGACGCTGAGCTGGACAGCGCGCGCTCCCACACCACCGCGCACGAACGGACCGACCGAGACGTCTCGCCTTCGCGTCGAACACGTCGTTGCCGCGGCTCTTCGTGTGAAGCCGCCCCGTGACGGGCATCGAAGCTTCGGCCGAATTGAGCACGTCCGGGCTGCTCACGCTCTCGCGCTCCGCTCGCTCCTTGCAAAGCCGGCGAACTCGAGCGGAGTGCGCTCCGTCTACTGCTCGAGCACCAGCTTCTTCGCCTCGATGAGAATCTCATCGCTGCCCTGATGCACCGACACCCACGACGCGGTGTTCTCGCTGCGGGCCCACATCGAGTTCCCCTCGCCGATGCCCAGCTCGAGGAAACCCTTCTCCTTGCCCTTGGCGCTGTACTCGACGCGCAACGCCACCGTCGGCTCCTTGCCGTTGGGCAGCTCGCCCTTGCCGAGCACTTCGGTGACGATGAGGCGGCCCCAGATCTTGTCGTGCCAGTTCTTCACCAGCTCTTCCGGCTTCTCGGGCGACGTCGCGCGGGCCACCTTCGCCGTCGAAGGAATCTCGGCATTCGTCTGAACGAAGCCCGCCTCTTTCCCATCGGCCTTCACGGTGAACGCGTCGAACTCGCTCTGCTTGAAGGTGTGGAGGCGGCGGTCGACGAGCACCTGCGACTGTGGATCGAAGTCCGACAGCAGCGTGCCGGGGAGCAGGAACACCTCGCCCGTTCGCTCTTCCTGCACATACGTGCCGAAGATGCCGGGCAACGCCTTGGCCACGCGGAACACGCGCGCGGTGCTCGCGACGATCAGCTCGAGCCGCCGCTCGGAGTCCGCCAACCCCAGCTCGGCGCGCTTCTCGTCGCTCAACACACCAAGCGCTCGCGTCGCTTCGAAGGGCATGAACTTCAGCATCGCCGCTTCCGCGCGCTCGTTGCCGCGCACCTCACGCGTCGGGGCCGGCTTCGGGGCCTTCACCGCGACCTCCAGCATGCCGGCGTCGATGGCCCCGCCGTCGGGGAGCGTGCCGCCATCGATGGCGACGAAGGTCGTCGACAGGCCGGCGTCGACGGGCGCGGGCTCTTTGCCCGGCACGAAGCCTGACGTCAGCCAGAGGGCTCCGTCGACGCGCTTCAAGCTCAGGAAGCGCTGGCCGTCTTCGAACTTCACCGACTCGAGCGACTGCTTCGAGGCGTCGAGCACCGTCACCAGCGTGCTGGTCGAGGTGGTCTCTTTGGGGCGCTGCCACGTGGTGTACGCGGCCACCAGGCCGAGGCCAGCGAGGGCTCCCGTCATCGCGACGCTGCGGGCCTTCACGACTTCACCTCCGTCTTGCGTGGGCGGCTGGTTCTGCGGCGCACGACGAAGCCCAGGCTGAGCACCAACACGGGCGCCAGGAAGGTCGTGCCGTAGAACCACACGCTGTCTTCCTTGCGGGTGCGCGTCATCGGCAGGTCGAGCTCGGTGTTCGTGCTTCCCTGGAGCGCCTCGTCACCGAGCAGCCACTTGAGGCCGTCGACGACCAGGTACTGGTTGCCCTGCAGCAGCGGCAAGACCTCGTCGGCGATGACATCCGAATCGGCGAGGACGAGCGCGCGGAGCTCTTCTTCGAGCTTGTTGCTCGCGGCGCGACGGCTGATGGCCGAGAGCACACCGTACGCCTGGCGGACCTCGGTCGGAGCGTCGTGCTCGAAGTTGCTGTTCAGGTCGTTCCAGGTTGTCGACTGCGTTCGCAGCGCCATGTCGATGACGAGGTCGGCGGGGTGCGTCTGCAGCTCGGTGAGCGGGCCTGCGCCGACGAGCAGCACCGGCTGCTGCGAGCGCGAGAGGTAGTTCACCGACGGGTGCGACGAGAAGGTGCGGGTGCCGACGTTGCGCCGGTCCGACGGGCTGGCCTGTGGGCGCATGCGCGCGAAGCTCTTGTCGTCGGTGAGCACCTCGGCCTTGAACGAGAGCCCCAGCGGCGTGAGCAGCTCGGGGAAGGTGAGGCCCGCCTCGGGGTCGATGGCGATGAAGAGCTTGCCGCCGCGCTTGCCGTACTCGACGAGGGCCTTGGCTTCGGGCTCGGTGAAGGCGCTGGTCGGGCCGATGATGAAGATGGCGGCCGCGTCGCGGGGCACGTCTTGACCGAGACCTTCGGCCGCCGAGAGCGTGCGCACCTCGAAGTTCTGGTCCTGGAGCGTGCGCCAGAGGATGTCGATGTTCGCGCGCTGCTCGTTCGCGATGGGGTCTTGCGTGCGCTCTCCGTGGCCTGACGTCATGTAGACGGTGCGCTTCGACTTGGCGATTTGCAGCACGCGCTTCTGCACCTCGACGTCGAGGCCGCGGAGCTGGGTGCGGGCCTTCTCGGCTTCCACGCCGAGGAAGAGCGTCTCTTTCCGGCCGCCCTTCTTGAAGACGACCGAGCCGTTGTTGCTGACGCCGAGCTCCTTCGACTTCACCGGCTCGAGCGCCTGGTCGAGCAGCTGCACCTTCAGCATCGAGGAGCCCTCTTTGAGCTCGTCGAAGTAGGCCTGCACGTACGTCGACGCGTCGGAGGCAGGCGGGAAGAAGAGGAAGACCTCGAGCGGCTCGTCGAGCGAGTTGACGAGGCGCTTGGTGGCCTCACCGGGGCGCGCGGTGCGGAAGTACGAGAAGTCGCGCTTCACGTCGCGCTCCGAGACGACGTACTGGAGCGAGAAGGCGAAGATGAGCACGAAGCCCATGCCGAGCCCGGCGTTGGTGGCCTCTTGAATGCGGCCCGTCTCCATCACGGGAGCCTTCGCCATCGAAGCGTACGAGAGCTCGACCAGCAGCGTGGGAATCAGCGACAGCGCGAGGATGGCGGGGACCAGCACGGCGACGATGCCGGCGAGCTTCGGCCAGCCCGTCTCGAGCGTCTGGCCGGCGAGCTTCGCCCACAGGTCCGACTGCCAGACGTAGAGCCCGATGCCGAGGAAGGTGAGGCCGTGCAGGCCCAGGAGCGTCTTCTCGATCTGCCCCGAGTTGGCGACGTTCACCCTCAGGGCGCGAAGGCCGATGGCGACGAGCATCAGCGCTGCGCCACCACCCGTGAAGAAGGTGCGTGAGTCACCGTCGACGATGCGCTCGCCGATCCAGACCAGCAGCATGCCGAAGGTGAGGAGGAGCGTGAGAATCCAGCTTTTCTTGAGCATGGCTTACCTCCACCTTCGCGCTTCGAGCACGCGCGTGGCGGCGAAGAGCGCAACGAAGGTGACCAGGCCGAAGTACACGACGTGTTTGAGGTGCACGAGGCCGTGAGCGAAGGGGTCGAAGTGGCCGTACCAGGCCAGCCCGGTGATGACGTCGGTGAAGGGCCGGTCGACGACCTTCGCGAGAATCCAGCACATGGTGAGCGCGACGGACATCACGCCGGAGCTGATCGCGGCGACCACCTGGCTCTTGGTGAGCGCGCTGCCGAAGATGCCGATCGCGATGCTGGCCGAGCCGACGAGCACCAGGCCGAGGTAGCCCGAGAGCACGTGCCCGAGCGAGACCTTGCCGTAGATGCCGACGAGCAACGGCATGTAGCCGGTGGCGAGCAGGAAGATGCAGAGGAAGCCGAGTGACGCGAGGTACTTGCCGAGCACGATCTCGCGATCGTGGACGGGCGAGCTGTAGAGGAGCTGGAGTGTTCCGGTCTGGCGCTCCTCGGCGATGAGACGCATCGAGAGGAAGATGGCGACGGCCATGCCGATGCCCGAGGTCCAGAAGAAGAAGCCGAGCGGGTCGCCGAGCACTTCGGACGACTTCTTGGCGGTGCCGGCGACGGCGAAGGCGTTGAAGGCCAGGCCGTCGAGGAAGAGCAGCACGGCGATGATGATGTAGCCGCTCATGGTGCGCAGGTAGGCACCGAGCTCGCGGCGGGCGATGAGGAGGACCGTGTTCATCACGCGTCCTTTCCGTGAGTGAGCTTGAGGAAGATGTTCTCGAGGCGGTGGGCCGCGCGGTCGACGCGCAGCACGGCGATGTCGGCCTGCACGAGCGCCTTGACGAGCTGCGGGCGAACGTCGTTCTTCGCGTCGACGTGGAGCGAGAGGTTCTGGCCGTCGAGCTTCACGAGGGTGATGTCGTTGACGCCGTCGACCTTCTTGAGGAGCTCGATGACGGGGCCGGCGGCGCCGACGCAGTCGATCTCGATGGGGCCTCCGGAGCCGAGCTTGGCGGAGAGTTCGGTCTCGGTGCCCTGGGCGATCAGCTCGCCGCCCTGGATGACGAGGTAGCGATCGCAGACCTGGCTGATCTCTCCGAGAATGTGGCTCGAGACGAGCACGGTGTGTTCGCCCTTGAGGCCTTTGATGACCTCGCGCATCTCGACGATCTGCACGGGGTCGAGGCCGCCGGTGGGCTCGTCGAGGATGAGGAGCTTGGGCTTGTGGACGAGCGCCTGGGCGAGCCCGACGCGCTGGCGGTAGCCGTGCGAGAGGGAGGAGATGACGTCGTCGTGTTTGTCGGTGATGGCCGTCTTCTTCTCGGCGTCGGCGACGAAGTTGGCGACGTTCGCGTCGGCGACGCCGCGGAGCCTGGCGACGAAGGCCAGATACTCACCGACCGACATCTCGTCGTAGACCGGCGGCGTGTCGGGCAGGTAGCCGATGCGCTTGCGAATCTCGTGAGGGTCTCGCGTGACGTCGAAGCCGTCGACGATGACGCGTCCCGAGGTGGGCAGCAGCACGCAGCCCAGCACCTTGAGCGTCGTCGTCTTGCCCGCGCCGTTGAGACCGAGGAAGCCGACGACTTCACCGGACGTAATGGTGAAGGAGAGGGCTTTGATGGCGGCGTGTTCGCCGTAGTACTTGCTCAACCCGTCGACCGTGATCATCGAGGCGTGTGGTTAGTACGCGTCGATGAGGTGTCAAGGCGTGTCGGTGGTGGTGGGCCGGGGGTGACGTGGGTGGCGTTCGGTGATGGTGCGGGAGGGTTGCCGTGACTGGGGCGCGCGGTCGAGGCAGGTCGTCGAGCGACCGCGAAGAGGCGCTCGGTTCGACGGGCGCCTGGCGCTTGGTTCCGCGGGAATCAGCTCCAACTCGGCGCCTGGGCGGGGCGGAGCTGGGATGCTGCGGCCGACCTCGGAATCATCATTCGCAGTCCTGAGTTCAGAACCACTTCGAGCATGACCTGTTCGTGGCCATCGATCTCGATCGTCTGAATCGAGGTCACAGTTCCGGGGCCGAGGCGATGGTGAACGGCGTCACCGGCGGCGAACGAGGGCGATGCGGTCGGTGACGGCGTCCTGGGTTGCGGCGGCGGGGCAACGTCGATTGGCGGGAGCCCGCTCACATCTCCGAACGCAGCAGCGAGCTGTGCGACGAGCGGAGCGCGGAAGGCGACGTCCTTCTCTCGAAACACTCCGCGGTCGGCTTCGATGGCCACGTTCAGGAAGAGCTCGGTGGCGTCCGCGGGATCACCGAAGAAGAGCTTCAGCGCACGCCACTCCTGACCGTCTTCGCTTGGGAGCGTTCCCATCGAGAGAAGAAGGACAGGGAGTCGTTTTCCGGGCTCGGCATCGATGCCGCCGGGCACAGGGACGCGAAGCCACCGCGCCAGCGTTCGCCAGAACAACGCACCGCTTCGAGCTGACTCGACTTCGAGGTGAGCGTCCGACCAGGGGCTGTCGAGCCTTCGTTTGACCTTGAGGAGGATCGCACCGTCACCAGTGGTGAGCTTCAAGGTGTACGTCCGGTCGCCGTCTTCTCGTTGGTCCTGCTCGAGGAGGTCAACGCGGACTGGAAGGTCTTCAACGAGGTGGTCACTCACACGGTGCTCCTTTCGGCAGGACGGAGGAACGATGAAAGCCCAAATAGAGGCGAGGGCGCTCGTTCATGTCGATTCGGGAGCGACGAGTGGTGGTCGGCTCCAGGCCGCGCCGACTTCGGAGACGAGGACCCCTCCGACGATGAGCGCGCCACCGGTGAGCTCGGCGAGGCCCGGGTGTTCACGCCCAAGCGCGACGGACGCGGCGACGGCGACGACGGGCTCGAGCGAGAAGATGACGGCCGCGCGGACGGCAGAGGTGCGGGCCTGAGCCCAGGTCTGAATGGAGATGGCGAGGGCAGACGCGATGAGGCCGGTCGCTGCGACCGCGGCCCAGTAGGCGGGGGTGGGGTGGAAGCGTGGAGTGCCGAGCGGAATGCAGGTTGCGCTCAGAATGGCGACGGTGGAGAGCTGAACGGCGACGAGTGCGACCGAGGCTCCGGTCTTGGCGAACTTCTCGGTGAGCGCGATGTGGAGCGCGTACGAGAGTGCGCAGGCGAGGGTGAGCAGGTCGCCGCGAGAGAGGCCGCCGTCGAGCCCGAAGTCAGTGAGTCTCGCCAGGCCGAGAATGGCGATGACTGCGCCAGCGACCGACGGCCATGAGGGAGCGCGTTTGAAGATTGCCCACGAGACGAAGGGGACGCCGATGACGGCGAGGCCGGTGATGAAGGCCGAGCGGGAAGGCGTCGTGTCTTCGAGGCCGAAGGTCTGGAAGGCGTACCCTGCAAACAGCACGAGCCCGAGGCCGAGCCCGTTGGCGAGCGTGGTCCGCTCAAGCACCCGCCCACGCGCCCAGAGCAGGCACGCCACCGCGCCAATCCCGAACCGCAGAGCGAGAAACGTGAACGCGTCAGACGCCGACAGCGCGTCTTTGACGACGACGAACGTGAGCCCCCAGATGGCGGTACAGAACGCCAAGTAGAAGGCCGAGGAGATCAACGGTCACAGGCACTGAACGAGGAGTCAGCGACTCCGAAGGTCCTCGGCGAGTTTGGCCGTTCTCATGGAGGCGAGTCGCACTCACCTGGCGGCTGACAACTACCCTCGTTGGCAGTGCCCAGGCCGCAGCACTCGAGGGCGCCACACCCGATTGCGGAGCAAGCAAGCAGAACAGTCGCTGAAATGTCCTCGGAAGTCTTGAGGACAGGCTTCCGGTAGACCTGCTTTTTCGTGGACGCCATGGTTATCTCCAAAGAACGACTTGGCTATTGCCCTCGTCTGCCAGTACCAATTCCGGCTGACCATCACCATCAAAGTCCTGCACGAGGTTCACCCGGCCCAGCCGACCTGAAGCGGGGCCGATCACGCGCGAAATCCAAAACTTTGCTGGTCCTGTAACAGGGGCAACCTGAGCTACGGAATCGAATCGCGAGGCATTCTGCTGTTGATAGACCAACCAGTTGTTGGCGTTCGCGACGGAGTTCTCGCTCACCACAAGGTCAGCAAGTCCATCGCCGTTCAGGTCACCAGCGGAACTGTTGTAGCCGAACGTCGGTGCGCCCGTGATCGTGGTGGACGGCATGCTGGGCACTGAACCACTCACTCCTGTGTAGAGGTAAAGCGCGTTTGTGTTGGGATTCGTCACAACCAAAGAGCGCGCGCCACCGATAGTGAGATTTCCGATGGTCCGTCGTGCGAATCCGTCAACTGCGTTTCCGGTACTGGTCCCTGTGGGCGCAAGCAGCACTTGATAGCCGTCAGTCGCGATGGTTCGCGGCATCACGATATCGATGGTCAAGCTGCTGGAGGCGGGATTCGGGAGCGCCGCATTTGTCGCCGCGACACGGGCCCCTGAGAAAGCCACCAGCCGGTTCACAGCCAATTTGGACATTGGAATGGCAAAATCTTGCCGTCCATCCCCATCGACATCTCCGAGTTGTGCAACTCCCCACCTGAGTCGACCGAACTCATTGCCTCCAGGGGCAACTGGTGTCGGACCTGCGAGAATCCAGGTCGCGGCACCAGAGCTGACGAACCCACTGCTGCGCGTTGTGTACCAGTTGTCGTTTCCATTTGCCGGCATCCCCGCGGGGTTGGCTGCACGTCCCCTGAAAATGTAGACTCGGCCTTGGCCGCTGCCTTGCGAATGCGCCGACACAGCGAGTTCATCGAGCCCATCGCCGTCGATATCCTTGATGATCTGCGCAGTTGAGCCGAACGCCTCGCCCACGGTCCCTCGAATCTCAATGTAGTTGACTGTGTCAAGGGTCGCTCCGCTCGTTCCGAAGTAGACGAATACGCGGCCCTGCGCGGTTGAGGTGACGTTCGTCGGCCAGGTGGGTTGAGCGACGACCAGATCGGGGAGGACTTCGGCGCCTACGTTGCCCAGATTGCCTCCCGCCGAAACGTCGGTCCCGAATAGGCCCGGCTCAGGCGTGGGGGGCTGCAACTCCTGACATCCAGTTCCGCAGGCGCCACCGTCGATGGATCCGCCAGTGAAGACGAACACTGAGCCAACGTTGGTGGCTCTCGCTGACGCACCAACGATGAGATCTGTTCGAGAGTCGCCAAGAACGTTCCCGACTGCCATTGCGATGCCGAAGTTGATTCCGGTCGAAGGCGACAGCACCCTTCTTTCAGCAGCCCACGTGTTGTCCAATGAGACCGTCGGCTGGAACGGGGAGTAGTTGCCCACTCCGTCGACCGCCCTCACGTTCACAAAGTAGGTGTTAAGGGGAGGAAGGGTGAGCGTCGTCACCGTGCGGCCGGCTCCGTAGCCAATGAGCGAACTTTGGATGTCGGCCGTTGCCGGAAAGGTGGTGTCGGCGAAGAACTCTCCAACGGCGGTGATAGCAGCGCACGGACTGGGAACCGTGCAAGCGCCCGCGACCGAGCTGGTCGTCCACCGTAGGTCGTAGCCCCCTGACGGGTCGCCAGCGAGATTGGCACTCGGGTCCCATCCGACCGCGACCGAGCCCGTTCGCCTGGCAGGGGCGCCACCGTCGGTCGGATCTGCAGCAAGTGCGACACTCACGTTCCCAGGTGCTCCGGGGCCCTGAACGTCGACGACGGTTGCCTTCGAGTACACGGTCGCGTTCCCCGTCGGCTCGAGCACAGTCAGCGTCAGCGTCCCAGGAGTGCCCTGCGTGAACTGTCTTCCTGTGAAGCTCGCAGTCGTTCCGCTGAGGGGCGTTGTGACGTCCATGGCTCCAGTGAATGCCAGCGTGACTCGCCCGGGGAACATCGCGCTCTGGGAACCCACCGCAGTGAGGCTGAAGTCGACGTCAGCCGCGGTGGTGTCTGCGTTCGAGTCCGGCACGTAGCCCGCGACTCCTCGCTCAACGTTCCGATTGAGGCTGTTGGCGACGAAGAACAAGCTCGGCGCGGTCGTGACACTGCGCGTGTTCATCGTGACGTCGGTCAGGCTCGGTGCAGACAGGTCAACTGCCACCGAGATCGCGGTGACGACCCCACTCCCATTGTCGACGCCGATGGCGTACTGCTCGCCATCAACCACGTTCGCGGCCGCGAACGCGAAGGAGCCGCCCGTGGGCACCGTCACAGACTGGAGGTGAGGCATCGTCACTGGCACAGTCCGGCTGAGCCTGGCCTCGCGCCCAACGCAGTTCGTGCTGACGCCTGCGAAAATAAAGGTGCGGTTGGGGCCTGACACCGTCGAGTTGCTCAGGTTCACCCAGTTGCCCGGAGGCGGAGCGGCGGGTGATGACGCCGAATAGACATTCGTGAGGACCAGGTTGCAGTTCGTCGTGTTGATCGTGACGTTGGCCGATGAACAGGTCGTCCCGTTCCCGGCTGTGTCGGCGACCGCCGCGGTGATGGTCTGCGCCGTTGGGCTGTTCTCGTACGGGACCGCAGCGCTCTGTGCGACGCCACCGACGACCGCGAGGGGCGAGCCAAGAGGCGCCGCTCCGGTCAGGCTCGAGGTCAACACGACCGACTGGCCGTCGGCTCCGGTGACGCTGACTGACGTGTTGGGCGGGCTCATCGTGAAGCTGCTCCCAGCCGCGGGCGAGGTGATCGTGCACGTCGGTGCCACCAGGTCGACTCGGAAGGTGACCCGGGTTGCAGGAGTCGTGTTTCCAGCAGTGTCGATACACGTTGCGTCCAGCGTCCACTGGTTGTCGCCAGTGACGGGGAAGCTCGCGGTGGCCGAGTTAGTTGCCATCTGGACCATCGCGTTGGCTGTTGCCGCCGTGGGGCCTCCGAGGTCGATCCTAACGCTCGGCACATCGTTCGATGTCTGGACGGTCGCGGCGAGCATTCCGCCCGGAACTGCCCCGCTCCCGAAAGGGCCGGCTCCCGACGGCGAAGAGATCGTGCAGGTCGGAGCACCTCTGTCGATTCGGACCGACCGTGTCGCCGGGTCGGCCATCCCTCCGTAGAGATTCTGGTTGAGCGAGACCGTCCTGGTCAGCTGTACGAAGAATTGCGTGCTCGAGTCTGTGATGTTCTGGCTGAGGCTGACCGTCACGACGCCTGCGTTGACTCCGACATCTGCCGGAAGGTTGAAGGCGACGGCGTTGTCCACCGCGCCGCCGACGATTCGGCGAACGACGGTCGACTGAAGCCCCGAGAGGTCGGAAACGCCGCACGCTGGGTCGAGCCGGAACGAGAGTCGCGGCGCATTGGTGCCGAGCTCGGCGATGTTCAGAATGCCATCGCTGTTCGCGTCCTGTGGGAACGCAACCGAATTGGCGAGAACACATGGGCGAACCGCGTCGACGATGACCGGGAGGTCGGCGGAGACGTTGGAGACCGAGTTCGTCGTGACGACGACCCGCAGCGAGTACGTGCCGTTCGGGAAGGTGAACGCGCTCGCCGGAGAGGTCACGTTGTCGGTGAGCAGGTACCAGCCCATATCGCCATCAGGGCACGCCATCCGGGCCTGCGTGGTGACCGGGTCATTCTGCTGAGTCGTGCAGATGGTCGCGCGGCCACCAGTCGGAACGACCGCGTTGAAGCTCAGCACTCGCTGGACTCCTGGGGTCGCAGGCTGCTGATCCTGGTTCGCTCCGATCAACGTCGGCTGCATGTTCGCTTGCGGCTGAGGATTCACCCAGGCCGGAGCGTTCGTATCGACGGTGATGGCGCACTCCGTGGCGCTGTCGGCGCCGACGAGGTTCGCAACCTCCGCGCGAGCCGTGAACATGCCGTTCATCAGAGGCGCGTCGACGCGAAGGATTCCGTTCGAACCGATCACCCGATCAGCGCCTACGCGGGTTCCGTTGATGAGGAGACGGGCTGTCTGGCCTGCGCACGTCGGGCTCGAGATCTCGAATGAGTAGTTGCCACTCATCAACTGTGAGCTCGTGATGAAGCCCGGGCACATGCCGGGGCGAGTGAACGCGACTCCGCAGTTGGTGAGGTTCGCGACGACCGAGACCGTTCTGGTGGTGGTGTTGCCTGCGGTGTCTGTCACGGTCGCGATGAGATCGTAGGCTCCCGAAGACGCGAAGGTGACCGCCACTATTGCGGCGCCGTTTGCGACCACAGAACAACCAACCGCGACAGGCGTCGCAGTGCCCTGCCTGCGCTGGACGCAGACCATCGATCCGGGGTCGGAATCAGTCGCGACCACGAGGTTCGCAGGCGTCATCGTCACGACGGCCGGGCCACCATCGGCTGCAGCGACGGGAGACGTGATGGTCAGGGAGGGGCCGACCAGGTCGACCCGCACCATCGCGATATCCTCACATGTGTTGCCGTCAGCGTCAGTTCCCTCGAGCCGGATGGGGTAGGTGACGTCTCCCATCGCCGGCAACGCGAGCACCGCAGACACATCGCCGTTCACCGGCGTCGCGGCGACAGGCTGAACGCCCGTCGTGCTGAACGTGACGTTGCGGACCGACGCGGCGACCACGCCCGACGTCGAGAGCTGGAAGCCAGCCATCATCGAAGCGTCGTCCGAGGGGCCGTTGAGTCGTTTCGTGCTGTTCATGCACGACGGCCTCGCCCGCGCGACCCGAATCATCGGGCTGCACGTCGGCGCGCCCGTTCCACGCGTCACCGTCCCCGTCACGCTGAACGTCCCATCGGCCGCCGGGCCCGGCACCCCAATCGTCGCCGTGTCATTCATGATCGGCGCCATCGCCGGGTTCGAACCCGGAGCCGAGAACGTCGCTCCCGCGCCGTTCGTCGTCAGCACCCGCACCGACACCGCGGTCCCCGTCGGCAGCTCCGCCGCGTTCAGCGTCCCATCACCATTCGCGTCCTGCGGGAACGTGCAGCTCACAATCACCGGCGGCGGCGTCACATTCGACTTCGCCGTCACGACGATCGTCTTCGGGTTCGCGCTCCCGTTGCAGTTCGCCTCGGCCACGGTCGCCCGCAGCGCGTTCTCTCCGGCCGTCAGCATCACGCCCGTGAACGTCGCGGTCGCTCCGTCAGCCGTCCCGTTGCCCTTGTCGCTGAAGTCCGTCGCGCCGGGCCCACGCACCTCGAGCTTGGCCGTGCCGATGTTCACCGGCGAGCCCTTGCGCGAGAGCGAGACCTGCACGTTGCTGGTCTGGTCGACCATCGCGCCTTCCATCGGCGCCACGAACGCCACGGTCAGGTCGGTGTTGTCACAGACGCAACTCGGATCACTCGGGGTCTTGGCGCAATCCACCGGACCGCAGGTGCACCCCGCCATCGCCATCGTCAGCGATGCCAACACTGCCCCCACCCGCATCGAAGCCATCCGATTCATGCGCACGTCTCCCTTGGTGCCCCAGGCCCAGGGTGGGATTCAGCCCACCGTCAGGACCTGCTTGCCCAGCAGCAACTCGATGAACTGCCTGGTGTCGCTTTCGGCCACCTCACGCGACACCTCAAACTCTTCGATCAACACGTCGACGATGGCACCCACCGTGCGTTCTCCGTCGACTAATTCGATGATCCGCTCCCCGACCTCCGACACCGACCCGTCAGGCGCCTCGAACGTATGCAAGCGGTCGTCCGGAGTCGCCGCCATGTAGCGGCCACCGACCCGCTGAACCGCCGTATCGGAGTTCACGCGGACCACGGTGCTCAGGCTCAATCCGTCCGTCACGCGCGAAGCTCCCATTGTATCGAAAAATCGGTGGGTTGAATCTGCGTTGCCGGCCGCGTCCGAAGCTCCCCACCGAGCACCTCGAGACCAGATCGCGTGTAGTCCGAGCGGGTGAGGCGGGCAAGCCCCGGGTCGTTGGCGACAAACAGGGTCACTGAAACCCCGCCAAGCCCGTCATTCCGACCGTCGACTCACCCAGGACTGATGGCGAGCGCCGCGAACAAGCCCGTCAGGTACAGCAGCGACACGCCGAACAGCTTGCGGGCCCACACCGCGTCCTTCTTCCGCAGCCAGCCATCGACGGCCACCCAGGCGAACACGCCGCCGAGCGCCAGGGCTGCACCAAGGTACAGCCACCCCGCCACGCCGACGACATACGGGAGCACCGACACCGGCAGGAGCGCGACCAGGTAGAGCACCGCGTGAAGCCTCGCGACGTCGTCGCCCTTCTCGAGCGGCAGCGAGGTCAGCCCCGCGGCCCGGTACTCGGCCTTCCGGAAGAGGGCGATCGCGATGAAGTGCGGCAGCTGCCAGAAGAACAGAATCGCGAACAGCACGAGCCCCGGCACCTCGACGCGGCCCGTGGCGGCGGTCCAGCCCATCAGCGGCGGGAGCGCTCCAGGCACCGCGCCCACCACCATCGCCCAGTGCGTGCGCGACTTCATCGGCGTGTACACGAGCACGTAGCTCAACAGCGCCAGCAGCCCGAGCGTGCCGGTCAGCACGTTCACGCCCACGAACAACACTGGTAGAGACACGAGCGCGAGCACGCCCGCGAACACCAACGCCACCACGGGCTCCATGCGGCCCTGCGGCAGTGGACGAACGGCCGTTCGCGCCATGAACCGATCGGAGTCGCGCTCGATGTAGCAGTTGAAGGCGTTCGCCGCGCCGACGGTGCCTGCGGTGCCGAGCATCGCGACGACCCACTGCCACCAGGGCAGCGACGCCCGCGACAGCCACATGCCGCCCGCCGTCGTGAAGAGCACGAGCCCCGAGAGCCGCGGCTTCGTCAGCGAGATCAGATCGCGTGCGAACGAGACGACCGAGCGCTCGGCTTTTCCCTCAGGGGCGATCAGCTCGTGCGTCGATGCAGACATCGTGAAGGGAGCTCCCAGCGTGAAGACGAGCGGCTCTTACCGACGGGCCGCCGCCGACACAAGCCAGCCGGGCTGGTGCGATGAGGCGCGCTGATGCGTGAGGCGAGCGCTGGCGCCGTCAGTTCGGCTGGGGCGAGGTGAGGCGCTGCATGTCAGGGGCGCAGTCACCGCGCGGTTCGAGCTTCAGGTACTCGCCAGCCACGGCCTTGATCTTGTCCTTGTCGGCCGCCTGATTGTCTTTCGAGAGGAAGCGCGCGTAGTGGCAGTAGGCGATCGTGAGCTCTTTGTCGGCGTTCAAGGCCTTCTCATACGAGATGCGCGCCTTGTCCTTGTTGCCCATCTGCTCGTACGTGTACGCGAGGTCGTCGTAGGCAATCGCCGCCAGCGACGGGTCCGCGTAGTGATCAGCGGCGGCACGCTCGAACAGCTCGACCGCACGCTTCGGGTCCTTCTTGTCGTCGCGATAGATGCGCGCGAGCAGGTAGCGGGCGTCACCGTTCTTCTGCTTCTGATCCTCGACCGCTTTCTCGAAAGTCAGCCGCGCATCTTCGATCTTCCGCTGCCGGTACTGGGCCTGCCCCAACATGCTGAGGAGCTTCGGGCTGCCGGGCACCAGGTTCAGCGCCTTCTTGAGCGCGTCTTCCGCCTGCGGTTCGCCGCCTTCCTTCTTCAGGAGGATCTTCGCGAGCTCGACGTGGTAGTTCGCGACGGTGTTGTTCATGTCGATGGCCTTGCGTACCTCGGCCGCGGCCTCGTCGAACTTACCGTCCCAGAACAATCGTTTTGCGCGAATGATCAGCAGGTCGGCGTTGTTCTTGTCCTTGTCGAGGCCCTCGCGCTCCTGAGCCGTGATGTCCTTCGAGGCCTTGGCCGCGTCGGGAGACACGCCCGTGCCGTCTTCGAGCTCCTTGCGGAACTTCTCGTCGGTGTAGAGCGGAATGTCGTGCGCGACGCGCGAGATGAGGAGTGCCTTCACCAGATGAGTCTGAGCGATCTGACGCGGCGATGGGGGCGGAGTCATCTCCTCCAGCGTCTTCAGGTGCTTTGCTGCGGTGATGTAGCCCTTGGCTGGTTCGAGCTGGTCGAGCACGAGCAGGGCGGTCCCCAGGAGCGCCTCAGGGTGCGCGTTTCGGGTGTAGCGGAGCGCGCTGTTGAAGTGACCCAGAGCAGAGCTGTCATTGCCGCGGCGCCGCTGCAGATTGCCCAACGCGACGTACACGCGAGGGTCGTCGGGCGCGGCGCTTTGCGCCTTCTCGATCGTCTCTCGCGCGCGCTCGAGGTCTCCCTGGCTCATCTGCAGAAGGCCCAGCGTCAAGTAGAGCAGAGCAGACTTCTTGTTCTCGGCTTCAGCGGTCTTCACACGGTCTTCGAGCAGCCGCAGCCCCTCACTGCCCTTCCCCGTGTAGGAAGCGAGCAGGGACTCGGCGGCATACTGGTACGAGAGACCTTCCTTCTCACTCGAAGCTTTGCCGTCGGCGAGGTTCTCCTCGGCGCGGCGCTTGATGTCGTCGTCGTGCTCGTGCTCTCCCCATCGCACCGTGTACGCGTACCCGAGAATGCGATGCGCGAGGCCCGAGTTGGGGTCGAGATTGAGGGCTGCCTCCGCGACCGTGCACGCCTCCTTGTACGCTTGGTATGTGTCGGTCTTCAAAAGGTCCTGTGCCTGAATGATGCGGGCCTTCACCTCGCGGTTGCGCTTGGCGATGTACTGGCCCACGCCGTAGTAGGCGCCGGCGCCGACGGGCACCGCGAAGATCAGCATGAAGAAGAGCGCTTTCGCGAGACCGCCGCCCGACTCCTTCTTCTTCTTTCGGCGCTGAGGCACCTCGGAGAGCTCGGAGACTTCGCTCTGCTCGGAGATCGACTCTTCGGGCTCGAAGGCCGGGCGACGAACTGCCGGTCTGGCGCCCGACGTGCGGCCCGACGACGGCGAGGTGCGCCGCTGCGTCGCAGGCGAATGAGCCGACGCTGGAATCGGGTTGGGCTGGGTGACGTTCTGCTCGACGACGATGTTCGGCGACGACACGCCATTGGCCGGCGTCATCGGAACCGCGGCCTGGTGAATCACCGGTGGTGGCGCGGCGGGAGGCGGCGGGGCGACGGGCTTCGGCGCATCGACGCCCAGGTCCTTCATCGACGCGAGCGTGTCGGCGTCGCTCGGGTCGGCCTCGAACGCCTTGAGGATGGTGGCCTTCGCGGACTCGCGCTCGCCGCCCTTCCACTGCAGCTGCGCCGTCATTCGCAACGCGCTCTTGTCGGTGGCGATGACGCCCAGCGCGCCCTGGAGCTCTTCAAGGGCCTTCTTGTCTTTGCCCTGATCCGCGTAGACGCGCGCGAGCAACACACGCGGGTCGGCGAGCGTCGGGTGCGCCTTGACGCCCTTCTTACAGACGACCATCGCCTCCATGTACCGGCCCATCGCGAGATAGGCCTCGGCGAGGGGCTTGTACGCCTGTGATGCGGGATCTGTAGCGAACGCTGCTTCCAGCTTCGCGAGCTCGGCCGGGCTCAACGTTTTCGTCGTAGGAGGCATCTGGAGAGCGTGAGTTTCTGGCACCCGCAATGCAGTGAGTCAAATGTCAAACACGGGCGGGAAACGTCGTGTCGACGGTGGGTTTGGAGAGAGTCACAGCGTCGGTGAAGCATGCTTGACAGCCCAGCATGCGTCACATAGTCAGCCCACCGCCGCGGCGCCGTCGGTGTTTGTGTCTGGGGGCGTAGCTCAGTTGGGAGAGCGTCGCGTTCGCAATGCGAATGTCATCGGTTCGATCCCGTTCGCCTCCACAGATGCTGCGGCTGGGAAAACCCCGCCGGTCCGAAAGGTCCGAGCGGGGTTTTTCTTTGCCTCACGATGAGCGCGGAATCAGCCTGGCGTCGCGGGCTCGACCGGGCCTTCGACGATCAGCGCCGGAGCCTCGGTGGTGGCAGGGGCTGCGGCCTGGACCGCCGGCGTCTCGACCGTCTCGGTCGGCTGCGTCTCGTCGGTCTTCGGCTTCTTCGTACCTGCGCCTGAGCGGCACCCGCGGCACCAGGGCTGATTCCGAATCGCGCCGTCGGCCATCTTGCGAAGGCCGAACATGCCGAGCGGCTTCATCTGCCGGCACTTGAGGCACATCATCGTGATCAACACCTCGTTGCCGTCGGCGTCGAACACGGCCGACTTGCGGCGCTTCCGCGGCTCCTTCGGGGCGTTCGGGTCTTTCGCCTTCTTCGCATCACCGGGCTCGGCCGGCGTCAGCATCGGAGTGACTTTGTAGAGCACGACGCCCTCCCTCGAGACTGCAGCACTGCATCGTCTTTCGGGTGAACGACCCGGCAGACACGTGAAGCTTCAGATCCTAGCGCGCTGGGCTGACATTCCCCGAGGTCGAATCACCGACGTCGAGGCGCCGCTCGAGGCTGAATACCGGCTCCAGCGACGATTTGCGAGCAACAATGGCCAGTTGCCGGTCAGGGGTTGCGATGGCTGTCGGCCGTCGCGCACGCCTTCGCGTCGCCGATCATCGCGATGCGGCCGGGCTCGGGTGCCACGAAGGGCTCCTGGTTCTTCACCCAGAAGTCGACGAGCTCGTCGCGCAGGTTCGAGCCGCGCGTCTCTCCGAGCTCGACCTGACGCGGGTCGATGGTCGAGAGAATGGGGCCGAGGCCATCGCCACCGCGGGCGAGGAAGTCGGGCAACACGACGCGATAGCGAACGTTCGGATCGACGCCGTGACCGCCGGGCAGGTGCACCGACTTGAGCCGGTTCGGGCCGGGGCAGCGGTCGAGCACGAGCTCGAGGCCCGAGATCTGGAAGACGCCCTTTTTCGCCGAGTACGCCGCGCGCACGAGCGTCACGAGCTGGTCGCCCGTGATGTCGAGCGTCGCGACGGCGTTGTCGAACGGGAGCACCTCGTACACGGCGCCGTACTTGAGCGGTCCCTGGGCGAGATCTGCGCGCAGGCCTCCGGGGTTGAGCATGGCCACGTCGGCGCGGGTCATCGTTCGCAGCGAGTCGGCGAGGAAGCTGCCGAGCACGCTCTCCTGCTCGTAGTTGCGGCCGAGCGTTTTCGGCACGGTCAGGCCGAGCGCCTTGTTCTGCAGCGCGCCGACCCGCTCCTCGCCGGGCTTCAGGAGCGACGCGACCGCCTCATCGGCGACGACCGTCTTGCCGAGCCACGTGGCCGCGACGGGCTTCACGTCGTTGGCGCGCGCGCGGAGCTGACGTGGGTCGCACGAGCCCGAGGCCGCGTCGACGGTCTCGCAGATCTCGATGCTGCTGCGAATACGCGTGCGCTCACGCACCAGCTTCCGGCTGCCGGGGTCGACGTAGAGATCGATGACGCCGAAGAAACGGCCGAGCGCCATGCTCTCGATGATCGGCGTGCCGTTCACGAAGTGACCGATCTGCGCGTGGGTGTGGCCTGCGACGACGGCGTCGAGCGTGCCGTAGGGGAAGCCCTTCATCATCTCGAACACCTCGCCCGTGTCGGTGTCGCAGGTGTGGAGATCGGAGGGATCCTTCGAGTCGGAGCAGCGCCCGCCCGCGTGCACGACGGCGATGACGAGGTCGGCGCCGCGTTCTCGAAGGCGCTTCGCGCTGCCCAGCGCTTCTGGGCCGAGCGAGGCGAACCGCAGCGTGGCCACGTTGATGGGCAGCGTGGTGGTCGGCGTCTGCGGCGTGGTGAGCCCGAGGATGCCGATCTTGATGCCCTTGCGCTCGATCATCACGGTGCCATCGCCAGGCAGCCACGACGGGCGCAGCCGCGAGTTGGACTCGTAGATGTTGGTGGAGAGCAGCGGGAACTTCGCCTGCGACATGCGGGCCTTCAGCGCTCCGAATGAGTCCATCGACGGGTCGCTCGCGTGCGTCTGCGGGCCGACGGGGCCGTAGTCGAACTCGTGGTTGCCGATGGCCGCGGCGTCGTAGCCGAGCGCGTTGAAGGCATCGATGACGACCGAGCCCTCGGTCACGTTCGACATCAGCGTGCCCTGAAAGAGGTCACCACCGTCGACGAGCAACACGCCGCCCGGGTTGTCCTCGCGCAGGAGCTTCAGGTAGCCGGCGAAGGTGGCGGCGCCTCCGAACCGAATCGCGCCCTGGGGGAACTGCTCGACCTGCGTCATCACCCAGCCATGCACGTCGTTGGTGCCGACGAGGGTGATGCGCACTGCGCCGTCGGAGTCGGGGCGAAGCCCATCTTGCGGCGTCCGGCAGGACAGGACCGCAAAGGCGACGGAGAAGAAGAGGGTGCGGAAGAACGGAGTCATGGTCGTAGTCACGTCAGTCGTCGGCTCGACGGCGCCCGAAGCGCCGCAGCCAGTACAGGAAACCCAGCATGGGAAGGACGGAGGCAGACGGCGCTCCATTACAGCACCCGGGCGGGGGAGGCTCTTCGATGATGGCGCCACCGCCAGCTCTGCCACCGCCGCCGGGGACGATGTTGCTCCCGCCACCGCCTGCGGTGCCGCCACCTGTCGAGCTTCCCGGGCCTGAGGCGTCGATGGGCAGCGCAGGGGTGACCGTCTGGGCGACCGAGGCCCAGCTGACGAGGTGAACCGAGCCGCCATCAGCGCCCGAAGCGCCGATCGCCAGCACACCCGAAGGCCACGCGGCACCACCATCGACGACGCCAAGGGGCGCGACCGAGAGATCGACCCACGCCGCGCCGCGGACGAGCTGGCCACCGTCGGGGGTGGTGACCTGGAACTCCGTCAGCAGGGTCGTCGGCTCAGGGCGCGCGCGGTACACGCGGAAGAGGTCCTTCCCGGGCACTGCGGTGAGGAGCAACACGCCGCCGTCCGTCTGTGCGTACAGCGCGAGCCCGGCCGCCACGTCGGTCGCGGACCCGGCGTCGACGAGCTGGCGCACCGCACCACCGAGCAGGTTCACCTCGAGCACGCCTTCTCGTCCGGCGGCGACGTAGAGGACGCGGGCCGAAGACGAGGCGACGACGCTGCTGGCGACCGAAGAGAGGGCCACGTCGGCGAGCGTCGTCAGCACGAGGCCTGCGTCGGTCTGCGTCAGCTCGAAGCGGTGCAGCGCCGCCTCGTCGCCCGCGAGGACGACGAAGGTCCCACCGTCGCCGAAGTCAGCCACCGACACGGACCCGGCGCGTTGAGCGGCGAGGGGAATCGACCCGAGGCGAGTCAGCCCACCATCGGCGTCGCCCGAGAAGAGCGTCAGGGTTCCCGCGTCGTTCGCCGTGCTGGTCGTCACCACGAGGCTGCTGGCGGTCAGGGCACCGAGCCGCTCAGGCCGGGCCACTGCGTCCACGCCGCGCGCGACGCCGCCGTCGAGCGGAACGGTCAGCTGTCTGGAGAGATCGACGGCGCTGAACGCAGCCACTCCGTCGAGGGTAGCGAACAACGCGTTGCGCCCCGGCCAGAACGAGACCGTCGCCGTGGTGGCCGTCTCGGACTCGGTCGCGACGAGGAACGGAACGCGCGCAGGGCCGGCTGGGGGCGTGATGGGCGCGACGAACCCCGGCACGTCGATCGGCAGCGAAGGCGTCGCCGCGTTGGCGATCGCGTCCCAGGGGATGAGCTTGTAGTTCGCGCCGGCGATGTTCTGGCGATCGCAGACGACGAACACGCCGGCGTCGAAGAGCGGGCTGGCGGCAGTGCCACCGAAGAGGCCGGGCCACACGTCGATGGAATCGCCGCCGCGGACCTGCCTGCCGCCGTCGGGCGCAGTGAAGATGACGTCGGCGAGGTACACGGCCGGAAGGCCGGGGCGCGCGCGATAGACGCGGAACAGATCTCTGATGGGCTGCGAGTTGGGCACCGAGGTGATCAGCAGCGCGCCGCCGTCGCGCTGTGGGTACACCGCGAGGCCCGCGACGATCTCACCCGGTGCCCCGGCGTCGATGACGTTCACCACGGTGGGCGTCGGCGCCAGGGGGTCGATCTCGACGACGCCGCCGATGCCGATCGACGCGTACACACGCCGCAGGCCGGAGGAGGTGGCGATGGCCTGCGCCACGAAGGGCAGCGGAATGGAGGCGCCCGCCATGGCGTCGATTCGGCCCGCGTCCTCGACCAGCCGCCAGCGCTGAAGCAGGGGGCCACCGGAGTTGACGAACAGGTGAGCGCCAGCGTCTCCGAAGTCTGCGAGGGCGAGCGCCTTTGGCGTGGTGGCGACGATGGGCCGCTCCGGCATCACCACGACGAAGCCAGCGTCAGGGAGTGTGGTGTACAGCAGCACCCTGCCGGCGGCGAAGCCGCTGGCGACGACGAGGCCACCGACGGTCGCGAGTGGAAGCGCCTCAAGTCGTGGAACCGCGTCGACCCCGCCGACGGCCCCGAATTGATCGAAGGCGCCGTAGCCGCCGTCGCTGAGGAAACCGTACAACCCGGTGTTCTGGAAATCGGACCCGAACACGTAGTCCCGACCGATCCCAAATCGATCGCGGAGGAGCGCAGTGTCTCCGGCCTGGCCTCCGGGCACGGGGAGGGTCTCCACCGTGTAGCTCGCGCGGAGCGGTTGCGCGGCCGCGGCGGTCGAGCAGACGACGAGGAGCAGCGCGAGACGCATCGCAGAGCAGAGCCTCGCTTGAGTCGAACGGCCCACGCAATGGATGAAACGGGAGCTGCTCACCCTGGCCCCGGGCAGGTGCCCATCGTGCAGCGCTGGCCGGTGAAGCAGACCTGGTTGTTGCAGTCGGGGTCGGCGCAGTCGGCCAGTCCGTCGCCGTCGTCGTCGAAGCCGTCGCCGCACGACGCTTCGGGGCGGAAGCAGCCGCGCACAAAGCCGCCGTCGATGGGGCCCGCGTCGGCGTCCCCACCATCCACCGCGCCCGCGTCGGGGTTCCCACCATCCACCGCGCCCGCGTCGGAGCTGCCTGCGTCAACCACGCCTGCGTCAGGTTCACCGCCGTCACGAACGCCCGCGTCGGGGATGACCGGCGCGAAGCCACACCGGCTCGACGGCGCGCGCAGGGTGTTGCAGTCGAAGCCAAAGCACGCCTCGTCGTCGCAGTCGGTCTTGCCGTTCGAGTCGTTGTCGGCGGCGTCATCGCAGCGCGACTCGACGCAGGCGCCTGTGCGGCAAAGGGTGCCACTCCTGCAGGCCACGCCGCACGCACCGCAGTTCGCGACGTCGGTCATCAGGTCGAAGCCTTCGTCGCGCTGGCCGTCGCAGTCGTCGTCGAGCTGGTTGCACTGTTCGACGCTCGGCTTCACCTGCGGCTCACAGACCTCGGCGCCCAGCAGGCAGATCTTCTTGCCCGGATTGCAGACGCCCAGCTGGCCCGAGCTGCAGGCCGCGTCCTTCGTGGGGAACGTCTCGTCGACGCGGCCGTCGCAGCTGTCGTCGATGCCGTTGCAGACCTCTTCGTCTTTGCAGAAACCAACGACGAAGCAGCGCCCTCCGCCAGCGAACTGAAGCCGACACTCGTAGCCCGCGCCGCAGTCGTCGGTGGTCGCGCACGAGAACGTGCCTTTGTCGGGGTCGACGTTGCGACACCCCAGGCCGATCACGAACCCTGCGACGAGGGCGGCGGTGGTGAGGCGGCTCATGGCGTGGCCCCGGTCGCAGGCGCCGGCTCGGCGTGCGAGACGAGGTCGAGGATCAAGAAGACCGCGGTCGCCACGGCAGCGACGGCGAGCGCGATGAAGGACACGTTGGCGATGAGGGCGTTGCGGTTCTGCTCGAGGGCCTGCGCGCGCGTGCCCTGGTAGACGCCGGTCATCTCGTCGAGCCCGCCCCGAAGCGAGGTCTCGGCCCGGCCCGCGAGGATGCCGAAGATCGAGGCGCTCAGGCCGGCGGCGATGGTGACGCCTCCGAAGACCCACGTCGGAATCGAGAGCGAGACGCCCGCGGCCTCGTCTGCCTTCTTCGCGACCAGCTTCGGCGCGAGCTCGTCGTCAGCCGTCTGACCGGGAATGAGCAGCAGCTTGATCTTCTCGCTGGTCGTCTGGTTCGCCTCGACGGTGAACAAGCGAGCCACCGGCAGGTACTTGTTCTTCTCGATCTTCACCTCGTACTTCCCCGGCTTGACCGTCATGGTGACGGGGGGCGTTCCGATGAACTCGCCGTTGACCGAGATCTGCGCGGTGGGGACGTTGGTGTCGATGATGAGGGTGCCGCGGGCTTCACGCTCTCCGCGCAGCAGCGGTGGCACGGCCTGCTCGACGTCTTTCTGAAACCGCCGCGCCGCGATGAGCACCGAGCGGTCGACGTCGCACACGATGGTCGAACCTTTCACGTCGTGGTGCCACAGCTTGAGCAGGTAGTGCTTCTCGTCGCGCGACAGGGAGCCCGTGATGACGCGGGTGATCGCCGTGCCGCTGAGCGCCTGCGCCACGCATGCCGGGTTGTCGCGGCACTTCTTGAGCGCGGCGTACTTCTCGGGCGTGAGCTGAGCGCGGAGCTGGTCGGGCGTGAGCGCGTGCAGCTTCTGGGCTTCAGCGCCTTCGACCAGTTGCCGGGTGACCTGCGCGCCCAGCCCCATCATGGCGTCAGCCGCGTCGACGTCGACGATCGCGAAGTTCTCGGCGGCCGAGATCGCCAACATCGACAGCAGCGCTGGCACGGCGGAGATCATCCGTGGAACATAGCGTCCTGATGGCGTCAGTCGAGCACGAGGACGTGGAACCACCCCCGATTCGGGATGAGATCGTGCTCATCCCGTACACGGTCGAGGCGAACTACGCGGGCTGGAGGCTCGATCGCTATCTCTGCGAGAAGCTCCGGCGGGCTTCGCGCGAGCGCGTGAAGGAGATCATCGAGAACGATCTCGTCTGCGAGAAGAAGCTCAAGGCCTCGAGCCCGGTGTGGCCAGGCCTCTCGTTTCAACTGAGGCGTCGCGTGCGGGCCGAGCCGACGGTGCCTGGCATCGAGCACCTTCGGGAAGTTCACGTCGACGACTGGCTGGTGGTGGTCGACAAGCCGGCGGGCCTGCCGATGCACCCGACCGCCCGCTACCACCTCGGCACGCTCGTGACGCAGCTCGAGCAGCGGTACGGCAAAGACGGCGCGTCGCCGGCGCATCGGCTCGATCGCGAGACGTCGGGCCTGGTGGTGTGCGGGCGCACGCTCGAGGCCACGCAGCGTCTTGGCCGGCTCTTCCACGATGGGCTGGTCGACAAGGAATACCTCGCCCTCGTCGAAGGCCACCCGAAGGACGACGCGTTCGACGTCGACGCGCCGATTGCCGAGGGCACCGAGCTCATTCGTATCGCCGTTCGCATCGATCGCGACGAAGGGCGGCCCGCGCAGACGCACTTCCGGGTCGTCGCCCGCTTCGAGCGAAACGGCGAGCCGTTCTCGTTGCTGCGTGCGTTCCCCCGCACCGGCCGCCAACACCAGATTCGAATTCACGCGAGCGTCGCCGGGTTTCCGCTGGTCGGCGACAAGATGTACGGGCCTGACCCGAACTTCTTCGACCGCTTCTCGAAGCACGCGCTCGAGCCCGAGGCCTGGGACAAGCTTCGTCTGCCACGGCACGCGCTCCACGCCGCGCGCATCAGCTTCAAACACCCCGGCACGCGGGTGAACGTCTCGTTCGACACTCCGCTCGCCGACGATCTGATCACTTTCATGCAGTCATGAAGGACCTCGCCCGTCGCGGCTGACCCATGGTGGGTCGAATCGATCCAATGGGGCAGCGTTGGCACCCCGCGTGCTCAGGGTTGCGGAATGCGAGGGGTGTGGCTGAGCGTGGTGGTGGGAGCGCCCCTGGTGTGGGCGTGCTCGCACTTGGGCTCCACGCCGGGCCTGGTGAGCGCGGTGTTGATCAGCGTGATGGGCGCGATCTTCGTGGCTCGCGAGAACGCCCGAAGCGAAGCGCTGGAGCACGCGCGCGCCGACGCCGAGGCGACGACGACGAGCGTGAGGCTGGAGGCCGCCGCGACGATGGAGCGGGTGCAGCGCGACCTTCTGGACGAGCGGCAGCGGGTCGAGGCCTGGAAGCAGCGCGCCGACACGCTCCGGGGCTCGCTGGAGGAGGCCCGCTCGAGCCGGGCTTCGTTCCTCGCGACGGTCTCTCACGAGCTCCGCACGCCGCTGCACGCCATCATCGGCTTCAACGAGCTGGTGAGCGATGGCTCGGCCGGCCCGGTGAACGCGACGCAACAGGAGTACCTGGGTGACGCGCGCGCGGCGGCGCAGCACCTGATGACGTTGATCACCGACGTGCTCGACTACGCCAAGTCCGACGCGGGCCGGCTGACCTTCGCGGCCGATCAGGTCCACGTGGGGCCGGTGATGGAAGAGGTCTCCGCCCTCGTCGAGGGGCTGGCTGCGAAGAAGGAGCTGAAGCTCACGCACTCGTGCGACGACGGGCTCACGCTGGTGGGTGACGCGCTGCGCGTGAAGCAGGTGCTGCTCAACCTCGTCGCCAACGCGGTGAAGTTCACGCCCAAGCGCGGCACCGTCGAGCTGGTGGCCCGCGCGGCCGGCAGCGTGTGCGAGCTGACCGTTCGTGACAGCGGGCCCGGCATCGCGCTGGAGGATCAGGCTCGCGTCTTCGAGCCGTTTCATCAGGCCGACTCGTCGAAGGCGCGTCGTCATTCTGGCACTGGGCTCGGGCTCGCCCTCGTGAAGCGGTGGGCCGAGGCGATGGGCGGGTGCGTCGACCTCGACAGCCAGCCGGGCGCGGGCACCTCGTTCACGGTCTCGCTGCCGTTGCAGGTGAAGGCCGCGGCGCTCAAGCGCGCAGAGGTGAGCCCGCGCATCGACGTGCTGGTGGCCGAAGACGACGACGCCACGCGCCTGATGTTGTCGCGGGTGCTCGAGTCGCATGGCTGCGATGTGCGCCAGGCGCCCAATGGACAGCGCGCCCTCGAGGCGATCATGGCGTCGCTGCCGTCGGTGCTGGTGCTCGACCTGATGATGCCCGAGCTCGACGGGTACGATCTGCTCAAGAAGCTCCGCAGCCTGCCGACGGGCGATCGGGTGAAGGTGCTCGTGTTCTCTGCCAGCAGTCCTGCCGCCGAGCTGCGGGAGTCGCTGGTTCGCCTGGGCGCCGAGGTGCTGCTCAAGGGCGCGTTGTCTCCCGTCGAGCTCGTACAGCGGGTCCGCGCCGTCGCCGACGCCACGCGGAGCGCCGCATGAAAGGCCGCTACGACACCGCGCCGCTCCTGGCGCCCGAAGGGAACGCGCCCGTCGTGCTCGCGGTCGATGACGATCACAACAACCTCAAGCTCGTCTCGGCCTCGCTCACGCTCGAAGGCTACGAGGTGGTCTGCGCGTCGTCGGGCGAAGAGGGGCTCGAGGTGCTCGCGGCGCGGCAGGTCGACCTGCTCCTGCTCGACGTGCGCATGCCCGGGCTCGACGGCATCGAGGTGTGCCGCCTCATTCGTGAGCAGCCCCGCTTCGCGCGAATGCCCATCATCTTCCTCACCGCCGACCACGCCGACGCCGATCACATGATGACAGGGCTCGACGCGGGCGGAGACGAGTACCTGCACAAGCCGATCTCCCGGCGCATGTTGTCGGCGCGCGTACGCAACCTGCTGCGGCTGGCCAGCGCCGACCGGGAGCGTCAGCTGCTGATGCAGATCGCCCAGTCCGAGAAGCTCGCGGCGGTGGGGCAGATCGCGGCCGGCGTCGCGCACGAGGTGAACAACCCGCTGTCGTTCGTGCTGTCGAACCTCGAGAGCCTGCGCGGCTACGTGGGCGACCTGATGCGGGTGGTGAAGGCGTACCGGGTCAGCGCGGAGCAGGGCGGCGCACTCGATCGCACCCTCGACATCGACGCGATGATGGAAGACCTGCAGCCACTCATCGACGAGACGGTGCACGGCGGCAGCCGGGTGCGCGCCATCGTGCAGGAGCTCAAGACCTTCAGCCGGCAGGACGGCGACACCTTCGAACCGGTCGACCTCGCCGACATCGCGCGCACGACGCTGGTCCTCACCGAACGGGAGCTGTCGTCGAAGGCCGCGCTGGAGAAGGACCTGAAAGCGGCCCGCATCGCGCTGGCGCCCCGGCAACGGCTGCACCAGGTGATGCTCAACCTGCTGGTCAACGCGCTCCACGCCGTCGAGGCGCGGCCGCCGAGCCCGGGCTCCCGCAACCTCATCAAGGTCTCGACCCGCATGGAGGGGACGCAGGCCGTGCTCGAGGTGAAGGACACCGGCTGCGGCATCTCGGAAGCGGTGCGCGCGCGCATCTTCGAGCCGTTCTTCACCACCAAACCCGTGGGCGTCGGCACCGGGCTCGGGTTGTCGGTCTGCGCGATGGTGGTGGAGCGCCTCGGCGGCACCATCTCGGTCGAGAGTCAGGTGGGGCAGGGCACGACGTTCACGGTGCGCGTGCCCGCCGAAGCCGCTGGTCGGCCACAGGTCTCTCCTCCGCTCGCGGTGGGCTGAACGTCGTTCGCTACCGCAGCTGCTCGGTGAGCGGCGTCTGGTACTTCCCGCTGAAGCAGGCGGTGCAGAACGTGCCGCCGGCCGGGTCTCCTGCTGCGGTGACGAGGCCCTTCTCCGAGAGGTAGGCGAGCGAGTCGGCCGTCACGTAGCGGGCGATCTCTTCGACCGAGTGCGACGCGGCGATCAGCTCCTGCCGGCTCGGCGTGTCGATGCCGTAGTAGCAAGGCCACGAGGTCGGCGGGCTCGAGATGCGCAGGTGCACTTCTTTCGCGCCCGCGTCTTTCAGCATCTTGACGATCTTCCGCGAGGTGGTGCCGCGAATGATCGAGTCGTCGACCGCGATGACGCGTTTGCCCTCGAGCGTGGAGCGCACCGGCGCGAGCTTCAGCTTCACCCCGAAGTGCCGAATCGACTGCTGCGGCTCGATGAAGGTGCGGCCGACGTAGTGGCTGCGAATGAGGCCGACGTCGTACGGAATCTTCGCCTGTTCCGCGTACCCGATGGCCGCTGCGACGCCGCTGTCGGGCACCGCGATGACGACGTCGGCGTCGACGGGCTGCTCCTTCGCCAGCTGCACGCCCAGCTTCTTGCGCACCTGGAACACCGACTCACCGAACACCTTGGAGTCGGGGCGCGCGAAGTAGACGAGCTCGAAGACGCAGCGGCCGGGGTGCGCCTTCTCGAACGGGAACGAAGAGCGCAGGCCGTTGGCGTCGATGACCACCATCTCGCCCGGCTCGATCTCGCGAATGAACTCCGCCTCGATGAGGTCGAGCGCGGTCGTCTCGCTCGCCAGCACGTAGGCCTCTTTGAGGCGGCCGAGCACGAGCGGCCGGAAGCCGATGGCGTCACGCACGCCGATGAGCTGCCGGTCGGACAGGAACAGCAGAGAGAACGCGCCCGTGGTGCGGCGCAGCGCCTCGACGATGCGGGCCTCGAGGTTCGGCGCCTTCGAGCGCGCGATGTGGTGGATGATGTTCTCGGTGTCCGAGTCGGACTGGAAGATGGCGCCGTCGGCCTCGAGCGCGCGGCGGGTCGAGAACGCGTCGACGAAGTTGCCGTTGTGGGCCACGGCCAGCTGACCGCCGCCGAACGACACCTGGAGCGGCTGCGCGTTCTTCAGGTGGCTGCTGCCGGCCGTCGAGTACCGCACGTGCCCGATCGCCATCGAGCCCGGCAGCTGCTCGAGCACGGGCTCGGTGAAGGTGTCGGCGACCAGCCCCATGCCCCGAAAGCTCCGGAGCACCTGGGCGTCACTGGTGACGATGCCTGCCGATTCCTGCCCGCGGTGCTGCAGGGCGTGCAGGCCCAGGTACGCCAGATTCGCTGCTTCCTCGTGGCCGTAAATCCCGAAAACTCCGCACATAACGGCCTTTCACCAGACTTCGCGGGTGGGCTCAATCGGTGTAAGGGGAGGTCGCCTCCCCGCTTTCTCAGCGGGTGGAAAATTCGCCTGAGAAAGGTTGCACACGGTGCCGCCGAGCGGGGTCCCCTCAACAGGACGGGTCACTGACCTGTACCGGAAGTTTGGGCCGGCGATCTACTCGCGGTGCCGTCGTCTCTTGAAGGACGACGCCCTCGCGGAAGACGCCACGCAGGAGGTCTTCGTGCGCGTCATGAAACACATCGAGGCAGCTCCAGACGACAGCGCGGCGCTGGCGTGGATCTATCGAATCTCGACGAACTATTGCCTCAACCAGATCCGCGACCGGAGCCGTCAGGCCGAGCCCACCGCTCCGGACGAGATGCCGGAAGGTGATGGCCTGACGCTCGAGCCGCAGATGCTCGATCGCGACGTCGCCATGAAGCTCGTCGAGCGCACGCCCGAGAAGCTGCGTGAGACGGTCATCCTCTATTACGTCGACGGGCTCGAGCAGGAGCAGGTCGCCAAGACGCTCGGCATCTCGCGCCGCACCGTCATCAATCGGCTCCAGGAGTTCCAGGAGCGAAGCCGTAAGTTCCTCGCCCGTGATGGAGGTGTCGCATGACTGCCACGAACGCCCGCGGGCACCTCTCGAGTGAGACGATCGACCTGTTGCTCCTCTCGGCGCTCGCGTCGACCGAGGCGAACGAGGCCAAGGCCCACATCGACGACTGCGGAATGTGCAAGCAGCGGTGGATGGAGCTCAACGAGGACAGCCAGAAGTTCAAGCAGTACGTCTTCGCGCGCACGCTGCCTGCCGTCGAGGCGCGGCTGAACGCGTCGAAGCAGGGCTTCTTCGAGCGCTTCAAGCTGCAGTTCGTGCTCCCTGCGCTGGGGCTCGCCACGGCCGCCGCGGTCGCGCTCACCTTCGCCGCAGGCCCGGGCACGCAGACCGAAGACGACATCTACATCGGCGTGAAGGGCCTCGAGCCCACGTTCGAGGTGTTCGCGCAGCGGCAGCAGGGCGCCTCGTTCGCCGTGAAGGCCGGCACGCCGCTCAAGCCGAAGGACCGCATCCGCTTCATCGTCAGCCCGGGCCAGGCGAAGTACGTGCTGGTGGCCTCGGTCGACGGGAAGGGCACCTTCAGCGTGTACCACCCGTTCGGCGCCACCGAGTCCGAGAAGCTCGTCGGCAAGGTGCCGCGCCGGCTCGAGCTGGGCAGCACGGTCGAGCTCGATGAGACGATGGGCACCGAGAAGCTGGTGGTGGTGCTCTCCGAGAACCCGGTGAAGGCCGAGGCGCTGAAGGCAGCGCTGAGCGAGAGCCCCGCGGCTCCGAAGCTCGATGGCGCCAGGGTGCTGACTCAGGAGTTCGTGAAGGTCGCGCCGTGAACACGCGGTTCATGACGGTGGTGGTGGTCGCGATGCTCGCGGCCACCGTCGCCTCAGCTGAGACCAGGCGCGTGGCCATCGTCGTTGGCAACAACGCGGGCGGGCCGTCGATGCCGCCGTTGCGGTTTGCCGAGTCCGACGCCGGGAAGATGGCGCGCGTGCTCGTCGAGCTCGGTGACGTGAACGCCGACGACATTCTGCTGCTGCAGGGCCGCAGGGCTTCTGACGTCGAGCGCGCCATCACCGACGCGCGCGATCGCATCACGATGTTCAAGCGCTCGCCCGACGTGCGCACCGTGCTCATCTTCTTCTTCTCGGGTCATTCCGATGGCGAGGCGATGGAGCTGGGCCCTGAGAAGCTCCCGTACCCGCGGCTCAAGGCGCTGCTGGCCGGCTCGGGCGCCGATGTTCGCGTGTCGATCGTCGACGCCTGCAAGTCGGGTGGAGGCCTGCGAGAGAAGGGCGGCAAGCCCGCCGAGGCGTTCATCATCAAGCTCGCCGATACGCTGCAGCAGACGGGTGAGGCGTTCATCACGTCGAGCGCGGCTGACGAAGCGGCACTGGAGTCGAACGAGGTGATGGGCAGCTACTTCACGCACAACCTCATCTCGGGCCTTCGCGGCGCGGCGGACTCGTCGGGCGACAAGCTGGTGACGCTCGCCGAAGCGTACAAGTACGCGTACGACCGCACCGTCAGCGCGACGGCGTCGCTCACCGCTGGAGCCCAGCACCCGTCCTACGACTTCAAGCTGTCGGGCCAGGGCGAGCTCGTGTTGGCGTCGTTGCTCAAGCCGTCGTCGGTGCTGGTGTTGCCAGATGGCGCCGACCGCTCGCTGGTGACCGACGTGCTGCGCGACCAGGTCGTCGTCGAAGCGCCGGGCAGCGCGGCCCAGGAGTTCGCCATCGCGCCCGGTGAGTACGCGCTGCGGCTGTTCAAGAACGGCCAGGGCTATGCGGGTCGCGTGAAATTGTCGGAAGGCCAGAAGCGCACCATCGCGTGGGGTGAGCTGACGCCGGTGACGTCGTCGGTGGTGGTGGCGGCGAAGGGCGGCGGCATCGAGGTCTCGCAGCAGATGGACGCGAAGGAAGACTCGGCGCCGATCGCGGTGTCGGTCGCGATGGGCCTGACGGGCCGCGTGACGGAGTGGGCGCCGAACGACTCGAGCGGCATGAAGTACCAGCTGCGCGTCGGGCTCGATCCGCTCAGCTCCACGTTCGGCTCGTTCAACTTGTTTGGCCGTCCGCGGCTGGGTCGCGTGCGCGTGCTGGGCGAGCTGACGTTCCAGCTGCTCGGCGAAGCGACCGGCGAGGCGTTCAAGCGCAACGAGTACGGCTTCCAGCTTCGCGTGGGCTACCGGGTCGCGTTCGAGTGGTGGCGCCTGCATCTGGGCGTCGGCCTCGAGGGCGGCGGTGGAACGCTGTTCGCTCCCACCGAGACGGGGATGCAGGCGACGGGCGTGGTGGTGGGTGCTCCGCGAGTCACGCTGCGCGCTCGGGTCGCCGGGCCGGTGTGGCTGCTGGTGGAAGCCGACTTCCCCATCATCGGAGCGCCGTACTCGACCGATGGTGGGCGAACGGTGTTCCTGCGCCCGTACGCGTTCGCGGCGGCGTCAGCGGGTCTGCTCGTCTCGTTCTGAATGCTCCTCGCGATTGGCGGTACCGCCTCAGCGCACGTCCTTGGCGAGATTGCGTCGACGCTTCAGCAGCTCGAGTCGGTGCCTGATGAGGCCCTCAGCCATCGTTCGTTGGGGACCAGCACCGTCGTCGTCATCGCTGCGGGACACTGGAAGACGGGCTCGGGAGGGCCCTCTGAGGTGAAGTGCTTCGCCTGGCAAGACGGTGAGCAGCGCTCGCAGCCGGTTCTCCGCCAGATTCGTGTGCCGGTCGTCGCGAGCGGTGAAGCACTTCGGCCGCTTTTTCGAAGCGGGCCACGATTCGTCTCTGGCGATCTCGTGCTCACGAAGAAGACCGGCGTCGAGGTTCCCTTGATCTGGAGTGACGTCAACGGCCTCGCGCAAGCGATGGATCTGCTGGCATCGCTCGTCGACCGTGAACGAATCGTCGAGGTCGCGGTCATGAACACGGCAGCCCACCGAGACACCACGAGCGTGCCCGTCGTCCGCGCCGTTCGGGTGCGCGTCACGCTGACGCCGAACGCCGCGCGGCTCGACGTGGTCCCGTGGACGGGCGTGACCGAGCTCGACGCGCTGCTGGTCTGCGACCCCCCGGCTTTCGCCTGGGGAACGGTGCGGGCCGGCGCGTACCAGAAGCCGCGGCGCACGAAGCACAAGCCGTTCATCACCGGCCATGCGAAGGCCCGCGTGAAGGCGATTCCGAGCCGCGCCACTCGTGCCGATGAGGACCTGCTGCTCGAGGCGTTGATGGACCCGGCGAACGCAGGGCCCTTCTTCGAAGAGGTGCGGAAGGCCCTGTATGGCTCGCTCTCGTGGCTCGAGTCAGCGGCGGTCGAGGCGGCGTTTCGGGCGGGGCTTCGGCTCGAGTCGGACCCGGTCGCCAGTCACCTTGCGACCCTCGCCTGGCGTCAGAAGGGCGCCATCCACGCATGGGCGAAGACGGACCTCGTCGAAGCGTGGACGGCGGACCGCCGCTTCGCCGAGCGCATCCTCAGGGTTTTCGCCGAGGCGATGTTCGTACCGCCCCGCGAGTGGCTCGAGGGTGCACCAGCCGAGCTGTTGGCTCAGCTCGACGACCTCGCCCGCAGGCAGGGCCGTGGTTGAGCGCGCCGTCAGAACTTGATGCCGAACACGCCGCGCGCGGCCTGCGCGTTCACCAGGTTCGCCGCCGTCGTGCCCGACTCACGGTTGAAGCCACCGAGCGGGAACAAGATGCCGTACTGCGCCTGCGCGTAGAACCCGTCTTCGGTCTCGTACCGGGCGCCCGCGTTGAACTCGAGCCCGAGGTTCGGGTCGACGGCCTGGCTCACGTTGCCTGCCGACGGCGTCGACTCGGCGAAGATGGCGCGCGAGTAGATGCCTGCGACGAAGACGTTGAGGCCCTGCGTGATGCGGTACTGCACCTTGGGCTTCACGTAGAGGCTGTCGGTCACGCCGCCGAGGATCTCGCGGTAGAGGATCATGTCGACGCGGTAGTCGCGGTTGAAGCGGAAGTTCCGAATCGTGTTGTCCGAGCAGCCACCCAGGCCCGAGCAGCGGTACTGCGGCCCGTCGATGTCGCCCTTGAGGCCTGAGCTCTGCCGGCGCGGCGCGTTGCCGAAACCAGGCGCCTGGTCTCCTGACGCGAAGCCGACCTCGCCGCCGATCTCCAGGTCTCCGTTCAGCAGCTTGTACTCACCCTGCACGACGGCGGCGAACTGCCACACGTCGAGGCGCTGGTTGGCGCCGGGCTGATTCGCGTTCGCTCCCGAGAGGGCGCGGTTGCCGATGGAGCCGAGGATCGCGGCGAACTCACCCTCGATGCGAAAGTTCTTCCGCTCCAGCTTGGCCCAGAGGTCGGGCATGAAGAGGTTGGCTTCGCGGCGTACGTACTGTGCCGGCACGTCGGCGCCCGAGACGTTGCGGCCGTCGGTGGTGAACGGCTGCGAGAGCGTGTCGACCGAGTCGGTGCGCTGGTTGCGGTAGCTGAAGTGCACGCCGTAGTTGAAGACCGTCTGGCCCGAGTCGAGCTTCGCGCGGGCCTCGGTGTCGGTGTCACGCCGCGCCACCGCGAGGATGTAGTTGATGCCGTCGTCGTAGTTGCTGAGGTTGAACGGCTGGCCGCCCTCGGGCAGGCGAAGCGACGTGGTGCCGACGATGTTCACGTCGAGCATCGGCGTCACGTAGAAGCCAGCGAACGGCTCCGCGGTGAAGCTGATGCGGTCGACGGTGTCACCCCAGTCGTTGTCGATGCCGTTGCCGTCGTTGTGCAGCATGCCGAGGCCCCAGTGGCTGCCCATGCGGCCGAAGCGCAGGATGCCGACAGGCGTCGAGACCTCGCCCCACACCCGCTTCATCATGATCGAGTCGTTGAGCGAGTTGACGCCCGAACGCGGCGCCGTCTGCGACTGGCTGAAGATGGAGAAGTCGTTGCGGTCGTTCCAGTAGTTGGCGCCGCCGTTGCGCGAGAACGAGTAGTCGGGCGTCGAGCCCCACACCACGTTGTCGAGCGCGTCGATCTGCGTGCGAATGCGCACCTCTTCCGAGACGTTGATGCTCGGCTCGAAGCGGAAGCGCATGTTCACGCCGACGTTGGTGCGGTCGTCGGCCGAGTTCGGGTTGCGGGGCCAGAGGCTGTAGCCGGCAGGGTCGTTGCCCGAGCCCAGGTCGAAGCGCCAGAAGAGGTCGGGGCGCATGCGCAGGTAGCCGTCGAAGGTGACGAGCTCGAGCTTGCGCTTCTCGTCGACCCAGTCCTCCTGCCAGCCCTGCGCGACAGACTGCGTCGCCAGCTGGGCCCGCATCTCTTTGCGAAGGTCGTCGACCTCGCGGCGGGCGGCCTCGAGCTTCTGGTCGAAGTCACGGCGGAGCGTGTCGGCGTCTCCAGACGTGGTGGAAACAGCCGCAACACCGCCATCGGTCTGGGCAACAGCGGTCGAGGTGAACACCAGGAACAGCGTCGAAACAGTCGCGCGTACCATCACGCTCACTCTCGATGAATTAGGGGACGACAAGGCCGCGGCAGATAAGCCGCCCCTCATGGGGTGGTCAAAGGAAAACCCCGGTGTTCACGAGGGAAGTTCGGTTCGATTGCCGGCTTCCTGACTGCGGCTACTCGCGCGACGGCCGGCCCTGGCGCAGCTCGGTCAACACGCCGTGAGCGCCTTTGGGGTGCACGAACGCGATCTTCGCGCCGCCTGCGCCGATCTTCGGAGTCTCGTCGATGAGCTGCGCGCCCTGCGCCTTGAGCGACTTCAGCGTGCCCTCGAGATCGCTGACCTCGACACAGAGGTGGTGCAGACCCTCTCCGCGCTTGTCGAGGAACTTCGCGACGCTGCTGGTCGGGTCGGTCGGGCAGATGAGCTCGATGCGGCCCATGCCGTGACCGAAGATGGCCGTCTTCACCTTCTGGTCCGCGACCTCTTCGAGCTCGGGCGGAGGGAAGCCCAGCACCTCGACGTAGTACTTCACGGCGACGTCGAGGTCTTTGACGGCGATGGCGACGTGGTCGAGGCCTTTGGTGCTCATGCGCGCTTCCTGCCACGGGGCTTCGACGATTTCGAGGGCGCGGACTTCGGCTGGCAGCTCGGGCAGACGAAGGTGGTTCGGCCGCCCTGGGTGTACGCCTCGATGGCCGTCTTGCACTTCGGGCACGGCTCGCCTTCGTGGCCGTAGACGAGGAACGGGTTCTTCGCGCCCGGCTCTTCGACGTATTCGATCTCCTCACCGTCCTCGACGTCGAGCGCGAAGGTGATGCCGTCGATGATGGCTTTGGCGAGGCGTTTCCACTCGTCGTCGGCGAGCGAGGCGGGCTTTCGCGACGGGTGGAGCTTCGCGCGGAAGAGCGCCTCGGCCGCGTGAATGTTGCCCAGACCCGCGAGGCGCTCCTGGTCCATCAGCGCGACTTTGAGCTCCTGCTTCGAGTCGCCGATCGCCTCGCGGAGCTGCGCGACGGAAAGCCCGTCGACGAGCGGGTCGACGCCGAGCTTCGCGACGGCGGGGTTCTGCTTGAGCGCGTTCGCCGGCACCGGCTCGATGAGGCCGAAGAGGCGCGGGTCTTGAAAGTGAATGACGTCACCCGAGTCGAGGATGAAGCGAGCGCGGCTCCACTTCGCGGTCGCGTCGGCAGCGCGCTTGAGGAACTTGCCCGTCATCCCGAGGTGCGCGACCGCACCTTTGCCGTTCGCGAAGGCGAGCATCAGGTACTTGCCCTTGCGCTCGATGGAGACGAGCCGGCCGGTGAGCGCCTCGACGTCGCTCACCTTCGAGTTGCGAAAGGTCCGCGCCTTCGGGTCGGCCTCGGTGCGAACGATGGAGCGGCCCTCCGTCCACCGGGTGAGTGAGCGGCGCGCGAACTCGACTTCGGGAAGCTCAGGCATGCGCGGGGTGTAGCGTTCGAGGCTGCGGTCTGCACTCCTCGAATTCTCTCGCAGGCGTAGGGTGCCACCATGACGCGCCCAGGCCTCCTGTCGCACCCGACACGGTTCCTCTTCTTCACGGGCAAAGGAGGCGTCGGCAAGACGTCGCTGTCAACGGCGACCGCGCTGGCGCTCGCCGACGCCGGCAAACGTGTGCTCCTCGTCAGCACCGACGCCGCCTCGAACCTCGACGAGATGCTGGGCGTGCCGCTGAGCAACCAGCCGGTCGATGTTCCCGGAGCGCCTGGACTCCAGCTGCTCAACATCGACCCCGAGACGGCCGCCGAGGCCTATCGCGTCAGAGTACTCGCCCAGCTCGACGCCGCCGCGCCCGCGTCCGAGCGCGAGACGGTGCGGGAGCAGCTCTCTGGCGCGTGCACGACCGAGATCGCGGCGTTCGACGAGTTCGCCGCCATCCTCGCGGCCGAGTCGACGGCGTGGGACCACGTGGTGTTCGACACGGCGCCGACGGGCCACACGCTGCGGCTGCTCAGCCTGCCGAAAGCGTGGACCGGGTTTCTCGAGGGGAACGACCGTGGAGCCTCGTGTCTGGGCCCACACTCGGGCCTCAAGATGCAGGAGCGCCGCTTTCGTCAGGCGATGGACGCGCTCGTCGACTCCGCACGCACGACGGTGGTGCTCGTATCGCTCGCCGACGTCAGGCCGCTCGAAGAGGCCGCGCGCGCCGCCGCCGAGCTCGCCACGCTCGGGCTCACGAACCAGCGCCTCATCATCAACGGGGTCTTTCACGCGACGCTGCGAGACGACGAGGTCGCGCTCGCGCTCGAGCTCCAGGGCCAGCGTGCCATCGCGACGCTGCCCGCGCCGCTGGACGCGATGCCGCGTGACGAGGTGGCGCTTCGGTCCATCGACATGGTGGGGCTGCCCGCCCTCCGCTCGTTGTGGAGCGACGCGCCGCTGTCGCTCCCCGTGTCGCCCGCACCGCAGGCCAGCCTGCCAGCCGAAGCGCTCCCTGCGCTGACCGACGCGCTGGAGCAGGCAGGCCACGGTCTGGTGATGGTGATGGGGAAGGGTGGCGTCGGGAAGACGACCATCGCCGCGGCGCTCGCGGTCGGGCTCGCGCGGCGCGGGCATCGGGTGCACCTGACGACGACCGACCCTGCGGCCCACCTGGCCGCGACCGTCGCAGGCGCGGTGCCGGGCCTCGAGGTCAGCCGCATCGACCCTGTCGTCGAGACGCAACGCTACGTGGACAAGATGCTGGCGACGCGAGGCAAGGACCTGGACGAGCAAGGGCGTGCGTTGCTGCTCGAAGACCTGCGCTCCCCGTGCACCGAAGAGGTCGCGGTCTTTCACGCGTTCTCTCGGGTCATCAGCGAAGCGCGGAACACCTTCGTGGTGCTCGACACCGCTCCGACCGGCCATGCGCTGCTGTTGATGGACGCGACCGGCGCCTACCACCGTCAGACGATGCGCAGCCTCGGGCCCGCCATCGACCCGGCCCGCATCACCACGCCGCTGATGCGCCTGCAGGACCCGACGCTCACCCGGGTGGTGGTGGTGACGCTGCCCGAGACGACGCCGGTCTCACAGGCCGCAGCGCTCCAGGAGGACCTGCGCCGCGCGCAGATCGAGCCCTTCGCGTGGGTCGTCAACAGGAGCCTCGCTGCGTCGGGCACGAAGGACCCGCTCCTCACGGCTCGCCTCGAGGGAGAACGGCGACAATTCTCGCGCATCGCGCAGGGGCTTGCGAAGCGGGTCTTCATGATTCCGTGGCTGCCGAAGGCGCCCGTCGGTGTCGACGCGCTCGCAGCGCTCGGCAACGGCCCGTGAGCGAGAGGCTGAGGCTATCGCCTCATCGAGCGTTTCTCTCACTCCGGCCCATCGGCGTCGCTACAGAGAGGTCCACACTCCACGAGGTCCTCATGCACACAGCGGCACATCGTCTCTTCACCGGCTTCATCATCGTCACGTCGTTGCTGGCGGGCCTTGCGCACGCTCAAGGCGCGCCAAAGCCCAACACGTTCTTCTGGCCCGACCAGCTCGACTTCTCACCGCTGCGCCAGCACGGGGCCGAGTCGAACCCGCTGGGCGCTGACTTCGACTACGCGAAGGCGTTCGGCACCCTCGACCTCGAGGCCGTGAAGAAGGACATCAAGCAGGTCCTCACGACGCCGCAGGAGTGGTGGCCGCCCGACTACGGCAACTACGGCCCCTTCTTCATTCGTATGGCGTGGCACGGCGCGGGCACGTACCGCGTGGGTGATGGTCGCGGTGGTGCTGGCGGCGCGCAGCAGCGCTTCGAGCCCCTCAACAGCTGGCCCGACAACGCGAACCTCGACAAGGCGCGCCGCCTGCTGTGGCCCGTCAAGGCGAAGTACGGCCAGAAGATCTCGTGGGGCGACTTGATGGTGCTGACCGGCAACGTCTCGCTCGAGGCGATGGGCTTCAAGCCGTTCGGCTTCGGCGGCGGTCGCAAGGACGACTGGGAACCCGACTTCGTCTATTGGGGCCCCGAGAAGAAGTTCATGGCCGACGAGCGCTACACGGGCGAGCGCAAGCTCGAGCGGCCACTCGGCGCGGTGCAGATGGGCCTCATCTACGTCAACCCCGAGGGCCCGAACGGCAAGCCCGACCCGATGGCCGCCGCGACGGACGTTCGCGACACCTTCGCCCGCATGGCGATGAACGACGAAGAGACGGTGGCGCTCATCGCGGGTGGCCACGCGTTCGGCAAGGCCCACGGCGCCCACCCGCCCGCGAAGTGCGTCGAAGCAGAGCCTGCGGTCGCCGGCATCGACCAGCAGGGTTTCGGCTGGAAGAACAAATGCGGCACCGGCAAGGGTGCTGACACGGTGACGAGCGGCCTCGAAGGCGCGTGGTCGTCCAACCCCATCGCGTGGTCGTCGAGCTACCTCGACAACCTGATGACGTTCGAGTGGGTGCAGACCAAGAGCCCGGGCGGCGCGATCCAGTGGATTCCCGAGAAGGGCCAGGCGGCTGCGCTCGTTCCCGACGCGCACGACCCGAAGAAGCGTCACCCGCCCGTGATGTTCACGACCGACCTCGCGCTGAAGGTCGACCCTGCGTACAAGAAGATCGTCGTCCGCTTCCGCGAGAAGCCCGAGGAGTTCCGCCTCGCCTTCGCCAAGGCCTGGTTCAAGCTCACCCACCGCGACATGGGCCCGCGCGCCCGGTACCTCGGCCCGGACGTGCCGGCCGAGGCGCTCCTCTGGCAGGACCCGGTGCCGGCCGTCGACCACCCGCTCATCGACGAGAAAGATGCGGCGGCACTCAAGGCGAAGATTCTCGCGTCGGGCCTCACGGTGCCGCAGTTGGTGCGCACGGCCTGGTCTGCGGCGTCCTCGTTCCGTGGCACTGACCTTCGCGGTGGAGCCAACGGCGCTCGCGTTCGTCTCGCGCCCCAGAAGGACTGGGCGGCCAACACGCCGAAGGAGCTCGCCACCGTCGTGCAGAAGCTCGAGGCCATTCAGAAGGACTTCAGCAAGAGCGGCAAGAAGGTGTCGCTCGCCGACGTCATCGTGCTCGCTGGCAACGCGGCCATCGAGCAGGCCGCGAAGAAGGCGGGCACCGAGGTGCAGGTGCCGTTCACGCCTGGCCGAACCGATGCCTCGCAGGCGCAGACCGACGTGAGCTCATTCGCGGCGCTCGAGACCGGTGCTGACGGCTTTCGCAACTACGCCGCTGCCGGCCAGAAGCGCTCACCGGCCGAGCTGCTCGTCGAGAAGGCGAACCTGCTGACGCTCACCGTGCCCGAGATGACGGCGCTCGTCGGCGGCCTTCGCGCGCTCAACGCCAACACCGGCGGCGTCGCTCACGGCGTCTTCACCGACAAGCCCGGCACGCTCACCAACGACTACTTCGTCAACCTGCTCGACATGTCGACGAAGTGGTCGAAGTCGGCGAAGGACGAGGCGCTCTACGAGGGCAAGGACCGGAAGAGCGACAAGGTGAAGTGGACGGCGACGCCCGTCGACCTCGTGTTCGGCTCGAACTCCGAGCTGCGCGCGATCTCCGAGGTCTACGGCGCGTCTGACGGCCGCGAGAAGCTGGTGCGCGACTTCGTGAAGGCGTGGACGAAGGTGATGAACCTCGATCGGTTCGACGTCGTCGCGAAGCGCTGAGCCGTGTGACGCGAAGGAGGGCTCCCTGTGGCGAGGTCGTCGCGGGGAGCCTCACGCCCGACGTCGAGGCCCCTGCTGCCGAACGTGAACCAACGAAGCGCCGTCTCGACGGCGAAAATGGGCGCCCGACCTCACGCAGGAACCACGCGTCGCTTCTTCGAGTGAGGCTCCGAGGCGACCGGGTCAGGTCAGTCCCATGCGACTCGCTCCTCATCTGGTGACGCTTCGCCAGCTGCAGTACGTGTGGCCATCGCCGACCACGAGAGCTTCCGGAAGGCGGCGCAGGCGTGCGCGGTGAGCCAACCGGCGCTGTCGTTGCAGATCGCCCAGCCCGAGAGCGCGCTTGGAGTTCAGCTCTTCGACCGGGACGCTGCTGATCAGCTCGTCGAAGCTCCACTGAAGGCGTCCAGCTACCTCGCTGGGCACTGCTTCTGCGTCCACCAGTTCAGTACGACGAAGCGCTGCCCGGCCAGCAGCTGCGGGTACACCATCAGCCCGTAGCAGTACGAGTTCTGCGCGTACGCCGAGCCGGCGATCGCGCCGACCGTCCCCTGGAACACCGACGTCTGCTCCGTCGAGACCTCGGTCGTCATGCCGTAGTGGAAGCCCACCGAGCCGCCGACCGTGGCGCCGCCGGCCTTCGTCTCGAACTCGGTCGTGGTCGTGAAGTCCATCGACGCGCCGCGCGCCGAGCCCTTGGTCGTCGACAGCTCGAGCCCGTTGCTCCCCGACTCGTCGACCTGCAGCGGTCCGTTCCACAGTTGTTGGTAGCCGGGCGTGTCACGTTCGGCGGCGCTGAGGAGGCGCACGCGGTCGTCGGTCGTGGGGTACGACCAGACGTTGCCCGGCGTGTGCTTCAAGATGCGCGCGTCGACGTCGAGCCCGCCGCCGTTGTGTGAGTTGTAGAACTCGAGCGACGTGCCCAGCGACTGCGGCTTTCGCGGCAGGTTGACCGTCACCACCTTGCCCACCTCGGAGGCGCGGGGAGAGGAGACGATGGTGTAGTAGTAGACGTCGAAGGGCACCGTCGTGAAGATGACTTTGTCCTTCCCGGGAGCCGTCGTGTAGCTGACCGACGTCTCCACCGACCTCGACTCGTTGGCGTACACGTCGAAGGCGGCCTCGAAGGTCTGCTTCGCCGAGACGCCGGTCTGGAAGAGATCGCTCTCGTACTCGAAGCCGACCGAGAACCCGACTGACACGCCGAGCGATTGGCCCGAGAGCACCGTCGAGCCCTGGGTCTTGCCGAAGGTCGCGGTGGTCGAGTCGACGTCCTGGCCGATGCCGTCCTGCCACGGCGGAGACGCCATCACGGTGATCAGCTGCGGGTCCGAGAAGAGCAGCTCGTACTGCCCGTCGAAGCGCACGATGGCCGAGTCGCGGTCGGTGTTGCCGGTGATGAGCACTGGCGAGTCGATGGCCGAGCCCGCGCTCCTGAAGTCCGACTTGCGGCCCCAGACGTCGAGCGCGTCGAGCCCGTAGATGGACAACACGCCGGTGCCCGCGACCAGCAGGTCGTCGCGTGTGTCGGCGTCGACGTTCGCCACCACGGCTCTCGTCATGTTCGTCGGCACGCCAGTGAACCGCACCGTCGCCTTCCCATCGCTGGCGAGCTCGACGACGTCGCCAGAGCCGTACATCTCGCGCACGCCGTTGCCGTCGAGGTCGGGCAGCACGAGGACGCGAGGCGAGGTCGGGTACGCGAGCCCGGTGAAGTGGAGCATCGTGCGGAAGCTGAAGTGCTTGTCGCTCGGCGTGGGCGTCGTCTCTGCGTAGCGCATCAGGAAGAGGTGCCAGGCATCGCCGGCCGGTGACACCCGGCGGCCGTGGAAGACGATGTCATCGATGCGGTCGTCGTCGACGTTGCCGATGGCCACGCGCGTCTCCGCGAAGAGGTGGTCTGCGTTCGTGGCGTCGGTGACCCGCAGCTCGCCCGCCTCGAAGGGCTCCTCGAGGTTGCCATCGAAGATCTCGTAGAAGCCCTTGATGGTCGTCGACACCGTCTCGGTGTGAGTGACGACCAGCTCGTCGAACGGGTCCCGGTCGATGCTCCCGATGGCGACGCCGACGTCGTTGCGATCGGTGAAGGTTCGGGTCGCGACCTCGAACTGGCCGTCATGAAACTTCGTCAGTCGGTACAGCTTGCCGAACCCGATGGCGAGGTCGGGCCGGCCGTCGCGATCGAGATCTCCCACCGCGAGGCTGGGCTGCGCGAACGGGTCGAGGCTCGTCGACGTCGCCGCGACGTCGAGGACTCCGGTGGCCGCCGTCGTCGCGTCGTTCGGGTCGAGGAGCAGGTACTTCAGGGTGCCGCTGCCCGGCGCGAAGTAGACGATGAAGAACTCGTCGAGGCCGTCATCATCGACGTCGATCGCGATGCCGTTCTTGTACTGCGCCTGAATCCACGTCTGGTCCGGGTGGCGGGTCAGCGGCAGCTTCGCGAAGCTCTGCGCCTTGTCGTCGAGGAACTGCTCGGGTTGGCTGTCGAGCACCGGCCCGCCAGCGACGTAGATCTCATGACGAGGATAGAAGGCTGCGTGGTGCTTGCGCAGCGGGTGCCACTGCGGCGGCAGGGCTTCTCCCTTCGGCCCGACGCGCGGCCCGACCTCGGTCGCGAACCCGAGCTGCTGGAGCATCTGCCGGTGCTCGGCGTTGGTGGTGGGGACGAACTCCACGAAGCCTGCGTCCTCGACTCCGACGCCCCCGTCTTCAGGTGGCGGCTTCGCTGGGCCGCACGAGGTGTTCGAGACGGCGAGGAGTGCTGCGATGAGCAGTTGCCCAGTCGACCTGGTCATGACGGTCTCCCTTCGAGCCGCCCCGTCGACGGTGCATCGTGCATGCCTCTTTGGGGTCGTCGCGCGCGCAGCGAGTGCGCTCAGCCATCGTCGATGTTCCGCGCGGTCTCGTGTGGGTCACGCAAGCGCTGCGAGCTGGCGCGTGGTGCTCGTGTGCAGCAGGTGCGCGAATGTCGAGCTTCACGCATCGCTGGGCACCTGCTGACCGCGGTCAAGGTCAGCGGCGCTCGCCCGGAAAGTCGGAGTGAACGAGCTCGAAGTGAGCGTCGACCGCGAGGCTCGCCGGCGTGAGCAACGTCTGCTCCGGGTCGATGCCGAGCTTCGGGCCGAGGGCGAGATCGGCCGCCGAGAGCTGGAGCGACTTCACTTGCTGCTGCGTGCCGACGGTCAGCTGGGCGCCGCGCTCGAACGCCTTGGCGACCAGCTCGCTGCAGTAGATCGACTCGTCGTCCCACCGGTACCGCGCGTCGTACGGTTTGCCGAGTTCGGCCCTGGCTTCGGCGACGACCTTCGCGAGGGCTGCCGAATCCAGCGCCGTCGCGCGGAGCACCGTCACCTTGCCCCCGACGCCACGGGCTCTCCACGTCTTCCAGGGCGTGCGCGACACCGGCTGCACGGCCTCGAGCACGAAGACGCCGTCCTTCGCGACCTCGACGAGCCCGACGTGGGAGTACGGGCTGTCACTGGCCTTTCGGATGAGCGCCGAGCGGCTCGAGCGCGACGTCTGGAGCACGACATCTCCCGTCTTCACGAGCACTTCCGGCAGCTTCGAGGCCGGCTGCGGTTTGCCGGACACGAACATGAGGACCGTCAGACACACCAATCGGAACAAAACGCCCATGCCCTGCGTCGAGAGCAACGTCTGTTCCAACTCCTTGTAGAGTTCTTCCCGTGAGCCGATTCCGAGTCCTGTTCCTCATTCTCTTCACGCCTCTGGCTGCGCTGGCGCAGGTCAACGTGTGCGCCGAGGTCGCCGCCGAGTGCAAAGAGGACTGCTCCATCGAGCACTCGTCGCTGCGCCCCGACGCGCCCAAGAAGCTCAATAAGTGCCTCAAGAAGTGTCAGAAGAAGTTCATCACCTGTGAAGAGCGCGAGCTCGAGACGAAGAACAACAGCCTCGAAGCTGGCTCGCTCGATTCGTCTCCCGTCAGCGGCGACGTCGACGAGAACAACATGCCGACGCGCACCGCGGTGAAGAAGGCGAAGACGACGGATGACGAAGAGAAACGCGCGCCCCTGTCGGAAGACCTGCGCGACGATCGGCCTGCGCCGGCTCCCGCGCCCGAGCCTGTGAAGACCGCGAAGAAGCCGAAGGCAGAAGAGGCCGCGCCGCGCGAAGAGGTGCGCGAGTCAGAGATTCCGAAGTCGTCGCGCACGGCGCTCAAAGTCGACGAGAAGGAGGCGAAGAAGGAGCCGCCTCCCGCCGCGAAGCCCAGCGAGCCCGAGCCCGTCGTGATGAAGCCCAAAGCCGAGCCGCGCAAGGAAGAGGACCTGCGCGACGACCGCCCGAAGGTCGAGCCGGCTCCGGTGAAGAAGGGCGAGAAGCCAAAGAAGGACGATCTGCCCGCGCCGCCGCCGAAGCCCAAAGAAGAAGACCACGACGACCTGCGCAACTACTGACGCTGCGCGAGGCGCACGCCGATCAGCACCAGCACTGCGCTCGCCAGCAGCTCCCACCCCAGCTTCTCGTCGAGCAGCGCCCAGGCCGCGAGCGCCGTGGCGATCGGCTGCAGGTTCGCGAACACCGCCACGCGTGAAGCCTCGGTGCGCGAGAGCGCGTAGTTCCACAGCGCGTACGAGCCCATGCTGGTGAGCACCACGAGATACGCGAGGCACCACCACGCGATGGCCGGCGCGGCGAGGAACGCGTCGAGCTTCACCACGAAGGGCGCCACGGGCAGACACCAGAGCGCGCCGGCGATGAGGCTCCAGCCGGCGGTGCGAAGGCCACCGAACTCCTGTGCCTTGTCGCGAGACTCCGCCGTCCAGAAGACCCAGGCCACCACCGCGCCGAGGATGAAGAGATCGCCCACCAGCGGGCCCAGCGCGTCGGCCAGCCCTCGACCCAGGAGCAACACCAGCACGCCCGTGAACGCGAGCCCGATGCCTGCGATGCGTGAGGCGGTTGGCCGCTCTTTGCCTCGTGCGACGCTCAGCAGGTACACGCCGACGGGCGTCAGGCCGTAGAGCAGACCGGCGTGCGAGGCCTTCGACTGCGAGAGGCCGTAGATGAAGAAGCCCTGGTTCACCGGTCCGGCGAGCAGGCCGAACAGGAGCCACCAGCCCCACGTCTTCCGTGGCGGAAGGAATGGCCCCCGCAGCGCGAGCAGCACGCCGATGTAGCCCGCGGCCGAGAGCAGAATGCGCATCGTCACCAGCGACACGGCGTCGACGTCTTGCGTCGCCCGACGTGCGGCCAGGTGCGTGCCCGCCGAGATGGCCGTCTGTCCGAGCAGCGCCAACAGCACCGGGAGCGGAAGCCCCCGCTTCGTCGTCACCGATTCCTGCAACGTCAGAAGACCAGCTCGCCTTGTGCGCGCACTGCGGTGACGGCCGCGAGGTTCACGATGTCCTGCACGCTCGCGTTGAGCTGGAGCACGTTGACCGGTTGGTTCATGCCCAGCAGCAGCGGTCCGATGACCTCGGCGCCACCGAAGCGCCACAGGAGCTTGTACGCGATGTTCGCCGCGTCGAGGCTCGGGAAGATGAGCACGTTGGCGTCGTCTTTCAGCGTCGAGAACGGGTAGCGGCTCTCGCGCTCCTCCTGCACCAGCGCCGGGTCGACCTGCATCTCGCCGTCCATCTCGAGGTCGGGCCGCGCGGCGCGGGTCAACGCCATCGCCTTGCGCATCCGCTCTGGTGAGGGCCCGCCGTTGGCGCTGCCGAAGGTCGAGTACGAGAGGAAGGCCAACCGCGGCGTGACGTCGAAGGAGCGCGCGAGATCGGCCGTCGCGATGGCGATGTTCGAGAGGTACTCGGGCGTCGGGTCGGGGTTCATTGTGCAGTCGGCGAAGAACTTGAAGTCGTGGCGCTGCACCACGAGGTACACGCCGCCCGCGCGCCGGCCTTCTCGCGTGCCGATGATCTCGAGCTGAGGCCGAACCGCCTCGGGGTAGGCGAGGGTGAGGCCAGTGACGAAGCCGTCAGCCGCGCCTTCGCGCACCATCATCGCGCCCCAGGACGTGCGGCGAGAGATGCGGGCCGTCGCGAGCTCCTTCGTCACGCCGCGGCGCTGCCTCAGCTTCCAGTACACCTCGGCGTAGCGCTCGAGGTCGGGGCTCGCGAGGGGGTCGACGATGCTGATGCCCTCGAGCTCGTCCTGGAGGTGGTGCTCGATGATGGCGCGCTGAATCGTCTTCGTGTCACCGAGCAGCATCGGCTCGCAGATGCCGTCTTCTCTCAAGATGCGGGCGGCCTGCAGCACGCGAGGGTGATCGCCGTCGTCGAGCGCGATGCGCTTCGAGCTGGTGCGCGCCCGGGTGATGACCGACGACATCACCTGGTTGGAGCGCGACTGCAGCTTCTTGAGCTGGTCCTTGTACGCAGGCAGATCGACCGGGCGCCGCGCGACGCCGGTGTCCATCGCGGCCTTCGCGACGGCCGGCGCCACCCACAACAGCACGCGCGGGTCGAACGGCTTGGGGATGATGTAGTCGGGGCCGAACTTGAAGCGCTCTCCGCCGTAGGCGCGGCTGACGGCGTCGGGCACGTCTTCGCGGGCGAGCGCGGCGAGCGCCTTCGACGCGGCCAGCTTCATCTCTTCGTTGATCTGCCGGGCACGAACGTCGAGCGCGCCGCGGAAGATGAAGGGGAACCCGAGCACGTTGTTGACCTGGTTCGGGTAGTCGGAGCGGCCGGTGGCGACGATGGCGTCGGGCCTCGCCTCGCGCGCCTCGTGGTAGCCGATCTCAGGGTCGGGGTTCGCGAGCGCGAAGATGATGGGCCGCTTCGCCATGCGCTGGAGCATCTCGCCGTTGACGACGCCCTTCACCGACGCGCCGAGGAAGACGTCGGCGCCCTCGAGCGCCTCGGCCAGCGTGCGCGCGTTCGTCTTCTGCACGTACGGCTGCTTCCACTGGTTGATGGCGTCGGTGCGGCCCGTGTGGAGCACGCCCTTGGTGTCGCACATCAACACGTTCTCGCGCTTCACGCCGAGGCTGACCCAGAAGTTGGTGCACGCGATGGCCGACGCGCCGGCGCCCGAGACGACGACGCGCAGGGTGCCGAGCGGCTTGCCCGCGAGCTCGGCGGCGTTCATCAGCGCGGCGCCCGAGATGATGGCCGTGCCGTGTTGATCGTCGTGGAAGACGGGAATGTTCATCTCGCGCTTGAGGCGCTCTTCGATGATGAAACACTCGGGTGCTTTGACGTCTTCGAGGTTGATGCCGCCGAACGTGGGCTCGAGTGACTTCACGATGGAGCAGAAGAGGTCGACCTCTTTCGCCTCGACGTTCAGGTCGAACACGTCGATGTCGGCGAACTTCTTGAAGAGCACGCCCTTGCCCTCCATCACCGGCTTGCCGGCGTAGGGGCCGATGTCGCCGAGGCCGAGCACTGCGGTGCCGTTCGAGATGACGGCCACGAGGTTGCCGCGCGCGGTGTACTCGTACGAGAGGTCGGGGTTCTTCGCGATCTCGAGGCAGGGCTCGGCGACGCCGGGCGTGTACGCGAGTGAGAGATCGCGCGCGGTCGCGGTGGGCTTGGTGGGGACGACCTCGATCTTTCCGGGGCGGCCCTGCGAGTGGTACTCGAGCGCGTCTTCCTTGCGGATCTTCTTCGACATCGGCGTGAAGGAGGTAGCCATGGGGGCACGGTGCCCCACACGACGCGCGCGCGACACCGAAATAGTCGGATGAGAAGCGCGGCTTCACGGTGCTGTCAGTCGCGTCAGGGAGCGGCCGGCGCACGCTCCAGGAGATCCGCCACGCCGATGGTCGTCGCCCACCGCCGCAGGTACGTGAGGTCGAGCCGGCCGACCTGAACTTGAAGCACCCCGAGAATGTCGGCCCACTGCCGGTCGGAGACCTCTCCGTGCTGGCGGTACCAGCTGAGCTTGGCGAGCACCGTGTCCGCGGGGGGATCTGATCGGCTGCTCATTTCGCTTTCGCACTGAGCTGGATCAGCGCCCACGTCGCCGCGTCACGCACGCGAACATCAGGGTCGACCGTCAACCGCTCGAGGACTTCTCGCGCGTCCACCGACTTCATGGCGCCCAGCGCGTACGCCGCGTTTCGCCGCAAGCCGTCGTAGCCCGCGCGCACCAGCGGTGTGCCTGGAGCCCACGCGTCGTACTGCGCCTTCGTCATCGCGGCGAGCTCGAGCACGGTGGCCTTCGCGACCTCTCGGGGAAGGAACCGGACCTGCGCGCGCACCGGCGTGGCGTTGAGGGGGCAGACGTCCTGGCAGATGTCGCAGCCGAAGATGAGGTTGGGCATCGCGGCACGCAGCGGCTCGGGCACGACGGCTTCGTTCTCGATGGTCTGGTACGAGAGGCACGCGCGGGCATCGACGACGCGGTCGGCGACGATGGCGCCGGTGGGGCACGAGGTGACGCAGAGGTCGCAGCGGCCGCAGCGCTCCTCGGTTGGCCCGGTGGCGACCTCGTCGACGTCGGCGTCGAGCACCATCACCGCGAGCACCACCCACGAGCCGAACTCCGGCGTGATGAAGCAGGCGTGTTTGCCGACGTAGCCGAGGCCCGCGCGGGCGGCCCAGACCTTCTCCATCACCGGGTTCGCGTCGACCGAGCCGTAGTCGGTCACGCCGGGGAACGCCTCGCGCAGGCCGCGTCGCAGTGCCCGCAGCCGGTCGCGCAGGGTCGCGTGGTAGTCGCGGCCGCGGGCGTAGCGGGCGATGGGGCCGGGGTCGTCGGTGTGCCAGTAGTTGCAGGCGAGCGCGATGACGGTGCGGGCTCCGGGGAACAGCGTCGCGACGTCGAGCCGCTCGGCGACATGCTCCGCCATCCAGTCGAGGTCGGCGTGAAAGCCCTGCTCGAGCCAGTCTCCGAGGACGCGCGGGTCGATGGGCTCGGCGCGCGCGAAGCCGACGAGGTCGAAGCCGGCGGCGATGGCGAGCTCTCGCACGCGAGCAGAGGGGATCACGGGGGCAGGTCGCTAGCAGCTTCGAGTGGGCGCGTCACACCGGGGCGTCGCAGGAACGGCTCCTCCGAGGCGAGACACCCGGCGCGAGATTGAGATATCTGAAATCGGTCAGCGTCACCGTGTGAGGGGGAGTGATGTTCAAGCGATTCGTTGGTGTCGTCTCGTTGGTGTCCGCGCTTGGCTGTACCGAGGGCCCGGCGCGGTGTGGTTCGTGTCCCGCGGGCTCTCGGTGTGAGCCGATGACGATGCTGTGTGTGCGTGACGATGTTGTTGATGGTGGGACTGCAGGCGGGAGCGCGGCCGGTGGGAGCGCGGCAGGCGGGAGCGCGGCTGGCGGAAGCGCGGCTGGCGGAAGCGCGGCAGGTGGAAGCGCGGCAGGTGGAAGCGCGGGTGGGAATCAGGGCGGCGGGAGCGCGGCTGGTGGGAGCGCGGGTGGGAATCAGGGCGGCGGCGTGGTGATTCCTCCGCCGGCCTTCATGCTCACGACCCCTGCCTCTGGCGTCGCCGTGGGTGGAGCCACCACCGAGCTCGTGGGCTCGCTCACGTTCAGCGTGGGCCGCGAGGTCACCTCGGCGACCATCGACCTCGGCGCAGGTCAGACGCCCCCGCTCACCATCACTGGCAACATCTGGCGCGTAACCATTCCGCTGCCCGTCAGCATCGAAGGCGATCGAACGTTCACGATCTCGGCGCTCGATTCCTCGGGCGTCACGACGACTGCGATGGTGACCATCAGCATCGACACGCTCGGGCCCCGGCTGCAGCTCACCGTGCCTTCGGCCACGACGGCGGTCGGTGCCACGACGAACCTGGAAGGGACGGCCACCGATCCCGCGATGCCGCTGATGGCCGTCACCGTCGATGTCGGAACAGGTCCGCAGCAAGCCACACTCGGAGTCGCCGGAGCCTGGCAGCGGATGGTCTCGTTCCCCGCGAACCTCGACCGCGTGATGCGAACGGTGACGCTCTCGGCCACCGACGCGCTCGGGAACGTCGGCACGGCGACGGCGCAGGTGCTCGTCGACACGCAGGGCCCCACGCTCGCGATCACCACCCCTGCGTCGGGTGTCGCAGTGGGCTCTCCGACGACGCTTGTGGGCACGGCCAGCGACCCGGGCGGCGTGGTCTCGAACTTCACCGTCGACACCGGCGCGGGCCCGACGGCCGTCACCGTCACGTCGGGCGCGTGGAGTCGGATGGCGACGTTCGCCGCCAACCTGAACCGCGTGCAGCGCCCCATCGTGCTCCGCGGAGAGGACCCGCTCGGCAACGTCACGCAGACGACGGTGCAGGTGCTGGTCGATACCCAGGGCCCGACGTTGACGATCACCAGCCCCGCGTCAGGCGTCGCGGTGACGTCGCCGACGACGCTGGCAGGTGCCGCCAGCGATCCGAGCGGCGTGGTCTCGAACTTCACCGTCGACACCGGCTCCGGGCCGGCCGCTGTGACGGTCTCGTCGGGCACCTGGAGCCGCATGGCAACGTTCGCGGCCAACCTGAACCGGGTGCAGCGCCCCATCGTGCTCCGCGGTGAAGATCCGCTCGGCAACGTCACGCAGACGACGGTGCAGGTGCTGGTCGACACGCAGGGGCCCACGCTCATTGCCTCGTGGCCGCCGCCAGCGGTGAGATCGGTGACTGCCGGAGGCGCCGACTTCCGCGACCCGACCGAGGTGACCGGCGGCCCGGCGTTGTGGCGGCGTCACGACACGGTCGCGGTCACGGTCCAGTCTCCCAGCTCCGACGTGAACGCCTCCGGGGTCCAGGTCGCGCTCGCCGGCGCGCGGGTGCTGGCGAGCAGTGGAGTCAATTGTTCGAGCGATGGCGGCTTCTGTCGTGTGGTGCCGATGCCGTTGAGTGCGCCTGCGTTGATTGGGCTGCGGGGCACGTTCGCCGTCGAGGCGTTCGGCGCCGATACGCTCGGCAACGCCTCAGCGCTCGATGCCGGAGCGGTCACCGTCAGCCGCTGGGCCTTCTCGTTCGATGGTGGGTCTCCGGCCAACGGCTTCTCGGTCGCGACGACCGGTGAGCTGGTCGTTCCTCATTCGAGCCGGAGCGCGCTCTCCGTGCTCCGGGCAGACGGGACGCTGCTCACGTCCTGGCCAACTCGCTACCCTTCACTGATCTATGCCGCGGTGGGCCAGGTGCCTGAACTCAGCGCCGGCCGATTCATCTACGTGTTCGAGCGGGGCGCGGGCGATGCGACGTTCGGCGAGGCCTTTCCGCTCGATCGAGCGGCGACCGTCACGCCCGCGTCGTGGGCAGCCGACACCACGCGGACCTCGGTCTCAGCGCTGGGGCCGATCCTTCGGGTCGACCCTCCGAACGGAAACGAGGAGGTCGCCGTGTTGTTCCGTCAGACGAACGCGAGACCGGCGGCCGTCTGGGCGGGCCTGGTGCGTTCTTCGGGTTCGCCTCAGTTCGGCACCCGGTTCCCAACGCCGACCGCGCTCGTCATCGGCTCGACGATCCAGAGCGCAGTGGCGACGGGCGGCGTCATCACCGCAACCGACGGCACGTCGCTCTTCAGCTTTGGGGGCTCGAACCCCTCCAACCTGCTGTTCATGGAGGAACGGGGCGTGCCCTTCCTCCAGACAGCCGGGTCGTTCCTATCCGTCAAATCTCTCGTCGGCTTGTCTGCGAACCAGGTGGCGGGAGTCGGTTCGCTGAGCAACGCCGGTGTTGATTCGTTCTTCACTTCCACGTTTCCCTCCAGCTTCACGGCCAGCTCCTCGTCGATCAGCGCGTTGGTCGCGGCACCGCTCGTCAAGGCTGGCACTGTCTTCTTCGTAGGCACTGAATCGAGTGGGCAGGGGCTTGTTTGCAAGCATCTGCTCACGGGTCTCGGAATCCAGTGTTTGCCGAACGCGGCTGAATCGGTCCAGAACGCGCTCGCTCTCGGTGAAGGCGACACGCTGTATGACATCGCGGTTCGACCACCCTCACAGCAGGCCTACCTCCAGGCTCGGTCGGCCACGACGCTGGCGGTTCGGTGGGAAAGCCCGCTTCCCGGAACGAGCGGCCAGTGCCTCGGCCTGACGCCGACGTGCATCAATGGAACGCCTGTGGTCGGGTGTGTTGACCTTGATGGGCGCATCATCTTCCTCGCCACTGATGGCCGAGGCATCGACTCGGCTGCCGAGTGGCCGATGCTGGGACACGATCCGGGCACGACGTGGAATCAGACGACACCGCTCGCGCCGTTCACGTGCCCCTGATGGGGACGCCACGCAGGCAGAGTTCGATTCGGTCCAGGAACGGCTGGCACGCGGCGACGATGGCGGCGTCGTCTTCCGCGCGTTCAGCAACCAGGTCGAGCCGCTCGAGGCGCTGAAGCATCGGCTGCTTCAAGAGCAACGGGAGCTCGGCCGCGAAGTCCTTCCACGTCGTGATGGACGCGTTCGTGAAGAAGCCCGCGCAGTGTTCTCCCGAGAGCAGAAGTGTGCGTCGCGCGATCATCGGATCGGCCCTGCGGGCGTACGGAACGAGCAGGCGTTCGTGCCAGAGCTGCGCGTCGGCGTGACCCGAGGCGAGCGCGTTGAGGCCAGGCGCCGCACAGTCTCCCTGCGCTGCGAGCTCGTCGGCGAAGACCGCGACGAGATTCTCGGTGAGGGGGCCGGCGGGCAAACGGGTGAGGCCGCGCAGAAATGACGAGGGCCCCGGCAGCAGGACGAAACGGGTGAGCGAGCGTCGCCACTCTTCACGGGCCGTCGCCACGAGCGAGAAGTACGGAGTCACGTGCGGTGAGGGCACCTCTCCCGCGCGCAGCTCGTGCAGTCCATCTGCCAACGCGACCCATCGACGCACTTCCTCACCGTGACGGAGGACGAAGACGCCGTGCTCCTGAGTGAGCGCGACGTCAGGCAACGCTCCGTTCGGGAAGAGGGCCCAGGGCTGCAGGTCGACAACGTGTGGTGACGACCTGGGTGTCGACCGCGCGACCGTCACCGCCTGCACACCGAGGCGATCGACGACGTCGCCCGGCGCCAGCGTGCACCACCCCGAGAGCGGAACCGACGCCCCGTTGAGCAGCACCGGCTCCGTGCCCGGGTGCACCGCCAGCCCTGCGCCGTACGACTTCACGACCGGCAGCTCGACGGCAGCGGGCTCCAGCACGCTCACGCCCTCGAAGGCCATCGGCGCGCGCAGCGTCACCTTCAGTGGAAGCCGCTCGGCCTCCCTGCGTGCCGCAACAATGAACGGCACCCAATCGGTCTGCGGACTCGTCGGCGCCAGATGCACGTCGAGCGACACCAGGGCCGTCGGCAACGCGCTCGCGCCCAGCCGACGCAACCACTCGACCGAGTCGACACCGAACGAGTGGCCACCACCTCGCAGCACCGCGTGAAACGAACCGCGCTCGTCCTGAGTCACCGTCAGCGCACCACAGCGCGCCGGTTGCCAGAGCGGCGAGCTCAGCGCGACGTCAACGCCATCCACGATCCACGCGGCCGGCGGTTCGCCGAGCCTCTTGAACTCCACGACGTCACCCGCGCTCAACGGAACGGGAGTCGTCACCGGCTGGCCATCGACCGCAAACTCCGCGTCCATCGGCTTGAGGAACCAGCGCCCCTCGTCCCACGTCACTCTCGCGATGAAGCGCTCGCCCATCGTCGGCCGCGTCGGCGCACGACTCGGAGACGCGCCGAGCTCCATCGTCGGGTTCTTCTTGAACGCGAGTGCCTGCACCCGCAGCAGCCCCTCGACGACGGTCAGCTCCGGAGAATCTTCCGCCCACGGCGGCACGACGAACTTCAGCGGGGAATTGGTTTTGGCGCCACTGGACGGCGGCTGGTATGACGTCGCAATGATTTCTCCGCTAACCCCTCGAAAGGGGGGGGGGAATTCGGAACAGCCGACGCCACATGGGTCGCTCGTACCACGGGCAGGCGCAGGTGGCCCATGGCTGACCTGGTCGACGGCACTGTCGTCGCTCAGATCTACCGCGTGCAGGAACACCTCGGCGGCGGAGGCTTCGGCGAGACGTACCTCGCCGAGAACACCACGCTCCCCGGCAACCAGGTGGTGGTGAAGACGGTCGCCAGCCCCGACCAGGGACTCGAAGAAGCGCAGACGCTGGTCTCGTTGCAGAGCGCGAACGTGGTGCGCGTGTTGGCGTTCGACCAGACGCACCGGGCCATCGTCATGGAGCGCGCCGCTGGAGAGCCGCTCGCCAACCGCATCGGCCGCATCGACATGCTCACCGCCATTCGCATCGCGCGCGAAGTGGCGATGGCGCTGTCGGATCTCGAAGCCTCGCAGCTCGTGCACCGTGACGTGAAGCCAGAGAACATCATGGTGGAGCTGCGCGGCGTCGGGGGCCGGCTCATCGTGAAGCTCATCGACTTCGG
>JAUXRI010000311.1 GCA_030681895.1 Myxococcales bacterium | reverse complement strand
GACTTCGTCGTGCAGCTCGCGCGCAATCACCCGCCGCTCGTCCTCCTGCGCGCCCAGCAGCTTGACGGTGGCGTCGTGCAGGTCGCGGGACATCTGCGAATCGCGCTCCATCTGCCGGCGAAGGCGGCTTTCCAGACGGCCGGAGTACAAGGCCACGACCAGCAGCACGCCGAGGCTGGTGGTCAGTGCCATCCCGAGCCGCTGCCAGCTTACGCGCTCGGCGCTCCTGTAAATCTCGGCAATGGCCGCCTGCTGTTGGACATAGGCGAGGCGATTCAGGGTTTGGATGTCTTCCGAGATCTGGATGGCTGCCTCACGCCTCGGGACGATCAGTCGATTCAACAAGTCGCGGACCACTGCGTTCGACGCCCCGGCATCGGCGAGCACGCTGAGGCTGGCACGGTGTAAGCGTTCGACCTCGAGGTGCAGGTTGCTCACTTGCTCCCGCTCGGCCGCCGTGTCGAGCACGGGCTCGTACGCTTCGAGCGCCTGGTTGATCACTTGGTGAATGCCCTCGAGCTGGGCACGATAGCTGGTGAGGGACGAAGAGTCGGGGTTGAGCAACGCGTCTCGCACGCGCACGGAGCCCAGCAGGGTCTGCGTCCGCACCGTCACCAGCAGCTCTTGGGATTTGGTGTAGCGCGAGGTCACCGCTGCCGCTTGACTCTCGACGTCGCTGATGCGCCGGGTGAAGGTGTAGCCGGTAAACAGCCACAGGCCCAGGGTGATCAGGATGCCCAAGACCAGGGCCGCACGAATGGAGAGACGTTCGAGAGGGGCGCGTCTCGTCACGGCGGGTTCATTCTACTCTCGGGAAGCGGCGGGCTGAGGGCGAAAAAATGGGAGGGCACCGAGGCGTTGGTGACCCTCCCAAAGGACTCCCCCACAGGAGTCAGCTGATTGGGCTGGTGAGGCAGGTGGGCCTGGTGGGGCAGGTGAAGAACTCCCCACCCGCCCGACCAGCCCTACCAGGCTTACCCGCCCTAGAAGATGAAGCGGAAGCCGACGCGCGCCGTGCGGGGCGCGAGAATGGCTGACGGCTTCTGGTAGCTGAGGCCGGTGGCGCGGCTGATCGTCTCCGACGCGTGGCTGTTGGCCAAATTGAACGCATCGAAGTAGAGGCGCAGCCGCATGCGGCTGGTGAGCGTCAGGTTCTTCTCCGCGCGGATGTCGAAGACCCAGATGTTGTCCTCGCGATTGGCATTCATCGGCTCGGCATAAGCGGTGCCCGTGGCGGTCAGGC
>JAUXRI010000306.1 GCA_030681895.1 Myxococcales bacterium | reverse complement strand
CGAGTCCGCCACCGCCGAGTCCGCCACCGCCGAGTCCGCCACCGCCGAGTCCGCCACCGCCGAGTCCGCCACCGCCGAGTCCGCCACCGCCGAGTCCGCCACCGCCGGCGTCCGGTGACGAGTTGGGCGGGCCCGAGCACGCGACAATGGCCGCGACGAACCACCCAAGCACCCAAAGCGTCCGCGCAGCACCAACCGGAAGAACACGCATTGCGAGAGCAGAATACCGCTGCTCAGAAACGGCTGCTCGGCGAGATTCAAATCCAACGGCTTGCGGCACCGTCTTCCCCTGCGGAGCGCCGGTTGCCCCCGACGCTCACGTCACCCCGCGACCGTGACGACCGTCGATCCCTGCGCGCGGCCTGCGCCCACCAGCGCGAGCGCCTTCGCCGTCTGCGCGAGTGGGAACCGGCCGTGGAGGATGGGGCGAATCTCGCCGCGCTCGACGTAGCCGGTGAGCACCGCCAGGTCCTTCGCGTTCGGGTTCGCGACGAAGGCCTTCAGCTTCTGCTTCGAGAACAGCGACGTGATGAGCAACACGATGAGCCGGCCGAACGGGCCCACCCAGTCGCTGCCATCACCGCCGCACGCGATGTACGTACCAGTCGGCGTCAGCACGCTGCGGAACTCGGACAACGAGCGATTGCCGACCAGGTCGAGCACCACGTCGAAGCGCGCGCCTCCCTTCACGAAGTCGTCCTTCGTATAGTCGATGACCTCCGATGCGCCGAGCTCACGCATGCGCTCGAGGTTGCGCGTGCTGCACACGGCGGTCACCTCGGCGCCCATCGCCTTCGCGAGCTGCACGGCCCACGTGCCGACGGCGCCGGCCGCTCCGTTGATGAGCACCTTCTGCCCGGCCTTCAAGCCAGCCGTGTCGCGCAGCGCCTGGAGCGCCGTCACCGCCCAGGGCACCGCGGCCGCCTCTTCGAAGGTGAGGCTCGTCGGCCGGGGAGCGACCTTGTTCGCCGCGACCACGACGTACTCGGCGAACGCGCCGCGCGTCGTCTCTCCATAGACGTCGTCACCGACGGTGAAGGTCGTCACGTTCTTCCCTACCGCTGCGACCTGACCCGCCATCGCCGAGCCCGGCACCAGGTTCCTCGGCCGCGGCAGCCCGCCGAACGGCGTCGCGCGAATCAGGTACGGCTTGCCCGTGACGATGTGGTGGTCGCCAATACTCGCGCCGGCCGCCATCACCCGCACCAGCACGTCATCGGGGCCTGGCACCGGTCGAGCCACGTCTTCCAGCGTCAGGACGTCAGGGGCTCCGTACCGCCGGTGAGTGATGGCCTTCATCAGGGTCGGCGCTGCCTCGGCCGCGTCGACGCTGCTGATGGTGGTTGCGGGAGTGACGTGCATGGTTGCTTTCGTGGTGGCGTTCATGGTCCATGACTTACGCCGTAAGCAAAATCTGTCAAGACAGACTTACGCCGTATGTTGTAAGAGCTCGATGAGACAGGAGCCTTCATGCCCACCCGTACCCGAAAACGAACGCCGCTGACGCCCGACCGCGTCCTCGCGACCGCGCTGCGCCTCGCCGACAAAGGCGGCCTCGACGCGCTCTCGATGCGCAACGTGGCGCAGGCGCTGAAGGTCGAGGCGATGTCGCTCTACAACCACGTCGACGGCAAGGAGCGGATCCTCGACGGGCTCGTGGAGCTGGTCGTCGCCGAGATCGACTGGACACCGCGCGCAGACTGGAAGGCGTCGATGCGCGAGCGCGCGTTCGCCATGAACGCCGCGCTCATGAAGCACCGGTGGGCGACGATGCTGTTCGTCTCACGGCTCAACATCGGGCCGAACATGCTGCGCTTCGTCGACCGCTCCATCGGGTGCCTGCGCGAGGCCGGGTTTTCATACCCGCTGGCCGACTACGCCTGGAACGCGCTCGACGCGTACACGTATGGCTTCACGCTGCAGCGGCTCAACTTCCCCATCGAGACGACCGAGTACGCGAGCTCGGCGAAGCAGTTCCTCCCGATGATCCCCGTCGAGACGCACCCGTTCCTCCGAGGCATGTCCGAAGAGGTCATCGCCGGCCGGCACGACGGGCTGCAGCAGCTCGAGTTCGGGCTCGACCTGCTGCTCGACGGCCTGGAGCGCCTGCGCGCGAAGTGAACGTCAGGGGCTGGGAATCGGCGGGAACCAGGCGCAGTTCGAGCGCTCCATGCACGGCTCGAGTGAGACGCGCTCGCCGCCCGAGCCCAGGTACGCGCTGAAGACGTTGATGAGCAGCGAGCCGAGGTCGAACGACTTGCCTGGGTCGGGAATGGGGAAGCTGTGGGCGCCCTCCGAGTCCATGTACGGAAGAATCGCGCCGACGGTGCCGCCGATCTTCGCGCTCGGGCCGAACAGCCGCATCGGCGGGTTGAGGCGCGGCACGCCGAACTGGTCGTCTCCACCGGGCCGCACGCTCTGCAGCACGTCCACGTCCATCAGCGCGGCGCGGTTCATCGTGTCTCTGTAGCGGAGCGTGCGCTCGACGCCTTCGACGAAGCCGACGTCGATGAGCTGCTGCTGCGTCGACTTGCCGTAGCGCGGGTCGACCTGTCGCACGTCGAGGAAGCCGGCGGCGCGCATCAGGGCGTTCGCCGTCGAGATGGGCACGCCGGGGTCGCCCGTCATCGGCACCAGCAGCGCGCGCGTCTTCACCGTGGAGCCGTCTCCGTAGGTGAGCGTGCGAGTGCCGTCGTAGAACGGCGCGAAGTTCGCCGGGTCCGCCGACTCAAGGGCGATCTGCCCGAGCGCGAGCAGCCGCCGCATCTCAGGCGAGCCACGACGCAGCCCGTACCCATCGGCGAACGCGGTGAGCTTCGTGCCCGCGGGAATGATCTGGCCGAGGAACTTCACCTCGCGATCGAGCGTGTCGACGACCTTGATGGGCTCGACGCCGGTCGGGTCGCAGCCCGTCTTCGGTTGGCTCGGCAGCTCGCGATCGTAGAGCTCGAAGCGCAGCGGGTCGCCCTGGTCCGACGGCACCGAGAGGCGCAGGTGACCGTTCTTCTGCACGCGCGCGCAGCGCCAGTCCTTCGTGTTCAGGTTGCGCAACACCGCGATGCTGCCTGGCACGAGCTTCGGGAGCGCCGCGAGCTTGAGCTCCACGTTCTTCACCGCGCTCGGGTACATCACCGCGAGCGTTGGATCGTTCGTATCGCGTACGAGGAAGAGCGGCGCGAACAGCCTCAGCGTGAGGGGGTTCTTGACCTGACCCAGTGCCGTGCGCGCGCCGACCTCCGACAGATAGCCGCCGGGGAGCACCGGCAGGATCGCGTCGAAGTCGGGCTCGAGGCCACCGAGCAGGCTCGACATGATGCCGCCCAGCGACGCGCCCGCCATGTAGATGGGCACGTTGGGGCCGCCGAGGTCGACCTTCCCGTCGCCGTCGAAGTCACCGGCGAGATCGTCGTCCTGGCCGTTCTTGTTCACGTCGAACTTCCACTTCTTCGTGCCGTCGAAGGTGCGCAGCACCCGCACGAGGCGCATCACGTCGAAGGCCGTCTGCTTCACGGTGTCTCGGCTGTGCGGCACGTACGCGCTGAAGAAGTCGGCGCCCGAGTCGGGAATGCCGTCACCGTTCTGGTCGGTCGCGCGGCCTTTGAGGATCGCGTTCGCGAGCGGCGTGATGCCGTAGGTCTCGACGATGCCCGAGAAGAGCGAGATGTCGGCCTCCGAGATGCCGACGCCGTGGCTCACCGCATCGATGCCGATGGTGGCCATGCCGAAGCGGGCCATCGGGCCCATGAAGATGATGGAGTCGAGCTTCGAGCCTGTGTGGCCGTGCACGAAGATGACGACGGGCGCGGGCCCGGTGCGGTTCTTCGGCACCGCCATGAACATCGGCACCGTCTCTTCGCGCGTCTCGGCGATGCCGCGAACCGGGTCGAGCTTCATCACCTGCTCGTAGAAGGGCAGGTCGTTTCCTTCGGTGTCCTTACGGGGGAAGAATTGCGGTGACACCATCGTCGGCGCGGCGAAGAAGTCGATGGAGCGCAGCCAGCCTCGGAACAGCTCCTTCGAGCCGTCGGACACGCTCGAGCCACCGACGAAGGACAACAGCTGCTCCCCGAGGTTCAGGAACTGCGCGCCGGGGACGATCTTCGTGTTGGTGCCGCGGCCCTCGGAGCGGCGCGCCTCTTCGAGCGACGCAATCTCAGCCGGGAACTTGTCTTTGAGGAACCCGAGCGAGCCCAGGCCCATGAAGCCGTCACGCACCGCGAGGTAGTCGGTGGTGATGGCCTGCGTGGTGAACGACCAGGTGAACGCGACGTCGTCGAGGCCGAGGTTCTGCGTCGAGAGGCACTCGGCGACCGCGTTGAGCGCCTGCGTCTGGCTGAGGTGGTTGATGGCAGGGAAGGGTGAGCGCACCGGCTTGCCGCTCTTTCCGACGAGGCGCTTGGTCAGCACCACCGCGTAGGTCGTCTTCTCGCGCATCGGCTCGAGCGGGCGCGCGATGAGCGTGTTCGTCTCGTGCTCGTAGAAGCCGATGACGTCGAAGGGCCCGCCCGTCTTGTTGTCGAGGGTGTTCGGGTGGTCGAGCACGCCGTCCATGTCGGTGTCTTCGCCGGGGTCCATCACGCCATTGCCGTTGAGGTCCTCCTCCTCCTGGTCGAAGAGGATCTGCTCCATCGAGCCGTGCGGCTCTTCGGGGAAGTAGGTGCGCTCGTCGGCGATGATGGGGAAGTGGCCCTGGCCGAGGTCGAGCAGGGTGGGCTGACAGAAGCCTGGCGAGCCACGCGTCACGTCGAACACGTAGAGCGCGTCGTCGCCCACCTCTCCCGGAGCCTGGTGACGGCGGGTGAGCTCGACGAGGTCCAGCGGCTCGGAGAACGACACCGTGATGGGCGCGAGCGTGCCCCAGCCTGAGATGTCGTCGAGGGCGGCACGAATGCGTCGCTCCCAGCGCGTCGGCGCGACCTCGATGGCGGCGTTGATGCGGCGCTTCGTCGGAGACAGCGCGTCGAAGCGCGTCGCGAAGTCGTTCGGCAGCGGAATCTCGGGCAGCGGCAGGTGAAAGACGTCGAACTCCACCTTCGGGCCCGGGCCTTCGTCCGCCGCGCGCAAGCCCTGGGGCGGAGGCGCACAGCTGATGACGAGGGTGACGGCGAGGAGGACGGGGGTTGACCGCATTGGGCGGGCGTAGGTGAAGACGGGCCCCCGACGCAACGCCGCGCTGCGACACGTTGACGGCTGGATGGTCAGCGGAGAAGAAGCGGGCCCATGAAACCCGAGACGGTCGAGCAGTACCTCGCGGCGCTGCCCGCCCCGACGCGGAAGGTGATGAAGCAGCTGCGGGCGTTGATTCGCAAGGCGGCGCCGAAGGCCACCGAGACGCTGAGCTACGGCATGCCGACCTTCGTCTTCCACGGCAACCTGGTGCACTACGCCGGCTACACCGAGCACGTCGGCCTCTACGGAGCCCGCGCCATGAAGCTCGAGGGTGCGCTCGCGAAATACCAGACGGGGAAGGGCACGCTGCGGTTCGAGCTCGACGCGCCGCTGCCGGCGAAGGTCATCTCGGAGCTCGTCACGATGCGTGTTGCCGAGAACCTCGAGAAGGCCGCATCGAAGAAGAAGAAGAAGCGCACTCCCGCGAAGTGATGAAGCGGTGTGTCGGGCGCGAACGCTTGCGTGCCCACCGGCTCCGTGGTTCAGGCGCGCTCGCACGTCGTGTCGGGAGCGGGGGCCTATGTCTCGGAGCATCTTCTTCAGCCTCATCATCGCGTCGTGGGCGTCGGCCCAGGAAGGCGCTCCTGATGCTGGCGTGCCCGCTGTCGAAGCACCCGCCGCAGCGGTGGTGGCCGTCGTCGACGCCGGAGCGCCTGCCGCTGACGAACCGAGCGGCTTCTCCGCCTCCGTGCATGGCTCGGTGCGGCTCGCTGGCACGTACGTCAACGCCTTCCCCCTCGACGCCGATGGCACGCGCCTGTCGCCCACGCCCATCGAGTCACGCATTCGTATCAACCCCGAGGTGCGGTACCGCTCCTTCGGCCTCATCGCCGAGTTCGACGCCGTCACCGGCGCGCTCTACGGCATCCCGAACTCCACGCTCGTCGGTGCGCGCGTTCCCTTCCCTGCGCTGAAGCCGGCGGAGCTTCGGCAGCTGTACCTTGAGTACCGCTGGGGCTCGGGCGGCGCGCGGCTCGGTCTGCAGACCAACCACTTCGGCCTCGGCATGCTCGCGAACGCGGGCGCGAAGGATTCGGAGCCGGGCGACTTCGGTCATCAGCACTTCGGCTCGCTCGCTCTGCGGGCCCTCGTACTGGCGCGGCCGTTCATGTCGTGGGGCGGCGGGTGGATTGCCGTGGAGCCCGTGGCGGCGTTCGACCTCGTGGTGCGCGACTCCACCGTCGACCTGTTCGATGGAGACCGCGCGCTGCAAGGCATTCTCGGCGTGCGGCTCAACGTCGACGAGAAGAACAACCTCGGCCTGTTCGCCATCTACCGCAGCTCGCGGCCGCTCAACTCCATCACCGGAGAGCGCTCCACCGACGTGCTCGTCATCGACGCGTCGGCGCAGTGGCGCTTCTTCGACGCGCTCGACGTGGGCGCTGAGGTCGCCGGCATCACGGGCACCACGACGCAGACGCGCTCCGTCGAGAACCAGGTGATTCAGGTGCGGCAGCTCGGAGCGCTCGTGAAGGCCAGCTACAAGGTCGGCCGCTTCGGCTTCATGCTCGACACCGGCTTCGCGTCGGGTGACTCGAACCCGTACGACGATCAGCTGACCAACTTCCGGTTCGATCGCGACTTGAAGGCCGGGCTCATCTTGTTCGATCAGGTCATCGGCTGGCAGAGCGCACGCAGCGCGTGGCGTGCGGCCGACTCGAACCTCGTGGGTGTGGCACCTGAAGGCGTCGCGCTGCTCCCGACGGGCGGCGCCGTGACGGGCGCGTTCTACATCTTCCCCCGCGCGCGCGTGCGCATCGCCAGCCTCGTCGACGTGTACGGCGGCCCGCTGTTCGCCTTCACCACCGCGCCATTGACCGACCCGTTCAACACGCGCGTGTTGTCCGGTGGTGTCCCGGTGAACTTCTTGAACGGCCTCGGCAACGGGCTGCTCGGCACCGAGCTCGACCTCGGAGCCTCCATCAAGCACCGCTTCGACTTCGGCCTCACCGTGACGGCGGTCGTCGAGGGCGGCGTCTTGTTGCCCGGTGCGGCGTTGAGCGACGCGGCTGGGAAGCCGATGGGCCCGGTCGGGCTCGGTCGGCTGCGCCTGTCGGCTGCGTACTGACGAGGCCTCGAAAGCCGCCACGTTTCTCCCGACAGGTGTAGCGTCGCGGTCGATGCGCCTGGGCCGATACGAGATCATCGAGAAGCTCGGTGAAGGCGGCATGGCCGAGGTCTTCCTCGCGCGCTACGAGGCCGCCGCCGGCGCCGTTCGTCAGGTCGTCGTGAAGCGCATGTTGCCCGCCGTGCTGTCCGACGAGCAGACGCTCAAGCTCTTCGTCGGCGAGGCGCGCCTCACGATGCAGCTGTCTCACGGCAACCTCGTGCAGGTGTTCGACTTCGGCGAGGTCGACGGCCAGTACTTCCTCGCGATGGAGTACGTCGACGGGCTGTCGCTCGCCGGGCTGCTCCACCACACGCAGGAGCGGGGACTCCCCGGGGTTCCTTCGCCCATCGCGGTGGCCATCATCATCGAGGTCGCCAAGGGGCTGCACTTCGCCCACACCCGCGCCGACGAGCACGGCACGCCGCTGCACATCATCCACCGCGACATCAGCTCCGAGAACGTGCTCGTCAGCTACGAGGGCCAGGTGAAGGTGACCGACTTCGGCATCGCGCGCGCGCGGCTCGAGGGGCGGCAATTCACCGCGCCTGGCATCTTCCGCGGCAAGCCCGACTACGCCGCGCCTGAGCAGGCCAGAGCCGACCCGCAGACGGCGCGCGTCGACATCTACGCGACCGGCCTGTTGCTCATCGAGTTGATCACCGGACACAACCCGCAGACCGGCCGGCTGATGGACGTGGTGACCAAAGGGCACCGCCTGACCGCGCAGTCTCCGCTCATCGACGAGAGCCTCGCCGCCATCATCGACGCGGCCATCGACCCGAACCCGGCGACGCGGCTGGGGACGGCGTTCGAGCTGCAGACGCGGCTCACCAGCTGGCTTGCCACCAACGCGCCCATCGCGCTGGCTTCGGGCGTTCCGCACTTCATGGCCTGGCTCGAGCCGGACGCGCTGCACCAGCGGGGGCTCGCGATGGAGGCGCCACCGGCCTTCCGTGACTGGCTCTCGTCGTGGAGCCGGCGTCAGGGCACCAACCCCGAGCAGGTGTCGATCGCGGCGGCGCCCACGCAGCAGTTCGGCAAGGTCGAGGCAGACGAGGCCCCTCTCCCGGCGAGCGTCGACGACTCGCTCAGCTCACTCGTGACCGATCGCGCGCGCCCGTCGGTGGAGCGGACGTCCAGCGCGCCGTGGATGATCATGGGCGTGTTGGCGCTGGCGGTCGCCGTGCTCGTGGCCGTCCTCTTCGGCAGCGAGACGTCGCAGCCGATGGTGATCTCGCCTCCGACGCCCATCGAACTCCCGCCGACGGCCCCCGGGCCGCCGCCGGTGAAGAGAGCCCCGCTCGTCGAGCCGCCGGAGCTCCCCGCCGAGGTGAAGGTCGAGCGCACGGTGTCGAAGTACCCGGTCCAGGTGACGTTGACCTCTGCCGCCCACGCGGTCGACATCAGCAAGGCGAGCAGCGGGCTGAGGCTGTCGACGCTGCTCGACGCCTCGCTGGCTGACGTGCCCTTGTTGGTGCGCCGTCGTACGACCGAGCGGAACGCGCCGAAGCTCATCGCTGCGTCACGAATGGCCGAGGGGGTCTCCATCTCACTGGTGGGCTCGGAGTGGGTGTCGCTGCCGGGCAGTCAGACGACCCTCTTCGTCTTCGACCGTCAGGCGCGGCTGTTCTGGCTCCGCGTCGACCTCGAGGTCGCGACGCACACGAAGGCCGGGCCGAAGGTGCACACCACGCTCGGCAACGCGGGGCCCGATCTGGTGCTCTCAGTCGACGAGTCGCAGCGCTTCGAGCTGCTCAACCTCGACCCTTCGGTAGCGTACGAGCTCAACTTGCGGCCCGCCGAGAAGCTGCCGCCCGTGTTCATGGTGGAGCCGGGTCAGAGGTCGACCCACAACAAAGGGGCTCAAGGCGCGCAGCTTCAGCTGATGCCCGGCCGGCCCAGCGTCGTTCGCGGGGCGACCTCTGTGTGGCTGACGATGCTGACGGCGCCAGAGGTCGACGCGGCGGACGCGGTCGTCGACGTGCGGGTGCTCGGCGCACCGCCGGTCATCATTCGTGGGTCGAGCCGCAACACGCCCAACACGCCCGCCACCTCTGCCGCCGACTGGAAGCGCATCGCCCTCGAGCAGGGGGCCCAGGGGCATTGGGGCCAGGCGCTCGAGGCGTGGGAGAATTGTCTCGCCGCTTCTCGTGATCCCTCGTGTGCTACCGGCGCCGAAGTGGCACGACGCAACCTGAAGCAGTGAAGCCGTTCTGCACTCCCGCCGGCCGGCCGGGGTGAATCCGAGGAGTCCGATGCGTTTCGCCAGTCCTCTTCTGCTCGCTGCCCTGCTGGGCCTCGGCGGGTTGTCAGCGTGTTCGCCTCCGGCCCGGAAGTGCGCCGACTCGTGCCTTGGGTGTTGCGACCCCAGCGGCACCTGCCGCACCGGGAACAACGTCGACTTCTGTGGAGGGAACGGCGTGTCCTGCCGGGCCTGCGCGCAGAATCAGATCTGTCAGATCAATACGTGTGTGCTGATCACCGGTGGGACTGGCGGCGGGGTCAGCGGAACGGGTGGAGGCCTCGCGGCGGGCGGCTCAGCGGCGGGCGGCTCAGCGGCGGGCGGCTCGGCGGCGGGAGGCTCCGCTGCGGGCGGCTCAGCGGCGGGAGGCTCGGCAGCGGGAGGCTCGGCAGCGGGAGGCTCGGCAGCTGGAGGGAGCGCGGGTGGCGGCTCCGCCGGCTGTGGCTTCGGTCCTGCGTGCAACACCGGCCAGCGTTGTGACCTCGGCATCTGCATCTGCGACGGCTCGACGTGCCCGAACGGGTGCTGCTCCGCCGCGCGTAACTGCGTCGTGATGGCGCAGGGCTCGTGCAACATCAACGGTGGCGCCTGCATCTCGTGTGGCACGACCGCGAACGTCTGCACCAGCGGCGTCTGCATGTGCGGGACGAGCGCGTCATGCGCGAGCGGCCAGCGGTGCATCTCGGGTCTGTGCGGCTGCGACGCGGCCTCGTGTCCGTCCGGCTGCTGCACCGCGGCTGGCGCCTGTGTGACTCGCTCCGCAGCGACCTGCGGCACCAGCGGCGTCGCGTGCGTGGCCTGCGGAGGCAACGCCGACACCTGCTCGTCGAGCGGCACCTGTCTGTGCGGTGTGCTGCCCGCGTGCGGTTCGGGCCAGGTGTGCGTCGGCGGCGCCTGTCAGACGGCAGGTGCCGACTGGGTGCAACGCATCACGCCCCAGCCGACCGCCGTTTACGCCGCCGCCGTCGCGTGGGACTCGGTGCGCCAGCTCCTGGTGCTCTTCGGTGGTCGAGGGGCCAGCACGCTCCGCCTCGCCGAGACGTGGGAGCTCGGGCCGACGGGCTGGGTGCAGCGCACGCCGATGGTGTCTCCTCCCGCACGCTCGGGCCACGACATGGCCTGGGACGCCGTGCGCCAGCGCGTGGTTCTCTTCGGCGGCTTCCCCGACAGCGGCACGCGCCTCGGCGACACCTGGGAGTGGGACGGCACGAACTGGACGGCTCGCACACCCGCGACGTCGCCCACCGCGCGTTCCGGTCACCGCATGGCGTGGGACCCGCTGCGCAGCGTGGTGGTGCTCTTCGGCGGCCGCATCGACGGCGCGACCGGCACCTCCTACCAGTCCGACACGTGGACGTGGAACGGCACCACGTGGACGCTCGCCGCGAGCACCGGGCCGACCGCGAGAGAAGGCGTCGCGCTCGCGTGGGACCCCGGCTTCACGGGCGGCCGCCTCGTGCTCCACGGCGGCGTCGGCGCCTCGGGCAACCGCGGCGACACCCTCACGTGGGACGGCGCTGCGTGGAGCTCGGTGGTCCTCACCACCTCACCTCCCAACCGTGTCTTCCACGACATGGCCTGGAGCCCCACGCTCGGAAAGCTGCTGCTCTTCGGCGGCGCGACGGGCGGCTCGGCGAGCGCCACGTACTTCTCCGACACCTGGGTCTTCGACCGCACCACGTGGACGCCGCTGACGCCGCTCACCATGCCCGGCGTTCGCAGCGGCCACTCGATGGAGTGGGACCCGGGCCGCAGCCGCGTCACCCTCATCGGCGGGTGGAACGGCACGTCCGTCTACACCGACCAGTGGGAGTACTGAGCGGCGCTCAGTTCTTCACGATGCGCAGCTCGACGCGGCGGTTCTGCTTTCTCCCTGCCTCGGTGTCGTTGCCTGCGACCGGCCGGTCTGGCCCGTAGCCGACCGCGACGATGCGCGCTCCGTCGACGCCCTTGCCGACGACGAAGTCCTTGCAGGCCTTCACGCGCCGGTAGGACAGCGAGCGGTTCATCGACGCTTCGCCCTCTGCCGACGTGTGCCCCGACAGCTCGATCTCGGCGCTCGGGTTGGCCTTGAGGAACTGCACGACCTTCTCGAGCTCGGGCTTCGACTCCTTCTTCAGCTCGGCCTTGCCCGCGTCGAAGAGAATCGAGCTCAGGTTGAAGGCCTCGCCGACCGCGAGGGTCTTCTTGTCGAAGACGAGCGCCTTGCCCTTCTCGAGCGCGATGACGACCTCGGCGTTCTCTTCGCCGGTGCCGATGTCGGCGGTGGCGCTCCCGTCGGCGTAGCTACGCGCTGACGCCGTGACGACTTCGAAGCCAGTCGGCACGTCCTTCAGCGTGAAGCGCCCCTCGGCGTCGGTCTGCACCGTCGTCTTGTCGGCGAGGAACACGCGGGCGTTGGCGATGGGCGTCTCGGTGTCCTTCTCGACGACGCGGCCCACGACGGTGCCCTTGCAGGTGTTCTCCCGTTTGCGGTTGACGAGCAGCCGCACGAAGTCGAGCGCGAAGCCGTCGCCCGAGCCGTTGGCCTCGTCGATGACGAGGGTGACGTTCTTCGCGGCAGTCAGCTCGCTCCAGAACTCTTCCGGAATGGGAATGGTGACGAGCTTTCCGACCGGGCCGGTCTGGTCGATGGCGTTGAGCACCTTCTCGGCCTCGATGAAGCGCTTGCCGTTGAGCGTGAGCTGGAACTTCGAGCAGAGGCCCTTCGCCTGGAAGTCGTCGATGAAGAGCTGCAGGAAGGCGTTCGAGATGACTGCGTCCTTCAGGCTGGCCGTCGGCAGCACGAGCGGCGCGGGCTTCGTCAGCTTCGCGTCCCAGCTGCCCGAGTAGCCGTCGGCGCCGCAGCCGCCGTTCTTCTCAGGCCGGTACTTCGACGAGAGCAGAATGCGGTCGAGGCCCGGCACGTCGTCGGCGCGCAGGTCCCATGGGTAGGGGTGTGTCTCGGTCATGCGCCCGCAGAACGGGTCGAACCCCTCGGGCCACCCGAAGTTGAGGTTGTCGACGTCACCGACCCGAATGAGGAACTCTGCCTCGAGTGTGTCTTTCAGCGCGGCCGACTGGCTCGCCCACGCCTTGTCGTCGGTGTTGGTCTTCGTCTGCGCAGCAACACAGAGGGCACACGACATCGCGGCGGCGGCGGCGAGGCGAGGAGCGATCATTCTCGAAGTCAGAGCAGAGCCGCCCCGCTTCGCCAAGCGTCACATGGTGCGGCGCCTGGCCCGGGCTGGCTTCGGCGGCTTCGCGCGGTTGCTCCACGCCAGCTTGAGCGCATCGCGCGCGCGCGCGACCGTCACCTTCTCGAGCACGACTTGCGTCGCGCCCTTGTCACCCCAGCCACCCTTCACTGGAACGAACATCGACGGTGCGGTGCCGACGACGACGCGCTGCTGCTCCGGGGTGAGCAGCACCACGCCCACCGTCTGGCTCGGCAGGCTCGCGAAGATGCGTTTGCCAGTTCGGAAGTCGGCCTTGCCCATGTGCGCGCCTTCGTCGACGTCAGGGAGGGCGAGGGCGAGGGCGCGGAAGTCGTCGGCGGTCATGGCAGCACGGTGATGGGGAGGAGGGTGGGGGTCTCTGCAGCGAACGTCACGTCCCATGCCCCGGCGTCGAAGCGCAGCGAGCGTCGCGCGAGCACCACGAGGGTGGCGTCGCCTGACGCAACGCTCGGCGTGAGCTCGGCGAGCACCGCCGGAGGGACCTCGAGCACCGCCTGCTCCGCCGGGGCTTCGCACGACACCGTCACCTGCGGCGTGTTCAGTTGAACCGAGACGTCGGCGCCCGAGACGTTGGCCCACGCCACGCGGAACGGCAGGTCTCTGGGAATCGCGGCGCACGTCGGCATGCACCGCGGCGTCGAGAGCGTCAGCTGCGCAGGCATCACGAGCGCGGGACTCGAGAACGCGGGAACACCGTCACCCTGTGCGTGCACCGTCACCTCGGCGCCTCCGAAGAAGAGGCGTTGCGGCACCGCGAACGCGACGAGGCCTGCGTCATTCGGTGAGAGCGTCAGCCTCGCGCCACCGTCATCGGTTCCAGCATCGACGGCTCCGGCATCACGGCCCGCGTCGCCCTCGATGGAGAGGAGGCCCTCGAGCGTCAGCGGTCCCGCAGAGACGGTCGTGCCCTCGACCCTCGCGTCCTGGTTGCAGATGCGCACGGTGCACGCGCCTTCACGGCGCTCGACGCAGGGGTTGGGCGTGCCAGCCGCGACCTCGGTGAAGGCCGCCGAGAAGGCGAACGACGCGGTGGTGCGCGTCACCTCTTCGCGCACGGTCTGCGAGACGAGCAGGAGGCCACGGGAGAACGGACCGACGAGCCCACCGTCGATGACCCGCGGAGGGCCAGCATCGACCGCGGGCCTTCCCGCATCGACGGGGGCCGGCATTGGCGAGCACGCCAGGCCTGTGACGACGCTCGCGAACAGCCACCGCATCGCCGCTGTGTACCCCGATGGCGGTGGCGCTGCACGGGTGAGGACGGCCGTGTCAGTAGAGCATCAGCTTCCCGGCGCGGACGAAACACGCGCGGGTGTCGTCAGCGCCATCGACCGAGACGTCGATGAGGCCTGAGTCAGCGGGGCCCAGCTCGAGCCAGTCCCAGAAGCCGGGAGAGCCCGCGGGCCGCACCACCTCGAGCGTCGAGCCGTGGTTCACCACGAGGCGAGGCAGGCCGGCGGCGTCGGTCGCGATGGCGTGCTGGGTCGTCGAGAACGTCTCGACCAGTGAGGTTCGCAGGGTGGAGCCCGACAGCGGCGTCGACAGCTGCACGTCCATCACGCCGTTGCCGCCGAGCGCGTAGAGGCGGCTCGTGCCCTGGAGCGTCATCGAGGTCCGGCCCGTCAACGGGGGCAACTGAACGGAGGTGGTGGAAGCAGAGGTCCACGAGACGAGCTGGGAGCTGGAAGAGCCAGTGGAGACCGAATAGCCGGCGACGGGGAAGAGGTGACGGCCGGAGGAGTCGATGACGAGCTCGCCGTAGGAATACTGGCCGTCGCCGGTAGAGAGGCTGGGAACGACGACGGTGGAGCGGGTCCAGGAG
>JAUXRI010000305.1 GCA_030681895.1 Myxococcales bacterium | reverse complement strand
GTTGATGCGCTCGGTGGCGACCTTGCGAAAGACATGGAGCGTCTTCGGAATCGCTTCCTCGGTCTGCGCCTCGATGGAGACGCTGGAGTGGCGATCGTCGATGCAGGTGCTCCGGTCATCGTGGTGATCGACGCAGGCCCGCCCGCGCCGGTGGAGCTCGCCGTCACCATCGAGTCGCGCCCTACCCTCGAGCTGACCATCGATGGGAACGTCGTCGGCAAGACGCCGTGGACCGGGCCGCTCCCGATGGGTGCGCACAAACTCAAGCTCGAGAACAAGGACCTGCTGATCAGCGCCGGCCGCACCGTCACCGTGCAGGGCTCGGAGCCGATCACCCAGGCGTACACCTTCGAGAAGGGCACCGTGGGCGTGAACGCGCCTCCCGGGGCCGTGATCTTCATCGACACGAAGAAGCAGGGCGTCGCTCCGCTGGCGAATGATCTGTCGATCTACGAGGGGTACCACCGCATCCTCGTGAAGGTCGGCCAGGCGCAGTGGACCGAGACGTTCAGCCTGTTCGCCGGGCAGCGCGTCAGCTTCAACGTCGAGCTGGAGTGACCGTGCTGCTGGCGCTGCTGCTGTGCGCTGCGCCAGTGGAGCCGATGTCGAGCGAGCAGCTCGTTCGCGCAGATGCCGAGCAGCTCTCCGCCGAGCTCGCCCGGGTCGACGCCGCGCTCCTCTCAGTCCAGCCCGTGCCGCTGGGTCAGGTGTTCGGAAAGGCAGGAGAACGCGGGGGCGTGTTCCTGGCGATCGGCATGATTCCCGGGCTTGCGGTCGGGCTGCTCATCGCGGGCGGCGGGAGCGTCGGAACGAATGACAAGCTCGCGGTCGCACTGGCCACACCGGTGATCATCGGCGCTGGCGTCGGGCTGGTGGCGTTCATCGGCTCGTTGCTCGAGCACCTGTTCGTCGAGGCGCCGGCACGATCGGCCCAGCGGGAGCGGCTGACGGGCTACCGCGCGACGCTCCAGCAGCGTCTTAGGCCCTGAAGCCAGGCCAGCTCACCCTGCGCGCGCGGCCTGACGTGCCTTGATGAGCGTGTCGTAGCTGCGCGACACGCCCTGGCTGACGATCAGCAATTCTCCGATGTCGGGCGGCGTGACCTGGTTCGGCCCGTTGTCGACGTAGAGAATGTGCACGGGCTTCCCACGCACCAGCAGCGGCATCATCACCGCCGTCGTCGGAGAGCCGCCACCGAGCATCTTGTAGAAGACATCCATTCCCGGGGTCTTCTTCATGGGCCCGATGAAGTGAGAGCGCAGGTCGCGCACCATCTTCAGCGAGTTGTCCTCACGCAGCGACACGCCGATGCGCGCCACCCCCTGCGCCGTGACGCCCTTCCCAATGCCCTGCCAGCCGGTGACGAGATCGCCACGAACCGACAACAACAACGCGCGGCGGAACTTGCCCTTCGCGAACCGCAGCACCGTCTTCGCGATGTCGTCTCGATCCTGGCTGGCCTGCAGCAGCTTCGTCGCCTCGGCGAAGGTGAGCGGGGGCAGCTGGGGCTTCGGCACCACGAGCGGCGGAGGCGGCTGCACAGGCGCCGTCGGTTGCGGCCCGTCGAGCAGCGCACCATCGATGACCGGCGCTTCATCCTCGACGACCGCGCCTTCGATGACCGCTTCTTCCTCTTCGACCGGCGCCGCGGCCTGCGCGTAGAGCGACGCGAAGTCGCCCTCGTTGATGAGATCGCCCACCTCGCCCGGCTTCGGCTCGCCAGCGCCCGAGGCCTTCGACGGGCGCATCGTGTTCATGTCGATCGGCCGCATCGGCCGGAACGCCTTCGCGTACTTCCGCAACAGCTGCGTCATGCGGAACTCGGGGATGATCACCTGCACGACCCGCTTGCCGGTCTTGAAGCCGAGCGCGTCGATGGCCTCGAGCTGCTGCTTCGGGTGCATGATCGCGACGGTCAACTTCGTCGCGTCGACCCGCATCGGCATCACGTCTTTGTCGTCGTAGAACGCGGCGTCGGCCACGGCGATGGCTGACGGGTCAGGCACCATCTCGCCAGAGGCGAACGGAATGTTGTGCTGCCGCCCCAACACCCGCGCGAGATCGACCTCTTTCACGAAGCCGAGCTCGACCAGGTTGGTCCCGAGCCGGCCGCCGTAGACGACCTGCGTCTCCAGGCCCTCCTCGAGCTGAGGCTGGGTGATCAACTTCTCTTCGAGGAGCAGGTTTCCAAGTCGTGGCACGCGGTGCGGACTCTACACCCGACGCGTCACGGCGGTGCGTCGAACGGGTGATGGCTCAGACCGACGAGCGTTCCTTCGGGATCCCGCACGTAAACCGTCCAGCCGGTCTGCTTGACGATCGCCACACCTCGTCGCGCGAGTTCGGCGATCACCGCGCCACGCGCAGCGGGATCGATGCGCAGCGCGATCATCGACAAGGCGAGCGACGCCTCTGTGACGGGCACTCCTTCGGGCAGGTGCTCCACGGCGAGGAAGCCCGACGCTCCACCGGTGGCCAGCCAGATGCTGCGCAGCGAGCCGTCGTCGCGATGAAACCGCCGCGTCTCTTCGAGCCCGATCACGTCACGGTAGAACGCCGCGACCGTCTCGACATCGCGGGCCTGGAGCGCGAGGTGGTGAAACCCCAGGCTGTGAATCGGCGTCACGGCAGCGAGTCGAGGTACTTGCGAATCGCCTCCATCATCGGAGACGGCTCTTCCATCGACATCGCCTGCTTCTGCGCCGCCACCAGCTTCAGGCGCCGCCCGGAGTAGTCATACGCGGTGGGCTGCACCTGCTGCTCCTTCATCGCCAGCATCGAACGAGGAGGCATCAGTCGTTCTCCGGCTTGTGATCGTACTTGGTGAGCAGATCGTCGACGGCCTCGCGCAGGTACTCCGACTGCGCGATGCGGGTGCGCTTCGAGAGCTCGCGGAGTTTCTCGACCTTGTCCTGCTCGACCAACACGTGCGTGCTGACCACCTCACGCTCGGGCTTCGTCATCAGCTCCTGGTCCGAGGTTTCGGCAACGGGGACTGCCATCGGCGCGTCGTGCATTTCGTCTCCTGTGTGGCGCTAGCGACAAGGCGCTACAGCCCTGTGCAATCAGGATGAGACGACGCGTTTGGGTGGTGGTCAAAAAAACAGCCCCGACTCGGTGACGAATCGGGGCCGCTTCAGACTGTGGCCAGGGACGGACTCGAACCGTCTACCTGCGGATTATGAGACCGCCGCTCTAACCAGATGAGCTACCTGGCCGACTGCTGTGAAACGGGCGCGGTCTCTACATGGCCAATGCTGAGCCCGCAAGCACCACGACGAAGTCCTCGCCCTACCCCTGACGGGCCAGCATCCGGTGGTCGACCAGCAGGCACCGGTCCTGGACGACGTCGATGCCGGCCTCGACCAGCCGCTTCGCGAACTCGTCGTGCCGGATGCCCAGCTGCAGCCAGACCACCTTCGGCTTCGCCGCGAGCAGATCGTCGAGGTGGGCCATGAGATCGGCCGGCCGGCGGAAGACGTCGACGAGATCGAGCGCTCCCGGCACGTCGGCGACCTTCCGGTACACGGGCTGGCCAAGAATGGTGGTGACGTCGGGGTAGTAGACCGGCACGGGGATCACCTCGAGCCCCTGTCCCTGCAGGTACGCCGGCACGTCGAACGAGGGCTGTCCCGCCTGCGCCTCGGTCTTGATGCCCAGCACCGCGATGCGCTTCGAGCGCATCACCACCTCGGCTACCCCTGCCTCATCGTCGATCACTCGTGCCATGCCGCGGACGGTAACCGTGGCTAGAGTGCGCCGCATGGTCCTTCTCCTGAGCGCCCTCCTGTCGGCGGCCCCCACCAGCCAGCCGTCCGTCTTCACCCTCGAGGGCCAGCCCTTCGTCGACTCGGCGCGCAGCGATCTCGCGACGCTCAAGATGTTCGTCCAGGGCCTCAAATCGGTGAACGGCCAGGTGCAGGCCAACAAGGCGCTGTTCGCCCTCAAGGCCGAGACGGTGCTCACGCCCGATCAGAAGCGCACCATCTTGAGCACCTGGGGCTCGCTCTTCGGGTACTTCTCCTCCATCGAAGGGCTGCGGCAGAAGTACTGGGACTTCGTGAAGGTGCTCCCCACCGACGTGCGCCACGCGTGGGGGTACGTCATCACTCACACCGCCCTCACCGCCGTGCTCGCGTACGGCCTTGCGTTCGCCGACCTCACCCTCGGCAACAAACAGCTCGAGACGCTCCTGGACGAGGCCAATGACGAGTTTGGCGTGCCGGCCGGTGCCTTCGCGGCCTTCAAGATGAAGTCGATTCACGTCGCCACCTCGACCCAGCTGATGACCGGCGACGCGTGGAGCCTGACGGTGACGCCGATGCTCAAGAAGGCGAAGGCCTTCGACGAGAAGGACGTGAAGTGGGCGTGGGACGAGATGAAGGCCGATTCGAAGCTGGCCAAAAGCTCGCTGACGAAGAACGGGGCCAGGCTGTACGCGGTCAACGCCACCGACATCTTGAAGGACTCGACGATGCACACGGTGTTTCCGGTGCAGAAGAGCTTCGCGGAGTGGATGGGTGACACCCGCGTCGCCCGCAACGGCAAGCCCCTCGTGACGAAGGAGTTCGTCGAGAAGATCGTGCTCCCGAAGCTGCAGCCTGGAGACGTGCTGGTCGCCCGGCAGAACTGGTTCCTCTCGAACATCGGCCTGCCCGGCTTCTGGCCTCACGCGCTGCTCTACGTCGGCCGCCCGGAGCAGTGGGCCGCGATCGAGTTGGACCCCGGCGTGCAGACCTGGCTCAAGGCGCAACCCGAGAAGCCCGCGACGTTCTCGGAGCTGCTGCAGAAGCGCTACCCGGCGAAGTGGAAGTCCTACGCCGAGGGCACCGATTTCCAGGGCCACGGCCCTTTGCGCGTCATCGAGTCGATCTCCGAAGGCGTCAGCTTCACCGCCATCGAGCACGCGATGGGCGTCGACTACCTCGGCGCGCTGCGGCCGCGAAACCCGCTCGTCGAGAAGGCCCGCGCCATCGAGCGTGCGTTCCGCTACCAGGGCCGGCCCTACGACTTCGACTTCGACTTCTTCTCCGACTCGTCGCTGGTGTGCACCGAGCTCGTCTACAAGGCCTACCAGCAGGACAAGGACATGAAGGGCCTCGAGTTCCCTCTCGTCGACGTCGCCGGCCGTCGCACCCTGCCCGCCAACGAGATCATCAAGCGCTTCGATCTCGAGGCCGAGAAGCCCGACCGCCAGCTGGACTTCGTCTTGTTCGTCGATGCGAAGGAGAAGGACGGCACCGTCTTCGAAGCGTCCGCCCAGTCGTTGCGCGACACGTGGAAGCGCCTCAAGTGGGACGTGGCCCAGAAGTGAAGACGTACGAACTGGGGAAACCACCGGGCCAGGCCGCCCTCGTCGATGCGCTCGCGCGCGTCCCGCCGAGGCTCGATCTCGGAGCCCTCGCCATCGCCCAGCTGCAAGACGCGCCGCTCGATCAGAAGCTGGTGCTGACCAACCTCGATCTCTGGGCCGACCGGGTGCACGCCCGCGCCGACAAGGGCCGGCTCGACGCGCTGGTGTCGGTGCTCATCGAAGACGAGGGCTTCGAAGGCGATCAGCTCACCTACCACGCGCCAGAGAACAGCTTTCTCGACCGGGTGATCGAGCGCCGCAAGGGTTTGCCGATCACGCTCACCGCGCTCTTCATCGAGGTCGGCCGGCGCGCAGGCCTCGAGGTGCAGGGCATCGGGCTGCCTGGGCACTTCATCGCCCGCCTCGACGACGAGTACTTCGACCCGTTCCACGAAGGTCGGCGGCTCTCACTCGAAGACTGTCAGGCCCTCGTGGCGAAGACCGGGAGCACCTTCGAACACAAGCACCTCGCGCCCGTGTCGACGAAGGCCATCTGCTGGCGGATGTTGAACAACCTGAAGAACGGGTGGATTCAGCAGGCCGAACCGGCGCAGGCGCTCCCCGTCGTCGATCTGCTGCTGACGCTGGCGCCGAAGCACCCTGCAGAGCTGAGGCTTCGCGCAGGTCTGTTGCTCGACCTCGGCGCCTTCCGTGCGGCGCTGACCGATCTCGAGGCCTGCCTGAAGGAGCGCCCCGAGCCGCCAGACGTTCAGGATCTGCGTCGAACCGTCCAGTCGCTCCAGCAGCGCATCGGCCGCCTGCACTGAGCTAGCGCTGAATGACGGCGGTGTACTTGAAGTACCCCGCAGCGTCTTTGCACTCGACCAGCGCGTACTCTTTGGCCTTGTTCGGATCTGGCCGCGGGTCGCTCTTCCAGACAGACAAATCCGACTCCTTGTTGTCGCGCGCTCTCAAGGAGCTGAACACCTGGTGCTGGCCGTTGGGCAGGTGAACGTCGCAGCCAGTACCCGATGGAGAGTCGCTGTTCACGATCACCCGCACGATGGTGCTGGGCCCCAGGAGCCCTGAGTTCTTCCGGTTGAAGATCACCTGGCCATCGATGCGCGGCAGCGCCGCGGGCTCAGGCTTCTTCTCGACCGGCTTGACCTCGGCGACGGGGTTCAGCGGTGGCTCGGTCGGTCGATCGTCGGGCTTCGCCGTCTTCGGATCCTTCGGCTCGACCGGGAAGTCAGCGGGCACCATGCCGGGGTCCTTCGTCACCTTCGCCAGCTTCGGACGATCAGGCACCGTCTCGTCGACGAACGCGAACAGCGCGTCCGGGTGCGCGTCGTCTTCTTCCATCAACAGCTCGGCGACGGTGCCGCGGGCCTTGAGCTCCAGCACACGGGCCTGACCGAACACCTCGCGCTGCTTGCCCTCGACAGGCTCGCCGACGAGGCGAAGCCGATCACCCTCGCGCAAGCGCTGGCCCTTCTCGAGATCGATGAAGGCACCATCGGAGCGGCGGAGGACCTTGAAGACCGTCCCCTTCGGCGTCAGGCGCGCGCGGGCCACCGGCTCGATGGCAGGTCCGGCGTCGAGCGTCGCGACGGGCTCGACGACTTTCACGGGCTCGACGACCTTGACTGGCTCGACGAGTGCGATGGCCTTGAGCGGCTCCACCACGGGCGGAGGTGTCGGAGTCGGCGTGTCCCTTCCGACGACGACGTAGCCACCCAGCCCGAGCCCGGCGAGCGCCAGCACCCCGACGATCACCAGCGGCAGCGCGGAGCGTTTTGGCGCGACGAGCGGCGCGTCATCATCGACGTCGACCCTCGGCTGCGACCTCTGCCGCGCAGCGCTCGGCGCCTCGACATCGGCCCTGGGCTGCGACTTCTGTCGCGCGATGCTTGGCGTCACCTGAATGTTCGATGGAGCTCCCTGCATCGACAACGCGCGCTGGGCCGGGGTCATCGGGACGGCGGGTTTGCTCGCCTCACCCTGCCGCACGAACGTGCCGTCCATCTCTTCGGCAGCCGACACCGTGCCCGACTTCGGCTTGAGGTGGTGGCCCGGGCTCGAAGGCGCTTTGGCCCCACCCTTTCGGAGCAGGGACAACTGCGACTGCAGGTTGCGCTCGGCGGCGAACTCCTCGGGGCACATCGCGCGAATGAAGTTGCCGGCATCTTCGGCGCTGATGCTGAAGCCCTCACGCACCGCGACCTCGTTGAGGCCTCGCGCGAACTCATCGCCGCGGTTGTAGCGAGCGGCCGGGTCTTTCTCGAGGGCGCGCAGCACGACCGCGTCGAGCGCCTCGCTCACGTCCTCGCGAACCGTGCGCAGCGACGGAATGGTGGGGTTCGCCATCATCGCCACCATCTCGGCCATGGTGCCGCCCTGGTACAGCGGGCGCCCTGCGATCATCTCCCAGATGACGATGCCGGCCGAGTAGATGTCCGAGCGATGGTCGACCGTCTTCGCGAGCGCCTGCTCCGGAGACATGTAGCCGAGCTTGCCCATCACGGTGGCCGGCAGCGTGTGCTTCGATCGGCCGGCGCTCTTGGCGAGGCCGAAGTCGATCACCTTCACCTCGCCCTCGTACGAGACCATGACGTTCTGCGGAGACACGTCGCGATGCACGATGCCCAGCGGCGTGCCTTCGGGGCTCGTCTTGCGGTGCGCGTAGCCGAGCGCGTCGCACATGAGCCGGCCGATGTGCAGGGCGATGGGCAACGGCAGGAAGGTGCCAGTGGTCGCGCTGCGGGTCTCGACGCGCGCGAGATCGACGCCGGGCACGTACTCGATGGCCATGAAGAGCGTGCCGTCGGCCTCTCCCATGTCGTAGACCTGCGCGATGTTCGAGTGCGTCAGGTGCGTCAGCACGCGCGCCTCGTGATGAAAACGTTCGACGAACTGCGTCTCGGCCTTCATCTGCGGCAGGATCGTCTTGACGATGCACAGCTTCTCGAAGCCGCCAGCGCCAGAGAGCCGCGCGAGATGCACCTCGCCCATGCCGCCCTGCCCCAGCAGAAACAGCAACTCGTAGCGACCGAGCGTTCGGTGAATCTGGTCGGTGACGGCCATCGCGCCGTGACTCTACCGGGCCACGGGCGGGTTGCGAGGTTTCGCGGGACACCAAACGGACGTATGCACGCTCCATGATCGTCCTCCTGCTGCAGGTGGTGCTCGCCCAGGGGCCAGGCTCGACCCTCGAGGTGAAGCCGCCTCAAGCAGCACCACCCTCGTCGATTCCGACCCGGGAGATCGCGTCCGACGTTCAGACCCGTCCGCTCGAGGGCTCGTCTGGGTCGACCATCGTCCTGAGGAACGCCGAGGCCCTCATCCGCAAGGTGACTCTCGTCGAGGGCCGAAGCGCTCCGTGCGAGTCCTTCGCCACACAAGCGGTGTGCGACGATCTCTCGGTGATCAGGCCCAGCCTCGTGAATGAGCCGCTGCAGGTGTCAGACGGCGGCGCGCCGCTCGTCTCTCACTTCAGCTTCACTGCTCTCAAACCCGGTCGCACGACGTGCTCGTGCGGACAGCCCAGGAACCTTCAACTCGTCTATGAGTTCACCGTCGGCTCGCTCGAAGACGCCGTGCGGCCGGTCGCGAGAAAAGTGGTAGGCGAGGCTTTCTCACGGCTGTATACGCAGCGCCGCAGTCTGGTCCCGTAGCTCAGCTGGATAGAGTACTGGCCTCCGAAGCCAGGGGTCGCGCGTTCGAATCGCGCCGGGACCGCTCGCCTCACCGTTCGAGTCTGACTGTCGCGTCGCGTTACGCGACTCCCATTGACTCCGTGATGGTTCTCTCCGAGAAGACGCGCGCTTTTCGCCCCGGAGGCATGCGTGATCGTCGGAGTCCCCAAAGAAATCAAAACCCGTGAGTACCGCGTCGGCATGACGCCGGCCATCGCCAAGGCCTACATCACGGCAGGTCATCAGGTGTTCATCGAGAAGGCGGCCGGAGAAGGCGCCGGCCTCTCTGACGCCGACTACGAGCGCGTGGGCGCGAAGATCCTCGAGAGTGCGGACGAGCTCTGGAAGCGCGCCGAGATGATCGTGAAGGTGAAGGAGCCGATCGAGCCCGAGTACGCCCGCATGCAGGAAGGGCAGATCATCTACACCTACTTCCACCTCGCGGCCGTGCCCGAGCTGGCGAAGGTGCTCATCAAGAAGAAGATCGCGGCCGTTGCCTACGAGACGATTCAGCCGGAGGACGGCTCGCTGCCGCTCCTCAAGCCGATGTCCGAGGTCGCCGGGAAGATGTCGATTCAGGTCGGCGCCACGTCGCTCGAGAAGGCCCACGGAGGCAAAGGCATGCTGCTGGGTGGCGTGCCGGGCGTTCGTCCCTGCCGCGTCTCGATCATCGGCGGCGGCGTCGTCGGCACCTGCGCGGCGAAGGTCGCCGTCGGCATGGGCGCTGACGTCACCATCCTCGACGTGAACCTCGATCGCCTCACCTACCTCGACGACATCTTCCAGGGTCGCCTGCGCACGCTGATGAGCGACACCGAGAACATCGCGCGCGCGGTGCGTGAGTCCGATCTCGTCGTCGGCGCCGTGCTGATCCCCGGCGCGAAGGCCCCCAAGCTCGTCTCGGCCGACCTCATCAAAGAGATGTCGAAGGGCTCCGTCGTGGTCGACGTCGCGGTCGATCAGGGCGGCTGCATCGAGACGATCAAGGCCACCACGCACGACAACCCGACCTACGAGGTCTCGGGCGTCATCCACTACGGCGTCGCCAACATGCCCGGCGCCGTGCCGATGACCTCGACCTTCGCCCTCACCAACGCCACCCGCCCCTACGGCCGCAAGATCGCCGACATGGGCCTGAGCGCGGCCGTGAAGAGCGACCTCGCGCTGGCGAAGGGCCTCAACACCTTCGGCGGGCACGTCACCTACGAGGCCGTTGCGCGCGATCTGGGCTACCCCTACGTCGCCATCGAGAAGGCCATCGAAGGCCGGTAGCCCCGTGTCAGCCTGACGCGCTGCGCACCTGCGCCCGCGTCACTGTGTCAGTTGATGCCCAACCGCCGCCCGGAGACCTTCGTGGTTCCGGGCGGTTGTCTTTGGGAACCCTGCGGCACCGCAGCTGCATTCCTCCCAGCTCAGGCGGGCAGTCTGCCGGCACGAAATACCCGAGGGGATTCGTGCGTTTCACCGCTACGGCTGCAGGTCGGCCAGGGAGACGGGCACATGTTGGGGTTCTCGACGAAGAGTGACAAGGCGCGGGCGGAGTTCGAGGGGCTCGTCGCTCCGTGGCTCGACGCGCTCTACGGCGGGGCGCTGCGCCTGACGCGCAACGAGCGCGACGCCGAGGACCTCGTGCAGGACTCGGTGATGCGGGCCTACCGCTTCTTCGACAAGTTCGAGCGCGGCACCAACTTTCGCGCGTGGCTCTTCAAGATCCTGACGAACACCTTCATCAACGGCTACCGCCGCCAGGTGAAGGAGCGCTCACTCGGCGACGAGTCGGAGCGCCAGAGCGTCGAGGCGCAGTTCTTCTCGGCCGACACCACCGAGCAGGCGCAGAACCCCGAAGACTTCATGATCCAGCGGGTGATGAGCGAGGACGTGCTCAAGGCCATCGACACGCTGCCCATCGACTTCCGAATGGTCGTGATTCTCGCGGACCTGCAGGAGTTCTCGTACAAAGAGATCGCTGAGATCCTCGACGTGCCGGTCGGCACGGTGATGAGCCGGCTGTTCCGCGGCCGTCGGCAGCTCGAGGCCGTGCTGCGCAAGCGGGAGCAGATCGAAGAAGCCCCCCTGGTTGACTTGAACGCCTATCGGGAGCGGAAGAAGCTGGCGTGACCAGCGTTGAAGCCAACACCGAATGAACTGCCGCGACGTCGAACCCCTGCTGATGGCCTACCTCGATGGAGAGGTGGTGGAAGCCGACCGCCTCGAGGTCGAGCGGCACCTGGCCGACTGCGGGGTGTGTGCAAAGCAGTCTGAGGTGTCTCGCCACAACCGAACGCTCGTCCGAACGCTCGCGAAGGCCGGCACCCCGCCCGCGCCCGAGTCGCTCAAGTCGAGAGTCTTCACGACGGTCCGCGCGGAGCAGGCTCAGCAGCGCCAGCGGCGCTTCCTGCGCCTGTCCGCTGCGGCCGCGGGAGTCGCCCTCTGCGCCTTCATCGGCAACCAGCAGTGGCGCTCGTTTCAGCGTCGGCTCTACGTCGAAGACGCGGTGAGCCGGCATGCGCGCCAGTTCCCCCTCGAGGTGCGGCTCCCGCAGCCCGAAGCGCTCGAGGCCTGGTTCGACGGCAAGCTCGGTCATCGCGTCGCGGTGCCCCGCTTCCCCAACGCCGTAGCCGAAGGCGCGCGGGTGCTGAACGTGCGCGAGAAGCAGGCGGCCTACATTCGTTACGACGCCCCGACGCGCGCCTCGGCCCAGCCACGGCAGGTGGGCCTCTTCGTCTTTGGTGACAACGGAAACGACGTCGACGTCGGCGCCCGTGCAGAGCCCGATCTCGGCAACTCAAACGGCTACAACGTCGTCAGCTGGCGAGAAGGCGACATCGTCTACCAGCTCGTGACCGACCTCGAAGAAGACGACATTCGAGACCTGCTTCCAGCCAACCCCGGTCGCGCTCCGCTCCCCACCGTGCGGCCCGCGCCTCGGCCGGCCCTCGAGGCCCAGCCCGCGTCGTTCCAGCGCTGATCAGCCTCCCCAGGCGTCGCTGAGCCTGATCAATCGGCGGGAAACTCGTCGCTGTCGGGTGACGGTCATTCGTTGACCCCCCTGGATCCCACCGGTAGCCTTCCTGCACATGTCCAAGACAGTTCTCATCGTCGAGAAAGACGTCGCGCTGATGCAGGCCATGCGCGACTCGCTCGTGGGCCGGGGCTTCGGTGTCGAAGAGACGACTGACGGCAAAGCCGTGCCTGAGCTCGTCAAGAAGAAGCGGCCCGACTGTGTGGTGCTCGCGGTCGATCTCGACGCCGGGCAGAACGGCTACATCCTCTGCAAGAAGCTCAAGAGCGATGACGACTTGAAGGGCGTGCCGGTGCTGATCGTCGGCGACCCGAAGGGCTTCGGCCAACACCAGAAGCTCAAGACCCGCGCCGAGGACTACCTGGGCAAGCCGTTCGCGGCCTCGGCCGTCGTCGATCGCGTGGGCGCCCTCGCCGGCTACCCGCCCGAGCCCGCGGCAGCCAGCGAAGAGGCAGGGTTCGACCCGGGCGATCTGCTCGACGAAGAGAGCGCGCCCTCTGACGAATTGGCGCTCGAGGGCGCGACCAACGAAGAGACGGTCGGGAGCAGCGACCCCGACTTCGAGATGGTCGACGCCATGTTCGACGACAAGCCGCCGGTCGAAGAGATCGCGGTCGCCGAAGAGCCGATCTCGGAGCCCGAAGAGATTCCGCCCGAAGAGATTCCGCTCGGAGGCGCCAGCTTCGAGGAGGAGTTCCCCGCCGAGAAGACCGTCGTGGGGATGATGCCCATCGCCCCTGCTCCGCCAAAGCCGCCGCCCACGCCCAGGCCCTCTCCCCCGGCGCGCAAGGAGCCCGAGAAGAAGGCGCCCTTCACCTCGTCTGCGTCGATCAGCGGCGACGGCGCCGAGGCCCGCGAGCTGCGTGCCCGGGTGTCGGAGCTGACCAGCGCGATGGAAGACGCTGGCCGGCGCGCGACCGAAGCCGAAGACAAGGCCCGAGAGCTCGAAGCGCAGCTCGAGGCCCGCCAGGCGGAGCTCGACGCGGCGAAGACCGGCGGTGGCTCGAAGAACGACAAAGAAGTCTTCACGCTCCGCGACTCCGTCAACAAGAAGGACAAGGAGATCCTCCGCCTCAAGACCGAGCTCAACGACAAGGAGAAGGAGATCGTCGAGCTGCGCGAGAAAGAGAACACCCTCGATCAGCAGATGTCGGAGTCTTCTGGTGAGCTCGCGCGTCGGGACGCCCAGCTCAAGACGCTCACCACCAAGTCCGAGCAGCTGGCCGCAGAGCGCAAGAAGGTCGACCAACAGCTCTCGACCGCGAAGGAAGAGGCCCGCGCCGCGACGGCCCGCCTCGCGTCGCTCCAGACCGACTTCGATCTCCTCCAGCCCCGCGCCCAGGAGATGGAGCAGGAGCTCGAGTCGCTTCGCACCGACAAGTCCGATCTCGAGAACGCCAGGCAGCAGGCCGAGGCCGATCTCGCCGAAGCGCGCGGAGAGCTCGAAGCCGTGAAGGGCCAGTTGGAAGAGCGCAGCCGCGAAGCTGATGACGTGCGCAGCCAGCTCGAGCAGTCGCAGATCGATCTCGACGGCGCCCGCAACCAGGTCACCAGCCAGGCGCAGGCCTTCGCCGACGAGATCTCGGGCTTGCGGCAGCGCATCGCCGACCTCGAGGGTGAGTCGAAGAAGCACGAGGATCGCGCGTCACGTGGCCAGGCCCGTCTCAAGGCCGTGCTGCAGGACGAGGAGCGCGTGCGCGAGGTGCTCGAGCAGGCCCTCTCCCAGCTCAAACACGACGCGGTCGACGGTGACGAAGAGATCGACCTCGACGAGCTGGCCGAAGCCTGACCCACCTCCCGCCCGGCTGGGCCTGAAGCGGCTCAGCCCTTCTTCGGCTCGTTCTTCCGCTGGATCATCTTCTTCGCCATCACCTGAATGGCGCCAGCCACGTTCTTGTCCTTGGCGAGGGACTTCACGTCACCCTCGGAGAGCGTGTTCAAGAAGCGCATCAGCACCTGCGCGGGCACCTTGGGGTTCTTCACCAGCGCCAGCCGCACCGGGTACTTTCGTGTCCACTCGCGGTGGGAATAGACGACGCGCAGCACGTCTTCGTGAGCCCCTTTGTTCATCGCCTGAGCCATCACCTCGCCGTCGGTGATGCGGGGGCTGCGGATGACGGCGAGCGCGACCAGCTTGTTGGCGTCGCGAATCAGCATGCCGCGCACCTCTTTGTTCCCCTTCGAGGCGAGCTTGATGCGCTCGGAGACCGACATGCGCGCGATCTTCTGGGTGAGGGTCAGCTTCGCGCCGTCGTCGAGCTTCGCCTCTTTCATCGCGAGCTGAGCGGCCTTCTCGGCGTCGGTCGGCACCTCGCCATCGGCAACCCCCACCCCGAACTCGGCGATGATGTCGTCGGCGGTGGGGCCGGTAGCGACCGGTTGCGTCGCTGCCTGCGGCCCGAAGAGGCGAATCTTCGCGGCGAGCATCTGCGGCACGTCGGGCATGTCGAGCCCGTTACGAATCGCGAAGTCACAGACGCCGTCGATCAGCGCGCCCTCGGCGAGCGGGTTCAGCGCCAGCTGACGGACGATCTGCTCGTGGCGCAGCAACCGCAACTGGTTCTGGCCGATGAGCTCCGCGATCTTCTGGCTGCAGTGTGACGCGATGCCGGCCACCGCGGCGTCCGGGGTGCTCGCGTTGAGAATGAGCATCTCGGCGTACGGATCGTTGGCGGCGTAGACCTCGAGGTACCAGCCCAGCACCATCGGCTGCACGCCCTCGTCGCGAAACCCCGACGCGGCGATGCGATCGGGCAAGGTCGACGCCGTCTTGCCTGCCGTCTCGCGGATCTTCTCTTCAGCGTCGTACATCAGCATGAACAGCGCGCCGAGCATGTCGGGCGGGTTGAGCGGCACCAGCGCCTTCGCCGCCATCATGCGCAACGGCACCGGCGCCTTCGCGTCGACGTGCTTGCGCATGTTCTCAGGCAGGAAGTCGGCGGTGATGGGGCACGCCGAGACCGCGGCCGGGGCCTCGGCAGGCGCGGCAGCGAGCTCGGGCTGAACGGGCGCGTCACTCATGATCGGTTCCTCTCGTGGATGATGCGCAGGCCTTCGAGCGTCAGGAACTCGTCGACCTCGTCGATGGCCTTCGATTCGGTGGCGATCAACGGGGCCAGGCCACCGGTCGCGAAGATCTTCACGGGGCTGCCGATCTCGCCCTTCATGCGCTCGCAGATGCCGTCGACGAGCGACACGTAGCCGAACACCAGCCCCGCCTGAATGGAGTGCACGGTGTTTCGGCCGATGATGTGCGGAGGCCGCGCAAACTCGACGCGCGGCAGTCGCGCGGCGTTGCGGAACAGCGCGTCCATCGCGATGGTGACGCCAGGGCAGATCGCGCCACCGAGGTATTCCCCCTTCGCGCTCACGGCGTCGAAGGTGGTCGCGGTGCCGAAGTCGACGACGATCAACGCGCCGTCATGACGCTCCCGGGCGGCGACGGCGTTGACGATGCGGTCCGCGCCCACCTCTCTGGGGTTGTCGTACAGAATCGGCATGCCGGTCTTCACGCCGGGCCCGACGAACATCGGCTTCGCGTGGAAGTAGCGCTCGGACATGCGCTCGAGGTTGAACTGCATGGCCGGCACCACGCTCGACACGGCCACGGCGTCGACCTTCGAGGCGTCGAGCCCTGCGTGGGTGAACCACTGCAGCACGAGAATGCCGTACTCATCCGAGGTGCGGCGAGAGGTGGTCTCGAGGCGCCAGTGCGCGACCAGCTTCTTGCCCTGGTAGGCGCCGATCACGGTGTTGGTGTTGCCCACGTCGATCGCGAGGAGCATGTCGGCGCCAGCATAGCCACGGGCCCGGACCCGGTGCGGAAACTCAGCGTCAGCCCTTGCGGGGTCGCACCTGCTCCACGTCGCCAGCCAGCACCCGCTCGAGCCTGCCGTCGACTCGCAGCATCAGCGCGCCAGACTCGTCGATGTCCTCGGCGATGCCACGCAGCTCCTTCGCGTCGGAGCGGACGAGCACGTCCTGCCCGAGCGTCGACGAGGCCGACTTCCACGCCGCGCGGACGGGCGCGAAGCCCTCGTCCTGCCAGCGGTCGAGCCATGCCTCGAGCCTGGTGAGCAGTGCCGCCGTGAAGAGCGCCCGCGGCACCGTCTGGGCGCGCGCGATCTTCACCGAGGTGGCCACCTCGCGCACGTCGTCGGGGAAGTCGGAGGCGTCGGTGTTCAGGTTCACGCCGATGCCAAGCACGATGAAGTGCACACGCTCGGTGTCGGCTGACAGCTCGGTGAGAATGCCGGCGACCTTCCGGCCATCGAGCTGAACGTCGTTCGGCCACTTGATCTGCGCGACGGCGCCCGCCTCGGTGAGCGTCTCGGCCAGCGCGACGGCGGCGACCAGCGTCAGCTCGGGCGCTCGCGTGGGCGGAATCTCGGGCCGAAGGATGACGGACATCGAGAGGTTCTTGCCGGACGGAGAGATCCAGGCGCGACCTCGCCGGCCCTTCCCCGCCGTCTGCGACTCGGCGATCACCACCTCGCCGTGAAGCGCGCCTTCTTGCGCGAGCTCGAAGGCCTGGACGTTGGTCGACGCGAGCGACTCGAAGTGGTGCAACGTTCGGCCGAGATCACGCGTCGACAACAGCGGCGTCACCTCGAGCGGCGTGAGGCGATCGGGCACCTTCATGAGCCGGTAGCCGCGCGCGGGCTGCGCTTCGATGCCGTACCCCAGCCGTCGGAGCGTCTCGACGTGTTTCCAGACGGCCGTGCGCGAGAGGCCCAGCTTGTCGGACAGCGTGGCGCCCGAGATGTAGTCGGCCCCGCCCTCCGCCAGGAAGGACAGGATCATCTCTTCGTTCGACTGCTCGATCTCGGCGGGCTCCACGATGAGTCAAAGGCTAACGGGCTCGCAAGCCCGCTTCAACCCGCCTCAGGGCGCGGGGGTGAACTTGAGCAGCGTCAACTTCGACTGGGGCAGCCGTTTGCCGCCGTCTTCGAGCGTCGTCGCCATGCGCACGATGCCCACCCCCGGAGCGAGGGTCATCTCGTTCACCAGCGTCTTCGAGGCGTCGATGCGGTTCTTGCTCTCGACGATCACGCACCCTTCCCACTTTCCGGCGGGGGATTCGCACGGCTGCTCGACGGCGACGATCTCGTACCCCTCGACCGACGACGGAGAGACGACGTTGTTCCACTTCGTGCCGCTCTCGATCGGGTTGCGGAGCAGGTAGCGGCGCTCGTCACGCACGCCCCAGGCGTCTGCGAGCAGGCGCGCGCCGGTCGAGTCCTCGGCCAGGCCGTCGAACACCTTGACGATCTTCACCGGCAAGACGCGCTTCTCGCCCAGCATGGCGGCCTCGTACTCCCAGGCCGTTCCCAGCTTGAGCGGGAAATAGTCGGCAGCGACGTGCGCAGGAGCCTTCTCGGTCTTCGTCGTGCCACCCGGGGTGGTGGCGCAAGCCGAGGCGAGAACGACGACACACGAGAACAGGAGGGTCGACTTCATGGAGTGGTGCCTTTCGGTTGGCTGGGCGCGTTGCGCTTCGCCCGATCACGGAGCTCGCCGAGGGCCTTCTCGGCCGACGCGCGGAGCATGGGGTCGTCGTGTCCTGAGGCCACGACATCGAGATACGCCTCGGCCTCGTCGCCGCCGATGGCCGACAGGGCGAAGACGATCTCGCGCTGCACGACGGGGTTCCGGGCCCGTGAGGCCTCGATGATGGCGGGGACTGCAGAGGGGTTCTTCAGCTCGACCAGCATGCCGACCGTCCGCCGGAGCACGCCCAGATCATCGGTCTGCAGCCGCTTGAGGAGCGCAGGCAGCGCCGCAGGGTGGTGCCTTCGAGCGAGCAACCGGGTGGCCGCTGCTTGCACGGCGACGTCAGCGTCATTCGCGCGTCTGGCGAGCGCGTCATCTTGCAGCCGGTCGAGCTCGATGGAGGCCTTCGCCTCCGCAGCAGCCTCCGCGATGGCGAGATCGAGCGCCTTCACCGCGGCGGCCTGCACCGCTTCGATCTCGTTGGAGTCGGCCTTCGTCTGCTCCGAGGCCTCGACCTCGAAACCCTCGGGAGCGCCCTTCTGCCGGAACGACAACGCCACCACGGCGCTGCCCGGCATCTCGGCCTGGGGATCGGGCTCGTCGATTCGGGCGGCCAGGGCGATGCGCCACGGCTTCACCCCTGACGGCACCGGCGACTCGCCCAGCACCGTGAACCCGGCCCGCAGAAGGGCCGCGTCGAGCCGCGCGAGCAGCTGAGGCGCTTCCCACCCGACGATCTCCCGGCCTTCGAAGACGTCGACCTCCGAGCGCTGCACGACCGGCTTCTCGCCACGAGAACAGCTGACGCTGGCTAACGACGCCAACAGCAGCAGGTTCATCGGAGCGAGGCCGCGCATCACGGAACGATCACGCGTCAGCTCGGTTCACCCGAGCTGGGCGGAGCGGGAGGCGTCGGGGCAGCCGCAGCGGCTTCCTCGACCGTCGTGGTCAACGCAATGGGCGCTACCGCGTCGGTACCGTTGGCCGGAGCTGCAGCCTGGGGAGCCCCCTCGACGCTCTGTCCCGGGGCGCCATCAGGGCGACCGCCACGACGACGACGACGACGGCGGCGCTTTCGACGGCGACCAACTTCTCCGGCGGCAGCAGGGTCGCCAGGCGCGCCACCCTCTGCGGCCTCGCCTTCTTCACCCTCGTCACCCTCTTCGTCGTCATCACCTTCGTCGTCACCCTCGGGCGCGGCCTGCACCGGGGCGTCAGCCTGCGGCGCGTCCGGCGGGGTCGCCGACGGAGCTGCCTCGGCCTGCCGAGCCTCGCCAGACTCGCCGCCTTCGGAGTCCTCGCGCCGGCCGGTGTGCCGCTCGTCGCGACGCTTCTGGGCCTCGTCTGCGTCCGCCTTCGCCTGCTCGAAGAAGGCGTCGTCGATCTCGAAGAGTTCGACGCGCATGACCGAGACGCCGACCTCGGCGTCGAAGAACTTCTCGGAGAGGTGATCGCCGCACCACAACATCACCAGGGCGCCGCTCGCGGTCGCCTCGGTGCGGGCGTCATTGCGCGCCTCACCGGCCGTCAACAGCAGGCCGAGGTTCGCGCTGAGCTGCCCCACGTCGCGCCGGAGATCCTGCACGACGCGCCGCTCGACCTGCCCGGAGCCCCGCGCGATGCGAATCGCGAAGCGCAGCTCGAGGCTGCCTTCCTTCTTGCGAGCGGACAGCAGGGCGCCGTCCTTCCCGCGGCGGGACACCTTGAGCTCGCGGAAGCCGTTGGCGTGCAGCAGCTTCACGCACGCCTTTTCGAAAGTGCCGGTGTCGAGCTCGCTGAGCTTCTTGCGGAGCACCCGCGCCATCGCCCGGCGTGCATCCTTGACGCTGAGGCGCGCGGTCTGGATGAGGGCGAGATCTTCGGGGCTCGAGGCCACGGCCGCTGACGCGGCAGCCGGCTCGTCTCGTCGGCGCTGCGAACGGAGGACGACGCGGCCGTTCTCGAACGGCAGGTTGGCGGCCTTGCAGAAGGCCTCCTGCGTCTGGAGCGGCAGCGGCGCGTTCTCGGGCGGCGTCGTCTCGACCGAGAGCTGGAGCTCGTTGGTCTCGGTGCGAATCGCCGTGAACTGCGGGCGGCGGCCTTGATCGACGCGCTCCTGGTTGTCGGTCGCGAGCGCCTCGAGGAGCGAGAGCGTGCCCAGCTCGTCGACGAGATCGCGAGCCTTCAGGCGGGCGATCAGCTCGCTCGGCACCAGGCCGCCGACCTCGGACAGCACTTCGAACGCGACCTCGGGCACCGGCGGGAACTTCTTGCGCTTGCCGTCGTCGTCGCGGCGGCGGTTTCGCTCCGCCTGGCGACCGATGGCGCGCAGGTACTCGGCGCGGGGCTCGGGGTGACGCTCCGTGGGCCGAAGCGGCGGGAGCGACTCCTCGGCGTTCGGCTCGATGGTGCCGGTGACGGCCAGCGCATCGGCGTCCTCCTGCAGCATCCAGTCAGACAGCGCGAAGGTATCGCGAGCGGTGACGACCAGCTTGCGATCGCGTGAACGTTTCGCCTGTGCAGCCAGGCGCGCGAGCATCGTCTGCTCCGGCACCTTTCCGACATGCGACAAGAGCCCCTTGTCGAGGGACCGCTTGGTAATTTCCAGGTAGTTCATCGGAGCGCCCGCTTCTTCAAGAACGCGGAGCGCCGCCTCGTAGAAAGTCATTTCTTTTCCCAGCGAAATCGGGGGCTTCAAAGCTGCCCACACGAAGGGAGGACAAGGTACGCTCAGGACCCTGATGAGTCAATGAACTCGGGGACTTTCGACTGCGGGAGTGGGGCCGGTGCTGCGTTTACGACTCGGAGACCGATGGCGGAGTGAGGGCGCGACGCCCCACGGCGCGGTGTCGCTCGAGATCGAAGGCGTGCCGTTGCTGCCCGCGATCGACGAGACCGAGCTGACGCAATGGCTGAGCTCGTGGCTCTCGGTGCTCAAGGGCCTGCTCGCCGACAAGAACGCGACCGCGCAGGTGTCGCTCGATCAGCCACCGCTCGAGATCTGCCTGCTGCGCCGGCCCGGGTTGACGCTCGAGCTGTCGGTCGTCTCGCTCGAGCCTGAGCCGAAGCTGGTGACGAACCCGGTGACGATCGATCTGGTCGAGCTGCGGGCCGCGCTCGAGACCGCCACCCGATCGTTCCTTCGAGGGGCCGCCGACGCCGGGGTCGAGCCTGCTTCACTGGTGGCACTCGAACGAGCGCTGCGAGAGGCGACGGGCCGCGCGATCACGCCGTTCGCGCTGGCGCAGCACGGGCCGTGGTCGTTCTCGAGAACGATCGACGATCTGGCCCTCGAGGTCCTCGATCGCGACGGCCGCACCACGCTGGTGTCACGCAGCTCCGGCAGCCTCGCCGCACTGCTGACGGCTGGCTCGCTGCGGGTCGGGGGCACGACGAGCGCCCAGCCGCCCTTCCTCGCGTTGATGGGCCTGGTGCGACGAAAACCCTCGTGGGCGGCGTTCGAGCTGGGCCTGTCGTTGTGCGCGGCGTTGCACGAGCGGCACGCGGCGTGGGCGACGAACCCGTGGGTCGACGCGCTCTTCGTGCGGTGCACCGAGGGCCTCGCAGCGCTGCGGCCTCCACGACCCGATCTCACGGCCGTCGAAGTGCCTCGCTCGTCGGCCCCGCGGCCAGAGAGCAAGCTCGCGCCGGTGGGGAGCCCGCGAAGAGTCACGCTGACGCCGAAGTGGTCGCGCCCGGTGGCGCTGGGAGAGCCGCGAGGAAAGGTCGCCTGGTCGGCTCGCGCCGTCGTCGTGCATGCGCCCCACTCCGCGCACGTCTTCTCTGCAGCCGGCAAGGAGTGGCGACGGGTGCACGCGCCCCGGGGCGTCGCGGCGGCTGCCGATGGCACGGTGCTGGTGGCGACCGAATCGAAGCTCGTCTGCTACGGCGCCAACGACACCAGCGCGCGCTGGGTGCGTGACGGCGCGGGCCTTCGGGTCGGCGCCGAACTGCAGCTGATCGAGGGCCGCTTCGTCACGCGCCTCGCGAGCCGCGGCGTGCTCGCGCTGGAGTCACAGACCGGGTGTGAGGCGTGGCGCTTCGATCCACCTCGAACGCAGCGCGCGGTGGTGACGCCGGTCGGTACCAGGCTGATCGTCGGCACCGACGCAGGCGATCTCTACGGAATCGATGCGACCGATGGCCAGGTGCGCTTCCGCATTCGTGGGCCCGTGGCGAGCCCATGGCCGGTGGTGAGCCTCCAGCGCGATGCGGTCGCCGTGTTGACCAACTCGAGCCAGACCGTCGTGCTGCGGTTCGCAGCGTTGGCTGGAGGAAGCGCGGGCCAGGCCGGCGCCGTGTCGTGGACGAGGCCGCTGCCGTTCGAGAACGCGAGTGCGCCGGCCACGGCGCGAGGTCGGATCTTCGTGGCGGGCCGCGCTGAAGGCCGTGGCGGCGTGGCGTGCCTGTCTGGCAAGGGCGAGGTGTTGTGGCTGCGTGCAGTGCCAGTCGATGGCGCGACGGCAAGCGTGGTGCCGTTCGAGCGCGGTGTGCTGGTGACCGACGCGCGAGGCGCTGCGGTGCGGCTGATGCCAGACGGAGACACTGGCTGGGTCGTGGGCGGCCTCGAGGAGGCGTTGATTCAGCGTCTCCCGCCGACGCTGGCCAAAGGCGCGCTCGTCGTTCCCGGCACGAGCGTTCGGCTGATCGAGCCCCTCTCGGGGCGGGTAATGGCGACGACTCCGCGCGAGCCCGAGCTGACGGACTACTGCGTGGGTCGTGGGCTGACGATCTTCACCTACGCCGAAGCAGGCGCCCTGACGTGTTTCAAGCCGGGCGCGGTGCTGTCGGTGGCCTGACGACTACTTCTTCGCCTGCTTGCTCGGGTCGATCTCTTCTTCGGGGCGAATCGACTCCTGCGCGCCCTTCCACGTCTCGCCAGCGGCCAGCTTCCAGTCGGCGGGGATCTCGCCCTTCCACAGGTAGCTGCCCATCATGTCGCCACCCGACGGGCTGCGCGCCGAGATGGTCCAGGCGATCTCGGCCGTCTTGGCCTCGGGCGGGAGCTTGTCGAAGTCGAAGGTGCCGAAGACGACCATCGGCGGGAAGAACTTGATGTAGCGCTCGGGCCAGTCGACGCGATCGTTGGGGCCACCTTCGCCCGGCATCTCGGCGATCAATTTTCCCTTCTCGTCGAACAGCTTCCACGTGAACTTGAAGTTGCCGTTGGTGACGACGCGGCGGATCTTCTTGTCGTCGACCCGCTCTTCACGCGGCAGGCCCCAGGCGACGACGGGCATGTGGATCTGATCGCCGCGCGAGTCGGCCGAGACGATGTCGAGGCGAAGGCCGTTGCTCGTGCTGGTCCACCAGGGCGAATAGCTGCCGTCCTTGAAGGTGTCGAAGAGCTTGCGGGTCGAGTCGTAGGCCGCCCTCTTCTCGCTCGAGCGGTCCTTCGTCGGCGACTCGTACTCGGACGACTTGCGGCCGCCCTTCTCGTCGAGCTCGACGAGGTAGTCATCGAAGTTGCGGTTGAGCCGGAACTCGTTGACGTGCTCGTTCACGCCCTTGAAGTACCAACGCAGGAAGGTGCCGACCTCGCTGGTGTACGCCTTCTGATCGGGAATGGAGCGAATCCACGAGACGCGCTCGAGGTACTCGGCGCGCAGCTTCGCGGCGCTCGCTTCACGCTTGGTCTCGGTCGACTTGTCTTCCCACTTGCGCATCGTGAAGACGATGCCGACGGCGACGAAGACGACGGCGACGATGATGCCGAAATAACGCTTCATGCGAGCAACGGCTCCTTGCGAAAGATGACGCGTTCTAGGCGGTGCGACCGTTCACCACAAGCGGCGCCTCGTTGTCGACGCTTCGGAGGACCTGCCTGCAGTGGTAGACGGCTGCCTCATGGCGCTCGTGGTGGGAATCGCAGGAGGCACCGCGTCGGGGAAGACGACGGTCGCGCGCAAGGTGCATGAGGCGTTGGAGAACCAGGGCGTCTCGTTCATCGATCAAGACTCCTACTATCGCGACCTCGGGCACCTCACCCACGAGGAGCGGCGCGAGGTGAACTTCGATCACCCCGACGCCTTCGACACCGAGCTGCTCGTCACTCACTTGAAGGCCCTGAAGGCCGGCGGCGCGGTCGAGAAGCCGGTCTACGACTACGTCGAGTCGACGCGCACCACGCGCACGACGACGGTGCACCCGGCCGAGCTGATCCTCATCGAGGGCATCCTGGTGCTCCACATGGAGGCGCTGCGCAAGGAGCTCGACGTGCGCATCTTCGTGGAGACGGAAGACGACGTGCGCATCATTCGAAGGCTCACCCGCGACATCAAGGAGCGCGGCCGCGACTTCGATCATGTCGTCAGCCAGTACTTCCGGCACGTGCGCCCGATGCACATGGCCTTCGTCGAGCCGTCGAAGCGGTGGGCCGACATCGTGGTGCCGCACGGTGGGAACAACGACATCGCCATCGACATGCTCGTCGGTGCGCTCAAGTCCCGGTTGCTCAAGCGGCGCTGAAGTCGAACTGCTCTTCCTGGCTCGTCAGAACGTGAACTGCTCGCCCTCTTCGCAGACGTGCACGGGCATGTGCTTCACCTCGCGCTTGAGCACGTCAACGAAGGCCGGCTTGAGGTGGTAGAGCAGCACTTCGCAGTCGCGGCGGTTGAACTTCTCGAGCTCGGCCAACATCGTCTGCGGCGTGAAGTGGCCAGAGATGTCGGCGAGCGCCTGGAGCGCGTTCGGGAAGCTGGTCTCGAGGAGCAACACCTTGAGATCGTCGATGCGGTTGAGCAGCTTCCAGAGCTTCTCGGTGGGGCCGGTATCGCCCGACATCGCGAGCGACGTATGGCCGTCGTTGATCACGAAGCCGCACGACTCCACGGGGTGCGTCACGGGCACCGACTTCACCTGGTACTTGCCGATCTTGAACGACGCGCCGCTCTTGAAGGCCTTGAGCCGGTAGACGGGCGACTTCTTCGTCGGAATGCGCGTGAAGTCGGGCCACAGCACGTTGTTGAAGAGGTTCTCGCGCAGCGTTTCGATGCACTCGGTGTTGGCCCAGATGGTGACGGGCTTGTCGCGGCGGCCCACCAGCACGTCGGCGAGCAGCGGCAGATCCTTGATGTGATCGAAGTGCGAGTGCGTGAGCAGCACGTCGTCGATCTTCACCAATTCGTCGAGCGGCAGCGTCGAGGTCAAGGCGCCTGCGTCGAGCGCCAGCACGCCGTCGACCAGGAAGCAGGTGCTCCGGCACCCGGGCAGCTCTCCCCCATGAGGGCCCAACACCGTCAACTGCACGTCAGAGGTCCCCGAACTTCTGCTTGGCTTCGAGGAAGCGCAGGAAGTCGAAGAGCCGCGCGGTGTCGCGAACCGTCACGCGATCGCCCTGCAGCTCGATGAGCCCCGACTTCTCGAGGCGGTGGCAGAGGTACCGAATGGCAGGCTCTCCGACGGCGAGCTCACGCGGCAGGTCACGAATGGGGAAGTCGATCTCGATGCCCTCTTCGAGCGGGCGGCCGCGCGACTGGCAGAGGTGGAGGATGTGCTGCACGACGCGGCTGTTCGGATCAGACAGCAGCAGCGTCTCGATCTGCGCGTCGGCGTCGGACAGCCGCTCGGCGAGCTTCTTGATCATGCGGACCGCGATCTCGCTGTTGCCGCGGATCATCGCCTCGAAGGTCTTGGGATCGATGACGAGCAGGCGGGCCGCTTCTTCGACGGTGGCCGACGCGTTGCGGGGCTTGTTCGAGATGATCGCCATCTCACCGAAGAACTCACCGGGCCCGAGCACCGCCAGCACCTTCTCGACCTCGCGCACCTTCTTCGAGATCCGAACCTTGCCGGACTGAATGACGTACATCTCTTTGCCGGGCTCTCCCTCGCGGACCAGAACGGTGCCGACGGGGATTTCCTTACCGAACCGCTGGAAAAGGGCTTCTTCGGCGCTCAT
>JAUXRI010000112.1 GCA_030681895.1 Myxococcales bacterium | reverse complement strand
CCGCAGGTGGCTCGGCCGCAGGTGGCTCCGCCGCAGGTGGCTCCGCCGCAGGTGGCTCGGCCGCAGGTGGCTCGGCAGCAGGTGGCTCGGCTGCAGGTGGCTCAGCTGCTGGTGGCTCGGCTGCTGGTGGCTCGGCTGCTGGTGGCTCGGCTGCTGGTGGCTCGGCTGCTGGTGGCTCGGCTGCTGGTGGCTCAGCGGCTGGTGGCTCGTCCTCTGGTGCACGGTGCGCATTGGGCGATGCCGGTCTTCTGCCGAGCGTTCTCCAATCCGACGGAAGCTTCGTCACGACTGACCGCCTCCTCCTTGCGGATGCGGGCCTCTTCGCCAGCGCAACCAGTCAGTTCAACAGTCTCTTTCCGCCCGCCCACATCCTCGATTCCGATCTGACGACGAGCTGGTACGCGGGGCTGATGTCGTGCCCACCGCAGGACGGGATGTCCTGTTGCCTCCAGCAGAGCATCACCGTCTCCCTCAGCACCCCACGGGCGATCTCGGCGGTCGTGATTCGAGGCAATCGAGACTTCAACGGCTTCGAGTTCTTGACCGGGCACCTCGAGTTCGTGAACGGCTCAGGCGGGGTCGTCGCGAGGGGATCCATCGTTTTCCCGCGTCCGAAAGCGGACTGGGCCGGCCGCTTCGCTCCGCCCATCGCCAACATCAGTCAGGTCAGGTTCGTCGGCGGGCTCGCGCAGTCGGCGAATCCCGGCATTTCCGAACTCGCACTCTACGGGCCCTGACGATCCGGCTCGTTGGGGCTTGCCGTTGGCCACCGCCGAGCCACACGAACGTGTGCGACACTTTCACCCCCAACGCGTCGTTCAACCGCCGCACCATCCAGGAGACCTCCGTGAACCGCCTCGTCGCCGTCGCAGCCGCCACCCTGATGCTCACCGCCTCGTTCGCGTGGGCCCGCAGCGTCATCACCACCCTCGCCGGCTGCAAGTCCGAGTTCGGCCACGGTGGCGCCTCGAAGTCGTGCGAGGCCTGCGTGAAGTCGAAGGGTCGCTACACCCAGCACGCCGCGAAGAAGGGCGTGTGGGTCTGCGAGTAGACGCGCTCAGTGAGTGACGGTGCCGTCGTCACTCGCGGTTGGTGCCCCCGAGGGGCGATTGCGGCAATCTCCCGCGCATGTCGAACGCCCCCATTCCTTCCGACTTCGCGCAGCTCGTCGACCTCGCCGCCGACGCCCTTGGCACCTTCGTCCTCTACGCCACCGACGACTACTTCGCCGAGAAGGAGAACCTGCTGAAGCCCGGCCCCGCCGAGTGGAAAGAGGGCGCGTACACCGACAAGGGCAAGTGGATGGACGGCTGGGAGTCGCAGCGCAAGCGCGAGCCCGGCCACGACTTCGCCATCGTCCGCCTCGGCGCGCCCGGCCGAATTCATGGCGCGCTGGTCGACACCACTCACTTCAAGGGCAACGCGCCGCAGGAGATTTCGCTCGAGGGCCTCGTGGCTCCGCAGACCGCGACGCCCGCGCAGCTGCTCGCGTCGACCGAGTGGTTCGAGGTGTTGCCGCGCCAGGCCGTGAAGCCCGACTTCCAGAACGTGGTGAAGGCAAAGGCACCGTCGGCGCGCGTGACGCACGTGCGGTTGCGCATCTTCCCCGACGGCGGCGTGGCGAGACTGCGCGTGTACGGAGCCGTCGAAGCCGAAGCGCGAACGTTCTGGCGCAAGGGCAGCGTCGACCTCGCGGCCGTCGAGAACGGCGGCACCATCGCCGCGGTGAGCGACCAGTTCTTCGGGCCTCCGTCGAATCTGCTCCTCCCCGGGCGTGGCGTGAACATGGGCGACGGCTGGGAGACGAAGCGCCGTCGCACGCCCGGCAGTGACTGGTGCGTCATTCGCCTCGCCCGCCGTGGCCTCGTGGAGCGCGTCGAGCTCGATACGCACTTCTTCAAGGGGAACGCTCCGCAGGCGACGCTCATCGAGGCGCTCGACGAAGAAGAAATCGGTGCCGAGGGTGTGCAGTCATTGCTCCGCGAGCCGAAGGGTTGGCAGACGTTGCTGGCGCGCACGGCGCTGGTGCAGCACCGACGTCACCAGTTGGAGCCCGACCGCCCGATGCCCGTCACGCACCTGCGCGTGCACATCTTCCCGCATGGCGGCGTGAACCGGCTGCGGGTGTACGGCACGTCGCTCGATTCTCCTGCGGAGCGCGGCGTGCTCGAGCAGCTCAACGCGCTGGACGTCGACGCCGCGAGCCGGTTGTTCCTCTCGTGCTGCGGTGCGCGCGCGTGGGCCGAGACGATGGCGATGCTGCGTCCCTTCGGCTCGTTGCGTGACGTCTTCTCTGCCGCCGAGAACGTGTGGTGGAAGCTGGGAACGAAGGCGTGGCTCGACGCGTTCGCCGCGCACCCGCGCATCGGCTCGAAGCAGAAGGGAAAGACGCAGTCTGCGAAGTCGGCGGCGTGGTCGAAGGGCGAGCAGCAGAAGGTCGACGCGGCCGACAAGCTCCAACGCGCGCAGTTGCTGAAGCTCAACGAGCAGTACTTCAAGAAGTTCGGCTTCATCTTCATCATCTTCGCGACGGGCAAGTCGGCCGGTGAGATGGCGTGTCTGCTCGAGGAGCGCCTGTCGCGCAGCAAGAAGGCCGAGCTCGAGACCGCCGCGGTGGAGCAGATGAAGATTGCGCGCCTGCGCCTCGAGAAGTGGCTGCACGCCGAGCTGGAGACCTGAGCCATGGGCATCTCGACGCACATCCTCGACACCACGCTCGGCCGGCCGGCGCGCGGCGTGACGGTTCGGCTGGAGCAGGTGCTTGCGACCGGCGCGAACGAGCTTGCGCGCGGCGTGACGGATGCGGATGGGCGCGTGAAGCCGCTGCTGCAGACGATTCCGTCGGCCGGCACGTACCGCCTGCACTTCGACGTCGCGTCGTACTTCGCGGGGCAAGGCGTCGAGGCGTTCTACCCGGCGGTCTCCATCGACTTCGTGGTGAAGGCCGCGAGCGAGCACTACCACGTGCCGCTGTTGCTCAACCCGTTCGGCTACTCGACGTACCGGGGCTCATGAGCGTCGTGCGCGCCGAGCCGTTGAGCGTCGAGGCGTTCGCGCCGTTCGGTGACGTCATCTCGGCCGGCCTGCGCGCGGGCTCGTCTGCGAATCAGGGCACGGCGACGCGCTTCGACTGGTGCGCCGAGTTGATGAACGCGAGACCCGGCGCGAAGGCCAACCTCGCCGTCTTCCGCTCGGTGGCGAAGGCGCTGCCGTTCTCGGTGGAGTTGCTCGAGCACCACCCGTTCTCCACGCAGGCTTTCGTGCCGATGGTGTGCGCGCGCTTTCTCGTGTGCGTCGCGCCGACCCTCGCTGACGGTGGCGCCGACGTGAGCGGGCTGCGTGCGTTCGTCTGTCTGCCGGGACAAGGCGTGAACTACCGCGTCGGCGTGTGGCATCACCCCATCATCGCGCTCGAGCGTGATGCTGACTTCGTCATGCTCGCGTTCGAAGACGGCACGACGGGCGACTGCGTGGTGCGGCCGCTCGCGGCGCCGATGCGTATCGACGCGTGAAAATCCGCCGCACTGGAGTCGTCACATGCTGATCAAGTGCCCACACTGCAGCGCGCCCGTCACGCTCCCGAAGGGCCAGACGTCGATGGAGTGTCAGTACTGCCACTCGCTCATCCGTGAGCCCGCGGCGCCGAGCGTTGGCCAGCGCAGCAGCGTCGGCGGCATCGCGGTCGCGGTCGGGTGTCTGGTCGTGGTGCTCGGCGTGGCGGTGCTCTTCGGAGTCGTCCCGTTCTTCATGTTCTCGCGTCCTTCGCATTCACCGCCGGTCGCGGTCAGCGTGCCTGTCGTCGCCGCGCCGCTGCCAGCGCCCGTGCCCGCGATGCCGGCGCCACGTTCTCCAGTCACGAAGCTCACGTCGTTCGGCGAAGCCGGCACCGGCCCGGGCCAGCTCTCCCACGCCGTCAGGGTTGCCGTTGCCTCCGACGGCGCCGTCTTCGTGGCCGAGAGCAACACCGGGCGGGTGCAGAAGTTCACCGCACAGGGAGCGTACGTCGACGTCATCACCCTCCCGCCCGACGCGCTCACGAAGCAGCTCGGCGTCTTCGGTCTCTCCATGGACGTGAAGGACCACCTCTTCATCAACCGCGTCGGCGACGTGCTCGTCTACGACGCGAAGACCCTCACCCTCGTGCGCACCGTCGCGGGCAGCTACCCCGACCGGTACTTCCACGGCGGCCTCGACGCCGACGCCACGGGCCACCTCTTCGCGCTCACCGACCACACTGGAGACATCGACCTCGTCACCGTCGACGCGAAGGGCAAGGCGGTGAAGCGCAAACGCGTGAACGCGAAGGACGTCGCGGTCGACGGCGTCGGCACGAAGGTGCTCGTGGGTGGCGAGCTGACGGTGTTCGACGCGAAAGACGAGGTCGTCGTGAAGGTCGGCGGCGTGAACGGCCGCGCAGTCGCGCTCGACGGCAAGGGCCACGTCTTCGTCGCCACCGGCTCGACGGTCGAGGTGTTCGACCTGAAGGGAGCGAAGGTGCAGTCGCTCCCCGTACGCGCTGACGACCTCACGCTCGACGCGGCGCACCGGCTCGTCACGCTGTCGGGCAGCACCGTCGAAGTGCACGAGGTCGAGCTCGCGCCCTGAAGTCTGATCAGCTCCTCAACAACTCCTCGAGCAGCGCAGCGTTCTCGCGGTCCTTCTTCATCAACGCGGTGAAGGCGCGCTTCCGTCCGGCCTCGTCGCGAACGAAGACGAAGGCCATCGAGGCGTTGCGGTACGCCGCGGCGCGCATGTGGGCGAAGGGCGTGGCGAGAGCCGTCTCGGCGGGAGCGCTCAACAACTCGGCCACCTCGAGGAACTGCTTCGCCGCCTGCGCCGTCTTCCCGGCTTCGTACGCTTCGCTGGCCACGCGAAAACGAGCCCGTGCCTGGTCGTGGCGGGTGGGCAGCTCGTCACGGCTCGCCGCGTACGGCAGCGCGCAGAGGTGTGGAGGCGTCGGTTGATACCCGTGTCCCTGGTTCATGGCGTGCTCACGGCTGCGGGTGGTGCTTCTCGAAGTACTTGAACTGCTCGGGCGACTTCGTCTTCAGCAGGCCCGGGTCGCGCACGTAGAGCGCGTAGGCCTCGGCAAAGTTCTCGACGGTCGACGTGGCCCCGTACGCAGAGACGTCGCGCTGGCCGGCCTTGTCCTTCTTGCGTGCGCTCTCGTAGCCCGCGCGCGTCTTGCTCTTGAGGACGTCGCCGTCCGGGGTCTGTTCGGTGGTCGCCAACGAATCGAGCGTCTTCTGGCTGGCGTCGGCGGCCTTCTTCAGCGGCGCCACCTCACCATCGACCTCACGACGCGCGCGAATCGCGGTCTCGAGCGTGTCGGTGGCTTCGACCCAGTCCTTCGCGCGGAAGGACTTCGGGTGCTCCGACATGTCGAGCTTGTCGCGCTTCGTCTTCGCGGTGGTGAGGGCCTTCTCGGCGGTCTCCTCCTGCTTCGGCGTCGTCGCCGTCGACAACTGATGGAGCGCATCGGTGACGCCCTGCTGAGCGTTGAGAAAGTCGATGCCCTTCTTGTCCTTCGCGGTGCCGTACTCGGCGATGGCCCAGTTGACGGTGCCCGAGTCGTCCTTGTTGCCCCAGACGCGGTTCTCGTTCTCTTTCGCGCGAGTGGCCTTCCGCTCGGCAGGCTCGAGCGCCGCGAGCGCCTTGTTCACCGCCGCCTGCGCGTCGTGCATGGGCCGTTGCTCGAGCGCGTGCCCGGCTTCGTGAATCACCGAGTGAATCGAGTGCTGGCGCGACCGCCTGGCGTCACCGGTGATGAAGCCATCGAAGACCGCGATGGAGCGGCGCTCACCATCGACGTTCGGACGGTACTCGGCGAGCGCGTCTGCTTCGCTGCTCTGGTGCTCGCGCACGAGGTCCATGCCCTTCAACACGGCCTGGTCCTTCTGCGGCATCATCGAGAAGCCCTCGTACACCCGGGTGAGCTCTTCGGCGGTCCACTTCGCGTCGCCGTTCTTCACGCTGAGCCCGAACTTCTTCTCGATGGCGGCCTTCGCGAGGGTGGCCGCGGCCTTCTCGAGCGCCTCGGGTGTGGCTTTGGGGTTGGCCTTCTTTGCCAGGGCGAGGAAGTCGGCCTCGGCCGCGCGCGCCGGAGGTGGGCTGCCGAGGTTGCCGGCGTTGTCGGGGCGCTCGTGAACGACCGGCGTCAGCGGCTTGCGGGCGCCGTGACTGCCGCCAGCCGCATGTGTGGCCGAGCGCTGCGCCGCGACGAGGTTCTGCAAGTCGGGGCGCAAGGCGAACGGATTGGCGGTGGCCTTGAAGCGGCCGCTCACCGACATGAGCTTCTTCTTTGGTGGCTCGTAGCCTTCGGCCCGCGCGCCCTCTTCAGGCGGCGGCGGTGGCGGTGCGTCGATGGCGGTCGTCGGCGCGGCGGTCTGCGTCGACGCGACCTTCGGTGTGCCGACGGCTTTGGGCTTGATGCCTTCGATGGTCATGAGCTCCCCCGGAAGAAGCGTCAGACCATGCCGGGAGTGGACCAGCGGGGCAAGGCGCAGGCCTGCGCTCGAGCTACTTCAGCGCGGCCATCGCCTCGGCGCGGTAGGTCGGCAGCATGCGCTGGTGGTCCTGGTACTCGCGCAGCGCGCGTGAGGCCTCGGTCTCGTACGCCTTCAGCAGCCGTTGGGCGAAGTCACGCGCGCCCGCGGCGTCGCCCGTCCGCTCAGCGACGCGCAAGGAGATGCCCAGCGCGAGGAGGTGGTTCGGGTTCGTCGCCAGCAACGTCGCGCAGGTGGCGCGCGCTTCGGCGTACTTCGCGCCCGTCAACTCGAGCGCGGCGAGGTGGAAGGTCCCGTCGCCGTCGAGCGGCGCGAGGGCGCGGTAGGCCGCGAGCGCCCCGGGGAGCACCTGCGCCAGCGTGGCCTGGTCGTTCTGCTCACCCGCCATCATCGCCGTGTTGAAGAGCTGGTCGGCGGCCTCCCGCGGGCTCGCAGGAGCGCTCGGCATCGCGGGCAACGGCTGTTGCGGTGCAAAAGCCGGTGCGGCCATGGGAGGCAGCGAGGGCGCGGCCACCGGCGCCGGCTGCTTCGACGTGATGAAGCCGAACGCGATGGCGCCAGCCACCAGCGCGCCGACGAGGAAGCCCTTCACCGAGCGAGCGTCATTCATGACACGGCAGATACCTCACAGCCTCGCGTCGCGCGCCGGACATCTGTGACGACTACTCCGCCCAGTACTTCTCGTCGTCGAGCCCCTCTTCGCGCTGCGGCAGGCCCTTCGTCAGTCTCGGCGCCGCCTGCATCAACACCTCGAAGCTCACCCGGTTCGCGTACCGGCAAATCTGGCTCAGCGACGAGTAGGTGAGGAACTCACGAACGTGCTTCGACGAGTTCGGCACGCGCGCGCGATGGTACCGATTGGCTGACATGTCGTGGAGCAGCGCCGACAACGCGCCGTCTCCCGCGCCGTTGGTGCTCGTGATGCGCGCGGGACCGCCATGGTACGGCGCGATGTGCGCGAACACCTTCACCGGCGTCGTGCACGCGGCGCGGCGCATCGGCCGGCTGAACTCGTAGCGGTTGAACTCGGGAATCGCGCCAGGCAGCAGCGGGTATCGCGTCTCACGCTTCACCGCGTCGTCGGTCACGCCACCCAGGTAGAGCCCGGTCGCGCCGGCCGTACACAGCACGAGGTCGGCGAGCTCGAGCGCCCGGTCGCACGCGAGCAACGGGTCCGACTCGCCGGTGAGCGCTTCGCCTTCTTCTTCATTCATCGCGACGATGTCGACGTTGGCCTTGATGAACTCGCGCCAGAAGTCGGGCCGGTCGGCGATGACGAACTTCGTGCCCAGCGTCAGCACCACCGGCACGCCGCGCGCCTTCGCCAGCTCGATGGCGCGCGCGGTGGCCTGCGGCATCGGGTCGCCCGGCTTGCAGCGCAGCAGGTACGCCGAGATGACGAGACACGACGCGTCGTCGAAGACGTGCGGCGGAATGCTCTCGGGACGCAGCCCATTCATCTCACCCGCGCTGATGGCGAAGGTGCGCTCTCCGTCAGGCGTCACGAGCGCGAAGCAGCGGCCGATGGGCCCCGCGACCGGCTGCAGGTAGTCCAGGTTCACGCGGCTCGAGGTGTTCGACAGGTAGCGGTACCCAGACGTGCCGAGCCGAATCTCTTCGCTCATCACGCCGAGCAGAATCGACGCGTCGTCGGCGAGGAGCGAGTAGTTGTGCAGCGTGTTGCCAATCGTCCCGCCCGCGAACTCGTACGAGATGCGTTTGTCGGCGAGCAGCTCGGCGTAGAGGCGCGCGGCCTTCTCGTCGGGAATCACCGTCGACGAGGCCTTCGGCAGCTCGTACCGCGCCAGCAGCTCCTCGGGCACCCGCGCGTCGATGTCGACGAGCGTCTGGTCGACGCCGACCGCGTGCGTCTTCGCTCTCGCCTCTTCGGGGATCGCCCGCTGAACGAGCGGATCGGCCGCGTTCACCGGGAAGTAGTGCTTGTGCTTACGACGGCCGGGGAAACGCACGCGGGCTCCTCGAGGACGCGACGACCTCTGCCGACCGTCTAGCAGGTGCGGACTCCGCGAGCGGGGCGGAGTAGAGGACGCCGAGTTCACCGTCGCGAGCGCCACCATGCTGACCACCGACGCACCGGTGCAGGTCGTCCACTTCACGCCGGGCCAGGGCGCGACGGCCGGCGCGGTGGAAGGTGATCCGTCGATGGTGGTGGTGACGCCGGTGAGCCAGTGGGCCGAGAACCCGCGCTTCTTCGTGCCCGAGGGATTCGGGCTCAACACCGCGCGACTGACGTGGACCGGCAGCGCCCAGGTGCGCGTCGATGGCGTCGCCGTCACCGCCAGCCCGGTGCCGAGCAGCCAGGCGCAGTACGCGCTCGTCACGGTGATGCCCGGCGTGCACGAGGTGACGACGGTGCCAGCGAACGTGCCGGTCGGCGTCGACGTGCACGGCTACTTCAGCTTCGCGTCGTACTCGATGCCAGGCGGCCGGAAGACGCAGCTCGCCGACGCCGGCTTCACGCCCTGAGACGAGTTCATCCGCGTTCCCCGGGAGGCGACGTCGCCCGACTGACACAGGAATCGTGCGCGCTGGATGGCCCGCAGGTCCCTGGTGCGGCTGATCAGGCGCCGATGAGCGCTGGAGCGACCTGACGGCGACATCGACTCTGAAGAAAACGACATGGAATGTCCGATTCTTCAGACTCGCTGCGGTAGCGACGGTGGCCGAGGCCACGAAGCGCTCGCTGCGGGCGGACCAGCGCCGAGCGTCGACTCGCACGTGACGTCGCGAGGTGATGGCCCGGCCTGTCAGGCGGCGGGGAACACGCGGTCGGCGATGCCGGCTTCGGTCCACGTGGCGACCCACACCTCACGGGTCCCCGCTTCCGCGAAGTACGCGTCGATGACCTCGACGGGGTTGACCGTCACCGAGCCGCGAGAGAACTGAATCGTCTGCCCCGGCAGGTTTCGCACCGTGAAGCCCACCTCGATGAGGAGCGCCGACAGCCCCAGCCACGTCACCCGCGACGCAAAGCCCATCACCTGCGTATCGGTCGCATCGCCCGCCGGCTTCGAGCCCCTCTCGAGGAGCGCTCTGACTTCGTCGGAGGTTCGCGGCACCTCGGCGACCGAGACGCCGGCCCACGCCTCGCCCAGCTCCCGGAGCTCCTGGCGCCACCCCGTCGACAGACAGTCACCCGAGGCTTCCCACGACACGGGCAGGAGCGCGTCGCGTTCGGTGACGAACTTCGCGAGGGTGAGCTCGCACGCGGCGACGTCGGCCAGCAACGTGAGGGCCGGCTCGTCGTCCACCGGGCGGCGCGTCACCTGCTGGTTGAGCTTCGCAGCGTGGGCCAATCGCTCGGCGAGCGGCGGGTGCGAGTCGTACGGGTCGACGTCTGACGTCGCCTGCTGATGGTGGGCGTCGAGCGCCTTCACGATGCTCGGAGCCGAGAGGAACTGCGCGAAGCCCGAGCCCAGCGGCGGCAGGCGGCCCGTCGCGAGCAGCGGCTCGACGTCCTGCCGGAGGAACGCGCTGTACGCGAGGCCGGCGCGCTCGGTGAGGGTGAGCGCCGCCGCGTGGGTCTCGGAGCCCACGATGGAGACGGCCAGCGTGTCGGCGGCGATCTCCTGCGCCCGGCTGAGGCTCTGCGTGAACCGAAGGTAGAGCTTCGCGAAGCCCGCGAACGGCGCCTGCACCAGCCAGAACACCAGGGTGACGATGGCCAGCTCTCCTGAGTTCGTCGACGCCCCGGCGCTGGCGAGGTTGTGCAGCGTTCGCAGCATTCCCGCGCGCGCCTTGTTGATCCACGGCAGCAGCTTGACGTCACCACCGGCGAAGTGGCCGAACTCGTGCGCGAGCACGCCCCGCACCTGCGCGACCGAGAGGCTGCTCAACACCCCGAGGCCCAGCCCCATCACCCGCGTGCTGAAGAAGCCCATCACGCCGCCGCGCTCGGTGACGAACGCGTTCACCTCGGGCACCAGGTACACGTGCACTGGAGGCTGCTGACCGGTGAACGCCGCGACGCGGTCGATTTCGCGGAACAGCTTCGGGTGCTGGTCGCGCAGCAGCTCAGGCCCGGGAGCCACGAACCGCTGCCACCGCGGCAGCAGCGACCAGAACACCACCAGCGCCGCGCCGAAGCAGGCGAGCGCCGCGACGCCGACCAAGAGCACCGCCTTGCCTCGCAGGTGAAGCGCGAAGCCGCCGAGGCCCAGGCCCGCGTACACGAGCCCGGCCATCATCGCTGCCGCCGAGACGTAGAACACCACCACCAACAGCAGGGCGATGACCGCCCGCGCTCGAATCCACCCGTTCCGCATTCCCAGTGTCTTTCGCGTCTGCATGACTCCTGAGTGGGAGCAGGCGCGCGGAATTATGAACAGGTCGAACGAGCCGAGGAGTCACCGGCGCTTACGACGCGAGCGTCAGGGGTGAACGAGGCCCTTCTCGGCCATCACCTTCTCGACGAGCGGGCGCAGCTGGCCGCGGTACGTCGAGAGCTCTGCCTTGCCGACGCCGCCCAGGTTGTAGACGGTGTCGTTGATGAGCCGGGCGATCTCGACGTGCGAGCCCGAGAGCAGCCGGTGGAAGAGGTCGCCCACGCCGGGCTCCCACTGCTCCATCGAGATGAGGTACTTCCGGTCCTCGTCGGTGAGCGAGCTCGCCGGCACCGGGCCGGTGTAGATGCGGTTCGCGGTCTCGAGGTCTGCGGCGCGCAGGTTGTTGGCGCGATCGATCTCGGCCTGCGACAGGTACGCGTTCGGGTTCTGGAAGCGGTCGACGAGCTCGGCGAACGACGCGTTGGGAGCGCCGCCGAGGTTGCCTGCCGTCGAGACGAACGCGCCGAGCAGGTTGACGTTGAAGCCGGTGTCCTTCGAGGTGCGCATTGCGTACTGCGCGAGCGACTCACCGGGCAGTGACGCAGGGTACGTGTCAGCGCGCTTCTCGGTGGCGGTGATGGGCGGGGGGATGCGCGGGTCCACGACTCCCGGAGGCGGCCCCGGCGAGAAGCCAGACACCGGAGTCGTCTCGACGGGAGGCGGGGGCGGCGGCGTCCACTCGTCGCCGCCACCGACGGGAGGCGGCGGCGGGGTGAACTCGTCTGAGGCGCTGCCGACCGGCGTGGGCTGACCCTGGTCGCCCGTCTTCGCGGCCATGCCGTTTGCAGCGGCGAGGAGCTGTTGCGCGATGGCCTTGAGCAGCTCGTTGGCGAGGACATCGACCGCCGCGTTCTGCGGCGAGGTGAGCGAAGGGCCACGCTTGCGCGCGGGCTCGAAGCCGTCCTGCACGGGGCGGTGACGCGCGGGCGACGCGGCCGGGCGCGGCTGATCAGTGGTGGTCTGGCGAAGGGTGTCGAGGTGCTGCGAACGGGTGATGCGCATGGGGTGTGTCCTCGTGGTGGTGAAGGGAGCGAGCAACGACGAGGGAGCACACTGCAGCGTCGATGCCGGGCCGACGCGCCGCCAACCCCGCGTCGGACGGCGGGTTTGCTGTCGATGGACGCGGCGTGCGACTGCGCCGCTCCGCACCACTGTCGCCGGGTGGGCGGCACCAGGCTGGGATGGCGGCGAGGTGTCGCCTCACAGGCGACAGGTCAGCGGGAGAGCCTACGGCGCGTAGAGTTCGAGCTCACCAACGCCGGCGGCGGCAGCATCAGCCCAGCCGGGCCTGAAACGAATGGTCCCTGCGCCGGTGACGACGAGAGGGAACTGAAGCGCCCAGTCGCCGGTGGCAGGACTGAGCACGATGTCGCGCGACAACTGGCCAATGCCGCCGGGGAAGGAGAGGAACTCGAGTCGGCCCGTCAGGACACGCCCGTTGCCGAAGAGACTTCGTGGGCCTCGAATGACGATTCCGCCAAGCACGCTGGTGCTCGGAACGGTGAGCTGCACCCACTCCGGCTCGCAGCAGAAGGTGTTGACGGCCGGGCCTGACGGGCAGGCGGTTTGTGGCCGCCAGGCCGTCATGAGGTTCCCGTCGGAGATGAATGAGACGGGAGTCAGAGTGTTGCTGCTGCTCGCGGACGCGACCCCGGGGTTGGGAAGGCGGAACCCGGTGCCACCCCACCCGCCGTCGGCGAGCAGCATCTGGCTCGTCTGCCCGAGATAGGCGGAGTCTCCGCACAGGCTGCTGCCGCCTGATGAACCGCCGCCGGCTTCTCCACCGGCCGCTGAGCCACCGCCTCCTCCGCCTCCGCCTCCTGGTGTTCCGCCTGCTCTTGCACCACCTGCGGCTCCGCCAGCTGCACTTCCGCCAGCTGCACTTCCGCCAGCTGCAGTTCCGCCAGCTGCAGTTCCGCCAGCTGCACTTCCGCCAGCTGCAGTTCCGCCAGCTGCAGTTCCACCAGCTGCAGTTCCGCCAGCTGCAGTTCCACCAGCTGCAGTTCCGCCAGCTGCAGTTCCACCAGCCGCAGTTCCGCCAGCTGCAGTTCCACCAGCTGCAGTTCCGCCAGCTGCAGTTCCAC